>DAINDE010000005.1:0-116035 GCA_036732025.1 Rhodocyclaceae bacterium
CGTCCGGCAGCGGCAAGCCGCCCCGGGCACCTTCGCGGGCGGCGGCCAGTTCGGTGCGGACGCAGGCGGTGACCGGCTGGCGGCCGTGGCGGTCGATGGCGTCGCCCAGGTACTGGAGCAGGCGGTCGACGGAAGGGAGGTGGAGTTTTTGTGAGGTCATCGTTTTCACCCGGACCGGGCAGAAAGCGTGGAAGGGAATTACTTCTTTCGCAACTTATGGACTGCATCACCCGTTCGCCCCGAGCTTGTCGAAGGGCGGTGCACCATGGGCTTCGACAGGCTCAGCCTGAACGGCAGGGCGTGCTTCGACACCAGGCTACTCGCTGCCCGCCCCGATGAGCAAGAGGTTCGGCCCGGCCCGCTCGAAGCCCGCTTCGTCCACCAGCATGTCGAGGGCGATGGAGGCGAGGTCGTCGGCCACCGGGTCCACGTGGGCATTGTGGCCCTGATAGATGATCTTGAGGTAGCTGTGGCAGGCGTCGCAGGATTCCGCCCGGGCGATGCCGTCGTCGCCGTCGATTTCGTGCAGGGCGACCTTCTCGTCGTCGCCGCACATGACGCAGGTGGCGCGGGGGATGTTCCACTCGGTGTTGCACAGGGTGCAGTGGGCGTAGCGCAGGTTTTCCACGGGGCCGTCGGCGCGCACGATGCTGGCCACCGGCAGGCTGCCGCAGCAGGGGCAGATGCTGCGGGCTTCCATGGCGGGCAGGCGACCGGCGTCGAGCTGGGCGGCGAGGTGGGTGAACAGCACCTGCAGGGCGGCGGCCACCAGGGGCAGGCGGGTCAGGTCGTTCTTGTCCGGCTCGCCCGAGAGGAGCTGGTCGGCCAGCTTCTCCAGGCCGTCGCTGCTGGTGACGAGGAGGGTCGCCAGGGTGTCGCGCAGGCCCTCGGGGGCCTCCGGCTGCAGCGTTTCGACGATGCGCCCGAGGGCGGCGCGCCAGGCGGCGGGACGCTTGAAGGAGGCGGCGGTGAGCGGCGGCATGCGGTGGGTGCGGGCGCGGTCGAGTTCCTCCGCATCGGGCAGGCCCACCTCGGCGAGTTCCGCCAGGGCTTCGTGCTGGGCCCGGGAAAGGCGACCGAGGAAGGCCAGCCACTCGCCCAGGCTGTGGTCCTTGGCCAGGGTATCGAAACGTTCGGCGCGGTCGAGGAAGAGGCGGGCCGGGTCGGGCAGGCGGATGGCGGGAACGTCGCCCGCCGGCGTGATGCTGAAAATTTTCGAGGACATGGCGTGTGAAAAAAATGGAGGCACAGGGATGTTCGTCCCCGTGCCCCCGAAACGCAAGGCAAAACTTACTTGCCGGTCACCTGGCGGTACCAGCCCCGGTGGTGCTGCCGTGCCCAGGCCCGGGTCACCGTGCCGTACCACATGGCGCGGATGGTGCCCTTGACCCAGATGGCGGCATAGATGTGCACCATGATGAGGGCGATCATCACCGCGCCCACGGCGGCATGGACGACGGCCCCCAGACGCACCACGGTGATGTCGAAGCCGAAGTAGGCGCGCCAGATGAGGAGGCCGGACACCGTCATCAGCAGCATGCACAGCGCCAGGGCCCAGAAGAGCGCCTTCTGGCCGCCGTTGTACTTGCCCTGTTCCGGCATGTTGTGGTCGTCGCCATCGACCATTTGCCGGACGCGGGAAAGCCATTCCTTGTCCGCCGGCGTCATCACGTTGAGGTGCCGGAAACGCAGGAACATGGCCAGGAAGGAAACGGCCATCAGCACCCCGATGAAGGGGTGCAGGATGCGGGCCCAGACCCCGCCGCCGAACAACTGGGTCAGCGGGAAGAAGGCCGGGTGGAAGAAGGCCAGGCCGGAGAGGGCGAGCAGGATGAAGCTGATGCCCACCACCCAGTGGTTGGCCCGTTCGGACGCCGTGTAGCGTTGCAGGTCTTTGGGATCGCGGATCATGGTGTCGCCTCCGTAGGGCCGCCCCAAGGAGGCGACGAGTCAACGACAAGGAAGCCGCAGAGCGGCTGAACCGGAATCACCCCTTTCCGCGGGAAAGGGGACGGGGGATAGGTCGTCATACATCCTCCTTTTCGATCTCGTCTTCGATTTCCCTCGAAACCTCGTTCGGCCCCTTGGTGACGTAGTGGAACAGGCTGCCCAGGGCGACCCCGGCCAGGGCCAGGGTGGCCAGGGGCTTGGAGACGCCCTTCCACAGCGCCACCAGCGGGCTGATGCTCGGATTGGCCGGCAGGCCCGAGTAGAGGGCCGGCTGGTCGGCATGGTGCAGCACGTACATGACGTGGGTGCCGCCGACGCCTTCCGGGTCGTAGAGGCCGGCCTTGTCGAAACCCCGCTCCTTGAGGTCGGCGATGCGATGCTCGGCGTAATCCTTCATGTCCTCCTTGCTGCCGAACTGGATGGCGCCGGTGGGACATACCTTGGCGCAGGCCGGCGCCTGGTTCACCGCCACCCGGTCGGAGCACAGGGTGCACTTGTAGGCCTTGCTGTCCTTCTTGGAAATGCGGGGGACGTTGAAGGGACAGCCGGTGACGCAGTAGCCGCAGCCGATGCAGTTTTCCTGGTGAAAATCGACGATGCCGTTGCTGTACTGGATGATGGCGCCCGGGGCCGGGCAGGCCTTGAGGCAGCCGGGGTCGGCGCAGTGCATGCAGCCGTCCTTGCGGATGAGCCACTCCAGCTTGCCGTTCTGCTCCACCTCGGAATAGCGCATCACCGTCCACGAGTTCTCCGTGAGGTCCATCGGATTGTCGTAGACGCCGTGGCAGTTGCCGACCTCCTCGCGCACGTCGTTCCATTCCATGCAGGCCACCTGGCAGGCCTTGCAGCCGATGCAGGCGGAGACGTCGATGAGCTTGGCAACCTCCACCGTATGCCGGGCCTGGGGCGGCGGCGTAGTGGTGGCGGAGCGCTGTTTGATGTCTAGCGATTGCAGTGCCATGACAGTTCTCCTTTACGCCTTCTCGATGTTGACC
This sequence comes from Rhodocyclaceae bacterium, assembly GCA_036732025.1. Lineage (GTDB taxonomy): Bacteria > Pseudomonadota > Gammaproteobacteria > Burkholderiales > Rhodocyclaceae > SSSZ01. The sequence continues at coordinate 2,946 of DAINDE010000005.1, forward strand.
AGGAACGCCTTGTATTCCGGCGTCTGGGTGTTGGCGTCGCCCACGTAGGGGGTCAGGGTGTTGGTGATGAAGCCCGGCTTGGTCGCCCCCTTGAACCCGAAATGGGTCGGGATGCCGATGGTGTGGACCTTCTTGCCGTCCACTTCCAGGGCCTTGATGCGCTTGGTCACCACCGCCACCGCCCGGATGAAGCCCCGGTTGGAGCGCACCTTGACCTTGTCGCCGGCGGCGATGCCCTTCTCCTTGGCCAGTTCCTCGCCGATTTCCACGAACTGTTCCGGCTGCATGATGGCGTTGATGAGGCTCTGCTTGGTCCAGTAGTGGAAATGCTCGGTCAGGCGGTAGGTAGTGGCCACGTAGGGGAAGTCCTTGGCCTTGCCGAAGGCCTCCATGTCACCCTTGTACACCCGCGCGGCCGGATTGCTCGTGGCCTTGGGGTTCTTCGGATGCAGGGGGTTGGCTTCCAGCGGCGTCTCGAAGGGTTCGTAGTGTTCCGGGAACGGCCCCTCGTTCATCAGGCCGAGGCTGAACAGGCGGCCCACCCCTTCGCCGGTCATGATGAAGGGCATGACGTTCTCTTCCGGCTTGGCGTCCGGGCGCATGTCGGGAACGTCGTTGCCACCCCACTTGTCGCCCAGCCACTTGAGCACGGTCCGCTTGGGATCCCACGGCTTGCCGGAGAGGTCGCAGGAGGCGCGGTTGTAGAGGATGCGCCGGTTGACCGGCCAGGCGAAGCCCCAGTTGAGGGTCTGGCCGAGGCCCGAGGGATCGCTGTTGTCGCGCCGCGCCGAGTTGTTGCCGGCCTGGGACCAGACGCCGCAGTAGATCCAGTTGCCGCAGGTGGTCGAACCGTCGTCACGCAGCATGGCGAAGCTCGGCAACTGCTCGCCGGCCTTCACCAGCACCTTGGTCGGGTCCTTGGGATCGGTGACGTCGGCCAGGGCCTTGCCGTTGAACTCCATCATCAGTTCTTCCGGCGAGGGCTTGTTGGGGATGCGGTAGGCCCAGGTCAGCTTCTGGATGGGTTCGGAATAGGCCCCTCCGTCCTTGGCGTACATCTCCTTCAGCCGGAGGAAGAGGGTGGCCAGGATTTCGGTGTCGTCCTTGGCGTCGCCGGGACCGTCGGCGGCCTTCCAGCGCCACTGGATGACACGGCCGGAGTTGGTGAAGCTGCCGCTCGTTTCGGCGAAGAGGGTGGCCGGCAGGCGGAAGACTTCCGTCTGGACCTTGCTCGGGTCGACCTCGTTGAACTCACCGTAGGGTTTCCAGAACTCGGAGGTGTCGGTGGCCAGCGGGTCAATGACCACCATGTACTTCAGCTTGGCCAGCGCGTCGCCCACCTTCTTCTTGTTGGCGACGGAAGCCAGCGGATTGAAGCCCTGGCAGAGGAAGCCATTGATCTTGCCCTGGTACATCTGGTCGAAGATCGACAGCACGTCGGAGGCGCCGGCCAGCTTCGGCATGAAGTCGTAGGCGAAACCGTTGTCCTTGTTCGCCGCATCGCCCCACCAGGCCTTGTGCAGGCTGACATACCACTTGGACAGGTTCTGGCCGTAGTTCATCTGGCCCGGGCGCAGCATCTTCGGCGTCTTCTTCTCCAGGAAGGTTTTCAGGTCCGGGTCGGCGTCCGTGGGCGGCGGCAGGTAGCCCGGCAGGTTCTGGGCGTAGAGGGCGAAGTCGGTGATGCCCTGGACGTTGGCGTGGCCGCGCAGGGCGTTGATGCCGCCCCCGGCCATGCCCATGTTGCCGAGCAGGAGCTGGATGATGGCCATGCAGCGGATGTTCTGGGAACCGACGGAGTGCTCGGTCCAGCCCAGCGCATAGAGATTGGTCATCGTCTTGTTGGGCGCCGCCGTCTCCGCGATCATCTCGCAGATCTTGAGGAAGGCGTCCTTGGGCGTGCCGCAGACCTTGGCCACGACGTCCGGCGTATAGCGGGCGTAGTGGGCCTTGAGCAGCTGGAAGGCGCAATGGGGATCCTGCAGGGTGTCATCGACCTTGGCGAAGCCGTCGGGGCCGAGCTGGTAGCTCCAGGTGGCCTTGTCGTAGCTGCGCTTCTCGTCGCTGTAGCCGGCGAAGATGCCGTCCTCGAAGGTGTAGCCTTCATTCACCAGGAAGGACGCATTGGTGTACGCCTTCACGTAGTCGTGGTGGATCTTGTCGTTGCTCAGCAGGTAATTGATGACGCCGCCCAGGAAGGCGATGTCGGAGCCGGGACGGATCGGCGCATAGAAGTCCGCCACCGACGCGGTGCGGTTGAAGCGCGGGTCCACGACCACGAGCTTGGCCTTGCGGTTCTTCTTCGCCTCGATCACCCACTTGAAGCCGCAGGGGTGGGCTTCGGCGGGGTTGCCGCCCATGACGAAGATCAGATCAGCGTTCTTGATGTCCACCCAGTGGTTGGTCATCGAACCACGCCCGAAACTCGGAGCCAGACTGGCCACCGTGGGAGCGTGTCAAATGCGCGCCTGGGTATCGATCGAGGTCATCCCCAACGCGCGAAGGGTCTTCACGGTCAGGTAGCCGGTCTCGTTCGGTGCTGCGGAAGAAGCGAGGAAGGCGGTGCTCGTCCAGCGGTTGACGGTGACGCCGTCCTTGTTCTGGGCGACGAAATTGGCGTCACGGTCGGCCTTCATGTGCTTGGCGATGCGCTCGAAGGCCTCGTTCCAGGAAATGCGCTTCCAATCGCTGCTGCCCGGCTCACGCACTTCCGGCCACTTGAGGCGGTTGGCGCTGTGGACCATGTCCTTCAGGCCGGCGCCCTTGGGGCACAGGGTGCCGCGGTTCACCGGGTTGTCCGGGTCGCCTTCGATGTGGATGATCTCCGCATGGGCGTTCTTGGACTTGTCGCCGGTGGAGTAGATGAGCACGCCGCAGGACACCGAGCAGTACGGACAGGTATTCCGCGTCTCGGTGGCACGGGCGAGCTTGAAGGTCCGTACTTCCGCCAGGGCGGCGGTGGGCGAGAACCCCATCATGGCGATGGACGACCCCCCCAGCCCGGCGGCGCAGACCCGGAAGAACTGTCGCCGTGTAACGTTCATTGTGTTGATCCTCTCTCGATGCGACCCAGTGTCGCAATGAAGGACCAGCGCAACCTCCGTGCCATGGGGTGCAAACCCTTGAACATTGGTGAATTGCCAGGGCAGGGGTGGCGGCGAAGTGGACATTTTGTCCAGATTCGGCGGCGCCGCAGACAAAATGTCTCATTCCCCGACTAGTGGAAAACCACAATAGACCCTAAAAGTCACATGGCTATACTGCTCGCCAAAAAATACCAGCAATCTCAGGAAGAACAGCCATGAACGTAAAAATCCATTACCGCCTTACCCAGGATCGGGCCGGCCTGCCCCGGGAATTCACCGGCGCCCGCCGGCTCAGCGTCAGCGATGGTACCGCCGTCGAGGAACTGGCCCGGGCCCAGCTCGCCGCCGACTACCAGGTTCCCCTGGCCGCCGTCGAGATCCTCAAGATCGAGGGCTGAGACCCTCAGCCCCCGCCGGCCGCCGCCTCCAGTTCGGCGAGGCGCCGCCGCAGGGCCTGCTCCTCCCGGTAGCGGGCGGAGGCTTCCCGCGCCACGGCCACGGAGCCGATGGCTGCCCCCGTTTCGTCGCAGACCACGGCGAAGCTCATGTCCACGTAGATGGTTTCGCCCGGCCGGGTCAGGGCCTTGGTGATGCGGGAGATGCGTCCGTGCTGCGCCGCCCCCCGCGCCAGGGCGGCGTCGAAGGCCCGCCAGTGGGCCTCCCGCAGCCGTTCCGGAATGATGAGGTCGAGGCTTTGGCCGAGGGCCTCGTCGGCGGTGAAGCCGAACACCGCCTCCGCCCCGGCGTTCCAGCGCCGGATGACGCCTTCCCGGTCGGCGTAGATGAGCGCTTCCGCCATCTGCTCGACAAGCAGGCTGTCGACTCCACCAAGGGCATTTTCTGTCATGGCGATCTCCTCGCAGGGGTTTGCCGGCCCCGGACCACGCTGGCCAGCATGATGACGATGAACAACAGCAGCACCGCCCCGTTGGCGACGGCCGCCCCCTGCCGCAGGGCCAGGTCGTCGGCGAAGACGCCGAGGCAGCGGGCGAGCAGGGCCAGGTGCAGGAGCGCCAGGGGCAGGTAGAAGGCCGGATGGTAGGGAATCTTCACGCGGGCCACGGCGGGAAAGATGATGGGGGCGTGGCCGAAGACCATGGCGAAGACGAAGCCCAGGCCCACCGCGTGCAGGGCGGCGTCGCGCCAGGGATGGCCGGGCAGGAAGGCGCCGGCGAGCCCGAGAAGGCCGGCGGCCAGCAGCCAGCCGTAGCCGGAAAGCAGGCAACGGGCGATGTAGCCAGTCAGCGCCCCCTGCCCGGCGTTGCGACGGGCGATGTCGTAGCGCAGCAGCCACAGGGCCAGAGCCAGCAGGCCGCCGGCGAATAGGCGCAACCCCGCATCCGGCCGAATCAGCGCCAGGGCAGCACCGCCGAGGACGAGGGCCACGAGGGCCAGGAACAGGCGTTTCGCCGCCTGCGGCGTGGGGAGGAAACGCGTCAGTTCCAGCCGCTCACCGGCGATGGTGAGCACCAGGAACGCCAGCCACCAGGGGACCGCAGCGGTGATATCGCCCCCTGCCAGCCAAATCAGGTTGCCGACCAGCCAGGCGCCGGCCCCCAGGGCCAGGACGACGGTGAAGGGCGCCAGCAGGCGACCGATGACCACGCCACTGCCCGCCACCAGAATTCCGGCGGCCACCACCAGTAGGCCAGGTCCGACAAGCGATGGTGCGCCCACCAACAGTGCCAGGCCGCCCAATCCGGCGCAGGCCGGTCCCAGGTAAGCCCACAGCCGGGCCAGGGCCACCGCCCGCTCCAGGCTGATCACCGTGCCGAAGAAGGCGGCGATCATCAAAGCGCCATGGGCACCGGCCTGGGCCGCCGCCGGCGCCGGCACCGCCCAGCCCAGGCGCGCCAGACCGGCCAGGGTGCCGACCACCAGGGCCAGCATGCCGAGGATGAGGAGGGGCAGCCGGCCCGCCGGCTTCAGGTCTGCCACGAAAGCCTCACCAGCCAAGCTTCAGCTTGGTTTCAGGATTGATCATGGACGGGTCCCAGGGCGGCTCCCAGACCAGCGTCACGGCCGCCTGTTCGCCTTCCGGCAGCAGCGGCGCCAAGGCGACGTGGATGTCGTCGATAATCACATCCCCCAGGGGGCAGGCCGGCGAAGTCATGGTGAGATCGATCGCCACTCCTTCCGGCCGTGATTCGAGGCGATAGACCAGCCCCAAATCAACGATATTCACCCCCACCTCGGGGTCCACCACCCGCCGCAGAGCGGCGCGAAGGGCATCGGCATCAGGACGATCGGACATGGCTGCACTCCGGGAAACGCAATTGCCGAGTATTTTACTCGGCTATACCCGGGGTGCGTTGATGCGCCTCAAGAAGCCCCGTCGGCTAGCGGCAAACGAAGCGGGCGGTCAGCGTGTCGTGGGGCTTCTTGCGAGCGGTGAAGGCCTCGCATTGCGTCACCGCCTCCGCCACGCGGACGTGGAGGTGCAAGACGCCCTGCGCATAGTCGCAGGAAACATATTTGCCTTCCGGATAGCTGCCCTCGAATTTCCACAGGAAAACCGTTTCCTTCCGACGCAAGTCGCCCCGTTCAGCAGCGGGAATCAGGACTGCGTTACGCTCCGGCGGCCCATCGAACACGGAAATGCCGCTCAGGCGGATCGGCTCTTTCCTCGCCGCCAGCGCAAACCCTTCGGGCAGCGACGCCGGGGCCACGACCGCGGATTCCAGCCGGGCGGTCTCGGGGCAGAGGTAGCTTGTTTCCGCCCATACCACTCCGGATAAAAGGCAGGCCGTTACGGAAATGCCCCGGCAAACTAAACGTCTCATAGTCTCACTCTATTCAATTACCGAATACGCATCGGCGTTGTTGCTCGGGTCTATCAACTCCCCCTTCGCTGAGCGCCCCTTGCGGCGAAGATAGCGGGTAGAGACGGTAGGTTTCTGCACGTCACTGCGCCATTGATCCATGACCACAATACCAGCGGCATCTTGCGAGACGTAATAGGCGGCATGGTTACCGGTGCCGTTATTCAGATACTTGCCGTCAGAAAAGGTAGCGATCGCCGTGCCTTTCTTGGTGGAAAGATTCCCGACCACGTTCGCGCCCTCCTTCCAGAGGAGTGTTTGGGGAAGCTTCGAATAATGCTGCAAAAGTGCAACGCACTGCTTACCACCAACCTTGGAAGTGCCCTCAAGGTCGTCAACATCGGCATATACAAAGGGCATTCGTTCAATCTCCTGAACAAAATCGCTCATTCTATTACCCATTTTGCATAATTCAAGACGGAGCAACCTGCTCTATAGCGAGTCTTGGTCAACTCACCCCAGCGACCGCCGCAAGGCGCCGCTGCTCCAGTCGACCGCGACCGAGAGGAGCAGCATGGCAGCAATCACCGTCGCCGCCTGGGCGTAGTGGAACAGGGACAGTTCGAAGTAGAGCAGTTGCCCCAGCCCGCCGGCACCGACAAAGCCGAGAATGGCCGCCATGCGAATGTTCATTTCCCAGCGGTAGAGGGTGTAGGCCACCAGCTGCGGCAGGGCCGCCGGCAGGGTACCGTAGAGGAAGGCCACGCTGCCCCCGGATCCCGCCAGTTCCAGGGCCCGTCTGGGCTGTGCCGGGACGTTCTGCAGGGCCTCGGCATAGAGGCGGCCGAGGACGCCAGCCGTATGCAGGGCCAGGGCCAGGGCGCCGGCGAAAGGACCGAGGCCGACGGCGAGGGCGGTGAGGGTGGCCCACACCAGTTCCGGCACCGAGCGCAGCAGGTTGAGGACGAAGGTGAACGGCCCCCGCCGCCGCGGCAGCGCCAGCAAGAGACCGGCGACCGCCGCCAGCAGGGTGCCCACCGCCGAAATGGCCAGGGTTTCCCAGGTGCCTTTGGCCACCCGCTGCAACCACTCCGCCGATAGGTCCGGCGGGAAAAAGCCGGCCAGGAAATCGCCGATGGCCCCGGCTGCCTCCCGGGCGAACAGGGCGCCGAGGTCGATATCGAGGAACAGATAGCTGCCGACGATGGCGGCCAGGAGGCCGCTGACGAGCCCGGTGGCGACGGCGCCAAAGGGGGCCGGACGCTGCGCTGGCGCCCGCTCCAGGCGACGGCGCAGCCAGCCGGAAAGGCCGTCGGCGGCGAAGACGAGAAGCACGAAGGTGGCAAGGATGGTGGCCGCCTCGCCGCCGTTGAGCATTTTCATGGCCTGGTCCATGAGCTGGCCGAGGCCACCGGCGCCGACGAAGCCCATCACCACCGAGGCGCGGATGGCGCACTCCCAGCGATAGACGGTGTAGGACACCAGTTCCCCCGCCGCCTGGGGCAGCAGTCCGTAGAGGATGGCGACGGGCCGGCCGGCGCCGCTGCGGCGCAGGGCCGCCGCCGGGCGGGCATCGACGGATTCGAGGATTTCCGCATAGACCTTGGCCAGCATGCCGCCGTAGGTGAGCCCCAGGGCCAGCACCCCGGCCGCCGGCCCGAGTCCGAAGACCCGCACGAAGACCAGGGCCCACACCAGTTCCGGGATGCCCCGCAGCACCACCAGCAGGGCCCGGGTGGCCGGGTTGAGCGCCACCTTTTCCCGCCCGGCGCCGCTGGCGAGATAGGCCAGTGGCACGGCGACCAGGAAGGCCAGCGCCATGCCGGCGGTGGCGATGGCCAGGGTTTCCAGGGTTGCCCTGCCCAGGTAGCCGAGGAACTCGGCGCCGGTCTCCGGCGGCAGGAAGCCGGCCAGGAAATGGCCGATGACCTTGAGGTTGGCCGGGTCGAACAAGGCCCCGGGCTTGACCTGGGCGACCTGGAAGAGGGGCCAGAGGATGGCCAGCGCGGCCAGGGCGCCGGTGAGGCGGACGCGGGCGGCGGGGTCGCGGTCAGCCGGCATCGCGGTAGGCCATCACCCGGTTGCGCCCCGCCGCCTTGGCAGCGTACAGGGCCTGGTCCGCCATTTCGACCAGGGCGGCGCTGCCCCGCAGGGCGCCGTCGTCGAGGGACAAGGCCTGCGGCCAAGGAGCATGCATGGAAGCAACGCCGACGCTGATGGTGACGCGACCGTTCCCGGATGCCTCGTTGCCGATCGCCAGGTCCTCCACCGCGCTGCGCAGACGCTCGGCCAGGTGCAGCGCCGCTTCGGCGTCGGTCAGGGGCAGCAGCACGGCAAATTCCTCGCCGCCATAGCGGGCCACCAGATCGGTGGTGCGGACGGCGCCGGCCTGCAGCGCGCGGGCCACCGCGCGCAGGCATCGGTCGCCTTCGAGATGACCGTAACGGTCGTTGAAGGCCTTGAAATGGTCGATGTCTATCATCATCAGGGAAAGAGGCAGGCCGCTGCGCCGGGCCTGGTGCCACTCCAGCCCGAGCGCGTGGTCGAAGGCGCGCCGGTTGGCGATGCCGGTCAGGGCATCCTGAGTAGTAAGCCTTTGCAGGGCCTCCGTCAACTGGACCAGCTTCCTGTAGAGCATGCCGCTCTCGGTGAGCAGCACCAGCAGCACGAAGCTGGCGGCCAGCAGGCCGTAGATCCGGCCGGCGTAGAAACCGAGGTCATAGCGTCCCTGGTTGAGCACGGCGGAAAGGGCGATATCGATGAGCCAGGCGCACATCGACACCATCAGCCACAAGTCGAGCACCGAGTGGGAGCGCCGGCGCCAGAGGGTGAACAGGGCGACGGCGCTGAGCAGCCAGACCGTGCTCACCACGGTGATCATCGTCGGGGTGTAGCGATGGCCCTCCATGATGGCGGGCAACAGGTGCTGGCCGCCGGTGACCAGCGCCGTCAGGCTGCTGACGGCGCCCACGATGGCGACCAAGGCGAAGGCCATGGGCGCCAGTATCCGCCCCTCCTTTGCGGCCAGCGCTCCCTCCGGATCCTTGCTTCGGGCGTAAGCGATGACGAACAACGGGAAGCCTCCGTGCCAGAACATGTACAGCCACGCCGTGCTCTGGGGGCCGGCTCCCAGCAGGCCCCCAGGCGCGAAAAGGCCGGGGAAGGTGAGAGCATGGGCGATGGTCATGCCGGCCGTGAACAGGTAACCGCAGGCGAGCAGGAAAACCCCCCGGCAGCGATAGCCAAGATACTGATTAAACAGAAGAACGGCGGTGACGATGTCGGTGGCCACCAGCCACGCCTCATAGCTCGGGATGAACGCCCAGATGACCGGCAGTTGCACCTTGGCAAATGGTGCCAGGCAGCCAAAGATAATCAGGGAAAGAGCGACGGCGGCGACGGCCAGGCGCCGCTGCCCGGGACCTGCCGTCAGGGTCGACAAGAAGAAGGGGCGGTCGTCGCGGACATGGGGAAGAAACACAATCTGGTGCCGGCGCCAGCGGGGGTGACGACTTCAGTGTATAAGAATTGGCGACTGGGTACGCCAAAAGTTAGAGGTGACTGCCGATTATTTCCGTCTGGCAACACGCCGCCCGGGGGGCATCGGTTTCCGCCTTTCCGTCAACCTCGGGAACCAGGGCAAAGCCGGCCTCGACGCAGGGGCTTCCCGTTTTCCCCCAGGCGTGTAACCTCCGGTATTCAACTGCCATTGGCAAAGAGGCCAGGTTCAGGCAGGAAACGGCATTCCAACGGCGGAAGGGGTTTCCATGGCGGTATCGACGACGACACCGGACAGGCGCAGGCTGATCGCCCTCTTCGCGCTGACCATTTTCCTCAGCGCCTATCTCCTCTTCCAGGTCCAGCCGCTGATCAGCAAGTTCATCCTGCCCTGGTTCGGCGGCAGTCCGTCGGTATGGACCACGGCCATGCTGTTCTTCCAGTGCGTGCTCTGCGGCGGCTATTTCTACGCCCATCTGCTGGCCCGGCGCGCTTCGCCGCCGGTGCAGGCCGCCATCCACATCGGCCTGCTCCTGGTCGCCTCGGCCCTGGCCGTTTTCGTCGTGCCCGGCGCGGCCCTCAAGCCCACCGGCGACGAAAACCCGGTAGCCAAGATACTGATGCTGCTGGGACTGAGCGTCGGGCTGCCCTACTTCTGCCTCGCCACCACCGGGCCGCTGATCCAGTACTGGTTCGCCCGCTCTTCGGTCGGCGCCGCCGCCTTCCGCCTCTACGCCCTGTCCAACGCCGGCTCCTTTCTCGCCCTGCTCTCCTTTCCCTATCTCTTCGAACCCTTTTTCGAGACACAGCAGCTGGGAAGATTCTGGACGGCGGGTTTCTGGCTGTTCGCCGTCCTCTGCGCCGCCGTCACCTGGCGGGTCCGCCATCGCGCCCCGCCCCCGACCGTCGTCGCGGGAGCCACCCCGGCGGCGCCCAACGCCGCCGTCCTGGCGAAGCCGTCGGCCTGGCGGCGCCTGGCCTGGGTGGCGCTGCCGGCCCTGGCCTCCCTGGCCTTCATCGCCACCACCGACCACGTCAGCCACGACATCGCCCCGGAACCCCGGCTGTGGATCGCCACCCTCAGTCTCTACCTCCTCACCTTCATCGTCTGCTTCGACCATTCCCGCTGGTACCGGCGCGGGCTCACCGCCGCCCTCTGCCTGGCAGCCATCGTGCTGCTCAGCGGCCGCCACGAGATTCCCGCCTGGTTCGGCTTGGACCCCGACTACAGCCTGACGGAGATGCGCTGGGCCCACTTCGGGACGATGTTCCTCATCTGCTTCCTGAGCCATGGCGAGCTGTACCGCCTGCGCCCGGAAAACCCGCGCTTCCTCACCGAGTTCTATCTTCTGATGTCGGTCGGCGGGGCCTGCGGCGGGCTGTTCGTGGCCCTGGTCGCCACCCATTTCTTCGCCGACTACTACGAGTGGTCCCTGTGCCTGGTGGCCGCCGTCGTGCTGGCCAGCATCATTCTCCGCTCCGAATTTGCCGGCCGCTGGCCGGCGTCCGGCGCCAACGCCGCGCCTGCCGCCGGGCCTGCCCGCCGGCAGCGGGGGTTCCTGGCGGTGGGCCTGGGAGCCGCGGCGGTTTCGGCCCTGGTGCTCTACTGCGAGGACCCCCTCAGCCTGCGCGGCCGCGCCAATGACGAGTACGTCTCCCTGGTCATCCATCAGGCACGCAATTTCTACGGCTCGGTGTCAGTGGTGGAGCGGCGCTACCGGCGGGACGCGGCGGAGAACCAGCGCATCTTCTACAGCGGGCAGATCATCCATGGCATGCAGTACCTCGACCCTGCCAGGCGCCGGCAGCCGGTGACCTATTACTCGCGGGAGAGCGGCGCCGGCGAGACCCTGGCCTACGCCATGGCGCGCCACCCCAGCCTGCGGGTCGCCATCGTCGGCCTGGGGGCCGGCACCCTGGCCAACTACGCGCGGCCTAGCGACCACTACGATTTCTACGAGATCAACCCGGAAGTGCTGCGGGTGGCCCGGCAGTGGTTCGACAACCTGGCCGCCTGTCAGGCCGGCAGCCAGCGCCACATCCTCGGCGACGCCCGCCTCAAGCTGGAGGCCCTGCCCGCCGACGAGCAGTACGACGTGATCGTCCTCGACGCCTTCTCCGGCGACTCGGTGCCGGTGCACCTGCTGACCCGGGAGGCCTTCGCCATCTACAAGCAGCACCTCAAACCCGGGGGCTTCATCGTCATCCACATCACCAACAGCTACCTCAACCTCTACCCGGTGGTGCGCCGCCAGGCGGAGGCGCTGGGCATGGGCTACCGCCACAAATACCAGGCCGAGGACATGGACCGCCAGATCCGGCGCAACCACTACTTCGTGATGACCGACGACCAGACCTACCTGGCCCGCTACCCCTCCCTCAATCGGCAAGTATTCAGCGACGCCGGCGTCCTGCTACGGGAGGAAGACCCGGACATCCCCGGGGTACCCCTGTGGACCGACCATTTCAGCAGCCTCAACGCCATCGAGCTGGCGGAATAGGCCACTGGCCAGCCCTCAGCAGCAGGCCGCCCGCGTCGCCGCGTCGTTGGCCGCCGCCTGCACCGCCAGCCGTTGTTCCGTGGCCAGGGTGGGCAGGGCTTCGCCTTCGCTGGCGTAGAGGTCGTGCAGCAGGGCCTCGGACACTTCCGCCGCCGGCAGGTCGAAAGCGATGCGGCCGGCCTTGATGCCGACGAGGCGCGGGAAGCAGCTCAGCGCCAGGTCCACCGCATGCAGGCTGGCGACCAGGGTGGCGCCGCGCTGCCGGGCCCCCTCGGTGAGCAGGCGGACGGTGGCCAGGGCCAGGGCCGGATCGAGGGCGGAGACGGGTTCGTCGGCGAGGATCAGTTCGGGCGCCTGGTAGAGCACCCGGGCGATGCCCACCCGCTGCAACTGGCCGCCGGAGAGGCGGTCGCAGCGCTGGAAGAGCTTGTCGGCGAGGTCCAGCCGGGCCAGGGCGGCGCGGGCGCCGGCCACGTCCACGGGATAGAGCAGCGAGGCGATGCCCTTCCAGGCCGGCCACTGGCCGAGCCTGCCGGCCAACACCGCCGTCACCGCCCGCTGCCGCCCGGGAATGGGCGGCGCCTGGTGGATGGTGCCGATGCGGCCTCGCAGCCGGCGCAGTTCCCCGGCCGCCAGGCGGGCCGGGATGGCGCCCAGGATTTCCGCCTGCCCCGTGGTGGGCGCCAGGGCAGTGCCCAGCACCGACAAGAGCGTCGTCTTGCCGGCGCCGGAAGGGCCGATAAGGGCGATCTGCTCGCCCCGGGCGGCGGCGAGCCCGATGTCGGCCAGGGCGGTGAAGCCGCTGGCGTGGGTGAGGCCGACGCCGGCCAGGCGAAAGCTCACCCGCGCCTCACTTCAGGAGGCCGGCGGCGTGGGCGGCCTTCTCGATGCCGTCGTAGTTCTCCTTCCGGGTCGGGATGAACTTCGAGGCCCGCTGCAGGGCCATGATTTCCTTGTGCTCCGGGTTGTTGGGGTCGAGCTTCAGGAAGGCGTCGGTGAGCTTCTTGACCAGCGCCGGGTCGAGGTCGCCCCGCACCGTCCAGTTGTAATCGAAATAGGGGGGCGTGGTGGCGAAGACGCGGACCTTGTCGGGATCGACCTTCTTGGCTTCGACCAGCTTGTCCCAGACGGAAGCGTTGAGCACCCCGGCCTCGGCCTTGCCGGCGGCGACGAAGGCGACGGTGGCGTCATGGGCACCGGAGAAGGCGACGGCCTTGAAATCCTTCTCCGGATTGAGCCCGGCCTGCTGCAGGAAGAAGCGCGGCATCAGGCTGCCGGAGGTGGAGGACGGGGCGCCGAAGGCGAAGGTGCGGCCCTTCAAGTCGGCCAGGGACTTGATGGCGGGGTCGGCGGTGATGAACTTGGAGGTGAACCTGGCGTCCTCCTCCCGCTGGGCGATGGGGATGGCGGTGCCGTTGGTGCGCAACTTGGCCTGAACGTAGGTAAAGCCCCCCAGCCAGGCGAGGTCGATCTTCTTGGTGGCCAGGGATTCGACCACGGCGGCGTAGTCTGACACCGGCGTGAACACCACCTTCAGGCCGGTCTGGGCTTCCAGGTATTTGCCCAGGGGAGCGAACTTCCTTTGCAGTTCGGTGGGCGCCTCGTCGGGAATGGCGGAAACGCGCAGGACGTCTTCGGCGAGGGCAGGGAGGGGGGCGAGGGACCGCGCGGCGGCACAGGCCAGCGCGCCCTTCAGCGCCAGGCGGCGCGAGGCGGAACGGGTCATGGTCTTCTCCGGTTTGACTGCAGCCACCGCCCCGCGGATGTCGAGGCGGCTTACTTGGCGCCGGGGCGCCGGATTCTCATGGGGCGGTACACTGACCGCCGGGGGATTATCGCATGGGGTTGGGGGGTGTTTTCTTGCTTTCGGATTCATCGACTGATGGGTTGCACGCCGTCAAGGCGAAAAGCTGCACATCAACAACCAAGCCCGCCCCGCAAAAGCCCAAATCCCCACAAAATGCTATCCTCCCCACCCCATGTACGCCACCCTCTCCGACGCCATCCGCCTGCTCGGCAGCCTGGATCATCGCCTCCTGGAGGTGGTGGGGCTGTCGCTGCGGGTCAGCCTGACGGCGCTCTTCATCGGCACCTGCCTGGGCCTGCCGCTTGGGGCCTGGCTGGCGGTGTCGCGCTTTCCCGGCCGCAGCGGGGTCATCGTCGTCATCAACGCCCTCATGGGCCTGCCTTCGGTGGTGGTGGGGGTGCTGGTCTATCTGCTCCTCTCCCGTTCCGGGCCCTTCGGCCAGTTCGGTATCCTCTTCTCTCCCACCGCCATGATCCTCGCCCAGACGGTGCTGGTGGTGCCGCTCATCGCTGCGGTGAGCCGCCAGATCGTCGAGGACGCCTGGCGGGAATACGCGCCGGAACTGCACCTCATCGGCCTTTCCCGCTGGCAGAGCACCCTCCTGCTGCTGGCCGACTGCCGTTTCTCGCTGACTGTCGCCACCCTGGCCGGGCTGGGGCGGGCGATGTCGGAGGTGGGGGCGGTGATGATCGTCGGCGGCAACATCGACGGCTTCACCCGGGTGATGACCACCGCCATCGCCCTGGAAACCAGCAAGGGCGACCTGCCGCTCGCCATCGCCCTGGGCATCGTCCTCATGGCGGTGATCCTGGCCCTCAACGCCGGGGCCTACCAGTTGCGGGCCTGGGCGACGCGGAGGTACGGCTGATGTTCCCCCTGCGCCTGGCTGACCTCGCTTTCCAGCCCAACGGCAAGGCAGTGCTCGATGGTGTCGACCTGGAACTCTCCGGCGAGGGCATCACCCTCCTTCTCGGCCCCAACGGCGCCGGCAAGACGGTGCTGCTGCGGCTCCTGGCCGGGCTCCTGGCGCCCCGCCGCGGTGTCATCGACTGGGGCGGCAACCCCGTGCCCAGCGGCCGCCTGGCCATGGTCTTCCAGCAGCCCATGCTGCTGCGCCTCTCCGTCTTCGCCAACGTCGCCTTCGCCTTGCGGCCCCAGGGGCTGCCGCCGGGGGAAGTGGAACGCCGCACCCACGCCGTCCTCGAACGGGTGGGTCTGGCAAGCCGCGCCAAGGACAGCGCCCGCCTTCTTTCCGGCGGCGAGCGCCAGCGCCTGGCCCTGGCCCGGGCCTGGATCATGCAGCCGCGCCTCCTCATGCTCGACGAGCCCACCGCCAGCCTCGACCCCGGCGCCACCGAGGCGGTGGAGCGCATCATCCGCGAGATCCGCACCGAGGGTGCCAAGATCCTCATGACCACGCATAATCTCGGCCAGGCCACCCGTCTGGCCGACGACATCGTCTTCCTGGCGGAGGGCAAGGTGCAGGAGCACGTGCCGGCCAACGCCTTCTTCGCCCGTCCCCAATCGCCCGCCGCCCGGGCCTACCTGCAAGGAGAAATGCCTTGGCGCATTACCTTCGATCGCTGATCCTCTCCCTGACCGCCGCCGCTGCGTTGCTGGCCGGTACGGCCGTCGCCGAGGAAACCCTGGTGGTGGCTTCCACTACCTCCACCGAGCAGTCCGGCCTCTTCGGCTGGATCCTGCCCAAGTTCGAAGCCGCCACCGGCATCAAGGTGCGCGTGGTGGCCGTCGGCACCGGCCAGGCCCTGGACATCGGCCGCCGCGGCGATGCCGACGCCCTGCTCGTCCACGACCGGGTGGCCGAGGACAAGTTCGTCGCCGAGGGCTACGGCAGCTACCGCAAGGACGTCATGTACAACGACTTCGTCTTCATCGGTCCCAAGGCCGACCCGGCCAGGATCAAGGGCGCCGGCAATGCTGCCGAAGCCCTCAAGGCCATCGGCGCCAGCGGCCAGTCCTTCGTCTCCCGGGGCGACAAGAGCGGCACCCACGCTGCCGAACTGCGCCTGTGGAAGCAGGCCGGCATCGACCCCAGGACCCTGGCCGGCTACAAGGAGACCGGCAGCGGCATGGGCCCCACCCTCAACATGGCCGCCGGCATGAACGGCTACACCCTCTCCGACCGCGCCACCTGGGGCGCCTTCAAGAACCGTCAGGATCTCGACCTGCTGCTGGCCGGCGATCCCATCCTGTTCAACCCCTACGGCGTCATTCCGGTGAACCCCGTGAAGCATCCCCATGTCAAAAAGGAGGCCGCCGAGCGCTTCGCCCAGTGGCTCACCTCCCCCGCCGGCCAGGAGGCCATCGCCGCCTTCCGCGCCGACGGCACCCAGGTTTTCTTCCCCAACGCCAAGTAAGGCCATGTCCGACACCAACCGCCCCCTCACCACCGCCGAAGCCCAGGCCCACCTGCTGGCCGCCGTCGCCCCGGTCACCGGCCGCGAGGTGCTGCCCCTGCGGGAAGCCCTGGGCCGGGTGCTGGCCGCCGACATCGTCGCCCCCCACGACGTGCCCGCCCACGACAATTCGGCCATGGACGGCTACGCCGTGCGCGCCGACTGCCTCGCCGCCGCCGGTGAAACCCGCCTGACGGTGGTCGGCACCGCCTTCGCCGGCAACGCCTTCTCCGGCATCGTCGGGCCGGGGCAGGCGGTGCGCATCATGACCGGCGCCGTGCTGCCCCAAGGGGCGGACACCGTGGTGGTGCAGGAAGTGGCGCGGCTGGAAGGGAACGAGGTGATCGTCCCCGCCGGCCAGAAGAAAGGCAACAACACCCGCCGCGCCGGCGAGGATCTGGCCCACGGCCAGATCGCGCTGCCCGCCGGCAAGCGCCTCGGCCCGGCGGAACTGGGCCTCATCGGGTCGCTGGGCATCGCCGAGGTGACGGTGCGCCGGCGCCTGAAGGTGGCCTTCTTCTCCACCGGCGACGAGATCGCCTCCCTCGGCCAGCCCCTGGCCCCCGGCCAGATCTACGACAGCAACCGCTACACCCTCTACGGCCTCCTCGAGCGCCTGGGGGCCGAGGTCATCGACCTGGGCGTGGTGCGCGACCGCCCCGAGGATCTGGAAGCGGCCCTGCAGGAGGCGGCCGCCGCCGCCGACGTGATCATCACCAGCGGCGGCGTCTCCGTGGGCGAGGCCGATTTCGTGCGGGAAATCCTCGCCCGCCTGGGGGAGGTGAAATTCTGGAAGCTGCAGATCAAGCCCGGCCGCCCCATGGCCTTCGGCCGCATCGGCAAGGCCTGGCTGTTCGGCCTGCCGGGCAACCCGGTGGCGGTCATGGTCAGCTACACCCAGTTCGCCCTCGATGCCCTGCTGAAGCTCGCCGGCGTCGACCCGCTCCCCCAACGGCCGCTCCTCAAGGTGCCCTGCAGCGAGGCCATCCGGAAGTCCCCGGGGCGGCGCGAATTCCTGCGCGGCCAGGCCGCCGTGGTGGATGGCCGCTGGCAGGTCAAGCCCTTCCCCTACCAGGGCTCCGGGGTGCTGCGCTCGATGTCGGAAGCCAACTGCTTCATCGTCCTGCCGGAAGAGACAGGCGACGTCACCCCCGGCGACTGCGTCGAGGTGCAGCTCTTCGAAGGGCTGCTGTAGGTGGTCGAGCAGGCGGAACTGGAAGCCCTGGCCGCCGCGGTCGGCCGCCGCCTGCTGGAGCGGGGCGAGTGGCTGGCCACCGCCGAATCCTGCACCGGCGGCTGGGTGGCCCAGGCGGTGACCGCCATCGCCGGCAGCTCCGCCTGGTTCGACCGCGGCTTCGTCGCTTATTCCAACGCCGCCAAGGCCGACCTGCTGGGGGTGCCCGCCGCCACCCTGGAGCGCCACGGCGCCGTGTCGGAGGCCACCGCCCGGGCCATGGCCCAGGGCGCCGTCACCCATAGCCGCGCCGACTGGGCCCTGGCCGTCACCGGCATCGCCGGCCCCGGCGGCGGCTCGCCGGAAAAGCCGGTGGGCACCGTCTGCTTCGCCTGGGCGCAAAAGGATGGCGGCTGCGAGGCCCAGACCGGCCATTTCGCCGGCGACCGGCAGGCGGTGCGCGCCCAGTCCGTGCGCCAGGCCTTGGCCGGGTTGCTGGCCCGGGTCGAGGCCACCCCCCTTTCGGCCTGAGCGCCATGAATCCCCGGCGCCTGCCCCGTACCGTTCTCGTCCTCGGGGCGGTGAGTTTCTGCAACGATCTCGCTTCGGAAATGGTCACCCCCCTCATCCCGGTGCTGCTCGCCGCCGTGCTGGGGGCGGGGCCGTTGGCCCTGGGCTTCATCGAGGGCCTGGCCGAAACCATCGCCGCGGTACTGAAGCTGTGGGCCGGGCGGCACTCCGACCTGTGGGGCGGGCGCCGCAAACCCTTCGTCTTCGCCGGCTATTTCCTCTCCAACTGCGTGCGCCCCTTTTTGGGCATGGTCGGCAGCTGGTGGGGCGTCGCCGCCCTGCGCAGCGTGGACCGGGTGGGCAAGGGCCTGCGCACCGCCCCCCGGGATGCGCTGCTCGCCGATGCCACCCCGCCCGAGTTGCGGGGCCTCGCCTACGGCTTCCACCGGGCCATGGACAACGGCGGTGCCATGGCCGGCGCCCTGCTCGCCGCCGCCTGTCTCGCCTGGACGCCCTTGTCGCTGCCCCAGGTGATCCTCTTCTCCGCCCTTCCCGGCGTGCTGGCCGCCCTGCTGGTGGCCTTCGGGGTGCGCGACCCCGACCACCGGGCAGCAGCTCCCCCGGCGGTACCGCCGCTGCTGTGGCGGGGGCTGTCCCCGGAACTGCGGCGGGTGCTGCCGGTGGTGGGCCTCTTCACCCTCGCCCGGGCCTCCGAGACCTTCGTCGTCCTGCGGGGCCACGAGCTGGGGGGTAGCGCCTCCCAGCTCCTCTTGCTGTGGGCCGCCATCAGCTTCCTCAAGGCCGTCACCGCCTGGCTGGGGGGCGGCTTCTCCGACCGCCTCGGCCACCGGACCATGACCGCCCTGGCCTGGACTGCCTTCGCCGTCGCCTTCGGGCTGCTGGCCACCCCGACCACCCTCGCCGGCCTGTGGGCCGTCGCCCTGGCCTACGCCCTCCTCGCCGGCCTCGGGGAAGGGGCGGAACGCGCCCTCATCGGCGAACTCGCCGGCCCCGCCGGGCGCGGCACCGCCTTCGGCTGGTACAACGCCGTCGCCGGCGCGGCGGCCCTGCCCAGCGGCTTGGTGTTCGGGGGGCTGTGGCAGGGGTTCGGGGCAGCGACGGCCTTCACCGCCGCGGCCGCCACCAGCGCGGCGGCGGCTGGGTTGCTGCTCAGGGCGACTGCCAGGCGCCGCTAGACCAATGCGGTAATGTGTTCGCTTCCGGACATTGGCCAGGATACGACGGGTGGGGTACTGGTCAGGATAGTTAGCCTTTCAGAGCCTTGCCAACGGGTCGTTCTAGCGCCTTCGGGCGGTTCCAAATAACATTACGTCTTCATAAGAAATCCGGAGGCTGGCTTCGGCCGGTTGATCCTGGTCCGTTTAAATTTGGCAGGCCACGATGAGCAATATCAATATTCAACGCGCGGTAGAGAACATTCGCTCGACGACGACGGTTTTCACACCGATCGTCGAAGTCATCGTCAATGCAATCGAGGCCATCGAGGAGGCGAAGGTCCCTATGGGCCTCATCCGACTCAAGGTTCGCCGTTCCTCACAGCAGGAATTGGATGCGGAGGAAGGTGACTCGAAAATTCTGGATGTCCTCGTCGAGGACAACGGAATCGGCTTTACCGAAGAAAACCGTGCATCGTTCGATACCCTGTACAGCGCCCGGAAGATTCTCCAGGGCGGCAAGGGATTTGGCCGATTCATATGCCTTCGATATTTTGATGATGTGCGGATCGACAGCACATACCTCGGGAGCGGGTTGAGGCGTCGGCAGTTCGAGATGGGCAAGGAGAACGAGCTGATAGTCAACGAGCGAATCTCCGATCCCTGCCAAGATGGAACCGGGACGACGGTCACCCTGGCATCCGAGCGTACCGGGAAACTCCCACGCAAGTTATCAAGCCTCGCCCGCGGGCTCGTGGAGCTGCTCCTACCGTATTTTTCGACAAAAGGATACGTCTGCCCGAGAATCGAGCTATCCGAATTGGATGGTACGGGGCTCATCGTTCTAAACGACTACGTCGACAGCCCCGGAGCGATCATTCATGAGGTGGCACTCCCCAACGCGGCGTATACGCTCAAGGGGACGAACGGTCCGCAAGCCTTCGCGGTCAGGGTTTTCAAGTTTCTTTCTCCCCAAAACAAGGTCAGCAAGTTGAGCCTCGTGGCCCACAAGCGCGAGGTGACGGAAACATCCCTTGCGGGTTATATCCCCGAGTTCGCTGACGAGTTCGTCGAGGACCCCGGTGGCGACCAGAGCCGGAGGCGAAATTACATCCTCAAGGCGTATGTGTTCGGCCCCTATCTTGACGAGAACGTCCTTCTGGAGCGCGGGTCATTTTCCTTTCACAAGGAAAGCGAATTGGTTCTTGGGATATCGCAAACACAAATCGAGAGCCAAGCAGCCGATCTCACGAAGGCGGCCGTGCTCGATCAGGTCGTGACACGCCAAGAGCGAAAGCGCGAGCGTCTACAGCAGTACGTCGAGGAGCAGGCCCCATGGTACAAACCGTTGATGAAGAGCGTAGATGCCTCGGCCCTGACATCGGCGGCATCCGAGGCGGAGATGGAGGCGCTTCTGCACAAGGAGCAGTTCAAACAGGAGGTGCAGGTAAGACAGGATGTTGCATTGGTACTCGCTTCCGACGACCCGAATCAGATTCTGCAGAGGACCCGCGAACTCGCCGACAGAGTATCGGAGACAAGCAAGAACGAGCTTGTCCATTACGTAGCCCTTCGTCGCCAAGTCCTCGAACTCTTCAGGCGTAGCCTCGAATTGACATCGGACGGATCATATCCATCCGAAGGCGCAGTCCATGACGTGATTTTCCCGACGAAGACTGACAGTCTAGGAATTGGCTACGAGTCGCACAATCTGTGGATACTCGACGAGCGACTAACCTTTACTACCTATCTTGCATCCGACATTCCTCTGAATGGAGGTAATACCCAGCGTCCTGACATAATCGCCTTCGATCGCCCCGTAGCGTTCAGAACGGAAAACGAGGCGAGCAACCCGGTGACGATCTTCGAGTTCAAGAGACCTGGACGCGACAATTTCGCCAACCCGTCCTCAAAGGAAGACCCGGTAGAACAGGTGGTCCGATACGTCAATGCGCTTAGAGCCGGCCAATATCGCACACCGAAGGGGCGGGAAATCAACATCGGCACCACCACTCCGTTCTACGGCTATGTGGTCTGCGATTTGACCAGCAAGGTCAAGCAATGGCTACATGACGACAAAGACTTCAAGCCTATGCCCGACGGGCTTGGCTACTTCTTATGGCGTGGAAATATAAATCTGTACATCGAAGTGCTCAGTTGGTCGAAACTTCTCAAGGACGCCGAGATTCGGAACCGCGCCTTTTTCCATAAACTCGGCATTCACTAGACGTTCGCAGCAGCGATCAGAGCCGCGCCTACTCTCAGCCCTTGCAGCTCAACCGCCGCGATTCCTTCGGATCCCGGAACACCATCGGCTGGCAGCCTATCCGCTCGGCATCGGGCAACTGCGCCCTCGCCACCGCCTCCTCGACGATGTGGTGGTGCTCCGACTTGCTGCACACCGGGTCGGCAGCATTGGCGTCGCCGGTGAGCATGTAGGCCTGGCAGCGGCAGCCTCCCAGGTCCTTTTCCTTTTCCGGGCAGGTGCGGCAGGGTTCCTTCATCCAGCCGTCGCCCCGGTAGCGGTTGAAGCCCTCGGACTCGTACCAGATCTCCTTGACGCCCATGTCCCGCACGTTGGGGAAGGCGAGGCCGGGGAGCATCTTGGCGGTGTGGCAGGGGAGCGCGGTGCCGTCGGGGGTGACGGTGAGGAAGACGTTGCCCCAGCCGTTCATGCACTTCTTGGGCCGGTCCTCGTAGTAGTCGGGCACCACGTAGAAGAGGCGAATGGCCTTGCCGAGCTTTTCGCGGTATTCGTTGGTGATGCGCTCGGCGCGCACCAGCTGCTCGCGGGTGGGCATCAGCTGGTCCTGGTTCACCTTGGCCCAGGAGTAGTACTGGTTGTTGGCGAGTTCCAGGTACTCGGCCCCCAGGGCCACCGCCATTTCGATCAGCTTGTCGATATGGTCGATGTTGAGCCGGTGCAGGACGCAGTTGAGCACCATGGGCCAGCCGTTGTCCTTGATGATTTTGGCGACCTTCTGCTTGAGCTCGAAGGTTTTGGTGTGGGAAAGGAAGTCGTTCAGCTCCCGGGTGGTGTCCTGGAAGGAGAGCTGGATGTGGTCGAGGCCGGCGGCCTTGAGCCTGGCCGCCCGCTCCTCCGTGAGGCCGACGCCGGAGGTGAGGAGGTTGGTGTAGAAGCCCAGCCGGTGGGCTTCCGCCACCAGGATTTCGAGGTCGTCCCGCAGCAGCGGCTCGCCGCCGGAAAAGCCGCACTGGACGCTGCCCGCCGCCCGGGCTTCCCGCAGCACTTTCAGCCAGTCATCGGTGGAGATTTCCTGGTCGTTCACCGCGAAATCCACTGGGTTGTAGCAGAAGACGCAGTGGAGCGGGCAGCGGTAGGTGATTTCGGCGAGGAGCCAGAGGGGCGGTCCGACCTTTTCCATTCAGATCTCCATCCAGCCCCGTTCCCGGGCCAGGTCGAGGAAGGCCACCACGTCGGCGGCGAGGCCCTGGGCGCCGAAGGCGGCCTCCAGGTCGGCGACCACTTCGGCCACGGTGCGCTGGCCGTCGCAGCGGCGGGCGATCTCGCCGGCGCTCTGGTTGAGCTTCACCATTCCCTCCGGGTAGAGGAAGACCCAGGTGTTCTGGGCCTCTTCCCACTGGAGGCGGAAGTGGCGGGCCACCCGGGGCTTGGCATCGATCGGGGTGGTCACTGCTTCTCTCCCTTCATCTCCATTTCGCACTGGCTGAGCATGATGGCGTCGGCCAGGGCCCACAGGACGTCGAGCTTGAACTGGAGGATTTCCAGGGCCCGCTCCTGGAGCGCCCGGCTCTGGCTGAAGTAGTCGAGGGTGAAGCGCAGGCCGTGCTGGACGTCCCGCCGCGCCTGGGTGAGGCGGTTCTTGAAGTACTGGAGGCCTTCCGGCTTCACCCAGGGGTATTTCTCCGGCCAGGTGTCGATGCGCTGCTGGTGGATGTGGGGGGCGAAGAGCTCGGTGAGGCTGGAGGCGATGGCCTCCTGCCAGGGCTGCTGGCGGGCGAAGTTGATGTAGGCGTCCACCGCGAAGCGGGCGGCGGGGACCACGTAGCGCAGCGAGGTCACGTCCTCCCGGGAAAGGCCCACGGCCTCCCCGAGTCGGATCCAGGCCTCGATGCCGCCGGGGTCCTTGATGCCGCCGATCTCGTAGCCGTCGTGGTCGAGGATGCGCTGGATCCACTCCCGGCGGATATCCCGGTCCGGGCAGTGGGACATGATGGCGGCGTCCTTCACGGGAATGGCGATCTGGTAATAGAAGCGGTTGGCCACCCAGCCCCGGAGCTGCTTCTCGGTGAGCAGGCCTTCCGCCATGCGCACGTGGAAGGGGTGGTAGATGTGGTAGCTGGTGCCCTTTTCCCGCAGCTTCGCTTCGAATTCCTCGGCGGAGAGGACGGGGCGGTCGTCCTTGAGCAGGGCGAGGTGGAGGTCGGTCATAGGATGATTTCCATTCCGTCGTAGGACACCTCGATGCCGTGGCGGGCGAGCTCGGCCCGCTGGGGGCTGTCCTCGTCGAGGATGGGGTTGGTGTTGTTGATGTGGATGAGGACCTTGCGGGTGGTGGCGGGGAGCCTGTCCAGCCACTCGATCATGCCATCCGGGCCGCTCTGGGGCAGGTGGCCCATGTCCCGGGAGGTCTTCTTGGAGGCGCCGAGGGCGATCATCTCGTCGTCGGTCCACAGCGTCCCGTCCACCAGGACGCAGTCGGCGGCCTCCATGGCGGCCCACACGTGATCCTCCATCCTGCCGAGGCCAGGGGCGTAGAAGAGGCGCTTGCCGGACTTGGCATCCACGAGCGTTACGCCGATGTTGTCCCCGGGCTGGGGCTGGTCCCGGTGGGGGGAATAGGGCGGCGCGTTGCTGGTGAGCGGCAGAGCTTCGAAGGCGAGCCCCGGGACGCCGGCCATGGTGAAGCGGTCAGAGAGGGGCACGTCGTGCCAGTTGAGCCCGCAGTAGTGGCCGAGCACATTGAGGATGGGGTTGCCGGCGGTGAGATCCTCCCGCACCAGCGACGTGCACCACAGTTCATGGGGCTGGCGGTGCTCCCGCAGCATGTAGAGGCCGGTGGTGTGGTCGATCTGGGCGTCGATGAGGACGATGGCCCGGATGGCGGTGTCCCGCAGGGCCCGGGCGGGCTGCAGGGCGGGGAAGCTTTGCAGTTGCTGGAGGACGTCCGGGGAGGCGTTGAACAGCACCCAGTTCTCGTCGTCGCCGGAAGCGGCGATGGACGACTGGGTGCGGGCCGTCGCCCGGATCGTGCCTTTGCGGAGGCCGTCGCAATTGCGGCAGTTGCAATTCCACTGGGGAAAGCCGCCGCCGGCGCCGGCGCCGAGAACATGGATGCGCAAGATGGAATCCGCTTCGAAATGTGGAGACGGCCGGCAGGCGGGGCTTCAAGGCCCGGCCTGCCAGGGTTTGCCGTCGGGGAATCCGGCCCGCCGGCGCGCGGCGGGGTGCTGCGAATCGCTAGGGTTTAGCGATTGGCGACGTACATGGTGATTTCGAAGCCGAAACGCATGTCGCAAGCAGCGGGGGTTTGCCAAGTCATGATGAGTCTCCTGTCAGGGGTTAGGGTTGTCGTCCCGCTTTCCTGAGCCGGCGGGACTGTTATGGTTGCCGCGGCGGAAATGCAGCCGCAGCAGGGATAGAGTGCGCTCCCGAAGTTTGACCTGCGTCAAAAAATCCGGGGAATGGGCCTCATGATTTTCATGAGACGCGCCGAGGCGGGGGTCAGCGCAGCAGGGCGGCCACCAGCAGCGCCAAGAGCAGCGCAATGATGGCCAGCCAGCGGTTCTGCCGCTGCTGCTCGGCGATGAGCAGTTCCAGTTGCGGCTGCAGGTCGGCCTTGGCCGGCTGGGCCAGGGCCTGGTGCACCAGCCGCGGCAGTTGCGGCAGGGTGCGGGCGAGGTAGGGGGCTTCCTGCTTGAAGGTGCGCATCAGGCCGCGCCAGCCCACCTGCTCGCTCATCCAGCGCTCGAGGAAGGGCTTGGCGGTTTTCCACAGGTCGAGGTCGGGGTCGAGCTGGCGGCCCAGGCCCTCGATGTTGAGGAGGGTCTTCTGCAGCATGACCAGCTGGGGCTGGATCTCGACGTTGAAACGGCGGGAAGTCTGGAACAGGCGCAGCAGGACGCGGCCGAAGGAAATTTCCTTCAGCGGCCGGTCGAAGATGGGCTCGCAGACGGCGCGGATGGCGGCCTCGAACTCGTCCACCCGGGTGTCCTTGGGGGCCCAGCCGGATTCGATGTGGGCCTCGGCCACTCGCTTGTAGTCGCGGCGGAAGAAGGCGAGGAAGTTCTGGGCCAGGTAGTTCTTGTCGGAATCGGTGAGGGTGCCGACGATGCCGAAATCCAGCGCGATGTAGCGGCCGTCCGGGGCGACGAAGATATTGCCGGGGTGCATGTCGGCATGGAAGAAGCCGTCCCGGAAGACCTGGGTGAAGAAGATTTCCACCCCCGCCGCCGACAGCCTGGAGAGGTCGATGCCCTGCTCCCGCAGGCGGTCGATGCGGGAAATCGGCGTGCCCTCCATGCGCTCCATGACCATCACCGTGGACGTGCAGAAGTCCCAATGGACCTCGGGCACGATGAGGAGGTTCGAGTCGGTGAAGTTGCGCCGCAACTGCGAGGCATTGGCGGCCTCGCGCATGAGATCCAGTTCGTCGTGGAGGTATTTGGCGAATTCGGCGACCACTTCCCGGGGTTTCAGGCGCTTGCCGTCGGACCACAGCTTTTCCAGGAGCAGGGCCAGGGTGTCCATGAGGGCCAGGTCGTGCTCGATGACCGACAGCATGTTGGGCCGCAGGATCTTGACCGCCACCTCGTGGCCGCCGTCCTCGGGCTTCAGCCGCGCGAAATGGACCTGGGCGATGGAGGCCGAGGCGATGGGCGTCGGGTCGAATTCGGCGAAGACCTCCGAGGCCGGCCGCCCGTAGGCCTTCTCGATCTCCTTCAGGGCCAGTTGCGAGTCGAAGGGCGGCACCCGGTCCTGGAGCTTGGCCAGTTCGTCGGCGATGTCCGTGGGCATGAGATCCCGGCGCGTGGACAGCACCTGGCCGAACTTGACGAAGATGGGCCCCAGGGCCTCCAGGGCCAGGCGCAGGCGCACCGCCCGCGGCGCGGACAAGTTGCGCCAGAACTGCAGGGCGTTGGCGATGCGCACAAGATAGCCGGTGGGCTCGTGTTCGAGCACCAGTTCGTCGAGGCCGTAGCGGCTGGCGACGGAGGCGATCTTGAGGAGGCGGAAGAGGCGCATGGAATCAGGCCGGGTCGGCGCCGAAATCCTCCGGGGCCAGCCGGGAAGCGACCTTCAGGTGGTACTGGCCGTCCTGTTCGCGCAGCTCGACGTCGCCCACCAGCCGCCGGTCATGGGGGAAGCGCTCCTGCTTGCGCGCCATCAGGCTGATGAGCAGCTCCATGAATTCCAGCTTTTCCGGCGGCAGGGCGGGGCTCGCCGGCTGGCCGTCGAGCATGCGGGTGATTTCCTCTTCCAGCTGGCTGGGCATTTCCGGCAGACCGCCGACGAAATTGAGAATCTGGCGGCCCCGCTGCTCCCGCGGGAAGAGGGCGATGTTCCAGGCGATGGTGGCGACCATGAAGAGGCTCTGGCGCTCCTGCAGGTCCATGTCGTCATGCAACAGCGGCGCCACCAGCTCGACCAGCGCCTCCGACAGCTTGTAATCCCCGACCCCCATGCGCCGCAGGGCCTTTTTCCGGCTCGCCTTGCCCATACCGCCTCCAAAAAATCAAGCCGGCTATGTTAGCACGGCGGGGCGGCAAGCCCCGCCACCGGCGGGAAGTCGGGGGCCGGCGGCGGCCGTATTGCCCGCCCCCCCACGGGCGAGGGGGCGGCGTATAATCGCCCCTTTGAATTTTCGCCAAAAATCAATGGCCCAAGACGTCAAATCCCAACTGGCGGCCCTGCTCAAGCAAGCCCTGGCCAGCGTCGCGCCCACCGCCGCCGACACCCCCATCCACCTCGAACGCCCCCGCGACCCCAGCCACGGCGATTTCGCCACCAACCTGGCCATGCAACTGGCCAAGGCGCTGAAGAAGAACCCCCGGGAAATCGCTCAGCAACTGGTGCGCGAACTGCCCGCCTCCTCCCTGGTGGCCGGGGCCGAGATCGCCGGCGCCGGCTTCATCAACTTCCGCCTCGACACCGGCGCCAAGACCGCCGCCGTCGCCGCCGTGCTGGCCGCCGGCGAGGCTTACGGCCGCACCACCCTGGGCGGCAAGCGCAAAATCCAGGTGGAGTTCGTCTCCGCCAACCCCACCGGGCCACTCCACGTCGGCCACGGCCGCGGCGCCGCCTACGGCGCCTCCCTCTCCAGCCTGCTGGCCTTCGCCGGCTGGGACGTGACCCGCGAGTACTACGTCAATGACGCCGGCCGGCAGATGGACATCCTCGGCCTCTCCACCTGGCTGCGCTACCTGGAACTGCACGGTGTCGCCGTGCCCTTCCCGCCCAACGGCTACCAGGGCGACTACGTGCGCGACATGGCGAAGCAGATGGACATTGCCCACGGCGCCAAGTTCGTGCGTCCGGCCGAGGCCGTCCTTGTCGGCACCCCTGGCCTGCCCGCCGCCGACCGTTCGGACGACGAGGCCAAGAACCAGCGCGAGCTGCATCTCGACGCCCTCATCGCCAACGCCAAGGATTTGCTGGGCAGCGACTGGCCCTACGTCCATGGCCACGCCCTCTCCGAGCAACTGGCCGACTGCCGGGACGACCTGGAGGAATTCGGCGTCCATTTCGACGTCTGGTTCTCGGAAAAGGCCCTCTATGACACCGGCCTCGTCGCCCGTTGCGTCGAGCTGCTGGAAAAGAAGGGCCACCTTTATGAGCAGGATGGCGCCAAGTGGTTCAAGTCGACGGCCTTCGGCGACGAGAAGGACCGCGTCGTCCAGCGGGAGAATGGCCTCTACACCTATTTCGCCTCCGACATCGCTTACCACCTGAACAAGTACGAGCGCGGCTTCGACCAGGTCATCAACATCTGGGGCGCCGACCACCACGGGTACATCCCCCGGGTGAAGGGCGCCATCCAGGCCCTGGAACTGGACCCGGCCCGGTTGCACGTGGCCCTCGTCCAGTTCGCCGTGCTCTACCGCAACGGCCAGAAGGCCTCCATGTCCACCCGCTCCGGCGAATTCGTCACCCTGCGCGAATTGCGCAAGGAAGTGGGCAACGACGCCTGCCGCTTCTTCTACGGCCTGCGCAAGTCCGACCAGCACCTGGATTTCGACCTCGATCTGGCCAAGAGCCAGACCAACGAGAACCCGGTCTATTACATCCAGTACGCCCACGCCCGCATCTGCTCGGTGCTGGCCCAGTGGGGCGGCAAGCCGGAAGCCCTGACGGCGGCCGACCTCGCCCGCCTGGACAACCCGCGGGAGCTGGCCTTGGCCAGCAAGCTCGCCGAGTTCCCGGACGTCATCGAAAGCGCCGCCCAGGACCTCGCTCCCCACCAGATCGCCTTCTATCTCAAGGATCTGGCCGGCGAGTTCCACGGCTGGTACAACGCCGAGCGCATGCTGGTGGACGATGCCGCCCTCCGTGACGCCCGCGTCGCCATGGCCGCCGCCGTGCGCCAGGTGATCAGGAATGGCATGGCCATCCTTGGCGTGTCCTGCCCCGAATCCATGTAAGGAACCTCATGAGCCGAGACGTCAAACCCCGCAAGGCCAGGTCCGCCCCGAAGAAATCCGGGGGCGGCACCCTCGTCGGCATGTTCATCGGCCTGGTGCTGGGGGTGTGCATCGCCGCCGGGGTGGTGTGGTACCTCAACAAGTCCCCCATGCCCTTCCAGAACAGCAAGCCGGCCCACCCCGAGGCGCCGGCCGCCCCGACCAACGGCGGCGCCAAGCCGGCCCAGCCCGGCCAGCCCATCGCCCTGCCGGGCAAGCCGGGGGACCCGGTCCCGGAAAAACGCTTCCAGTTTTACGACATCCTCCCCGGCAAGGCCGACGCCGTGCCCGACAAGGCCGGGCAAAAGCCCGCCGAGGCCAGGAAGGAAGAGCCGAAGAAGGACGAGGGCAAGGACACCAGGCAACCCCTCTTCCTCCAGGCCGGTTCCTTCAGCACCGCCCACGATGCTGACAACCAGAAGGCCAATCTCGCGTTAATGGGCGTGGAGGCCACGGTGCAGCAGGTGATGGTCCAGGACAAGACCTATTACCGGGTGCGCATCGGCCCCTTCAGCCGCCTGGAGGATTTGAACAAGACCCGCGCCGACCTGGCCCGTTCGGGCATCGAGGCGACCCTCGTCAAGACCAAGGAGTGAAGATGCAAGAAAACCGCCGCGGCTTCGTCCGCACCCTCATGGCCGCCGCTGCCGTCGCCGCGGCGGGTCCCGTCCTGGCCCAGACCGCAGGCAAGGACTACATCCCCGTCTCGCCGCCCCAGCCGACCGACAACCCGGGCAAGATCGAGGTCGTCGAATTCTTCAGCTACGGCTGCCCCCACTGCGCCGATTTCAACCCCTCGGTCCACGCCTGGGCGGCCAAGCTGCCGGCGGACGTGGCCTTCCGCAAGGTGCCCATCACCTTCGGCCGGGCTGCCTGGGTCGGCATCGCCAAGCTTTATTACACCCTGGAAATCACCGGCGACCTCGCCCGCCTCGACCAGGAAGTGTTCAAGGCCATCCACACCGACCGCGTCGGCCTGTTCGACGAAAAGGTGCTGACGGAGTGGGTAGCGAAGAAGGGCGTCGACCCCAAGAAATTCGCCGACACCTTCAATTCCTTCGGCGTCATGAGCAAGGTCAAGCGTGGCGACCAGCTGGCGGCGACCTTCAAGCTCCAGGGCGTGCCCTCCCTCGGCGTCGAGGGCAAGTACCTGGTGGGCGACAAGAGCCACCAGGAGCTGCTGGCCATCACCGACCAGCTCATCGCCAAATCCCGCAGCGAGCGCAGCGGCAAGAAGTAATTGACCTCCCTGGCGGTTTTCATCACGGGCGCCTCGTCGGGCATCGGCGAGGCGCTTGCCGTTTACTACGCCGGCCGCGGCGCCCGCCTGGGCTTGGCCGGGCGGCGCGGCGAGGCGCTGGCCGCCCTGAACGCCCGCCTCGGCGGCGGCCATGCCTGCTACGCCCTGGACGTGGCCGACGCGCCGGCGCTGCATGCCGCAGCAGCCGATTTCATGGCGCGTTTCGGGGCGCCGGACATCGTCATCGCCAATGCGGGCGTCTCCGCCGGTACCCTCACCGAATGCGAGGAGGATCTCGCCGCCTTCCGCCGCATCATGGACATCAACGTCTTCGGCATGGCCGCCACTTTCGCTCCCTTCCTCCCGGCCATGAAGGCCGCCGGCGGGCGGCGGCGCCTGGCGGGCATCGCCTCGGTGGCCGGCATCCGGGGCCTGCCGGGGGCGGAGGCCTATTCGGCCTCGAAGGCCGCCGCCATCGCCTACCTGGAAAGCCTGCGCCTGGAAATGCGCCCCCACGGCATCGCCGTCGTCACCGTCGCCCCCGGTTACATTGCAACGCCGATGACCGCCGTCAATCCCTACCCCATGCCCTTTCTGCTGCCGGTCGAGGAATTCGCCCGCCGCTGCGCCCGGGCCATCGAAAAGGGCGTCAGCTACACCGTCATTCCCTGGCCCATGGGCGTCGTCGCCAAAGTGCTGCGCCTGCTGCCGAACTGGCTCTACGACCGGCTCTTCGCCAACGCCCCGAGGAAGCCGCGGGGCTTGTTAAAATAAACCGATGCTCGAACTCACCATCAACGGCGAAGCCCGCCAGTTCCCCGGCCCTCTCACCGTCGCCGGGCTCACCGACGCCCTCGGCCTGACGGGAAAGCGCATCGCCGTCGAAAAAAATGGCGAGATCGTCCCCAAGAGCCTGCACGCCGCCACCGCCCTCGCCAGCGGCGACAGGCTGGAAATCGTCGTCGCCGTCGGCGGCGGTTAAGTCAGAAAGAGATACCACCCATGGACCAATTCACCATCGCCGGCACCGCCTATGCCTCCCGCCTCCTGGTCGGCACCGGCAAATACAAGGATTTCGGGGAGACCCGCGCCGCCATCGACGCCTCCGGCGCTTCCATCGTGACGGTGGCCATCCGCCGCACCAACATCGGCCAGGACCCGTCCCAGCCCAACCTGCTGGATGCCCTGCCGCCGTCGCAATTCACCATCCTGCCCAACACCGCCGGCTGCTACACCGCCGACGACGCCGTGCGCACCCTGCGCCTGGCGCGGGAGCTGCTCGACGGCCATCCCCTCTGCAAGCTGGAAGTGCTGGGCGACCCGAAGAGCCTCTTCCCCAACATGCCGGAAACGTTGAAAGCCGCCGAAACCCTGGTCAAGGAGGGCTTCCACGTCATGGTCTACTGCTCCGACGACCCCATCCAGGCCAAGATGCTGGAGGAGATCGGCTGCGTGGCGGTGATGCCGCTGGCTTCCCTGATCGGTTCCGGCATGGGCATCCTCAATCCCTGGAACCTGCGGCTCATCATCGACAACGCCAAGGTGCCCATCATCGTGGACGCCGGCGTCGGCACGGCGTCGGATGCTGCCATCGCCATGGAGCTGGGCTGCGACGGCGTGCTCATGAACACCGCCATCGCCCATGCCAAGAACCCGGTGCTCATGGCCAGCGCCATGAAGAAGGGCGTCGAGGCCGGCCGCGAGGCCTTCCTTGCCGGCCGCATGCCGCGGAAGCTGTACTCGGCCGACCCGTCCTCCCCGACCAGCGGGCTGATCGGCTCATGAGCGATGCCCTGAAGGACGTCCCCTCCGGGGGCGGCGTCTACACCGACGGCCGCGCCGGCGAGGAGCATGGCCACATCCGCAGCTTCGTGCGCCGGGCCGGCCGCATGTCGGAGGCCCAGGAACGCTACTACGCGGAAATGATGCCGAAGATCGGCGTCCCCTACGCCGCCGCCCCGCTCGACCTGGAGGCCGCCTTCGGCCGCAGCGCGCCGAAGATTCTGGAAATCGGCTTCGGCATGGGGGAAACCACGGCGAAAATCGCCGCCGCCTGCCCGGAGAGGGATTTCCTGGGCGTCGAGGTGCACACCCCCGGCGTCGGTGCCCTGTGCAAGCTCATCGCCACCCAGGGCCTGGCCAACCTGCGCATTTGCCAGCACGATGCCGTCGAGGTCGTCCGCGACATGCTGCCCGAGGGCTGCCTGGATGGCATCCACGTCTTCTTCCCCGACCCCTGGCACAAGAAGCGCCACAACAAGCGCCGCCTGATCCAGCCGCCTTTCGTCGCGCTGCTGGCGTCGCGCCTGAAGCCCGGCGGCTACTTCCATTGCGCCACGGACTGGGAGGAATACGGCGCCCAGATGCTGGAGGTGCTCTCCGGCGAGCCGACCCTGTTCAATACTGCCGATGGTTTCGCACCGCGGCCGGATTACCGGCCCCTGACCAAGTTCGAGAACCGCGGCCTCAAGCTGGGCCACGGCGTCTGGGACGTCATCTTCAAGAAGCGTTGAGGAATCCGCCATGATCGTCCTGAATGCCCACCGCACCACCGCCATCGTCATCCGCCACGACGGCAGCAACGTCCGCCTGGTGCCCATGAAGTCCGGCCGCCTGACGGTGACCCGCACCACCCGTGCCAAGTTCGATGCCGAGTGGCGGCAGTACGATTACCCCCTCGACCAGGCCCTGGCCTCCTTCCTCGATCACGCCCACCAGCAGGGCGCCACGGCCGAAGCCCTCAAGGGCCTGGAAACCCTGGCCCAGCGCGACCGCTGGGTCGTCAACAACCTCTTCTAAGAAACCCGACCATGTGGTTCAAGAACCTGCAGCTCTACCGCCTGCCGGTGCCCTGGGGCATCGAGCTCGCCAAACTCGAGGAACAACTCGCCCGCGGGCCCTTCCAGCGCTGCCCCAGCCACGAGGCCATGAGCCGCGGCTGGGTTTCCCCGCGCGGTGACGGCGCCCTGGTCCACGCCCTCAATCGCCAGTGGCTCATCGCCCTGCGCGTCGAGCAGCGCCTGCTGCCCTCCTCGGTCATCAACGACGAGGTCAAGGAACGGGCCGAAGCCATCGAGGCCCAGCAGGGCTACAAACCCGGCCGCAAGCAGCTCAAGGAGCTCAAGGAGCGGGTCACCGAGGAACTGATGCCCCGGGCCTTCACCAAGCGCCGCACCACCTTCGTCTGGATCGACCCCCAGGCCGGCTGGTTCTGCGTCGACGCCGGCAGCCCGGCCAAGGCCGAGGAGGTCATCGAGCACCTGCGCTGGTCCCTGGACGAATTCCCCCTGCAGCTCCTCCACACCCAGCTCTCGCCCACCTCGGCCATGGCCGACTGGCTGGCGGGCGGTGACGCTCCCGCCGGCTTCACCATCGACCGGGACTGCGAACTGAAGGCGGTGGGCGAGGAGAAGGCGGCGGTGCGCTACGTGCGCCACCCCCTGGAGGGCGACGAGGTGAAGTCCCACCTGGCCGGCGGCAAGCTGCCCACCCGCCTGGCGCTGACCTGGAACGACCGCATCTCCTTCGTCCTCACCGAGAAGCTGGAAATCAAGCGCCTCGCCTTCCTTGACCTGCTCAAGGAAGAAGCCGAGCAGAGCGTGGAAAACGCCGACGAGCAGTTCGACGCCGATTTCGCCCTGATGACCGGCGAACTCGCCCGCTTCCTGCCGCAACTGGTCGAGGCCCTGGGCGGCGAGGTCAAGGAAGAGAAGTGAAAATCAAGGGCGACCCCTGCCCCTGCGGCAGCGGCCGGCCCTACGCCGCCTGCTGCGGCCCCTGCCACAGCGGCACCCCCGCCGCCACCGCCGAGGCCTTGATGCGCTCCCGCTACAGCGCCTACGTCCTCGGCCTGACCGACTACCTGCTGGCCACCTGGCACCCGGACACCCGGCCGGCCAGCCTGGACCTTGCCACCGATGGAGCGACCAAGTGGCTGGGGCTGGAAGTGCGGCGGCATGAAATCCAGGACGCGGAGCACGCTACCGTGGAATTCGTCGCCCGCTACCGGGTGGCCGGACGCGGCCAGCGCCTGCGGGAAACCAGCCGTTTTGTCAGGGAAGGCGGCTACTGGCTCTATATCGACGGTGACGTCGCCTAGCTCCGGCTTACCGCATTGCTTATTTGCAAGGCATATTCCCCCCAATTAGAATGAGGGGGATTTCCTGGAGCGGGGGCATGCCATGACGATTCGACTGGAGCGAAGGCTGGGCGGCGAGAGGCGGCACCGGGACGTGGGGCCGCCTGCCGGATGGTCGGAGCGGCGGCGCAGCGTGGAGCGGCGCCAGCCCGAGGTGGGGCTGAGTGAAATATCCGACGGCGACTGGGAGAAGTATTTCGGGAGCGTCGTCCGCCCTGGCGCCATTCGGGAGGGCGTCGACGGCACGCACTTCGATGCCGCAGCAGCAGTTTTCGAACGCGCCCGTGACTGAATCGCCCATGAACTCATCAACATTCGTCGAACGCCGCAGCGGCCAGGAGCGGCGGCTGCATCCTGGTGGACCGCCGCCGGGAGTGTCGGAGCGGAGAACCATACTATCCCGCCGCGCCCTCAATCTGGGCAGCCACTCCGTCGCCGACTGGCTGGCCGCATCGCCGGCGCGCAAACCTCCCCGTTCCCCACGCTGATCCGCGGCTGGTGCCGCGCCCGGTTGCCCGCCGTCAGGGGTATCCTTGCAATCATCCAGACAACTAGGAGGAGCGCATGGACGCGGCGGAAGTTCTGGCCGGAGAAACCCCTTGGAAGCACTATTCCATCCTGGTCGTCGACGACGAGCCGGGGATGGTCAGTTTCCTGCAGCGGGCCCTCAGCCAGCGCTGCGACGCCGTCGATACGGCCGGCAGCGTGGAGCAGGCGGCGCCGTTGTTGCGCAAGCGCCTCTACGACCTGATCATCCTCGACATCGCCCTGCCCGGCCGTTCCGGGATCGACTGGCTGCACGACCTGCGGGATGAGGGCTACGCCGGCGACGTGGTGCTCATGACCGCCTACGCCGACCTGGATACCGCCATCGACGCCCTGCGGGCCGGGGCGGCGGATTTCCTCCTCAAGCCCTTTTCCCTGGCCCAGATGCTCAACGCCGTGCAGCGCTGTTTCGAGCGTTCCCGCCTGCTGCGGGAAAACTTCGTCCTGCGCCGGGAGGTGAGCGGGCGCGCGGCGGACATCGAGGGCATCATCGGCCATTCCGAGGTGATGCACGCCGTCTGCGACCGCCTGAAGCGCATCGCCCCCACCCCGGCCACCGTCCTCCTCACTGGCGAATCTGGCACCGGCAAGGAGGTGGTGGCCCGTGCCCTGCACGCCATGAGCCCCCGGGCAGGCGGCACCTTCGTGCCCCTCAACTGCGCCGCCGTCGCCTCCGAATTGATCGAGTCGGAGCTGTTCGGCCACGTCAAGGGAGCCTACACCGGCGCCCAGCAGAGCCGGGAGGGGCTGTTCTACTACGCCCGGGGCGGCACCCTCTTCCTCGACGAGATCGCCGAGCTGCCCCTGCCCGCCCAGGCCAAGCTGTTGCGGGTGCTGGAGGAGCGGCGCATCCGGCCGGTGGGGTCGGAGCAGGAAATCCCGGTGGACGTGCGGGTGATCGCCGCCAGCAACCGCAACCTCAAGGAAGAGGTGGCGGCCCATCGCTTCCGCCAGGATCTCTATTACCGCCTGCAGGTGGTGGAAATCACCCTGCCGCCCCTGCGTGACCGGCCCGAGGACATCCCGGCCCTGGTCGCCCACTTCGTCGCCACCCTGGCGCCGCCCCTGGGGGTGCCGCCCATCGAGCCGGACCGCCGTACCCTCGCCCGCCTGGTGGCCTACGATTGGCCGGGCAACGTGCGGGAACTGAAGAACCTGGTTGAACGCTCCCTCATCCTGGGCTGGTTCGACCTGGGTCGGGAGCCCGCCGACGATCCCGGCCACGCCGCCAGCGAGGAGAGTCTGGAAGCCGTGGAAAAGCGGCACATCCTGGCGGTGCTGGCAGCCTGCGACGGCAACAAGGCGGAGGCCGCCCGCCGCCTGGGGGTGTCGCGCAAGACCCTGGATCGCAAATGTCAGGCCTGGGGCCGCTGACGGAAGCCGCCGGCGACGGCGGACGGCGCCGTTCCATCCGGGTCCGCCTGCTGCTCCTCGCCCTCCTCCCCCTGGGAGCCGTTCTGCCCGTGCTGCTGGGCATCCTGGCGGTGTGGGGCGGCGACTACTTCGACCGCCTGCTGGTGACCAAGGTCCGCGCCGACCTGGCGGTGGCCCACGGCTATTTCGAGCGGGTGGGGGAAGGGGTCGGTCGTGCCGTGGACGCCCTTGCCGCTTCCGAGCGCCTGGCGCGGGCCCTCGCCCTGCGCGGCGGCGAGGGGGAGGAGGCGGTGGCGGCCCTGCTGGCCGAGGCCAGGCGCAGCCAGCGCCTCGATTACCTGCTGCTCCTCGACGCCCGTGGCATCCTGCGGGCGGCCGACGGCCGGCGGCTGTCGCTGGCCGAGTGGCCCATCGTGCGGGCCGCTCTGGGCCAGCGGGCCGGCACCGAGACGGACGTGCTGCCGGTTCCCGTGTTGCGTGCAGTCGACCCGCGCCTGGCCGAGCAGGCGCGCACGGCCATCGTCGCCACCCGCAACGCCGCGCCGGACAGCCGTACCAGCGAGGACCGCGGCCTGGTGCTGCACGGCGCCGCGCCGGTGACGGACGGACGGGGCCGGCTGGCCGGCGTGCTGCTGGGCGGCGTGCTGCTCAACAAGAACCTGGATTTCATCGACCGCCTCAACGAAATCGTCTATCCCGAGGGCGCCCTGCCCCTGGGCAGCCTGGGCACCGCCACCCTGTTCCTCGGCGACGTGCGGGTGGCCACCAACGTGCGCCTCTTCGAGGGCGGCCGCGCCATCGGCACCCGGGTTTCGGCGGCGGTGAGGGAGGCGGTGCTGGATCAGGGGCGCACCTGGCTCGACCGGGCCTTCGTGGTGCAGGACTGGTATGTTTCCGCCTACCGCCCCCTGGTGGACAGCCACGGGCAGCGGGTGGGCATGCTCTACGTCGGCTTCCTCGACGGCCCCTTCGAACGCGCCAAGCGTACCGCCATCCTCGTCATCGTCGGGCTCTTCGCCCTGGCCATGGGCGGCGCCGGGGTGTTCGCCGTGCTCTGGGCGAGCCGTATCTTCCGCCCCATCGAGCGCATGCACGGGACCATGCACGCCATCGAGCAGGGCGAGGCGGCGGCCCGGGTCGGCCAGGTGGCCAGCGAGGACGAGCTGGGGGAGCTGGCCGCCCACTTCGACCGCCTGCTCGATCGCCTGCAGGCCCAGGCGGCGTCGCTCAAGGCCTGGGGCGAATCCCTCGACGCCGAGGTGGCCCGCCGCACCGCCGAACTGGAGCAGGCCGTGGCCGACCTCAAGGCCGCCCAGTCGCAACTGGTGATGCAGGAGAAGCTCGCCGCCATCGGCCAGCTCACCGCCGGCGTCGCCCACGAGATCAACAACCCGGTGGCGGTGATCCAGGGCAACCTGGACGTCCTGCGCGACATCCTGGGTCCCGCCGGGGAACCGGTGGAGCCGGAGGTGCGGCTGATCCAGGAGCAGGTCCATCGCATCCGCCTCATCGTCGCCAAGCTGCTGCAGTTCGCCCGGCCCCAGGACTACGTCGGCTACCTGGAGCCGGTGGCGCCCCACCAGTTGATCCAGGACTGCCTGGTGCTGGTGGGCCATCTTCTCAGGCGCGGCACCGTGGCCGTGGAGCAGCACCTGGACTCGGTGCGCAGCGTCCTCTGCAACCGCAACGAACTGCAGCAGGTGCTCATCAACCTCATGGTCAACGCCATCCAGGCCATGCCCGAGGGCGGCACCCTCACCCTCTCCGCCGAGGACTGGGACGAGGCCGACATGCCGGTGGG
This sequence comes from Rhodocyclaceae bacterium, assembly GCA_036732025.1. GTDB lineage: Bacteria > Pseudomonadota > Gammaproteobacteria > Burkholderiales > Rhodocyclaceae > SSSZ01. The sequence goes on from DAINDE010000005.1 coordinate 40,638, forward strand.
CCTCAAGCTCGGCGTCGGCGACACCGGGCCGGGCATCGTCCCGGGGGAACGGGAGCGGCTCTTCCAGCCCTTCCACACCGTCGGCAAACCGGGCGGCACCGGCCTCGGGCTGTGGGTCAGTCTTTCCCTGGTGGAGCGCTACGGCGGGCGGATCACCGTCGACAGCGAGCCGGGCCGGGGGTCGCACTTCACCGTCTGGCTGCGCTTTGAACCCCTGGCCCTGGAGCGCGGCGCCAATTCGTCATAAGGAGGAATCATGCACGACATGCTTCTCTGGGCCGGCCGCCTGGCCGGCGCCGCCGGCCTCGTCCTCTGCGGCCTCTCCCTGGGAGCGCGGCTGGCCGGGGTGTATTGGCTGGGCAGCTTCCAGGTGGGCACCCTGCTGAATGGTGGCATCGCCGCCATGCTCGCCGGCTGCCTGGCCTTCCTGGCGTGGCTGGTGGAGGAAACCCGCCTCAGGCGGGAAGGAAGCGTTCCAGCAGGACGTTGAGGAACCGTCGCCCACGCGGAGTGGGGGCGATGCGTTCCGGGCCGATGGCGAGCAGCCCCTCGGCGGCGGCTTCCTGCAGGCGCGGCAGGATGGTGGCCAGGGGCAGGGCCGTGCGGGCCTCGAAGAGGGCGGGGGTGAAACCATCGCCGAGGCGCAGGGCGTTCATCAGGAATTCGAAGGGCAGGGCTTCCCGGGGAACTTCGTGCTCATCGTGGAGGGGGCGGCCGGCGGAGACGTTCTCCAGGTAAGTGGCCGGGTGCTTCCAGCGCATCTGGCGCAGGACCCGGTCGTGGAGGGTGAGTTTGCTGTGGGCGCCGGCGCCGATGCCCAGGTAGTCGCCGAAGTGCCAGTAGTTGAGATTGTGGCGGCAGCGGTGGTGGGGGCGGGCGAAGGCCGAGGTCTCGTAGTTGGCGTAGCCGGCTTGTGCCAGGCGCGCCTCGATGGCTTCCTGCATGTCGGCGCCGGCGTCGGCGTCGGGCAGGTTGGCGGGGGGCTCGGCGGCGAAACGGGTGTTGGGCTCCAGGGTGAGCTGGTAGCAGGACAGGTGCGGCGGGGCGAAGGCGAGGGCCGTTTCCAGGTCGGCCAGGGCTTGCGGCAGCCCCTGGCCGGGCAGGCCGTACATGAGGTCCAGGTTGAAGGTGTCGAAGTGGCGGGCCGCCAGTGCCGCCGCCGCCCGGGCTTCGGCGCCGCCGTGGATGCGCCCGAGGGCGCGCAGGCGGTCGTCGTAGAAGCTCTGGATGCCGAGGGACAGCCGGTTGATGCCGGCGCCGCGGAAGGCGGCGAAACGGCCGGCTTCCATGGTGCCCGGGTTGGCTTCGAGGGTGATCTCGGCCACCGGCGAGAAGGGCAGCAGGGCCCGCAGGCGGGCCAGCAGGCGGTCCACGGCCTCAGGCGCCAGCAGGCTGGGGGTGCCGCCGCCGAAGAACACGGTTTCCACCGGGCGCCCCCAGACCAGGGGCAGGGCGGCTTCGGCGTCGGCGAGCAGGGCGTCGATGTAGGCCGCCTCGGGAATGTCGCCCCGTGCCTCGTGGGAATTGAAGTCGCAATAGGGGCACTTCTGCACGCACCAGGGCACGTGGATGTAGAGGGCGAGCGGCGGTGGCCCCTTGAATTCGAGGGGGGCGCCGTGGTCCGCCGCGGGGGCGACCGGGGCGATGGGAATGATGCGCTGCGACACGGGAAGGCGGGGCTTGGCGGCCTCACTCGCCCCGCAGGCGGGCCACCAGCCGGGCCATGGCGCGGCCGCGGTGGGAGAGGCGGTTCTTCGTTGCCGCCGGCATTTCGGCGGCGGTCTGCTGGAAATCCTCCAGCCAGAAGAGGGGGTCGTAGCCGAAGCCTTCGTTGCCCCGGGGCTGTTCGAGGATGCTGCCGTGCCACTCGCCTTCGGCGATGATCGGCTGGGGATCGTCGGCCGCGCGCACCAGCACCAGGACCGAAACGAAATGGGCGGCGCGGTTGCTGTGGCCGGCCAGGGCGGCGAGGAGCTTTTCGTTGTTGCGGGCGTCGGACTTGGGCTCGCCGGCGTAGCGGGCGGACTGCACCCCCGGCGCCCCGCCCAGGACTTCGACGCAGAGGCCGGAATCGTCCGCCAGGGCCGGCAGGCCGGTGGCCGCCGCGGCGTGGCGGGCCTTGGCGAGGGCATTCTCGACGAAGGTGCAGTGGGGCTCTTCGGCCTCCGGCACCCCCAGGTCGCCCTGGGTGACCAGGTCGATGCCCAGGGGCGTCAGCAGGGCCTGCAGTTCCTTGAGCTTCTTGGCGTTGTTGGAGGCAAGAACGAGCTTGTTCATGACGCCAGCGCCGTTTCCTGGGCGGCGATGAGGCGGCGGATGCCGGCCTCCGCCAGGTCGAGGAGGACGTTCATCTGGGCCCGGCTGAAAGGCTCCCCCTCGGCGGTGCCCTGCACTTCGACGAGGCCGCCGGAGCCGGTCATGATGACGTTCATGTCGGTATCGCAGTCGGAATCTTCGGGGTAGTCGAGGTCGAGGACCGGCGTGCCCTGGAAGATGCCGACGGAAACGGCGGCGACGTGTTCCCTGACCGGGTTCTCGGGGATCTTGCCGGCCTGCACCAGCTTCTCGCAGGCATCGTAGAGGGCCACCCAGGCGCCGGTGATGGAGGCGCAGCGGGTGCCGCCGTCGGCCTGGAGGACGTCGCAATCCAGCGTGACCTGGCGTTCGCCCAGGGCCTTCAGGTCGGTGACGGCCCGGAGGCTCCTGCCGATGAGGCGCTGGATTTCCTGGGTGCGGCCGGTCTGCTTGCCCTTGGCCGCCTCCCGGGCGCTGCGGGTGTGGGTGGAGCGGGGCAGCATGCCGTACTCGGCGGTGACCCAGCCCTGGCCCTTGCCGCGCAGGAAGGGGGGCAGGGCCTCCTCGACGCTGGCGGTGCACAGCACCTTGGTGTCGCCCATCTCGACCAGGACCGAACCCTCGGCGTGGCGGGTGAAGTTGCGGGTGATACGGACGGGGCGCAGCTCATCCGGCTGGCGTTGGCTGGGACGCATAGTGAATCCTTACTTCTTGGGGTTGTACTTGTCGATGGCGGAGCGGATTTCCTCGATGGCCCGCTCGATCTCGTCGTCGGAAAGGTCGCTCTTGTAGGCCGGGTTGCGGCCGAATTCCTCGAGCTTGGTGGTGACCTCGTCCTTGCCCATGGTCTGGGTGGAAACGGAACTGGCAGTGGGTTCCACGTAGGTATCCTCCCAGCGCACGGCCACCACCGACAGGTTGTCGCCGTGGGCGCCGCCCCGGGTTTCCGCCTGGCCCAGGAGCATGGGAATGGCCTGCAGGATGTTGGCGCCCTTGAGGGTCACCGCCATGGTTTCCCCGGAGACCTCGCCCCACAGGCCGTCGGAACACAGCACCAGGATGTCGCCATGCTCCAGGGGGGTCTTGCGGGAGAATTCGATCTCCGGAGCCTGGTGGCCGCCCAGGCAACTATAGATCTTGTTGCGTTCCGGGTGCACCGCCGCCTGGGCTTCGGAAATGACCCCCTCCTCGATGAGCAGCCGCACCCGGGAATGGTCCCGGGTCTGAGCCACCACCCGGCCGTTGCGCATGAGGAAGAGCCGGGAATCGCCGGCGTGGGCCCAATAGGCCACGCCGTCCTGGATCAGGCAGGCGACGCAGGTGGTGCGCGGGGAATCGTTGAGGCGGTGGCGGGTGGAATAGTCGAGGATGGCGTGGTGGGCGTTGATCATGCCCTTCTGCAGGAAGCGGAAGGGATCGTCCAGGGTCGGCAGGGCCTCCCGCTGGAAGGCGTCGGTGAGGGTCTGCACGGCGATCTGGGCCGCCACTTCGCCGTAGTAGTGGCCGCCCATGCCGTCGGCCACCACCATCAGGAGGGCGTCCCGGGAGTAGCAGTAGGCGATGCGGTCTTCGTTGTTGGAGCGCCCCCCCTGCCGGCTCTCCTGGTAGATGGTGAATCTCATTTCGCTGTCTTCCTTAATTTGCCTACCATGCGGTCAAGCCAGTTGGACGGTTGTTTTTCGGTCGGCGGCTCGATGGCCTCGACCAGGGCCTTCTGCAGGGCGAAGACGCTCTGCGGGCGGTAAAGGTGATTGACGTTGAGACACCAGTCGATGATCTCCAGGAGGCGGTCCGAATACTGGCCGTCCCAGCGTACCATGGCTGGCGTCAGCAGATCCTTCTTCAGCCGTTCGTCCGCTGCCTGGGGGGCGGCGCCCGAAAGGCAGGCGTACATGGAGGCGCCGATGCTGTAGATGTCGCTCCAGGGGCCCAGGTCCTTGCGCGAGCCGTAGTGCTCGGGGGAAGCGAAGCCCGGAGTGTACATGGGCTTGAGCATGGGCTGGTCGGCCAGCAGGGTCTGCCGGGCGGCGCCGAAATCGATGAGCACCGGCGTATTGTCGGTGCGCAGATAGACGTTGGAAGGCTTGAGGTCCAGGTGCAGCAGCTTGTGGGAATGGACCTCCCGCAGGCCGTTGAGGAGCCGGGTGAAGACGCCGCGCATGAAGCGCTCGGAAATGTGGCCCTGGTGCTTCTGGATGAACTCCTGCAGGGTGCGGCCACGCTCGTACTCCATCACCATGTAGACGGTGTCATTGGCGCGGAAGAAATTGAGCACGCGGATGACGTTGGGGTGGGAAAGCCGGGCCAGGGCCCGTCCTTCCTCGAAGAAGCACTTCATGCCGTAGCGGAAGGCCCCCAGGTGGTCGGTCGAAATCTGTGGCTTGATCTCGCCTTCGCCGCGCAGGGCAAGGCTGTTGGGCAGGTACTCCTTGATCGCCACCTGCCGGCCCTCGGCATCCGTCGCCAGATAGACGATGGAAAACCCGCCCAGCGAAAGCTGGCGTTCGACGGTGTATTCCTCGAGCTGGAAGCCGTCAGGCAGGGCGTGGTTGGCTTGTTGGGCCATCTAGGTGACGGGTATCATGCAAAATTGATCCATTTTCAAGGCTTGGCGGGCGCCTGTAAAGGCGGGGCCGCCGATATCGACCATGATCTACAGCATGACCGGCTACGCGGTGAAAACCCGCGACATCGAGGGCGGCAGCCTGCAGCTCGAATTGAAAAGCGTCAATTCCCGCTACCTGGACTTCCATTTCCGGGTGGCCGAGGAACTGCGCTACCTGGAAATCCCCCTGCGCGAACTGATCTCGAGCAAGGTCTCCCGGGGCAAGATCGAGTGCCGCCTGGCCTTCAACGCGGCGGTCGCCAAGGGCGAACAGATGCAGATCAACGGCGACCTGCTGGCCACCCTGCAGGCCCTGGAGGCCGGCGTGCTGGCCCGCATGCCCGGCGCCAAGCCCCTGGCCGTGGCCGACATCCTGCGCTGGCCGGGCATCTTCGGCGACCAGGGCGTCGATTTCGCCGCCCTCGGCCCGGTGGTTCTCGACCTGGCCCGGGAAGCCCTGGCCGACTTCGCCGCCACCCGCGGCCGCGAAGGCGACAAGCTGGCGGCCATGCTGCGCGAGCGGGTCGCCCGCATGCGCGACATCGTCGCCGCCGTCGGCCCCCGCATCCCCGAAGCCCAGGCCCTGTTTACCGACAAGTTGAAGCAGCGCCTGCTGGAAGCCCTGGGGGCAGCCAGCGACGACCGCATCCTGCAGGAAGTGGCGGTCTTCGCCACCCGCATCGACGTAGCCGAGGAACTTTCCCGCCTGTCCACCCATCTCGACGAAGTGGAGCGCATCCTCAAGCAGGGCGGCGCCTGCGGCAAGCGCCTCGATTTCCTGATGCAGGAACTCAACCGGGAGGCCAACACCCTCGGTTCCAAATCGGCGATCACCGAGGTATCCCAGGCCTCCGTGGAATTGAAGCTGCTCATCGAGCAGATGCGCGAGCAGGTCCAGAACCTGGAGTAAGGCAGCATGTCCGGCAATCTCTACGTCGTCGCCGCTCCTTCCGGGGCGGGCAAGACCACCCTGGTGCGGCTCCTGCTCGAGCGGCAGGGCGACATCCGCCTGTCCGTTTCCTACACCACCCGGGCGCCGCGCCCCGGCGAGGAAAACGGCCGCGCCTACCATTTCGTCGACGTGCCCGCCTTCCAGGCCATGATCGACCGCGGCGATTTCGTCGAATGGGCCGAGGTCCACGGCAACTACTACGGCACCTCCCGGACCTGGATCGAGGCGCGCATGGCGGAAGGCCAGGACGTGCTGCTGGAGATCGACTGGCAGGGAGCCCGCCAGGTGCGGGGCATCTTCCCCGAGGCCATCGGCATCTTCGTCCTGCCCCCGTCCGAGGACGAGCTGGCCCGCCGCCTCACCGGCCGCGGCACCGACAGCGCCGAGGTCATCGCCCGGCGGCTGGCCGCCGCCCGCGCCGAGATGCGCCATGTGGGCGAATTCGACTATGTTATTATTAACGACAAGCTGGAACAGGCCCTGGAAGACTTGTGCTCCGTGGTGCGCGCCTCGCGCCTGCGGCTCGCCGTCCAGCGCGCACGCCATTCCTCCCTGTTCGACCGATTGACCTGATTTGCTGCATTCGAGGACTTAGCATGGCCCGCGTCACCGTCGATGACTGCCTGAAACGAATTCCCAACCGCTTCCAGATGACCCTGGCGGCCACCTATCGCGCCCGCCAGCTCGCCAACGGCGCCACCCCCCTCGTGGATGCCGAGAAGGACAAGCCCACCGTCATCGCCCTGCGCGAAATGGCCCTCGGCAAGGTCGGGCTGGAAGTCCTCAACCGCGGCCAGGCTTGAGGGGAGGGCGGTGAAGCCTGATGCGTTCCCCCCATACGCCTGCGCCACCGCCGCCCACTGAAGACCCGGCCTACCGGGTCTTCATCGACAGCCTCGATTACCTTTCTCCGGACGAAGTCGATCGCATCCGCGAGGCCTACGCCTTCGCGGCGAAGGCGCACGCCCACCAGAAACGCCTTTCCGGCGAACCCTACATCACCCATCCCCTGGCCGTGGCCGGCGCCGTGGTGGAGTGGCGCATGGACGCCGAGGCGGTCATGGCCGCCCTCCTCCACGACACCCTGGAGGACACCGGGGCCAGCAAGCGGGAGCTGACGGAGAAGTTCGGCCGCGAGGTGGCCGACCTGGTGGATGGCCTCTCCAAGCTCGACAAGATCGAGTTCGCCTCCTACCAGGAAGCCCAGGCGGAGAATTTCCGCAAGATGCTGATGGCCATGGCGCGGGATCTGCGCGTGGTGCTCATCAAGCTCGCCGACCGCCAGCACAATCTGGCCACGATGTCGGCCATCCGCCCCGACAAGCGCCGCCGCATCGCTGCCGAGACCCTGGAAATCTACGCCCCCATCGCGCTCCGTCTCGGCCTCAACAAGCTTTACCGGGAGCTGCAGGACACCTCCTTCGCCCTCATCCACCCGCACCGCGCCCATGTCCTGGCCAAGGCGGTCAAGGCCGCCCGGGGCAACCGGCGGGAGCTGCTCACCAAGATCCTCGACGCCATCCGCGGCAAGCTTGCCGCCGCCGGCCTCGCTGCCGACGTCTTCGGCCGCGAGAAGAGCCTCTACTCCATCTACCGCAAGATGAAGGAGAAGCAGCTGTCCTTCTCCCAGGTGCTGGACATCTACGGCTTCCGGGTGGTGGTGCCCAACGTGCCCGCCTGCTACCTTGCCCTGGGCGCCCTGCACGCCCTCTACAAGCCGGTGCCGGGCAAGTTCAAGGACTACATCGCCATTCCCAAGGCCAACGGCTACCAGTCCCTGCACACCACCCTCATCGGCCCCTACGGCACGCCGGTGGAGGTGCAGATCCGCACCGAGGAGATGCACCACGTGGCCCAGGAGGGCATCGCCGCCCACTGGCTGTACAAGGACACCGAACAGAGCGGCGCCGACCTGCAGGTGAAGACCCACAAGTGGCTGCAGTCCCTGCTCGAAATGCAGAGCGGCGATTCCTCGGAGTTCTTCGAGAACGTCAAGATCGACCTCTTCCCCGACGAGGTGTACGTCTTCACCCCCAAGGGCAAGATCCTCGCCCTGCCGCGGGGGGCGACGGTGGTGGATTTCGCCTACGCGGTACATACCGACATCGGCCACCACTGCACGGCGGCCCGGGTCAACCACGATCTCGCCCCGTTGCGCACGGAACTGCGGAACGGCGACCTGGTGGAGATCATCACCTCCCCCCACGCCAGCCCCAACCCGGCCTGGCTCACCTACATCAAGACCGGCCGAGCCCGCAGCAAGATCCGCCATTTCCTGCGCACCATGCAGAACGAGGAGTCGGCGGGGCTGGGCGAACGCCTCCTCAACCAGGAACTGCTGGCCCTCGGCGTGGTGCCCGCCACCGTCCCCGAGGCGGCCTGGGACCAGCTCCTCAAGGCCAACAACAGCCGCAGCCGCCAGGAGGTCTACACCGACATCGGCCTCGGCAAGCGCCTGCCCGCCGTGGTCGCCCGCCGGCTGCTGGCCCGTGACGAAAGCGCCGCCGCCATGCACAGCACCGGCGCCCTGGCCATCCACGGCACCGAGGGCATGGCCATCCAGCTGGCCAAGTGCTGCCAGCCCATCCCCGGCGACCCCATCATCGGCTCCATCAAGAAGGGCCACGGCCTGGTGGTGCATACCCACGACTGCCCGACCATCCGCAAGTCCCGCTCCAACGAGCCCCACAAGTGGATCGACGTGGAATGGGAACCGGAAGAGGGCAGCCTCTTCGACGTGCGCATCAAGGTCGAGGTGAAGAACACCCGGGGCGTGCTGGCCCAAGTGGCGGCCGCCATTTCCGAGGCCGGTTCGAACATCGAGCACGTGGCCATGGAGGCCAGCCCGGAGCACCTGTTCACCACCCTCAATTTCACCATCCAGGTGGCCAACCGGGTGCACCTCGCCCAGGTGATGCGGGGCATGCGCCACATTCCCGAGGTCAGCCGCATCACCCGGGATCGGGGGACCGGCGAGTGAGCCCCGGGGCACCCCGGCGGGAGGACTGAATGAAGGTATTGGTACTCGGTGCCGGCGTCGTCGGCACCGCCAGTGCCTGGTACCTCGCCCGCGCCGGACACGAGGTCACCGTGGTCGATCGCCAGCCGGGCGCCGGGCTGGAGACCAGCTTCGCCAACGGCGGCCAGATTTCGGTTTCCCATGCCGAACCCTGGGCCAATCCCCATGTCCTGCCCAAGGTGGTGCGCTGGCTGGGGCGGGAGGACGCCCCGCTGCTCTTCCGCTGGCGCCTCGACCCTGCCCTCTTCCGCTGGGGACTGTCCTTCCTGCAGGAATGCCTTCCCGGCCGCACCCGGGCCAACGTGCGCAGCATCGTCGCCCTGGCCCTCTACAGCCGCAGCCGCCTGCAGGCCCTGCGGCGGGAGCTGGCTATCGACTACGATGCCCTCCAGCAGGGCATCCTCCATCTCTATACCGACGGCGAGGAGCTGGCGACGGCCCATGAGGCGGCCCGCCTGATGCAGTCCTTCGGCCTCGACCGGGAGCCGGTGGGCGCCGACCGCTGCGTCGCCATCGAGCCGGCCCTGGCCGCCGCCCGCCCCCTCCTCGCGGGGGGCGACTACACGGCTTCCGACGAATCCGGCGACGCCCACAAATTCACCCGCGGCCTGGCCGAGCGCTGCGCCGAGGCGGGGGTGGCCTTCCACTACGGCGCCACGGTGGAGCGAATCGCCGTCGCCGGCGGCAAGGTGGCCGGCGTCGTGGCCCGGAACGGCCAGGCCGGCGAACTGCTCACCGCCGACGCCTACGTGCTGGCCCTGGGCAGCTATTCGCCGCTGCTCGCCAAACCCCTCGGGCTGCACCTGCCGGTCTACCCCGCCAAGGGCTACTCGGTCACCCTCACCCTGGGGGAGGACAGCGTGGCACCCACCGTCAGCCTCACCGACGACGGCCACAAGCTGGTCTTCTCCCGCCTCGGCAACCGCCTGCGCGTCGCCGGCACGGCGGAGTTCACCGGCTACGACACCGGCCTCAACGCCGTGCGCTGCGCCGCCCTGCTGCGGCGGACCCGGGAGCTCTTCCCGGAGCTGCGGCCGGTGGGCGAACCGGAGTTCTGGTCCGGCCTGCGCCCGGCCACGCCGTCCAACGTCCCCCTGGTCGGCCGCAGCTCCCTGCCCAACCTGTGGCTCAACACCGGCCACGGCACCCTGGGCTGGACCATGGCCTGCGGCTCCGGCGCCGCCCTGGCGGACCTCGTCAGCGGCCGGGTGCCGGAGCCGGACTTCCCCTTCCTCTGAGGGGCGGTGGATGAGCACCCCCGACCCCCTGCCCCGGCACACCCTCGTCGACACCCACTGCCACCTCGATGCCGCCGAGTTCGATGCCGATCGGCCGGCCGTCCATGCCGCCGCCCGGGCGGCGGGGGTGGGGGTCATGGTGGTGCCGGGGGTAGCTGCGGCGGCTTTTCCCGCGGTCAGGGACTGCTGTGCCCGCTACGCCGGCTGCCTGCCGGCCTACGGCATCCACCCCCTCTACGTTGACGGGGCCCGGCCGGAGGACCTGGCGCTGCTACGCGCCTGGTTGGCAGCCGAGCAGCCGGTGGCGGTGGGGGAGATCGGCCTCGACGGCTACGTGGCCGATGCCGATCCGGCCCGCCAGGAATGGTTCTTCGTCGAGCAGTTGAAGATCGCCCGGGAATTCGGCCTGCCGGTGATCCTGCACGTGCGCCGGGCCATCGATTCCATCCTCAAGCACCTGCGCCGCATCCGCGTGCCGGGGGGCATCGCCCACGCCTTCAACGGCAGCCGGCAGCAGGCGGAGGAGTTCATCAAGCTCGGCTTCGTCCTCGGTTTCGGCGGGGCCATGACCTACAGCGGTTCCACCCGTATCCGCAGCCTGGCGGCGGAACTACCCCTCGAACACATCGTCCTCGAAACCGACGCCCCCGACATCCCGCCCGCCTGGCTCGACCGGGGCCGCAACGCCCCCGGGGAACTGCCGCGCATCGCCGCGGTGCTGGCAGAACTGCGGGGCGTGCCGGTGGCCGACGTGGCAGCGGCCACCACCCTCACTGCGAGAGGCAGGCTTTCCCTGCCGGGGTGAATTCCCGCACCAGGGCCGGAATTTCCTCGGGGGGACAGGGGGCGGCGAGAAGGAAGCCCTGCAGGTGGTCACAGCCCATCTCGTCGAGAAGCCGCCGCTGTTCCTCGGTCTCCACCCCCTCGGCCACCGTTTCCATGCGCAGGCCGTGGGCCAGTTGCACCACGGCACGGACCACATAGGGCGCCTCTTCGTCGTTGTCGATGCGGCTGACGAAGCTGCGGTCCACCTTGATGACGTCCACCGGGTACTCGGCGAGGTAATTGAGGGAAGAGTAACCGGTGCCGAAGTCGTCGATGGCGATGCGGATGCCCTGGCGGCGCAGTTCGGAGAAGAGGGTGAAGACGGATTCGGTGTCGTGGGTCAGGGTCGATTCGGTGAGTTCCAGTTCCAGGTGTCGGGGTTGGATGCCGGTGCGATGGATGATTTCCAGGAGCTGGCCGGCAAAATCCGTGTACCGCAACTGGTGAGCCGAAACGTTGATGGCGATGCGGGGAACCGCCAGTCCTTCCGCCTGCCAGGCCACCCATTGCCGGCAGGCCGTTTCCAGGCACCACAGGCCGATTTCGACGATGATCCCGCTTTCCTCGGCGAGGGGAATGAAGCGTTCGGGGGACACCAGGCCCAGGTCGGGATGCTGCCAGCGGATCAGGGCCTCCGCCCCGCTCACCGTTCCCTTCCGGGTATCGAACTGCAACTGGTAGTGCAGGGACAGTTGCTGGCGGGCAAGGGCGTGGCGCAGAGCCATCTCCAGCTCCAGGCGGTCGCTGGCCCCCATCTCCTCCGGGTCGAAGAAGCGGAAGGTATTGCGGCCGCAGTTCTTGGCGGCATAGAGGGCCACGTCGGCGTTCTTGAGCAGTTGGCCGCCGCTGGTGCCGTGGGCGGGGTAAAGAGAGATGCCGATGCTGGTGGTGGAATAGACCTCCCGGCCTTCCAGCTGCACGGGCTGAGCCAGCACTTCCAGCAGCTTGCAGGCCAGGTTGGCGGCGTCGGCTGCCGAGCGGACTTCGGGCATGAGCAGGGCGAACTCGTCGCCGCCCAGGCGGGCCAGGGTATCCCCTTCGCGGATGTTGCGGCCGATGCGTTCCGCCACTTCCTGGAGCAGGCGATCGCCGGAATGGTGACCGAGAGTGTCGTTCACCAGCTTGAAACGGTCCAGGTCGAACATCAGCACAGCCAATTGGCGCCGCTCCCGGTGGGCCTGGTGCAGGGAGGTATCGAGGCGGTCGCTGAAGAGGGCGCGGTTGGCCAGGCCGGTCAGCGAGTCGTGGTAGGCCAGATGGTGGATATGGGCCTCGGTCTCCTTGCGCTCGGTAATGTCGGTGAACAGGCCGATGTACTGGATGGTGGCGCCCGAGGCATCGCGCACGGCGGAGATGGAGAGCCATTCGGTATAGAGTTCGCCATTCTTGCGGCGGTTGGTCAATTCCGCCTGCCACTTGCCCCGGGTGGCGAGAGCCTGCCACATGTCCCGGAAGAAAGCCCCGTCGTGCAGCCCGGAACCGAGCAGGCCGCCGGGCCGCTGGCCCCGGGCCTCCTCCTCGCTGTAGCCGGTGATGGCGGTGAAGGCCGGATTCACCGACTGGATGCGCCCTTCGGCGTCGGTGATGACCATCGCCTCGGACAGGCTATCGAAGACGTGACTGGCCAAGTGCAGACGGGCCTGGGCGTTACGGACCTCCGACAGGTCGCGGATGGAGAACACATAGCCGCCGCTCCGGCCGTCGCCGCCGAAGGCAAGGGGGGAGCCGATGAAGGCCGCCGGCGTGGGACCGCCGGCGGTGGGCAGCCAGGCCTCGCCGTTGAAGGGCTGGGCTGCCGCTGCCGCTGCCAGGAGGGGCTGGCTGGCGGCGTCCTCGGCGCCCCGGAAGAGCACCTCTCGCATCGGCTTGCCGACCAGGTCGCCGGTCGGCCCGCCCAGCAGCGCCTGGCCTGCCCGGTTGACGAAGGTCAGCCCGCCGTCGGCGTCGAAGGCGACGATGCCTTCGCCCAGGGTGTCGGTGATGTTGTCGAGGAGCCGGTGGCTGCGTGCCAGTTGCCGCGACGACTCGCGCAGGCGCAGGGTGACGAAGAGAACGATGGCGATCAGCAGCACGGTGATGGCCGCCATGGCCGACCGGTAGGAATCGGCGACCTCGCCGGCCCGGGCGAAGGCCAAGCGGTAGGCCGCATAGGCATTGTCGACGGCGCCGGGGAAGGGGGAATCGAGAATTTGGTCGGAAAGCCGGCTGACCAGCAGGTGATGGCTAAGAACGGTACTGCCATGGCCGAGCAGCAGCCGCCCCTTTTCCCGCTGACCGGCGGGCCAGTTTTCCACTTCACGGCCCAGGGCGGCGAGGGACTCGGAAAAGTCCGGCAGGTCGTCGCGGCTCTCGCTGGCCAGGAAGACCAGAAGCCGGCGGATGAAATCGTCCATTTGCCGGCTGCCGCCTTGCCCGCCCAGTTCATGGGCCAGGTTGACGAAATGGTGATGGGAGTTGCGCAGGACGGCGTTGTACTGCTTGAAGCGTTCCAGGTCCCCCGCCTTGCTTGCCCAGGCCTGGCGCAGGGGGAGCAGGGTGGCGCCCTGCCCGAGGGCGTCGAATTCGGGCCGCAGGCGGTCGAGGACGCGGTCCACCCGTTCGCCGGCGGTGGCCAGTTCGTCGTAGTCGGATTTCTTGCGCTGCTTGAGCTTGAGGACATCGAGATTGGTGGCGACCTCGATGGATTGCAGCTCCTCGACGGCCACTTCGACCCTCAGCAGGTTGGTGTGATCCAGGTGGCTGCTCAGGCGATAGAGCAGGGCGATAACCGCCACCAGGCCGGCCGCCCCCAGCCAATAGGCGAATTGCCAGCGGGCTTTCAAGGCAGCTCCTCGCTGGTCAGGCTGTTGAGGAAGGCGACGATCTGGCGGACGTCGCGGGGGGGCAGGTCCATGCCGAGCTGGAAGCGGCCCATCACGCGCACCGCCTCCTCCAGGGTGGCGGCGGAGCCATCGTGGAAGTAGGGCGCCGTGAGGGCGACGTTGCGCAGGCTGGGCACCTTGAACAGATGGCGGTCTTCCTCCCTGCCGGTGACGTTGAAGCGCCCCTGGTCGGCGCGGGTGATGTTGCCGCGGGCGGCGAAATAGTCGGCCATGACCCCGAAGCGCTGGAACAGATTGCCGCCAATATTGACCCCTTGGTGGCAGGCGACGCAACCGTGCCGCTTGAAAATGCGGTAGCCGGCCAGTTCATCGCTGCTGATGGCGCGTTCGTCGCCGGCCAGCCAGCGGTCGAAGCGAGAGGGGCGGGGCAGGCTGCGCTCGAACTCGGCGATGGCGGCTGCGATGGATGCCGGCGAGATTCCCTCGGGGTAGTTCTTCTCGAAGGCTTGCCGCAGCTCCCGGTCGGCGGAGAGCTTTTTTACCACCTGGGGCCAGGTGGAGGCCATTTCCAGGGGATGGGTGATCGGTCCGGCCGCCTGCTCTTCCAGGTTGGCGGCCCGGCCGTCCCAGAACTGGCGGAAGTTGTAGGCGGCCGAGAGCACCGAGGGGGCGTTGATCTCGCCTTGCGCCCCCCCCACGCCCAGGGAACGGACCCGTCCGTCGACGCCGCCATGGGCGAGATCGTGGCAGCCGGAGCAGGCCAGGGAATCGTCCCGGGACAGCCGGGGATCGAAAAAGAGGCGTCGCCCCAGTTCGACCTTCTCCTTGTTCAGGGCCGGCGGCGGCGGCAGGGGGCGCAAAGGCTCGTCCCCACCGTTGGCTGGGGGCGGCAGGCCGCGCGGCTCGTCCGCGTTTCCCCGCTGCTCGGCTACCTTGCCCGCCGGCGCGAACCACCCCTCCCGCGGCCCCAGGACCAGCAGGCCCGCCGCGAGTGCCAGCGAAGGTATGAGCAAGCGAGAAAGCTTCATCATCTGTTAATTATGCGCGGTTCCCCACGGCTATCTGGCCACTGCCGTTGACTTTGGTCAACAAATTGCCAAAAGGCGTAGGGGTATTTCGGCGAATTGATGCGTATTAAAAAATTCCACTCGGCGAAGGACTAAATTTTCTCGACCACAAAATTGATGGGGTTTTTATGGACGGACAAGTCAGCAGCGCAGTCAGCATCTCCAGCCTGGTCGTCGGCGCCCATCCGGCCCATGCCGACGAGGTCCGCCGACACCTGGGCGCCCTGCCCGGCGTGGAGGTGCATGCCCAGGCCGACGACGGAAGGATGATCGTCACCGTCGAGTCCGCTTCCGACGACGCCACCGTCCACACATTCGAATCGATCCGCCAGTTGCCGGGAGTCCTCTCGGCATCGATGGTGTATCACCAGCATGAAACTGATCCAGACGAGGAGGCCTGAGATGATCGAACTGAAACTGACCCGGCGTGATTTCATCAAGAGCAATGCCGTCGCCGCCGCCGCCACGGTGGCCGGCTTCGGCGCCCCGGCCGCCCTGGCCCAGCAGAAGGGCAAGGACGACGGCGTGCGCTGGGACAAGGGCGTCTGCCGCTACTGCGGCACCGGCTGCGGCGTGCTGGTGGGGGTCAAGGACGGCCGCGTGGTGGCCACCCAGGGCGACCCCGACGCGCCGGTCAATCGCGGCCTCAACTGCATCAAGGGTTACTTCCTTTCCAAGATCATGTACGGCAAGGACCGCCTGACCCAGCCCCTGCTCCGCATGAAGGACGGCAAGTTCGACAAGAACGGCGACTTCAAGCCGGTTTCCTGGAAACAGGCCTTCGACATCATGGAAGAGAAGTGCAAGGCGGCGCTCAAGGAAGGCGGCCCCAAGAACGTCGCCATGTTCGGCTCGGGCCAGTGGACGGTGTGGGAAGGCTACGCCGCCGCCAAGCTGTTCAAGGCCGGCTTCCGCTCCAACAACATCGACCCCAACGCCCGCCACTGCATGGCTTCCGCCGTCGCCGGCTTCATGCGCACCTTCGGCATCGACGAACCCATGGGCTGCTACGACGACATGGAGCATGCCGACGCCTTCGTGCTGTGGGGCTCCAACATGGCCGAGATGCACCCCATCCTTTGGTCGCGCATCACCGACCGCCGCCTCACCGCCAAGCAGGTCAAGATCCACGTCCTGTCCACCTTCGGCCACCGCTCCTGCGAACTGGCCGACAACACACTGATCTTCAAGCCCCAGTCCGACCTGGCCATCCTCAACTACATCTGCAACCACATCATCCAGAGCGGGGCGGTGAACCAGGCCTTCGTGGACAAGCACGTCAAGTTCGCCAAGGGCGTCACCGACATCGGCTACGGCCTGCGGCCCAACCACCCCCTGGAAAAGGTGGCCATGAACAACGGCTACCCGGGCGAGGACGGCAAGCCCAAGGGCAACCCGAACAACTCGGCGCCCATGACCTTCGACGAGTTCAAGGCCTTCGTCGCCGAATACACCCTGGACAAGGCCCACGAGATTTCCGGCGTGCCCAAGGAGAACCTGGAGGCCCTGGCCAAGGCCTACGCCGACCCCAAGACCAAGGTCTGCTCGTACTGGACCATGGGCTTCAACCAGCACACCCGGGGCACCTGGGTGAACAACATGATCTACAACGTCCACCTCCTGGTGGGCAAGATTTCCGAGCCCGGCAATGGGCCCTTCTCGCTGACCGGCCAGCCTTCCGCCTGCGGCACCGCCCGCGAGGTGGGCACCTTCGCCCACCGCCTGCCGGCCGACATGGTGGTGATGAATCCCAAGCACCGGGAGTTGTCCGAAAAACTCTGGAAGCTGCCCGCCGGCACCCTCCCCGACTGGATCGGGCTCCACGCCGTGGCCCAGTCCCGGGCGCTGAAGGACGGCAAGGTGGGCTTCTTCTGGTCCACCACCACCAACAACATGCAGGCCGGGCCCAACGTCAATGAGGAAATCTACCCCGGCTGGCGCAACCCCAAGGCCTTCGTGGTCCATTCCGACGTCTATCCGACGGTTTCCGCCATGTCCGCCGACCTCATCCTGCCTTCCGCCATGTGGATGGAGAAGGAAGGCGCCTACGGCAACGCCGAGCGCCGCGGCCAGTTCTGGCGCCAGCAGGTGAAGGCGCCGGGGGAGTGCAAGTCCGACCTCTGGCAGTACGTCGAATTCGCCAAGCGCTTCAAGATGGAAGAGGTGTGGCCCGCCGAACTCCTCGACAAGATGCCGGAATACAAGGGCAAGACCCTCTACGACGTGCTCTACGCCAACAAGGACACCACCCGCTGGGGCCTGGACGAGGTCAAGAAGGTCAACGCCCACGCCATCAAGGACTACATGAACGACGAGTCCCAGGCCTTCGGCTTCTACCTGCAGAAGGGCCTGTTCGAGGAATACGCCGCCTTCGGCCGCGGCAAGGCCCACGACCTGGCCGACTTCGACGTCTATCACAAGGCCCGGGGCCTGCGCTGGCCGGTGGTGGACGGCAAGGAAACCCTGTGGCGCTTCCGCGAAGGCTATGACCCCTACGTGCCCAAGGGCGAAAACGTCCGCTTCTACGGCTACCCGGACGGCAAGGCGGTGGTCTACGCCCTGCCCTACCAGCCCGCCGCCGAAATGCCGGACGCCGACTTCGACCTCTGGCTGTGCACCGGCCGCGTGCTGGAGCACTGGCACACCGGCTCCATGACCCGGCGCGTTCCCGAGCTCTACAAGGCGGTGCCCGACGCCATGGTCTACATGCACCCGGAAGACGCCAAGAAACGGGGCCTCGCCCGCAACGACGTGGTCAAGGTCAGCACCCGCCGCGGCGAAATCCAGCTGCGGGTGGAGACCAAGGGCCGCAACAAGCCGCCGGTGGGCCTGGTGTTCATCCCCTTCTTCGACGAAAGCCGCCTGGTCAACAAGCTGACCCTGGACGCCACCTGCCCGATTTCGAAAGAAACGGACTTCAAGAAGTGCGCCTGCAAGGTGGTCAAGGCCTAGGGCATGGATTAGCGGAATAAGGCAATCAGGGAGTGCCGTGACAAGGGTGGGGCTAAGGCCCCACCCGGCGGCTGACCGGAATGTCGATCACCCCCACCCCTTCCCGCCGGCAGTTCCTCGCCGACAGCGCCAAGATGGCCTGCGGCGTCGGCCTGCTGGGCTTGGGCCTCGGTCTCTACGCCAAGCAGAGCAAGGCCCTGCCGGCGCTCGCCCTGCGCCCGCCAGGGGCCGGTCCGGAGGGGGATTTCCTCGGCGCCTGCATCCGCTGCGGCCTCTGCGTGCGCGATTGCCCCTACAACACCCTGAGCCTGGCCAAGCCGGAAACGCCGGTGGCCACCGGCACGCCGTATTTCACGGCCCGCCAGGTGCCCTGCGAGATGTGCGACGACATCCCCTGCGTCAAGGCCTGCCCCACCGGCGCCCTGGACCACGGGCTGACCGACATCAACAAGGCGAAGATGGGGCTCGCCGTCCTCATCGACCACGAGACCTGCCTCAACTTCCTCGGCCTGCGCTGCGACGTCTGCTACCGGGTGTGCCCGGTGATCGACAAGGCCATCACCCTCGAACTGGTGCCCAACACCCGCACCGGCCGCCACACCATGTTCCTGCCGACGGTGCATTCGGAACACTGCACCGGCTGCGGCAAGTGCGAGAAATCCTGCGTGCTGGAAGAGGCCGCCATCCGCGTGCTGCCGGCCAAGCTGGCCAAGGGCGAACTGGGCAGGCATTACCGCCTGGGCTGGGAGGAGAAACAGAAGGCCGGCCACTCCCTGATCGACGAAAAGAGCGTGGTGGACCTCCCCGACCGCCTGCCCGAAGGCGTCACCCTGCCCAACCATTACGATCCGGCCAGCGGCGGCGTGGCGGTACCGTCGACGCCCCCCGGCATGCCCGGCAGCGTCGCCGGCCCGATGCCCAGCGCGCCGCCGGGGCTGGGAGGCGGCAAATGAGCCCGGCCAAGCTCCGCCGCACCGGCGCCGACGCCGTCGCCGCCAAAGGCTGGCTGGGGGCGCACAAGTGGCTGCTGCTGCGCCGCCTGTCGCAGCTCGGCCTCCTCACCCTCTTCCTCCTCGGCCCCCTGGCCGGGGTGTGGATCGTCAAGGGCAATCTCAGCTTCAGCTACACCCTCGGCGTGCTGCCGCTGACCGATCCCTACGTCGTCCTGCAATCCCTGGCCGCTGGCCATGTGCCAGAGAAGCTGGGCCTAATCGGCGTCGCCATCGTCGTCGCCTTCTACCTCCTGGTCGGCGGCCGGGTCTATTGCAGTTGGGTGTGCCCGGTGAACCTGGTGACCGACGCCGCCGCCTGGCTGCGGCAGCGCCTCGGCCTCACCGGCAGCATCCATCTCGCCCGGGCCACCCGCTACTGGCTGCTGGCCATGACCCTGGCCGGCTCCGCCGCCACCGGCGTCGTCCTCTGGGAGCTGGTCAATCCCGTCTCCATGCTGCACCGTGGCCTCCTCTTCGGCCTCGGCACCGCCTGGGCCATCGTCCTGGCCGTCTTTTGCTTCGACCTTTTCGTCATGAGCCGGGGCTGGTGCGGCCACCTCTGCCCGGTGGGCGCCTGCTACAGTCTCCTCGGCCGCTGGAGCCCCCTGCGGGTGAGCGCCGCCCGGCGGGCCGCCTGCAACGATTGCATGGACTGTTTCGCCATCTGCCCGGAGCCCCAGGTCATCCGCCCCGCCCTCAAGGGCGCCGGCAGCCCGGTGGTCCTCGCCGCCAACTGCACCAACTGCGGCCGCTGCATCGACGTCTGCGCCAAGGACGTCTTTGCCTTCGGCACCCGTTTCGCCAACCAGGATGCCGCCTCTCCCCCGGCCCGCGCGGGGATTGCCGGATCCGCCAAATGATTTGAGAATCTTTTAGGAGGAGCGCCCATCATGAAACATTCACTGAAGACGACTTTTGCCATCCTGGCGACCGCCGCCTGCTGGGCACTCGCTCCGCAGGCCTTCGGGCAGGAAGCCCCCAGGCCCATGCGCGGCGCCGACGTGGCGGCGCCGGACCAGGCCCCCGACGCCAAGCAATACCTTGGCGGCAAACCCGGCGGCCAGCAGAAGGTGGCCCGTACCTTCAAGGATCAGCCGCCGGTGATCCCCCACGCCGTCGAGAATTTCGACGAGATCAGCCTGGAGGAAAACCAGTGCCTCTCCTGCCATGGGGCCGACACCTACAAGAAAAAGAAGGCGCCCAAGGTCGGCGACAGCCATTTCCTGGACAAGGACGGCAAGAAACTGGAAGAAGCCTCGGCCCGCCGCCACAACTGCGTGCAATGCCATGTGCCCCAGGTGGACGCGCCGCCGCTGGTGGATAACGATTTCAAGGGCGATATCGCCGAAGCCAAGCCGACAGCCAAGGCCGGGAAAAAGAAGAACTGATCCGACGGTACCCGGCCACCCCCGACCCGCCGCCGGGTGGCCGCTCATTTGATACACTCGCCATCACGTTTGTGCCCGGCGAGGTATTTCCATGCAGTTGATTCGATCCTTCCTTCTCGGTGCCCTGCTGGCCAGTGGCGGCCAGGCCGCCCTGGCCGCCGCGCCGGTCACCCACGGCACCTGCCGTAGCGGCAACGTCGGTTTCTTCAAGGATGAAGGGCTGGCCATCAAGGTTTCCACCAAACTGCAATTCACCAAGGCCCTGATGCGGGAGAAGATCGAGGTCAAGAGCAACGCCGGGGTGGTCAGTCTCTCCGGCAACGTTTCCACCCTCGACCACGTGAGTCTGGCCGGCAGGATCGCCTCCCAAGTCGAAGGCGTGGTCTGCGTGAACAATTTCCTCAAGGTGGGCCCCCAGGAGCCACCACGCTATCCGAGCGGGCCGGGTTGATTGCCCGCCCGTTCCCGGGAGATTGTCCCGGGCAGCCGGCCGCCGATTCCGCGACAATGGCGGCTTGCGGGCGACCCGTCGCACCAGCAATTTCAAGAACGATTCAGGAGACTCAGATGTTCCGCCGTCGATTTGCCCGAACCGCCATTGCCGCAGCCTTCGCTGCCGCCCTCCTGCCGGCCGCCCAGGGCGGCGAACGGGGCGTGGCCTATGTGTCCAACCAGAACGGCGGCGTCAATGTCGTCGACATCGCCAGCGGCGAAATCGTCCGCAGCCTCGATCCGGGCGCCAAGAGCCCCCGGGGTATCGGCATCACCGCCGACGGCAAGTTCCTGGTCACCGCCAACAAGGACGATGCCAACCTCTCCGTGATCGATACGGCGAGCGGCAACGTGGTGCGCCACATTGCCATCGGCAAGAACCCGGAATTCGTGCGCGTGGCCGGCAATCGCGTCTTCGTCACCTACGAGCCCGGCGCCAAGGGCGGTCCGCCCCCCAAGCCCGGTGCCGCGCCGGCCGCCAAGGACGACGACGATGATGAAAAGATCCCGGCCCATATCGCCATCGTGGACCTCAAGCGGGGCAAGGTGGTCAAGCAGATCACCAGCGGCCCGGAAACCGAGGGCATCGAATTCAGCCCCGACGGCAAGCGCCTGGTGGTCACCAACGAGGCCGACAACACCATCACCGTCCACGACATCGCCAGCGGCAAGCTGCTGAAGACTGTATCCACCGCCGACTACGGCGTGCGCCCCCGGGGCATCAAGGTCGCGCCGGACGGGAGCTTCTACGTCGCCACCCTGGAATTCAGCCACAAGCTGCTGACCCTGGACCGCAACCTCAAGCCCCTGCGCACGGCCGATACCGGGAACACGCCCTACGGCGTCTCCTTCGACCGCGACGGCAAGCGCATCTTCGTCGCCGCCGCCCGGGAAAAGGCCCTGCAGGTCTTCGATGCGAAATCGCTGGAACGCATCGCCAGCATCCCCACCGGCGACCGTTGCTGGCATTTCAGCTTCACCCCGGACAACGCGCAGATCCTGCTCGCCTGCGGCAAGTCGGAGGAGCTGGTGGTGATCGACGCGGAAAAGCTGGAAGTGACCAAGCGCATCCCCAACCCGGGCACCCCCTGGGGCGTGGTCACCTACCCGAAGGCGTTGGGCAGTCTCGACCGGCCCTGAACGGGCCCGGTGCGAGCAGCCGGGTGGAGGTTTCCCCCGGCCGCCTTACTTGGCGGGCTTGGCCTGGCGCAGTTTTTCCAGGGCGCCCCGCAGCATGGTGTCGATTTCCGATCCCGGCTCCACCATGGTCAGCAGCTTTTCCCAATGGCGGATGGCTTCCGTCCGGTTGCCCGCCTCCATGGCGGCGCCGCCAGCCAGCAGCAGGGCGTGGCCGTTGTTCGGGTCGAGCTTGAGGGCCCGGTCCACCAGTTCCCGGGGTTTGCCCTTCATGCCGGTCTTGCCGCCCATGGCCAGGGTCTCGGCGTAGTCGGCCAGCAGTTCGGCGTCCTCCAGGACCACCTTTTCCGCCTTGCCGTAGGCCTCGGCGGCTTCGGCGAAGCGGCCCATGGCCTTGTAGGAGCGGGCCAGCATGAGCCAGCCCTGCATGTCGTCCGGGTTGGCCTGGAGGCGCTCGGCCAGCTTGCCCACCATGCCCTCGATCTGGGCGGCGGTCATCTGCGGCCGCGGCGCCGTCGCCTCCGGCCTGAGGGCACGGGGATTGCCCAGGACGGCATAGAGGGCCAGGGCGGCCACCGGCAGCAGGGCGAGGACGGCCAGGGCGGCGGGGCGGCTGGCGGCATGGCTGGCCGGCACCGCCACCGCCTCCTCCGGCGTCACCTCGGCCAGCAGGCGGTGCTGCAACTCGCGCTTGGCCTGCTCGAAGTCGGCGTCGGCCAGGGAACCTTCGGCCCTTTCCTTTTCCAGTTCGGCGAGCTGGTCGCGGAAAATGGCCAGGTTGGCCGCCTGGCGGTCGGTGCTGGCCTGGGTCGGCTTGAGGCCGAGCCACAGCGGCGGCAACAGGAAGGCGACGACGACGACGACGAGCAGCGTCGCAAAGACGGCGAACAGGATCATGGGTTGCGGGTTTCGTTAAGGAGAGCCTCGGCGCGCCGGGCCTCGTCGGCGGTCAGGGGGGCATCGTCGGTGACCCGGCGGTTGCGCTTCTTGAGGTAGCGCAGCAGGGCCACGATGCCGAACAGCATGAGCAGCAGGGGGCCGGCCCAGAGGACGATGGTGGTGGCCTTGACCGGCGGCCGGTAGAGGACGAAGTCGCCGTAGCGGGCGACCATGAAGTCGATGATTTCCTTGTCCGACTTGCCGGCCTGGATCATGCCCCGGATTTCCCGGCGCAGATCCTGGGCCAGTTCGGCATTTGAGTCGGCGATGTTCTGGTTCTGGCAGACCAGGCAGCGCAGCTCTTCCGAGAGCTTGACCAGACGCTTTTCAGCCACCGGGTCGTCGGCGAGGGGCGCCGCATCCTTGGCGGTGGCGGCAAGGGCGAGGCAGGCCAGGGCGAAGGCAAGGAAGAGGCGCTTCACTTGGACAGTTCCCCGATGAGGGGCAGGATCTTGCCGCCCAGGACGTCCGGGGTGATGGGGCCGGTGTGCTTCATGCGGATGACGCCGGCCTTGTCGATGACGTAGGTCTCGGGCACGCCGTAGACCCCGTAGTCGATGCCGACGCGCCCGTCGAGGTCGAGGACCGACAGGGTGTAGGGGTCGCCATGCTGGGCCAGCCAGCGGCCGGCCCGTTCGAGGGCCAGTTTCTTTTCCTGGTCGGCGGCGATCTTGCCCATGTCGAACTCGCCGTCCCCGCGCACTTCCTTGTAGTTGAGGCCGACGAGCGGCACGCTGGCGCGCTTGGAGAATTCCACCAGCACCGGATGCTCCTGGCGGCAGGAAACGCACCAGGAGGACCAGACGTTGAGGAGCCAGACCTTGCCCTGCATGTCCTTGGGGCCGAAGGACTGGTCCGGCTTGGCCAGGACGGGCAGGGCGAAGGCCGGGGCCGGCTTGCCCACCAGGGGCGAGGGCACGTCGCGGGGATTGAGGCCGAGGCCGACGGCCAGGAGGGCGACGAGGGCGACGAAGCCGCCGAGGATCCAGTAGTACTTGTTCATGCGTTTTGCCTTCCGGCAGGGAGGGTGGCGGCGCTCTTCGCCTTGACCCGGTAGCGGCGGTCGAGCATGGCCATGAGCCCGCCGAGGGCCATGAGGATGCAGCCGCCCCAGATCCAGTCGACGAAGGGCTTGTAATAGACCCGCACGGCCCAGGCACCCTCGGGCTTGTCCCGATCGATGGGTTCGCCCAGGGAGACATAGACGTCGCGCAGGAAGCCGGCGTCGATGGCGGCCTCGGTCATGGGCATGGCGGAGGAGTGGTAGTTGCGCTTTTCCGGCGCCATCTTGCGCAGGAACTTGCCGTCCCGGGAAAGCTCGACGTCACCCTGGGCCGCCGTGTAGTTGGGGCCCTCGACGCCGCGGACGCCGTTGAACTTGAAGGTGTAGCCGGCCACGGTGACGGTGTCGCCGGGCTCCATCTTGACGTCCTTCTCATCCTGGAAGCCGCCGACCATGGTGACGCCGACCACGAAGACGGCGACGCCCAGGTGGGCCAGGTGCATGCCGAAGAAGTGGCGGGGCTGTTTCAAGGCGGCGGAGAGGAAGGGCTGGCCGGCGCGGGTGTGCTGCACCCGTTCGACAAAGTTGAGGATGACGGTACAGACAATCCAGGCGGCGAGCAGGAGGCCCAGGCCGACCAGGGGCGTCCAGCTTCCGTAGGCGAAGGGCAGGGCGACGGCCACCACCACGGCGACGGCGAAGGCCCAGCGCACGGTGCGGGCGATATCGGCGAGGGACGCTTCCTTCCAGCGGGCGAAGGGACCGACGCCCATGAGGAAGAGCACCGGCGCCATCACCGGCACGAAGACGGCGTTGAAATAGGGAGGGCCGACGGAAATCTTGCC
This sequence comes from Rhodocyclaceae bacterium, assembly GCA_036732025.1. Lineage (GTDB taxonomy): Bacteria > Pseudomonadota > Gammaproteobacteria > Burkholderiales > Rhodocyclaceae > SSSZ01. The sequence continues at coordinate 65,209 of DAINDE010000005.1, forward strand.
CAGGGCGAGGGCGTCGATGAGGAGCGGGTAGAGGGTGCCGAGGAGTACGGTGCCGGCGGCCACCACCAGCAGGACGTTGTTGGTGAGCAGCATCGATTCCCGGGAGACCAGGCCGAAACGCCCGCCCAGGCCGACCTTGGGCGCCCGCCAGGCGAAGAGGGCCAGCGACGAGCCGATCACCGCCACCAGGAAGATGAGGATGAAGATGCCCCGGGCCGGGTCGGTGGCGAAGGCGTGGACCGAGGTCAGCACGCCGGAACGGACGAGAAAGGTGCCGAGGAGCGACAGGGAGAAGGCGGAGATGGCCAGCAGCACCGTCCAGTTCTTGAAGCTGCCGCGCTTTTCCGTCACCGCCAGGCTATGGACCAGGGCGGTACCCACCAGCCAGGGCATGAAGGAGGCGTTTTCCACCGGATCCCAGAACCACCAGCCGCCCCAGCCCAGCTCGTAGTAGGCCCACCAGGAGCCCATGGCGATGCCCAGGGTGAGGAAGATCCAGGCGGCGGTGGTCCACGGCCGGGACCAGCGGGCCCAGGCGGCGTCGAGCTGGCCGGAAAGGAGCGCGGCGATGGCGAAGGCGAAGGCCACCGAAAAACCGACGTAGCCCATGTAGAGGAGCGGCGGGTGGATGACGAGGCCGGGGTCCTGCAGGAGCGGGTTGAGGTCGCGGCCTTCCTCGGCGCCGGGGAGCAGGCGCTCGAAGGGGTTGGAGGTGACCAGGATGAAGAGCAGGAAGCCGAAGGCCACCAGGCCCAGGGTGCCCAGCACGCGGGCGACCATGGTTTCCGGCAACTGGCGGGAGAAGAGCACGACGGCGGCGGCCCACCAGGTGAGCATCAGCATCCACAGCAGCAGCGAGCCCTCGTGGCCGCCCCAGACGCCGGCAACGCGATACTGGATGGGCAGCAGGGAATTGGAATGCTGGGCCACATACACCACCGAGAAGTCGTTGGTGACGAAGGCCTGGGTCAGGCAGGCGAAGGAAAAGGTGACCAGCAGGGCCAGCGCCGCCGCTGCTGGCCTGGCCAGGGCCACCCAGGCCAGGCGGTTCCGGTGGGCGCCGAGGAGGGGCAGGGTGCCCAGGATGCCGGCCACGACCAGGGCCAGGATGAGGGCGAAATGCCCGAGTTCGGGGATCATGGGGCTTTCCTCCGGAGCTCAGTAGGAAGCGCCGGGCTTGGCAGGTGCGGCAGCGGCAGTCCCGCCCGCCTCGGCTGCCGCCTTTTTCTCGGCGGCGCGGGCATGGGCGTCGCCGACAGCCTTGGCGGCTTCCGGCGGCATGTAGTTCTCGTCGTGCTTGGCCAGCACCTCGCTGGCGGCGAAATTGCCGTCGGCGGCGAGCTTGCCCTGGGCCACCACGCCCTTGCCCTCCTTGAAAAGGTCGGGAAGGATGCCCTTGTAATTGACGATGAGGTCCTTGTCGGTGTCGGTGACGACGAAGCTCACGGTGACGCCGTCGGCCTGGCGCTTCAGGCTGCCCTCCTTGACCAGGCCGCCGATGCGGAAGACCTTGTCCTTCGGCGCCTTGCCGGCGGCCACGTCGGTGGGCGAGATGTAGAGGGCGATGTTGCTGTTGAGGGCGTTCAGCACCAGGGCGGCGATGACGCCGAGGGTGGCGAGGCCGCCGCCGATGAGGGCGAGGCGTTTGTGGCGGGTCTTCATGCTTCGGTGGTTCCGGAATTGCTGCGGGATTCGGCGCGCAACTGCCGCTTGAGCAGGGCGATGGTGTTCTTTCGATTGCGGGCGACGAGGATCGGTTCAACGATCATGATGAGGGCGGTGACGCCGAAGGAGCCCCAGACGTAGCCGCCATAGCCGCCCATGGCCAGGAAGTCGGCAACGCTGTTCCAGTGGATCATTTTTCACCTCCGGCCAGCAGTTCCTTGACCCAGTCGGTATGGCGCTCCCGTTCCAGCATGATGGTGCGCACCCGCATCAGGGCGACGGCGATGGAGTACATCCAGAAGCACATGGCCATCAGCAGCATGCCCCAGAGCATGGTGGCGGCCATGGACGGCGACTGGGTGAGGCTCACCGAGGCGCCCTGGTGCAGGGTGTTCCACCACTTCACCGAGAAATAGATGATGGGCACGTTCACTACGCCCACCAGCAGCAGCAGGCCGCCCGCCTTGTCGGCCCGGCGGGGGTCGTCGATGGCGGCGGTGAGTGCCAGGTAGCCGATGTAGAGGAAAAGGAGGATGAGCTCGGAGGTCAGCCGGGCATCCCACACCCACCAGGCGCCCCACATGGGCTTGCCCCAGAGGGCGCCGGTCCACAGGGAAAGAAAGGCCATCAACGCCCCGGTGGGGGCCAGCGCCTGGGCCATCATGCCGGAAAGGCGGGTTTTGAAGGCGAGCCCGATGGCGGCCCAGAAGGCCATCACCAGATAGATGAACATGGACATCCAGGAGGCCGGCACATGGATGAAGATGATGCGGTAGCCCTCGCCCTGCTGGAAATCGGTGGGGGCCACCAGCATGCCCAGCCACAGCCCTGCCAGGCCAAAGACCGCGGACACCGCCGCGAACCAGGGAATCATGGCGCCGGCCAGGGGGTAGAAGGTGGCCGGCGAAGCGAAACGATAGAGGTTGAAGGTGTCTTTCATTCGAGGGCGATCTTCAAGGCGGCGGCGGCGGCCCAGGGGGCGAAGCCGAGAGCGGCGCAGGTCAGCGCCGCCAGCAGGGACAGATGGGCCTGGCCGCCGAGTCCGGATACCGCGGCGTCCACCGCCCCGGCACCGAAAATCAAAACCGGAATATACAGGGGCAGGACGAGGAGCGACAGCAGCACGCCGCCCCCCCGCAGTCCCAGGGTTAACGCTGCGCCGATGCCGCCTATTCCCGAAAGGGCGGGGGTGCCGAGCAGGATCGAGCCGGTAAGCACCAGCAGCCCTTCCGTGGAGAGGTCGAACTGCAGGCCCAGAACCGGCGCCAGCAGGGCGAGCGGCAGGCCGGAAACGAGCCAGTGGGCGATCACTTTGCCGAGGACCACCAGGCCCAGGGGGTGGGGCGCCAGGGCCAGTTGCTCCAGGGTACCGTCGCGATGGTCGTCGGCGAAGAGGCGAGGTAGCGACAGCATGGTGGCCAGGAGCGCCGCCACCCACAGCACGCCGGGGGCGAGCTTGCGCAGGAGGTCCGGCTCCGGGCCGATGCCCAGGGGGAAGAGGCTGACCACGATGACGAAGAAGAAGAGGGCGGAGACGATGTCCGCCTGGCGGCGCATGGCGAGTCGGAGGTCGCGGCCGACCACGGCAGAAACGATGGAAAGCATCAGGAGAGCCGCAGTTCCTTGACCGCCCCGGCCGGAATGGCCACCGGCTGGTGGGTGGTCATCACCGCCAGGCCGCCCCGCTGCAGGTGGGCGCCGATGAGGGCCGCCAGCCAATCCACCGCTGCCGCGTCGAGGGCCACGAAGGGTTCGTCGAGCACCCACAGGGGGCGCTTTTCCTTCACCAGCCGGGCGAGGGCGACGCGGCGCTTCTGGCCCTGGGAAAGGTACTTGCAGGCCAGATCCTCGCGGCCGGCCAGGCCCACCTGCTCCAGGGCGTCGATGGCGTCGTCCTCGGACAGGTCTTCTTCGGCCAGACGGGCGGCGGCGAGCAGGTTCTCCAGGGGCGTCAGCTCCTCCTTGATGGCGTTCTGGTGGCCCAGGTAGCAGAGATCGGCGCGGAATTCGTCGGCCAGGGCCTTGATCGGCTCGCCCTGCCAGCGGATGGTGCCGGTTTCCGGCGGCAGCAGGCCGATGAGCATGCGCAGGAGGCTGGTCTTGCCGGCCCCGTTCTTCCCTTGCAGGAAGAGCAGTTCGCCGGCTTCCAGGCGAAAGCCGACGCCCTTGAACAGGCGGCGGTCGCCGCGCACGCATTCCAGATTGTCAGCTTCCAGCATGGAGGGCAGGCACCCGAAAAAACCCAAGCAAAATCAGGGGCAAATTATGAGACCGCCAGTGTACCGGCAGAATGACCGGAATCAAAACAACGGCGTGGCCGGGAAAATGTCAGACCCCGGCGACCGATACCGGCCAGGGGGCGCTCCCCCGCTCCAGCCACTCCAGGCTGCCCGGCCACAGGCGCTCGCGAAAGCGGTCGTGGAAGAAGCCGAAGTGCCCGACGGTGCCTTCGGGCACGCTCGCCGGCGCAAGGCGGGCGCAGCAGGCGCGGCCGCCCCGGTACCAGGCGAGGAGCCGCCAGGTGGCCGCTTCGGTGGCGTAAGGGTCGTCGGCCATGGCGAAGGCGAGGATTTCGCCGCGGAAGGCAGCCAGGCGCTCGGCCAGGGCCTCGGGCGGCGCCGGCGGCACGGCGTGGGGCAGCCAGCGGTAGAAGCGGCGGAAATCCGGGTGGTAGCGGGTCCCCCATTCCAGGGCCACCCCCCGGGGCAGGTCTTCCAGCCAGCCCAGGCAGCGGCCGGGGAAATAGCCGAGCAATCCGGCTGCCAGGGGCATGAAGAAGTGCCATTTGAGGAAATAGGGCAGGCGTACCGGCGCTGCATAGTCGCGCCAGTAGGCATACTGGCTGCCGACCAGGAAAAGCCGCCGCAACCTGGCGGCGGAGGGGGCCAGGCCGATGGCGAAGCCGCCGATGCTGTGGCCGACGCCGTACAGGGGCAGGCCGGGATGGAGCGCCTGCAATTGGCGCAGGGCCCCTTCGCAATCGAGGTTGCCCCAATCGAACTTGGTGGCACGGAAGCCCGCCAGCCGGGCCGGCCGCGACAGGCCGATGCCCCGGTAGTCGAGGGCCAGGGCGGCATAGCCCCGGGAGGCCAGGAAATTGCCGTAGCGCAGGTAGTAGCGGGCGGCGACGCCGGTCGCCGGGCAGATGAGGACGGCCCCGCGGGGGGCGGCCGGGGACCAGTGCCAGGCCCCCAGTCCGACGCCGTCGGGGGCGGCGAAGCGGAGGGTGGACGGTGTGACGGCGGGAAGGCGGTCGGGGACGCCCATGCCGGGTTTTCTCCTGCTCGGCGGTGACGCCCCCATTGAGCCCGAGGGCCGTCACCGGCGCAAACGCGATGTTTTCAAGCAGCGGATGAAAAATCGGCATGGGTGGGGTGGAACGCTTGCCGAAACAGGCGCCTATTTCTTCTCGAAGGGGGTGGGGCGCGGCGTCTTGTCTGCGGAGGGCGGCAGCACCGGCAGGGTGAAGCTGGGCTGGTCGCCGGTCAGGGTCTTCAGGAAGGCAACGATCTTGGCGTTCTCGCTGGCGGAGAACTTGCGGCCCAGTTGCAGGCGGCCCATGGTGTCTACGGCCTCCGTCAGGGTGTTGGCGGCGCCATCGTGGAAGTAGGGGTAGGTCAGTTCCACATTGCGCAGGGTCGGCACCTTGAAGTTGAAGCGGTCGGCGTCCTTGCCGGTGACGGCGACGCGACCCTCGGCCGGGCTGGCCGCCTTGTAGGGAGCCACCACGCCCATCTTCTGGAAGGAGTTGCCGCCCACCGCTTCGCCATTGTGGCAGGCCACGCAGCCGCTGTCCTTGAAGAGGGCGTAGCCTTCCTGTTCGTAGCCGCTCAGGGCGTCCTTCTTGCCGAGGAGCCACTGGTCGAAACGGGCGTTGGGGGTGACCAGGGTTTTTTCGAACTCGGCGATGGCGGCGGTAACCTGGTCGATGTCGATCTTGTCCTTGCCGAAGACCTGCTTGAATTCCCGGTTGTAGGCGGGAATCGATTCGAGGACCCCGATGGCCAGGGTATGGGTGAAGGCCATCTCGCCGGGATTGGCGATGGGGCCGCCGGCCTGGGCCTTGAGATCGGGGGCGCGGCCGTCCCAGAACTGGGCGACGTTGAGGCTGGAATTGAGGACGGTGGGCGCGTTGATGGGGCCTTGTTGCCACTTGTCGCCGATGGAGGTGGCGAGGTTGTCGGTACCGCCCATGGAGAGGTTGTGGCAGGAATTGCAGGAAATGAAGCCGGACTTGGACAGGCGCGGGTCGAAGTAGAGCTTCTTGCCCAGTTCGGCCATGCCCAGGTTGATATTCTGGGCGGGTTTGACCGGCTGGATGGGCTCGTTGATGGCGGCGGTCGAGATGCCGATGGCGCCGAGGGTGGCAGTGGCGGCGAGGGTGCGAAGCAGGCGGTTTCCGTGCATGGTGATCTCCCTTGAAAGTTGTGCTGCCGGGCCATTGTCCCCGCCGGCAACGTGGTACTATTGACGTAAGTCAATGTTTTTAATGGGTTTTACATATAACCCCTATAGCTTTTCCCTATACCGGAAAGGCGGCAGTCAGGATGCCGGGGACAAGGGAGAACAGGCCGTGACACTGACCGAACTGCGTTACATCGTTGCCCTGGCCCAGGAGGGCAATTTCAGCCGGGCGGCGGAGCGCTGCTCCGTCAGCCAGCCGACCCTGAGCGTGGCCATCGCCCGCCTGGAGGACGAATTGGGCATCCCCCTCTTCGAGCGTGGCAAGGGCATCGTCAATCCGACGGCGGTCGGCACCCAGGTGGTGGCGCAGGCCCGCCACGCCCTGGAAGAGGCGGAGAAGATCCGGGAATTTGCGCTGCGGGGGCGGGACCAATTGGAAGGCCCCCTGCGCCTGGGGGTGATCCACACCATCGGCCCCTACCTGCTTCCGCAACTGATCCACGGCCTCAAGCGCATCGCCCCGGCCATGCCGCTCGCCATCGAGGAGAACATGACCGCCCACCTGGCGGACATGTTGCAGGAGAACGAACTCGACGTGGTCATCGTGGCGCTGCCTTTCGACCTGCCGGGGGTGGTGGTGCGCCCCCTGTACGACGAGAGCTTCAAGGTGGTGGTGCCCCGGGGACACCCCTGGGAGGCCAAGGACGCCATCGGCCCCGACGAAATCAGCGGCGAGGAAATCCTCCTGCTCAAGGCGGGCAACTGCTTCCGCGACCAGGTGCTGGGCGCTTGCCCCCAGATCAGCAGCCCCGACAGCGGCGTGCGCCTGGGCCATTCCATCGGCACCATCCGCTGCATGGTGGCCTCCGGCCTGGGGGTTTCCGTGCTGCCCGAGGGCGCCTTGCGCCAGCCCTACAGCAACGATCTGATCAGCGTCATCCCCTTCAAGCCGCCGGCGCCGTCGCGGCGCATTGCGCTGGCCTGGCGGGTCGGCTTTGTCCGGCCCAAGGCCATCGACGCCGTCCTGGCGGGCATCGCTTCGTTGAACGAGCCGGCGTATCGCACAGTGATCTGAGCGGAAGCCCCTCTTGCGCCTGTCGCAAGTAGTGGAAAGCCGCTTTGCACATACCCTTGCTCCGATGGTTAGCACCGAGGGTTCCGTAGACCTTTGATCTGCATCAATTACCTTTCCGTTTCCGGGGATTGGCACAGGGATTGCGAAGACACCCCCACTCCATGCCATTCCACCAACGGGGGACAGAGAAGTGACCGAGACCTTTTACGAAGTACTGCGCCGCCAGGGGATCACCCGGCGCAGCTTTTTGAAGTTCTGCAGCCTGACTGCGACCTCCCTGGGTCTGGGCAGCGCCGCCGCGCCGCGCATCGCCCATGCGCTGGAAACCAAGGCCCGCACGCCGGTCATCTGGCTGCACGGCCTGGAATGCACCTGCTGCTCCGAATCCTTCATCCGCTCGGCCCACCCGCTGACCAAGGATGTGGTGCTCTCCATGCTCTCGCTCGATTACGACGACACCCTGATGGCCGCCGCCGGCCACCAGGCCGAGGCGATCATCGAAGAGGTGAAGAAGAAGTACAAGGGCAACTATATCGTCGCCGTCGAAGGCAACCCGCCCCTCAACGAGGACGGCATGTTCTGCATCCACGGCGGCCGGCCCTTCGTGGAAGTGCTGAAGGAAACCTGCGCCGACGCCAAGGCCGTCATCAGCTGGGGCGCCTGCGCCTCCTACGGCTGCGTGCAGGCCGCCAAGCCCAACCCGACCCGCGCCACGCCGGTGCACAAGGTGATTTCCGGCAAGCCGATCATCAACGTACCGGGCTGCCCGCCGATCGCCGAGGTGATGACCGGGGTCGTCACCTACATGCTCACCTTCGACCGTATCCCCGAACTCGACCGCCAGGGCCGGCCCAAGATGTTCTACGGCCAGCGCATCCACGACAAGTGCTACCGCCGGCCGCACTTCGACGCCGGCCAGTTCGTCGAGGCCTGGGACGACGAGGGCGCGCGCAAGGGCTACTGCCTGTACAAGATGGGCTGCAAGGGCCCCACCACCTACAACGCCTGCTCCTCCATGCGCTGGAACGGCGGCGTCTCCTGGCCCGTCCAGTCCGGCCACGGCTGCATCGGCTGTTCCGAGGAAGGCTTCTGGGACAAGTCCGGCTTCTATGACCGGGTGACCGAGATCAAGCAGTTCGGCGTCGAATCCAACGCCGACACCGTCGGCAAGGCCGTCGCCGGCACTGTCGGCGCCGCCATCGCCGCCCACGCCGCCGTCACCGCCCTGGCCCGCGCCCGCCAGAAGGCCGGTGAAACTGAAACCAACGGAGAGAAGTGAGATGGCCGCCTACGAAACCCAAGGCTTCAAACTCGACAATTCCGGCAAGCGCGTGGTCGTCGACCCGGTCTGCCGCATCGAAGGCCACCTGCGGGTGGAAGTCAACCTCGACGCCAACAACGTCATCAAGAACGCCGTGTCCACCGGCACCATGTGGCGCGGTCTGGAAGTCATCCTCAAGGGTCGCGACCCCCGCGACGCCTGGGCCTTCACCGAGCGCATCTGCGGCGTGTGTACCGGCACCCACGCCCTGACCTCGGTGCGCGCCGTGGAAGACGCGCTGGGCATCAAGATTCCGGAAAACGCCAACAGCATCCGCAACATCATGCAGTTGAACCTCCAGGTCCATGACCACCTGGTGCACTTCTACCACCTGCACGCTCTGGACTGGGTGGATGTGGTCTCGGCGCTGAAAGCCGACCCCAAGGCCACCTCGGCGCTCGCCCAGAGCATTTCGTCCTGGCCCCTGTCTTCCCCCGGCTACTTCCGCGACATCCAGAACCGGGTCAAGAAGTTCGTCGAATCCGGCCAGCTCGGCCCCTTCATGAACGCCTACTGGGGCAACCCGGCCTACAAGCTGCCGCCGGAAGCCAACCTGATGGCGGTGGCCCACTACCTGGAGGCCCTCGACTTCCAGAAGGAGATCGTCAAGGTCCACACCATTTTCGGTGGCAAGAACCCGCACCCCAACTGGCTGGTGGGCGGCGTGCCCTGCGCCATCAACCTGGACGGCACCGGCGCCGTCGGGGCGGTGAACATGGAGCGCCTCAACCTGGTCAAGAGCATCATCGACCGCTCCATCGAATTCACCGAGCAGGTCTACATCCCCGACCTCATCGCCATCGCCAAGTTCTACAAGGGCTGGCTGTACGGTGGCGGGCTGTCCGGCAAGAACGTCATGTCCTACGGCGACATTCCGGAAAAGGCCAACGACTACTCCGCTTCCAACCTGCTGCTGCCCCGGGGCGCCATCATCAACGGCGACCTCTCCAAGGTCCATGAGGTGGATCTCAAGGACCCCGAGCAGATCCAGGAATACGTCGCCCACTCCTGGTACAAGTACGCCGACGAAAGCAAGGGCCTGCACCCCTTCGACGGCGTCACCGAGCCCAACTTCGTGCTGGGCCCCAACACCAAGGGCACCAAGACCAACATCAAGGAACTCGACGAAGGCGGCAAGTACTCCTGGATCAAGGCGCCGCGCTGGCGCGGCAACGCCATGGAAGTCGGGCCGCTCGCCCGCTACATCATCGGCTACGCCCAGAAGAACCCGGAATTCAAGGAGCCGGTGGATGCTCTGCTGAAGGAACTCGGCGCCCCGGTCACCGCCCTCTTCTCCACCCTCGGCCGCACCGCCGCCCGGGGCCTGGAATGCCAGTGGGCGGCCCACAAGATGTCCCACTTCTTCGACAAGCTGATGGCCAACCTGAAGGCCGGCGACCTCAACACCGCCAACATCGACAAGTGGGAGCCCAGCACCTGGCCGAAGGAGGCCAAGGGCGCCGGTTTCACCGAGGCCCCCCGCGGCGCCCTCGGCCACTGGATCAAGATCAAGGACACGAAGATCGACAACTACCAGTGCGTCGTCCCCACCACCTGGAACGGCGGTCCCCGCGACCACAAGGGCCAGATCGGCGCCTTCGAGGCCTCCCTCATGGACACCCCGGTGGCCAAGGCGGACGAGCCCCTGGAGATCCTGCGCACCATCCACTCCTTCGACCCCTGCCTGGCCTGCTCGACCCACGTCATGAGTCCCGACGGCCAGGAAATGGCGTCGGTCAAGGTCCGCTAACCCAGTCCCGGAAAGGAAGCGACCATGCTCTCTCAACAGGACATGCTGGAGGCCGAACGCCACGGCAAGCAGGTGCGTTCGATCTACGTCTATGAAGCGCCGGTGCGGCTGTGGCACTGGATCAACGCAGCCTGCATCCTGGTGCTGGCGGTGACTGGCTATTTCATCGGCCTGCCCCTGCCCACGGTGCCGGGGGAGGCGGCGGAGAACTTCCTCCTCGGCTTCATCCGCTTCACCCACTTCGCCGCCGCCTACATCTTCGCCTTCGGGCTGGTCGGGCGGGCCTACTGGGCGCTGGTGGGCAACCACCACGCCAAGCAGATCTTCCGCCTGCCCATCACCAACCAGGCCTGGTGGAGCGAAGTCTTCTTCGAGCTGCGCTGGTACCTCTTCCTGGAGAAGTACCCGAAGAAGTACGTGGGCCACAACCCCATGGCCCAGCTCATGATGTTCTTCTTCTTCACGCTGCTGGCCTTCGGCATGGTGTTCACCGGCTTCGCCCTCTACAGCGAAGGCGCCGGCCACGGCCACTGGACGGACACCGTCTTCGGCTGGGTGATTCCGGCGGTGGGCGGCTCCATGCAGCTGCACAGCCTGCACCGCCTGGGCATGTGGATCATGATGACCTTCGTCGCCATCCACATCTACGCCGCCATCCGGGAAGACATCATGAGCCGGCAGTCCCTGATCTCCACCATGATCAGCGGCTGGCGGATGTTCAAGGATTGAGGGAGCGGGGGCGCCCGGCTCCGGTGCCCCGGCAACCTTGGTAAGGTTGGTAGTTTCACCTTGCGTTGTCCCCGGGCAGCCCCCGGGGATTTTTTTCAACCGGGTGAAGGGCGGCAACCGGTCTCCAGATAACCACTATGGCAGCCATTGTGGTTGCCTGGTTTCCACGCGACTCTGGCAGAAGCAGGGTGAATCGCCTGTCCCACGACGCTTTTCCCGCCGGCGGCCATGCCCGGTGATTTTTGGCACGGCTCTTGTTTATGAGGTTTGACGCAATGACCGAGGATCGCTCCATGTCCAATCAAACGCCCCGCCGCATCCTGGTGCTCGGCATCGGCAACCTGCTGTGGGCCGACGAAGGCTTCGGCGTGCGCTGCGTCGAGGCCCTCGATGCCACCTGGCGCCTGCCGGCCCAGGTGACGGTGATGGACGGCGGCACCCAGGGCCTCTATCTGTTGCCCTACGTGCAGGAGGCCGATTGCCTGCTGGTCTTCGACGCCGTCGATTACGGCGACGAACCCGGCACCCTGCGCGAGGTGGTGGGCGCCGAAGTGCCCCGCTTCATGGGAGCCAAGAAGATGAGCCTGCACCAGACCGGCTTCCAGGAAGTGCTGGCCGCCGCCGACCTGACCGGCAAGTTGCCGGCGGAACTCGTCCTCATCGGCGTACAGCCCGAGGAACTGGAAGACTTCGGAGGCAGCTTGCGCGACGTGGTGAAGGCCCGCATTCCCGCCGCCCTCGACCGCGGCCTGGCCTGGCTGGAGCGTTGGGGCGCGGTGCCGCAAGCCCGCGCCGGCGATGGCGACCGGGTCAACGACCGGGCCCTGGCCATGGATGCCTACGAGGCAGGCCGGCCGCCGGCGGAAGCGGCCTACCGCCTGGGCGACGCCCGCTTCCTCAACCTGGAGCACGCCTGATGTGCCTGGGCATCCCCATGCGTGTCCTGGCGGGCAGCGAGTTCACCGCCCGCTGCGCCGGCCGCCACGGCGAGGCCGACATCGACCTGCTGCTGGTCGGCCCCCAGCCGCCGGGCACCTGGCTCCTCACCTTCCTTGGCGCCGCCCGCGAGGTGATCGACGCCGAGCGCGCCGCCCTGGTGGATGCCGCCCTCGATGCCGTCGATGCCGCCGGCCAGGGGAGCAGCGACTTCGCCGCCTTCTTCGCCGACCTCGACCGCGAACCCCAACTGCCCGCCTTCCTGCGAAAGGAACCCGCATGAGCCTGAACCTCGCCGCCCCCACCACCTCCCTCGACCGCCTGGCCGGCGCCATCGCCCGCCTGGTGGTGCGCCACGACTTCCGCACGGTATCCGGCGACGCCGCCGCCTTTTCCCCGGCCGGCCTCAACGCCCTGCTGCTCACCGACGATCCCCAGCGCAACCTGGAGGTCCTGGACGCCTGCGTCATCCTGCCCGAGGCCCTGAAGCCCCTGGCCGGCGCCATCAACTGCTGGGTGGCCGACCACAAAGCCAGTCCCGCCCTCATGCAGCGTTTCGGCGTCGCCCGGGCCCCCGCCGTAGTCTTCCTGCGGGACGGCGAATACGTCGGCGCCCTCAACGGCATCCGCGACTGGAGCGAGTACCAGGCCGAGGTGGCCCGCCTCCTCGACGGCCCGGCCCAGCCCAAACCCATCGGCATCCCCGTGCGTGCCGTCACTGCCCAAGGAGCCTGCGCATGAACCCCGCCAAGCTGCGTCCCTTCCCCATTTCCGTGGTGGCCATGGGGCCCGGTTCCCAGGGCGAAGAAGCCCCGGAATACCTGCCTCTGCCGCAGATGGAGACCTTCTCCGCCCCCCGCCTGCCGGACAACGCCTCCCCCGAGGCGGTGGCCGCCGCCGGCGAGCTGCTCGGCGCCTTCCGCGAGCGTATGGCGTCGGTGGGCTTCGCCGGCGGCGCCCAGCTCGACCTGCTGCCCCTGCGGCCCTCCCTGCGGGAAATCATCAACCAGTCCCTCGGCTTCGGTGAGGTCAGCGCTTTCACCACCGCGCCCCAGCACTGGCGCGTCCAGGAAAGCGCCTTCGCCGGCCTGTGGCGGGTGTTGAAGCTGGCCGACGACGGGCGCGTCCTGGTGGACCGCCTGGAGACCGGCCCCATTCCCGCCGTCCTCGGCGAAATGATGCTGGCCACCGCCGCCGGCGACCTGCCGCCGCCCGCCTACCCCGACGGGGTCATGAACGCCGAGGCCCTGGTCGAGGAAATCCGCCGCCAGGCGGCAGGCTGGCAGCCCAGCGACGGCCCCCACGTCATCAACCTCACCCTGCTGCCGGTGAGCGACGCCGACCTCGATACCCTCTACGGCTGGCTCGGCCACCGGGAGGTGTCGCTGCTCTCCCGCGGCTACGGCAACTGCCGCATCACCAGCACGCGCTTGAAGAACGCCTGGTGGGTGCAGTACTTCAACAGCATGGACACCCTGATCCTCAATTCCATCGAGATCACCGCCATGCCGGACGTGGCGCTCGCCTCCATGGAAGATTTCGCCGACACCCTGGAGCGCCTGGGCGAGTACTTGGATATGATGGCGGAGCCGGCCTGACTTGCCGTCGGGGGCGCAGTCCTTGCGTCCCGATGGCTTTCAGAGCATCGTGGATGCGGTTTCTGAAGGATAGATCATGCGCTTCGAAGGTTCCTTTCACGGGGTCCGGCCGGAAGACCGGCTGGAATGCGGTATCTGCTGGTGGGTATACGACCCCGGGCAGGGCGACGAGGTGCGTGGCATCCCCCCCGGCACTCCCTTCGCCGACCTGCCCGACGACTGGTGCTGCCCGGGCTGCGACGCCCCCCGGCACAAGTTCATGCTGATCAAGGATTGAACCCGTCGTGACCTCCCGGGCCGTCCATCCCGCGCCGCTGCTGGAAGCCGTTTTCCGCGCCGTAGCCGCCGGCCCCATGGCCGACGTGCCCCTCTGCAACGCCGCCCTGGCCGTGGAAGCCGTCGGCTTCCGCCTGGCTCCCGACGGCCACTGGATCGGCGCCCTGGTCACCCCCTGGGCCGTCAATCTCCTGCGCCTGCCGGGAGAGGCCGGCGACTGGCCCGTGGCGGCGGCGGGCAGCAAGGTGGACTGGCGCTTCCCGTCCGGCGACTACGAATTCACCATCGCCGAGGAAGCCACCCTGGGGCGCTACCACCTCTGCTCCCTGTTCTCCCCCGCCGGGGAATTCGACAGCCACGAGGCGGCGCGGCTCACGGCCCTGGCCGCGGTCGAAGCCCTGCTGCAACCACCCCTGGCCGCCGCCCCCGCCGTGGCGCCGGCCGCCTCCCGCCGCGCCTTCCTGGGGTTGGGGCGATGAGCACGGCCGGCGTACTCGCCGTCACCGCCCGCTTCGCCGGGGGGTGCCTCGCCACCCCGGAAGTCCTGCTGCAGCGGCCACCGGTGACCCGCCTGTTCATCGGCCAGTTGCCCGAGGCGGTGGTCAAGACCATTCCCTATCTCTATACCCTCTGCGCCCAGGCCCAGCGTGCCGCCGCCCAGGCCGCCCTGGACGCGGCCCGCGGCGAACCCCTGCACCCCGCCGACGCCGCGCCCCTGTGGAGCGAAATGCTGCACGAGCACCTCTGGCGCCTGCTCCTCGACTGGCCCCAGGCCCTGGCCGTGCCCCAGGCCCGGGAGGCCCTGGCGGCCTGGCGCAATGCCCGTACCGGCGACAGCCTGGTGGTGGCGACGGAGCGGGTGCTGACCGAAACCCTCCTCGGCATCGCCCCCGCCGCCTGGCAGGGCGCCCCCGCTCCCGGCTCCCTGGCCGCCCGCTGCCTGGCCGTCCTCGGGGACGGCGCAATACCGGCCGATTTTGATCTGCCGCCCTTGACGCCCGCCGCCTGGCTCGCATACTGGCAGGATGAAGCGGCCGGCGAGCCCGCCGTGCTGCAGCCGGCCTCCGTGGCCGACGCCTACCGGCAGCGCTTGCAGGAAACTGTCCTCGCCGCCCGCGCCCTGGCCGCCGGCGCGCCCTACCCCATTGCCGCGGCCGGCGAGGGCGATCGGGGCGTCGGCCAGACCCTTACCGCCCGCGGCGTGCTGACCCACGCCGTGCGTCTGGAAGGCGGCAAGGTCGCGGCCTACAGCGTATGGGCCCCCACCGACTGCCACTTCGCCGATGGCAGAGGCCTCGCCGCCCTGGTGGCGGGCAAGCAGTGGCCGGACCTGGCGGCGGCGCGGCGGGGGCTGGAGCGGGCGGTGCTGGCTCTGGATCCCTGCCTGCCCTATGAATTGAAGGTGAGTCATGCATGAAATGTCCCTTGCCGAGGGGGTGCTGCAACTGGTGGAAGACACCGCCCGCCGCGAGAACGCGGCGCGGGTGAAGACGGTGGTCCTGGAAATCGGCCGCCTCTCGTCGGTGGAGCCGGAGGCCCTGGCCTTCTGTTTCGAGGCCGTGACCCACGGCGGCATCGCCCAGGGCGCCGCCCTGGAAATCGTGCCGGTGCCGGGGGCCGGCTGGTGCATGGTGTGCAGCGCCACGGTGCCCATGGAAGAATTGTGGGGGGCCTGCCCCACCTGCGGCAGCCATCAGGTTCAACCCACGGCCGGCACGGAGATGCGGGTCAAGGAAATAGAGATTGAATAGGATTTAGGAGACGAGACGATGTGTACGGTTTGCGGTTGCGGTGCCGGTGAAACCCGCGTCGAGGGCGACGCCCTCCACCCCCACGATCACACCCATGCCCATGCCGACGGCACGGTCCATAGCCACGGCCACGACCATGGGGGGGACCACGCCCACAGCCACGGCGACACCGCCCTGGCCGGCGCCCATGAGCACGTGCATAGCCACGCCGATGGCACCACCCACAGCCACGGTCATGTGCACAACGGCGATCACGCCCATCCCCATGCCCACGGCCACCATCACGATGACGAGGCCCACGCCGCCCTGTTGGCCTCCCACCAGCATGCCCACCGCCATGCCGACGGCACGGTGCACACCCACACCCACGTCCATGCGGGCGACCATGAGCACGGCCATGGCCACACGCACGAACACGGTGTCGGCGGCGACCTCGACTACGGTACCGGCCCCGCCCGGGCCCACGCGCCGGGCATGAGCCAGAGCCGCATGGTGCAGATCGAGCAGGACATCCTGGCCAAGAACAACGGCTACGCCGCCGCCAACCGCGCCTGGCTGGACGAGCGCGGCATCTTCGCCCTCAACCTCGTCTCCAGCCCCGGCTCCGGCAAGACCACGCTCCTCTGCAAGACCATCGAGGCCCTGAAGGACAAGCTCGCCATCACCGTCGTCGAAGGCGACCAGCAGACCTCCAACGACGCCGAGCGCATCCGCGCCACCGGCGTGCCGGCCCTGCAGATCAACACCGGCAAGGGCTGCCACCTGGACGCCCACATGGTCGGCCACGCCCTGCAGCGCCTGCAGCCGGCCGACGAATCCCTGTTCCTCATCGAGAACGTCGGCAACCTGGTCTGCCCCGCCGCCTTCGACCTCGGCGAGCAGCACAAGGTAGCCATCCTCTCGGTGACCGAGGGCGAAGACAAGCCGCTGAAATACCCCGACATGTTCCGGGCCGCCGACGTCATGCTCCTCAACAAGTGCGACCTGCTGCCCTACCTGGATTTCAACGCCGACCTGGCCGAGGAAAACGCCCGCAAGGTGAATCCCAACCTCACCGTCTTCCGCGTCTCCGCCACCAGCGGCGACGGCATGTCCGCCTGGCTGCGCTGGATCGAGGCCGGGCTGGAGGCCCAGGCCGGCAAGCGCTCCGACACGGTGGATGCTCTGAAGCGCCGCATCGCCGAGCTGGAAGCCAAACTCGGCGGCCAGCCCGCCTGAACGGTACCGTCCGGCGAGGCAAGACAAGGTGGTCAGCCAGCGCATCCGCGTCCGCGGCCTGGTGCAGGGCGTCGGCTTTCGCCCCTACGTCTGGCGCCTGGCCCGGGAACTGGACCTGGCCGGCTGGGTGAGGAATGACGGCGAGGGGGTCGAAATTGCTGCCCACGGCACCCCGACGGCCCTCTCCGCCCTGCTCGAACGCCTGCCCAAAGAAGCGCCACCCCTGGCCCGCATCGACGCCATCGAGGCGGCCGCCGCCAACGACGCCGCCGGCGAAGGCTTCGCCATCCTCGACAGCGGCGGCGGTACGGTCGCCACCGCCATCGGCCCCGACACCGCGCTCTGCCCGGACTGCGCCGCCGACCTCTGCGACCCCACCAACCGCCGCTGGCGCTACGCCTTCACCACCTGCACCCACTGCGGCCCGCGCTATACGGTAAGCGGCGGCATTCCCTACGATCGGGAAAATACGAGCCTGGCCCCTTTTCCGCTGTGCGCGCCCTGTGCGGCCGAGTATGCCGACCCTGCCAATCGCCGCTTCCACGCCGAGACCACCTGCTGCCCCGACTGCGGCCCGCGCTTGTCGCTCCTCGATGCCGATGGCGCCGAACTGCCCGGCGACCCCATCGCCGCTACCCTGACCCTCCTGCGGGCTGGGAAAATCGTCGCCCTCAAGGGTCTGGGCGGCTTCCACCTGGCCTGCGATGCCCGCAACGCCGCCGCCGTGGCCGAGCTGCGGGCGCGCAAGCACAGGGAGGAAAAACCCTTCGCCGTCATGGCGCTGAACGCCGCCTCCCTGGCGCCTTTCGCCCGAGTCGGTCCGGCCGAGGCCGCCCTGCTGGCGGACCCGGCCGCCCCCATCGTCCTCTGCCCCAAGGGCGCTGCCGACCTGCCCGGCATCGCCCCCGGCCTCGCCTGGCTGGGCGCCATGCTGCCCACCACGCCGCACCATCTGCTGCTCTGGCACGAGGCCGCCGGCCGTCCCGCCGGCACCGCCTGGCGCGAAGCCGCGAGCGATCTGCTGCTGGTGATGACCAGCGCCAACCCCCACGGCGAGCCCCTGGTCATCGCCAACGACGAAGCCTTGCAGCGCCTCGCCGCGAGGGGACAAAAAATCGCCGACGCCTTTCTGGTCCATAACCGGGCCATCGTCGTGCGCTGCGACGACTCCTTGGTCCGCCCGACCCTCCAGGGGCCAGCCTTCATCCGCCGCGCCCGGGGCTACACGCCCCTGCCCATTCCCCTGGCCGAGGACGGCCCGACGGTGCTGGCCTTCGGCGCCTACCTGAAGAACACGGTGTGCGTCACCAAGGGCCGCCAGGCCTTCCTCTCCCAGCACATCGGCGGCCTCGACAACGCCGCGGCCATCAGCTTCCAGGAGGAAACGGTGGCCCACCTGCTGGCCATCCTCGACGTCGAACCGGCCCTGGTCGCCCACGACCTCCACCCGGATTTCCCCTCCACCCACCTGGCCCTGGCCTTCGCCGCCGAACGGGGCATTCCGGCCATCGCCGTCGGCCACCACCACGCCCATATCGCCGCCATCGCCGCCGAACACGGCCACGACGGCCCGCTGCTCGGCCTCGCCCTCGACGGCGTCGGCCTTGGCTCCGACGGCGGCGCCTGGGGCGGCGAATTGCTGCAGGTGGACGGCGCCGCCTGCCAGCGCCTCGGCCATCTTCAACCGCTACGCCTTCCCGGCGGCGACCGGGCGGCCCGGGAACCCTGGCGCATGGCGGTTTCGGCACTGCACGCCGGCGGCCACGGCCACCGCATCGGCGCCTGGCTGGCCAAGCGCCACCCCGGCCGCGACGCCGGGCCGCTCCTTACCATGCTGGCCCGCGACCTGCGCTGCCCGCCCACCAGCAGCCTGGGGCGGGTGTTCGACGCCGCCGCCGGGCTCCTCGGTCTGCGGGCCGAAGCCCGCTACGAGGGCCAGGCGGCCATGGAGCTGGAAGGGCTGGCCGCCGGCCATGGCCCGGCAGAACCTCTGACCGACGGGGTAATCCGCACGGCCGATAGGCTGGATTTCGCGCCGCTGCTATCCTTCCTCGCCGACTGCGACGATGCCGCCCATGGCGCTGCCGTCTTCCACGCCACCGTGGCCCGCGGGCTGGCGGATTGGGTCAGCGCCGCGGCGCAGGCATCGGGGCTGACGACCGTTGCCTGCGGCGGCGGCTGCGCCATGAACGCCGTCCTCATGACCGCCCTGCGGGGACATCTGGAGGACGCCGGCCTGAAACTGCTGGAAGCCCGCCGGGCGCCGCCCAACGACGGCGGCCTCGCCCTCGGCCAGGCCTGGGTGGCCCGGCAACTGCACAAGGAGACGAACTGATGTGTCTGGCGATTCCCGCCCAAGTGATCGAACTGCGCGACGGCGACAACGCCGTGGTGGACCTGGCCGGGGTGAAGAAGGAGATTTCCCTCTCCCTGGTGGACGGCGTGGCGGTGGGCGATTACGTCATCGTCCATGTCGGCTATGCGCTCAACAAGCTCGACCCCGAGGAGGCGGAAAAGACCCTGGCCCTCTTTGCCGAAATGGGCGGCGCGCTGCCCGGCGACGACCCGGTCATCCACTGATGAAATACATCGACGAATTCCGCGACGGCGAGGTGGCCAAAGGACTGGCCGCCGCCATCCGTGCCGAGGCCAACCCTGCGCGGCGCTACCACTTCATGGAGTTCTGCGGCGGCCACACCCACGCCATTTCCCGCTACGGCGTCTCCGACCTCTTGCCCGACAACGTGCGCATGATCCACGGCCCCGGCTGCCCGGTCTGCGTCCTGCCCATCGGCCGGGTGGACCAGGCCATCCGCCTGGCCCTCGAAGAAGGCGTCACGCTCTGTACCTACGGCGACTGCCTGCGGGTGCCGGCCTCCGACAGCCTCTCGCTGCTGAAGGCCAAGGCCAAGGGCGGCGACATCCGCATGGTCTATTCCAGCGCCGACGCCGTGACGCTCGCCCAGAAACACCCGGAAAAGCAGGTGGTGTTCTTCGCCATCGGTTTCGAGACGACGACGCCGCCCACCGCAGTGGCCATCAAGCAGGCCCAGGCCCTCGGCCTCACCAATTTCTCCGTGCTCTGCTGCCACGTGCTAACCCCCTCGGCCATTTCCAGCATTCTGGAGTCGCCGGAGGTGCGCCAGTACGGCACCGTGCCCCTCGACGGCTTCATCGGCCCGGCCCACGTCTCCACCATCATCGGCAGCCGCCCCTACGAGTTCTTCGCCGAGGAATACCGGAAGCCGGTAGTCATCGCCGGCTTCGAGCCCCTCGACGTCATGCAGGCCATCCGCATGCTCATCCGCCAGGTGAACGAGGGCCGGGCGGAGGTGGAGAACGAGTTCTCCCGCGCCGTTTCCCGGGACGGCAACGTCAAGGCCCAGCAACTGGTGGCCGAGGTCTTCGAGCTGCGCCGGGCCTTCGAATGGCGCGGCCTCAACGTGGTGCCCTACTCGGCGCTCCGCATCCGCAAGGAATTCGAGGCCTTCGACGCCGAGAAGCGCTTTCCTCTGGAGTACCGGTCGGTGCCCGACCACAAGGCCTGCGAATGCGGCGCCATCCTGCGGGGGGTGAAGAAGCCCCAGGACTGCAAGATTTTCGGCACCGTGTGCACGCCGGAGAATCCGGTCGGTTCCTGCATGGTGTCGTCGGAGGGGGCCTGCGCCGCCCATTACACCTACGGCCGCTACAAGGACGTGGCCGACGAGGTTTCGCGCTAGTTCAACGTGAGCGAAACGATCATGACTCATTCGGCCAACTTTGCTCCGTTCGCCCTGAGCCCGTCGAAGGGCGGTGCGCTACGGGCTTCGACAAGCTCAGCCCGAACGGAAGCGGGGAGTTATCGCCGCTACAAGGATATCGCTTGAAGCCGGAAGTCATCGTCTACGCCGAGGAAACGACCGGCCGCTGGCAGCCGGTGCGCGGCGCCGCCCTGGTGGCGGCGATCTTCGTCTGCGCCCTGCTGCTGGGCATCCACTGGACCTCCCGCGACGGCTGGATTCCCCTCCTCGATTCCGCCAACCTCGCCTTCCACGAGGCTGGCCACCCCATCGTCGGCGCCTTCAGCGACCGCCTCATGGTCTATGGCGGCACGATATTCCAGTTGGCCTTCCCGGCGATAGTGGCCATTCACTTCGCCCGCCGCGGTGAGCCGGCGGGGCTGGCCATGGCCGTGGTCTGGCTGGGGGAGAATCTCCTCAACGTCGCCCGCTACATGGCCGACGCCCGGGCCCAGGAACTGCCCCTGGTGGGCGGCGGCGAGCACGACTGGACGGAAATCTTCCTGCGCTGGGGGGTGTTGGCGAAGGACGTGAAAATCGCCGGCTTCACCCGCTGGCTCGGTTACGCGCTGATGGTCGGAGCGGTGGTCTGGCTCTGGCGGCGCTACCAAGGAAACAAACAGGAGACATTGTGAGCGAAGGCAAGGTGCGGGCCGGTTACGTGCGGCCCCTGGACATCAAGCACGGGCAGGTGGACATGGCCCACGGTTCCGGCGGCCGGGCCATGGCCCAGTTGATCGAGGAACTGTTCGCCCGCCATCTGGGCAACGAATGGCTGGCCCAGGGGGACGACGGGGCGGTGCTGCCGCACCCGGGCGAGGGCCGGCTGGTCATGGCCACCGACAGCCACGTGGTGTCGCCGCTGTTTTTCCCGGGCGGCGATATCGGCTGCCTGTCCGTCCATGGGACGCTGAACGACGTGGCGGTGATGGGTGCGAAGCCGCTGTGGCTTTCCGCCGCCTTCGTCCTGGAAGAAGGCTTTCCCCTCGCCGACCTCGCCCGCATCGTGCAGAGCATGGCGGAGGCAGCCCGGGAGGCCGGCGTGCCCATCGTCACCGGTGACACCAAGGTGGTGGAGCGGGGCAAGGGCGACGGTGTCTTCATCACCACCACCGGCGTCGGCGTCGTGCCGCCGGGGCGGGAACTGTCGGGACGCAGGGCCCGGGTCGGCGACGCCATCCTGGTCTCCGGCACGCTGGGCGATCATGGCATGGCCATCATGGCCCAGCGGGAGAGCCTGGGCTTCGATTCCCCCATCGTTTCGGACACGGCGGCGCTGCATGGCCTGATCGAAGCCGCCCTGGACAGCGGCGCCGACATCCACGTGCTGCGCGACCCCACCCGGGGCGGCCTGGGCACGACCCTGAACGAGATCGCCAAGCAATCGGGGGTGGGGATGATGCTGCAGGAGAAGGCGTTGCCGGTGAAACCGGCGGTGGAGGCGGCCTGCGAGTTCCTGGGCCTGGACCCGCTCTACGTGGCCAACGAGGGCAAGCTGATCGCCCTATGCGCCGGCAGCGACGCAGAAAAGCTGCTGGCCGCCCTCAAGGCCCACCCTCTGGGCGCCGA
Source organism: Rhodocyclaceae bacterium (assembly GCA_036732025.1). GTDB lineage: Bacteria > Pseudomonadota > Gammaproteobacteria > Burkholderiales > Rhodocyclaceae > SSSZ01. The sequence continues at coordinate 87,283 of DAINDE010000005.1, forward strand.
CGCCGCCATCATCGGCGAGGTGCGGGAGGATGCCCATCATTTTGTCCAGATGACCACCGCCTTCGGCGGCCGGCGCATCGTGGACTGGCTCTCCGGCGAGCAACTGCCGCGGATTTGCTGAATAAGGCGGCCGGATCAGTGGCGATGCGCGATGACCACGCTGCTCACGTCGACCAGTTCGGCCAGGACGAGGCTGCGGGCGTCGCTGATGTCGTCGGCGTTGCGAACCCGGACCAATTCCCGGCGCCCGTCGTGGTAACGGACGGCGGCGATGAATTCCGGGCGTTGGCGGCGGCGCGGAGACGACTTGCTACTGGCCGCGGATTTGGTCTGTCCTTGCATGATCCGGCTCCCTGTATTTTGTCGACCTGCATGGTAGCGAAACCTAAGCGCATGAAAAATAAGGCGAAGGTAATAGATTTATGCGCCCTGAGAGCCTGGCGGTCGGTAAACCCCGCCATTCATGGCCCTACGAGGGCGGAATAACCGGAAAAAAATCGAACGGTATGCGCATTCTTCTCCTCACCCACACCTTCAACAGCCTGTCCCAGCGCCTCTTCTGCGAACTGGCCGCCGCCGGCCACGAAACCAGCGTCGAGTTCGACATTGCCGACGCGGTGACCGAGGAGGCCGTGGCGCTCTTCCGGCCCGACCTGGTGGTCGCCCCCTTCCTCAAACGCGCCATTCCGGAGAGCGTGTGGCGCACTGTGCCCTGCTTCATCGTACACCCCGGCATTGTCGGCGACCGTGGCCCCTCGGCCCTGGACTGGGCCATCCGGGAGGGCGAAAAGGAATGGGGCGTCACCGTGCTGCAGGCGGAGGCCGAGATGGACGCGGGCCCGGTGTGGGCCAGCGCCACATTCCCCCTGCGGGCGGCGCGCAAGTCCTCCATCTACCGCAACGAGGTGACCGAGGCTGCCGTCCAGGCCACCCGGGAGGCGGTGCGCCGCTTCGCCGCCGGCGATTTCACCCCGGCCAGGCCCGGCGCCGAGGCCCGGGGCCGGCTGCGCCCCCTCATGAAGCAGGCGGAGCGGGCCATCGACTGGCAGGCCGACGACACCGCCACGGTGCTGGCCAAGCTCAACGCCGCCGACGGCTTTCCCGGCGTCGCCGACCGCCTCTTCGACCAGCCGGCCTGGCTCTACGACGCCTGGCCGGAGGCGGAGCTGCGCGGGACCCCCGGCGCGCTGATCGCCCGCCGCGAGACCGCCGTCTGCCGCGCCACCCGCGACGGCGCCGTGTGGCTGGGCTACGCCCGGCGGGCCGGCGAGGGCTCGTTCAAGCTGCCCGCCACCCTGGCCTTCCCGGAAGCCCTGGCCCTGCCGGAAAAGCCCCTGGCCGGCTGGTGGAAGGCCGCCCAGCCTACCTGGCAGGACATCGCCTACGAGGAGGCCGGCGGCGTTGGCTTCCTCGCCTTCGAATTCACCAATGGCGCCATGAGCACCGGCCAGTGCCGGCGCCTGACCGAGGCCCTGCGCTGGGCCGCCACCCGGCCGACCCGGGTGATCGTCCTGCAGGGAGGCGGGGATTTCTGGTCCAACGGCATCCACCTCAACGTGATCGAGGCGGCGGCCAGCCCTGCCGACGAATCCTGGGCCAACATCAACGCCATAGACGACCTGGCCGAGGCCATCCTCGCCTGCGACAGCCACCTCACCATTGCCGCCCTGCAGGGCAACGCCGGCGCCGGCGGCTGCTTCCTGGCCCGGGCGGCGGACCAGGTGTGGGTGCGGGACGGGGTGATGCTCAACCCCCACTACAAGAACATGGGCAATCTCTACGGCTCGGAGCTGTGGACCTACCTGCTGCCGCCCCGGGTCGGCGAGGAGGGCGCCCGGGCCATCATGCGCCACCGGCTGCCGATGACCGCCCGGGAGTCCGTCCAGCTGGGATTCTACGACGCCTGCCTGCCCGGTCCGGGCAGTGCCTTCCGCGTCGACGTGGCGCGCCGGGCCGCCGAACTGGCCGCCGCTCCCGACTTCGCCGACCGCCTGGCGGCCAAGGCGACGAAGCGGGCGGCCGACGAGGCGGCCAAGCCCCTTTCCGCCTATCGGGCCGAGGAATTGAACGAAATGCGGCGCAATTTCTACGGTTTCGACCCCTCCTACCACGTGGCGCGCTATCATTTCGTCGCCAAGTCGCCCCAGTCGTGGACGCCGCGGCACCTCGCCCGCCATCGCGAACTCGGTTGGAACATTCCGGAATGAACGGTCCCGCTGCCATCAAGCTGCCCAAGGTGCTCGTCATCGACGACGAAGTACGCTCCCAGGAGGCCCTGCGCCGCACCCTGGAGGACGATTTCGATGTCCTCTGCGCCTCCAGCGCCGAGGAGGGCCTGGATATCATGCAGCGGGAGGCGGTGTCCGGCAGCGTGCAGGTCATCCTCTGCGACCAGCGCATGCCGGGCCAGACCGGGGTCCAGTTCCTCAAGGAAGTGCGCGGCCGCTGGCCGGACGTGGTGCGCATCATCCTCTCCGGCTACACCGACGCCGAGGACATCATCAGCGGCGTCAACGAGGCCGGCATCTGGCAATACCTGTTGAAGCCCTGGCAGCCGGAGCAGATGCTGCTCACCCTGCAGCGGGCGGCCGAGGTCTGGCGCCTGCAGCAGGAGAACCAGCGCCTCTCCCTGGAGCTGCGCACCGCCGAGCCGGTCCTGAAACGCCGGGTGGAGACCAAGTACGACAAGGCCAGGCACGCGTTCGGTCTGGCCGGCCTCATCCGCGGCAAGGACAGCCCCTTGAACGCCGTCTGCGACCTGGTCGAGCGCATCGCCCCCTTCGACCTGTCGGTGATGGTCACCGGCGAATCGGGCACCGGCAAGGAAATGATCGCCCGGGCCATCCACTACGAGAGCCGCCGGGCCAACAAGCCCTTCATCACCGAGAACTGCGGCGCCGTGCCCGACACCCTGCTGGAAGCCGAACTCTTCGGCCACAAGCGGGGCGCCTTCACCGGCGCCGTGGAGGACCGGGTCGGCCTCTTCCAGCAGGCCGACGGCGGCACCCTTTTCCTCGACGAAATCGGCGAGACCAGCCCCGCCTTCCAGGTCAAGCTGCTGCGCGTGCTGCAGGAGGGCGAATTCCGCCCCCTGGGCAGCACCCGCTCGGTCAATGTGGATGTGCGGGTCATCGCCGCCACCAACCGCGACCTGGAGGAGGAAGTCCGCGCCGGCCGCTTCCGCGAGGACCTCTACTACCGCCTGGCCACCATTTCCCTGCACGTGCCGCCCCTGCGCGAGCGGCCCATGGATCTGCCGCTGCTGGCCCAGCGCCTGCTGACGTCCAGTTGCCGCGCCCTGGAGAAGGTTGCCGACGGCTTCACTACCGAGGCGATGGCCTGCATTTCCGCCTACCGCTGGCCCGGCAACGTGCGCGAGCTGCAAAACGAGATCCTGCGCATGGTGGCCCTGGCCGACGGCCCCAAGCTGGGCGCCGACCTGCTCTCCCCCCGTGTCCTGCGCACACCCGTCGGCGACGTGCAGGAGGAGGAACTGGCCTGGCTGGCGAGCCTCTCCGGCGGCCTCAAGGAACGCATGGATCAGCTCGAGATGCAGGTCTTGAAGGAAGCGATGATCCGCCACCGCTGGAACAAATCTCGCGCCGCCCGGGAGCTGGGCCTCTCCCGCGTCGGCCTGCGCGCCAAGCTGGTGCGCTACGGCCTGGAGCAAGCCTGATGCTGAAAGTGCTGTGGCTGCAGAGCGGCGGCTGCGGCGGCTGTACCCAGTCGCTGCTGTGCGCGGAGCCGCGCCCCCTCTTCGACGAGTTGCGCGACGCCGGCATCGAGTTCGTCTGGCACCCGGCCCTGTCCGTGGAAAGCGACGGCGAGGCCCTGGCCATCCTGGAGGACTGCGCCGAGGGGCGGCGGGAATTCGACGTGCTCTGCGTCGAGGGCGCCATGCTGCGCGGCCCCAACGGCAGCGGCAAGTTCCACCTCATGGCCGGCAGCGGCCGGCCCCTCACCGAATGGGTCGAGCGGCTTGCCAGGCGCGCCCGCTGGGTCTTCGCCATCGGCTCCTGCTCGGCCTTCGGCGGCTTTTCGGCGAGCACTCCGGGCAACCCCCTGGAAGCCTGCGGCCTGCAATACGAGAACGACGAGGCGGGCGGCCTGCTGGGCGCCGAATACCGCACCGGCTCGGGCCTGCCGGTGGTCAACATCGCCGGCTGCCCGGTGCACCCCGGCTGGGTGGTGGATACCCTGGAAAAGCTCGCCCTGGAGGGCCTTTCCCGCAGCGATGTGGACGACCTCAAGCGCCCGCTCCTCTACGCCGACCAACTGGTGCACCACGGCTGCACCCGCAACGAGTATTACGAATTCAAGGCCAGCGCCGTGAAGCCCTCGGACCTCGGCTGCCTCATGGAAAACATGGGCTGCAAGGGCACCCAGGCCCACGCCGACTGCAACGTGCGCACCTGGAACGGCGCCGGCTCCTGCCTGCGCGGCGGCTACGCCTGCATTTCCTGCACCGAGCCGGGCTTCGAGCAGCCCGGCCATCCCTTCCAGGAAACCCCCAAGGTGGCGGGCATCCCCATCGGCCTGCCCACCGACATGCCCAAGGCCTGGTTCGTCGCCCTGGCCGCCCTGTCCAAGTCCGCCACCCCCAAGCGGGTGCGTGAGAACGCCGTGGAAGACCACACCGTCGTCCATCCCGCCATCAAGAAAACAGGTCTGAAGTGAGCAAGAGAATCGTCGTCGGCCCCTTCAACCGCGTCGAAGGGGATCTGGAGATCAGCCTCGACCTGGAAGACGGCCGTATTGCTGCCGCCCGGGTCAATTCGCCCCTCTTCCGCGGCTTCGAGCAGGTGCTGGTAGGGCGGGTGCCCCTCGACGCACTGGTGGTGGTGCCCCGCATCTGCGGCATCTGCTCGGTTTCCCAGTCGGCGGCGGCGGCCGCCGCCCTGGCGGATTTCGCCGGCATCGCGCCGACCCCCAACGGCCGTCTGGCCCACCGTCTCATCCAGGCCACCGAGAATCTGGCCGACCACCTGACCCATTTCTACCTCTTCTTCATGCCCGACTTCGCTCGCGGCGCCTATGCCGGGCGCCCCTGGCACGCGGCCGCCGCCGCCCGCTTCCAGGCAGTGAAGGGCACGGCGGCAGCGGACGTCCTGCCGGCCCGTGCCAATTTCCTCAAGCTGATGGGCTTCCTCGCCGGCAAGTGGCCCCATACCCTGGCCCTGCAGCCCGGCGGCAGCACCCGCGCCATGACCGCCGCCGAACGCATCCGCATCCTCGCCCTGCTGCGCGTCTTCCGCACCTTCCTGGAAGAGACGCTGCTGGGGGACAGCCTGGAGGCCGTGGCCGCGCTCGATTCTGCCGACGCCCTCGCCGCCTGGGCCGCCGGCCGGGGGGGGGATTTTCCCCTCTTTCTCGCCGCCGCCGCAGACCTGGGACTGGAGCGCACCGGCCGGGCCGAAGACCGCTTCCTCTCCTACGGCGCCTACGACATCTTTCCCGCTGGCGCCTGGCAGCCCGGCGGCGAAACGCAACCCCTGTGCCCCGGGGCCATCAGCGAAGATGCCCGCCACGCCTGGCTGGCCGACGGCGAACCCCGCCATCCCGCCCAGGGCCAGACGGTGGTCGCCGCCGACAAGCCAGACGCCTACACCTGGTGCAAGGCGCCCCGCCTCGACGGTGCCGTCATGGAAGTGGGCGCCCTCGCCCGCCAGGCGGCGGCCGGCCAGCCCCTGCTGCGCGACCTCGTCGCCCGCCACGGCGGCAGCGTCACCGCCCGCATAGCCGCCCGCATGGTGGAACTGGCCACGGTCGTTCCCGCCATGGAGCAATGGGTGAAGGAACTGGTTCCCGGCGACCCCTTCTGCGCTCACGGCCCCTTCCCCGACGAGGGCCAGGGCGCCGGTCTCGTCGAAGCCGCCCGCGGCAGCCTGGGTCACTGGCTGTCGGTGAAACGCGGCCGCATCGAGCGCTACCAGATCATCGCCCCCACCACCTGGAATTTCGCCCCCCGCGACACCGCAGGCCGCCCCGGCGCCCTGGAACAGGCCCTCGTCGGCCTACCCGCCGGCGAAGGCGCGCCGCCGACGGTTCAGCACGTGGTCAGGTCGTTCGATCCGTGCATGGTGTGTACGGTCCATTGAATAGCTATTGGAGCCGGCCTCCGTCGAGCAGGGCGAACTGTACGTCTGCGGCATCCTCGCCGGGGCGTAAGGTATTTAGCCAGAGGTTGTAGCCGAGACGGGGGGCCATGACATCCCCGCAGGCCAGAACCGGGTCCGGGATGTCTTCCCGGCGCAAGACGAGGGCGACGTCGCAATCCAGGGTGAAGCCGACACAGAACTGGACGAGTTCCCTCAGTGCCGCCAGACCAGACTGGCCGGGCATAAATCCGGCGAAGGCGGCACGCTCGAGGGGCCCCAGGCGGAGACGGACCTTGGTTTGGCGGTCCCACTGGCGCTCGCCGGCGACAGCATCTTCGCCCAGTACGCAGGCGGAACCCCCGAGGGCACTCTGCTCTCCGATGGGCAGGAGCATCCATTGTCCGACGAACTGTTCCAGCTCCGCCGCTACGCCGAAATAGCCCCGTACCACGGCGGCAATATTGGCTGCTGACATGGGTTTCTGGGAGAGCAGGCCGGCATAGTGGATGAGGAAGCGGTCGGGGATGCCGCCGCCGCATTGCTCCAGCCGATGCTGCAGATGACGCAGGCCGACGCCTACGAGGTCGAGCAGATGGCGGGAGAAGCCGTCAGTTTCGCCGGCCTCGTAGGGCAGGTAGAAACGGTGCTTGCGCCAGGCTTCGTAGAAGAGGGCGGTGGCGCGATGGGTGAAAAGATCGAGGAACTGGTGGCCGGCGGTGTCGCGGAAATGGTTGCGCCGCTCGATGAGCAACTCGGTATAGGGCACTGGCAGGGTGCCGGAAGGCCCGGTCAAGCCGAGAAAGCCAACGGTCATCTGCAGGGCGGGCCCGTCCTCCGCTGCCGGTTGCCCGGCTGGGAAGCGCTCCTCGCGCAGGGCGATGCCGGTAATCTCGCTGGCGGGAAAACCAAGGGAGAGGGGCGACGCAAAGCGCAGCCCCCGTGGAACCGGAGCCTTCGCACCGGCGCCGCCGGCACCCAACGCCAGGAGCCGCACCGCCTGGAAAAAGCGGAAGCGGGGCCCTTCGGCTAGCAGTTCGGCGTCTAGAGAACGATGGCGGCGCCGACTCGGGCTGGCCATTGGGCGATCTCCTGGTCCTGCTGCTTGCTACGCAGCGTCAGGCGGGTGAAATTGTTGGGACCACAGTAGAGGGCGAAGAAGCGTTCGAGAATGGCGCCGAAGAGCATCATGCCGCTGCCGACAAAGGCGTTTTCGTCGAGGGTGAGGGTGACGTCGATGCCGCGGGCGAAGCCGGAAAAGTGGCGACTGGCGATGCGGGTCGTTGCCGGCCGGCTCTCGATGGCGACGATGCCCTGGATATGGCGGGCTGCCGTCTGCGATTGGTTGTGGTTGTACAGGGTAAGCATTTCCTGAAGCGCCTCCTTGCCCTGGCTGACGATGGATAGGTGATTGAGGGACAGGTGGGAGATTAGGCGCCACTGCAGGCCGGCTTTGGCAGGCGCCCGCAGGCTGGCGGTGGGCTTGCGCAGGGGGCGCACGCGCTTGACCACGGCAAACCGGGGCAGGCTGAAATCGGCATGGGTGGCGCTGCTGCTGCCACCGAAAGGAATCTGCTCGGGCAGATCGCGGTTGCTGCAGGTCAGGTCGAGGGAGAGGACCTCCAGGGCCGGCCGGTGGGGCGTGAACTGACTGTCCACGAAAGCGATCTCGACGTCGGTGCCGGCGTCGTTTTCATGCACGGCCGGCTCCCGCGTGGCGTACCAATAGAAGCGCTGTTCCTCGGCACGGCCGTGGTGCTGGATGGAATAGAAGGGCGGCACGGTGCGGGCCGCTTCCCCGGCCTCGTTCTTCTCGACGCAGGCGACGGCGTCGATGGCGATGACTTCGAAGGCCCGGGGCCGACGGCCGTCGGGGAGCACCGGATAGGTGGTGCGCTGGTGGCTGATGCGGATGGGGTCGCCCGCGCGCCGGAAGAGGTTGACCGCCGGCGTGCAGCCGAGCCGGAAATTGCCGGGCGACAAGCTCTGGGCGAGACGGTTGTAGCGTTCGCTGTCGGGGAAGCGGCGCAGGAAGATCTGGATGCGCAGCGTGCCTCCCGGATGCTGGAGGGCCGGGTGATCGAGCCCGGTCAGGTCCACGAAGAGGAACTTGTCGGGGAAGGCGAAGTATTCGCTCAGTAGCCGATAGCCGGCAAAGCTGCGGTTGTCGTGGTCGAGGAGGGCCTCGTCGTCGGCAAAGCCGATCGGAACCAGATTGTCGGCAGGGAAAACGGCCACGTGGCTGGGGTCGTCGCTGCCGTCGGAGACCCTTACCTGCAGCGTGCCCATGGTCAGCAGTCCGTACAGGAGGGCCATCAGCCCGGGATCGCCATCGAGGAAGAAGCGCAGGCGGTCGAGGCCGATCTTGCCCATGGGCAGGCCGGCGTAGGTTTCCAGCTCGAGGGTGATGGCGGCGGCGGCCTCCGGGCAGAGGCGACGCAGGTATTCGGAGTTCTGGGTCTGCTGCAGGCGGGCAGCGCTGATGCCGAGGGGCCACAAGTCTACGGGATAGGCCGTGCGGAACTGGCAGGGCACACCGCCAACGGCCGGTGACAGCGCTGCGTGGTGGCGGGGCACCGTGGTCTTGCGGGTGATCTCCGGGGTCCCCGGGTCCGTTTCCAGCTGCAGGATGGTGCACGACGGGAAGGGCTGGGTGTAGTGGGGGTAGAGAATCTGGAAGAAAGCTTCCGTGATCTCCGGGAACTCGTTGTCGAGTTTGCGGTGGATGCGGGCAGCGAGGAAGGCGAAGCCCTCAATGATGCGCTCGACGTGGGGATCTTCGCTCTGGTTGCCGTCGAGCAGCAGGCGGCGGGCGATCTTCGGGTAGCGCTGGGCGAACTCGCCGGACAACTCGCGCAGGTAGGTCAATTCCCGCTCGTAGTAGGGGAGGAGTTCCTTCAGCATTCAGTTCTCCCGGACATGGCAGGAATTGGAGGACAGTTGCAGCGTGGCGTCGAAGCTTACCGGTGGCCGCGCGGGCAAGACCTTGAGCAAGGCGTCCACCCGGAAGCGCAACATGCGTTCGCTGCCGGCAGGGGCATCCAGGCTGACGCGGACCCGCTCCAGGCGGGGCTCATGGCGCTCGACGGCAAGGCGTATCTTGTCCCGCAGATAGGCGCGGTCCCCCGGGTCGAGCAGACTGAGGCTTGAGAGATCCGTGATGCCGAAGTCGATGACCGACTGGCGTGACTGGGGAAAGCGTTCGATGTCCTGCTCCAGATCCACGCTGCGCGAATTAAGCAGCGCCTCCAGATCCCGGGCCACCGAGCGCTTCAGATCGTTGAGGTCGAAGGCCTGCTGCCGCGGGTCTTCGACCGGCTCCCGAGGATGGTCGTCGAGCAGCCGGTCGAACACCGACGGCACGATGAGGAGCCGGTGACGCTCGTGACGCATGGACTGCTCTCCGAAAAGCCTAGATGGATGTCCTCGGTTTATCTTCCGGTCCGGGAGCGGCGCCCGTCGCCGGGACCGTGATGGCCGGCCGTGCCTGTGTCTGGGCGAGATCCGCGCTTTCGCCCTGCAGGAACCATTGAAAGGCGAAGAACAGGGCCGTCGCCACCACCGCAAGCAATGCGAAGAATAGCCACAGGGGCAACTCGTTGCGCACGTATTGCTGGAGGCGCTGGGGCAGCTTCCAGTTGGGGGCGAAGTCGGCGCGACCGCCGCGGGCATGGGTGATTTCCTGGCCGAGGCGGCTGATCAGGTAACTCAGCTTCTCACTGCCTTCCAGCAGGTACTTGCCCTGGAAGCCCAGGAGGAGACAGGTATAGAACACCTCCAGCAGTTCCAGGTTGGCCACCGGATCCATGCGCAGGGATTCCAGCTTGTCGAAGAAGCGCTCGCCAGCCAGATGCTCGCCGAAGAGACGCAACTGCAGGGGCGCCCGCTCCCAGTCCTCGCGAATCGGGAAGTCCGAGGAAAGGACGATTTCGTCCATGAGGGCGCAGAAGGCGTACTTGGCTTCGCTGATCGCGGCCGCCGGCTTGCCCAGGTTGCGGGCGTTGCTCTCGAATTGCGCGAGGAACTGGTCCACGCGCTTGTTGAACTCGGCCAAGGAGTTGGGTGAGTTGCCGTTACGCAGGAGGAAGAGCAGGTAGATGCCGTCTTCCAGCAGTTCCTGCAGGGTCTTGGCATAGGATGTTGCAGTCGGCGCCGGCGACAAGGCGGGGGCGGCAAGGGTAGCGGTCGTCATGGAGATGTCCTGGTCAGCGGAAGACGGCGTAAAGCTCGAGTTTCAGGTCGAGCAGTGCCTGGGGAACATAGATGCATATGCTGCGGGCCTTCTTCATGCGCTCGAAGATCTGGCCCTGGGGTTCGAGGATGAAGTAGTGGTTGCCCACCCGTACGGGCAACGCCGCCGGCGTTTGCGTGGCATGCACCAGACGTACGCCGGGCAGGGCGGAGTTGAGAATCTTCTCCACGTCATCAGCTGAGCCGGCCTTGAGCTTGAGGGGCACCATTTCCAGGATCTCGGCGGTCGGCCGCTCGCTGGAAATGGACAGGTAGTAGTCCACGTTCTCGACCAGGCGTTCGCTGTCCAGCCGTCCCACGAAGAACGACGGCTTGGTGTTGGCCAGGGGTATGAGCGCATAGCGGTTCGACACCACGGTTTCGAGCAATTCGCGAATCAGGTTGTCGAGGCGGTCGAAGACGGCAGACAGGCGTTCGTGATCATAGGCCGGGATGTCGGCCAGGGTGAGTTCCGACGAGAAGGTCAGCAGTTCGCCGCAGAACTGGGCCAGCAGACGGTAAAGGGATTCCGGATGGATGGGCATCGCGGCGTAATGGCTGAGCAGGGGGAAGGTGCGGTTTACCGTGTGCAACAGCCAGAAGGAAGCAATGTCCGAAGTGCCATACTCCACCACGCTCTTCACCCGCTCCCGATGATTGGCGGCCAGGGCCTGGCTCTTGGCTTGCAGGATATCGAGGAGACGACGGGTCTGCGTGGCCAGATGGGCGCTGCCGGCAATTTCCACCAAGGGGGGGACGAATCCCGGGACCTGCTCCCAGTTGCCGCTCGTGTTGCGCACGATACGGGCGATGGCGACACAGGCGTGGCCGTCGCGGTTCTCTTCCTCGACCATCAGGCGAACGTTGGCATGGAGCGTCGTGAGTTCGGCCTCGAGGGCGTTGGTAAACAGGTCCGGCACCATCTCCCGGGCGAGCAAATAGCGCGGTGGTCTGGCCGCCGCGTCGGCATCTGCGGCACAGTTGCCGCCGAAGGCGTTTAGTACCGGCAGGCAGGCGTAGACCACGGTTGGGGAGCCGACCTTGGGAATGTCCGCGAGATTCCTGGCAAGCGGCAGGGGATTGCGATTGGGCGCTTCCACCTGGATACCATCCCGGAACACGACTTCAAGAACATCGAGGCGGATCTGGCCGCCACGCAGGGCGTCGGCATCGATGGCGACACGGCGCACGCCCCACGGGTAACCGTGAACCTGGCGCAGCGCCTGGCCTACGGCGGCTTCGTGGAAGAGAGCCTGTTGCTGGAAGTGTTGTGGGCGGAGGAAGAGCCCTTCCCCCCAGAGAATGCGACTGCAAGCGGACATGGCGTTCAGTAGCGCGGCGCGGCGTAAGGGTTCTGAGCTGGGTAAGGCTGCGGTGGGGCGGGCTGGCCGTAGTACGGCTGCCCCTGGTACGGCTGGCCATAGTAGGGCTGCGTTTGCGGCGGCGGATAGCCTTGCGCCGCCGCCGGGGCCTGCTCGCCGATAGTGACCGAGCTGACGCCGCCGCTGCCAAATCGCACATTGGCGGGCGCCAGTGGCGTATTGGCGTTGACGTTCACTTCAGGCATGCCCTGAGGTAGCCAACTGCGTTGCGGCCCCGGGTTGGGCGCCACACCTTGCTGCGGATAGGGTTGTGGCGCCTGGGAATAGGGCTGGGGCTGCTGGCGGGGTGCCACAGGGTACGGCTGTGGCTGTTGTGCTTGCTGCATCGCCGGCGCCGCCGGGCGCGTGGCCGGGCGCGCAACCGGCGGGTTGGCCATGCCGCATTCGGGTCGAGCGTTGGCGGGCTGTCCCGGAAGGGAAACCAGCTTGGCTCCGTTCACGGCAATGTAGCAGTCCTGGACCCTGAAATTCAGGCCCTGGCTGCGGATTGTGTCGGCCTCAACAAGCTGCCGCCAGTAATAGGTATCCGGGCGCCGAAAAAGGCCGACGATGCCGACAAAGCGGGTCTCGTCGTGCAGTTTCTCGGTGCTGGTGTAGGTTCCACCGGGGACGATTACTGCATCAGTCTGGTCAAGCAGGGCCTGGCCGAGCAATTCCGTCTCGGGGCGACCGTCGGCCAGCGTGTCGAAGGTGAGTCTCGAGAATTCCCGGATATCGCGCAGCTGATAGATGCGAACGACGACGGAAAGCGATTTTCCGTTTACGTCTCGATTCAGGACAGGGTCGCCATCACCCCTGATTCCATAGGACTTTTGTGCCGACGAGCAGCCTCCAAGAAGGGCTGCCACTATCAATGATGCATGCAGAAAAATACAACGAGTAATACTAAATGAATATACGCCGTTGGTTTTATGATTTAAGTGATACATACCCAGGATCTCCTGCGAATTTTTGAGATTATCCAATAATTTTTCTGTCTTATCAGAAGTTTTTGGTCATTTTGCAGTGTGTTATCGAGTAAAACCATCAACAATCGTTGTTATTTTTGACTACCTAGGACTAAAGTCAAATTGACTAAAAACATCACTGTGATAACGTGCTGCATTTTTTTACTGCACACAGTGCACTTTTCAAACAATAAACAACCATGGCATTCGAAATGAGCGGCGGAAATGTTGCGCAAACAAGAGGTTCCGGTTGATGGATGGTCTGGCGTTCGCGGGGCTGCTATCCGCTTTGGGAGCCATGCTCTTTCTGTTGAGCTGGGTCGGTTGGCGCTATTTTGTAGCCCCGTTTCCCACACTCGAGCGACAGGCCGCCTCCAGCCACGGTGGTCAGACATGCGCGCCAACCCGAACCGGAGGGTTGGCGAGATTGGGCCTGCCCCGATACTTTCTCCGTGGCCTCGCCCTCACGGCCCTCGTCGGCGGCGGTGTCGTGGGGGGCGTGCTGTCACTCTCCGCGATCATTGCCCCCGACCCTCTTTCCGCCCAGGAACTGGAGCGCCAGGCGCACATTCAAGCCGCCCTCAATCCGGAACGACTGGTGCCTCCGCCTGCCCTGCCGCCCTCTCTCTTCATCGGCAGCGACCGGCCCGCCCTAGATAGCGCCGACCGGGACTGGAACAAGCTCAACCCGCGCTTCACACAGATGGTCCTGCAGGTGCTTTCCCGCCTGCGCGAGCGGGGTTACCCCTTTGCCCTCCTGGAGGGCTACCGGAGCCCGGAACGGCAGGACAAGCTGGCCGACCTAGGCAATCACATTACCAGTGCCCGGGCATTCCAGAGCAAGCATCAGTATGGCTTCGCCGCCGACTTGGCGCCCCTACGCGACGGTCGCCTGGTGATTTCCGAACGGGATCCCTGGGCCATGCAGGCTTACATCGCCCTGGGCGAGGAGGCGGAACGCGCCGGTCTGACGTGGGGCGGGCGCTGGTGGTTCAAGGATTACGGGCACCTGGAAGTAACCGAATCGGTGGCCACCCTTGGGCGCTCAAGCGCGAGATGAACGGCAGGTGGCCGCCCGCCTGGAAGACATGAAGCCGAGGAAAGAGTGATGTGGAAGTTGTTGCGTAACGCGAAACTGGCGTCGGCCCTGGGATTCCTGATCCTCATCGGCCTCATATGGCTGGTTGGGCCCTTTGTCGGGCTAACCAGCCAGGAGGTCCGGCTGGTCTGGATTGTCGGCGTCATGCTGCTGTGGGTTCTGGCCCTTCTCATCGGCAGGCTGGTCACCGACCGGGCCGGCAGCCTTCTGGAGAAGGTGCTGCGGCGGCAGACTGACGAGGCGGTGATCGGGGCCAGTGCCGAGCAGCGACGGGATGTGGCCCAACTCCGCCAGCGCCTCCTTGGCGCCATCGACACCCTAAAGGCTTCCCAACTGGGCAAGGTCAGCCGCAGGGCTGCCCTCTACGAACTGCCCTGGTACATGATCATCGGCCACCCGGCTGCCGGCAAGAGCAGCGCCATCCTCCATTCCGGCCTCGATTTCCCCTTCGGGGACAAGCAGGCTGTGCAGGGCGTGGGCGGTACCCGTAACTGCGACTGGTTCTTTACCACCGAGGGGGTGCTCCTCGACACCGCCGGGCGCTACTCCACCCAGCGCGATGACCGCCCCGAGTGGCTGGAATTTCTCAAGTTGCTCAAGAAGTACCGCCCCAAGGCCCCGGTCAACGGCATTCTCGTCGCCATCAGCTTCCCCGAACTGGTGCAGCACAAGAGCGAGCAATTCTTGGTCTATGCCCGCCAGGTGCGCGAACGCATCAACGAGATCGACGACGTCTTCGGCATCAAGGTGCCCATCTACCTGGTATTCACCAAGATCGATCTGCTCGGCGGCTTTGCCCAGTTTTTCGAAGACATGCCGGAAGAGGAGCGCCAGGGCGTCTGGGGGGCGACCCTCTCCCACGACCAGGGCAGCGAGTTCGACGCCGTGCGCGTCGTCGGCCAGCAGTTCGACGCCCTGCACCGGGGCCTTGTCCAGATGGGCTTCGACAAACTGGCCAACAACCGGGGGAATGTCTCACGCCCTTCCCTCTTCGCCTTCCCCATCGAGTTCAACGCCATGCGGGAAGCCGTGTGCAAGTTCGTCGAACTCCTTTTTCAGGACGATCCTTACCACAGCAAACCCCTGCTGCGCGGTTTCTACTTCACCAGCGCCCTGCAGGAAGGCAATCCGCGCCTTGCCGCCGGCAACCGTGTCTCCAATGTCTTCGACCTGGCGAAATGGGGCTTCGAAACCGCACAGCCCCCGGCCTCGAACAGCTTTTTCCTGCGGACCCTGTTCAAAGACATCATCTTCCCGGATCGACACCTGATCACCCAACAGCTGAAACCCACCGGCAGCCGCTACCGCCTTGCCGGCATGGTGGCCGGCCTGTGCATGCTGGCGCTCCTGGCAGGTGGACTGACCTGGTCCTTCGTCGGGAACCAGAAATTGATCGCCAGCGCCGAGGAAGAACTCCTCGTCGCCCGCAAACTGGCCGAAACCGGAGAACTGAGCGACCGACTGAAAGCGCTGCAGATCCTGCAACTGCGCATCGAGCAGCTCTATCAATACCGGCAGGAGGGACATCCCCTCAAGCTCGGCCTCGGCCTCTACCAGGGCGAGGCCGTGGAAAGGGCGCTACGCCAGGAATATTTCACCGGCGTCCGCGACCTCATGCTGGTGCCGGTCAAGGCGGCCCTGGAACAAACCCTGGGCGGCCTGCGCGGCAGCGTGCCGCCCCCCGCGGCGCCAGCCAAGCCGGCGGATCCGCCCAAGGCCGCCCCGAAACCGGCGCCGAAACCGTCCGGCGGTGCGCTGCCGATCATTCCCATCGGCTATCAGACCGCCCAGCCGTTGCACCCCCTGACCGGCCACGCCCTCTACCGCCCCGACGGCATCCCGCCGTTCGCCGCGGCAGGCGGCTCCTTCCGCCGGGTGGCGGAAACCATCCCCGCCTCGTCGGCGGTACCCGCCGACGGCAACCGACTGGAAGATGGTTACAACGCGCTGAAAACCTACCTTATGCTCAAGCAGAAGGAGCGCATGGAGATTTCCCATCTTTCCGACCAGATCCCCAAGTACTGGCACCCCTGGCTGAGTGCCCACCGGGGCAAGGGCAACCCCGAGGAGATCAATCGTCTGGCGGAACGGGTGGTGGCCTTCTATGTCTCCCAGATCGGCGAGCGGGATCTGCCCCTCATAGAGAACCGCGAAGACCTGATAGGCCAGAGCCGCGAGACTCTGCGCGGCGCTTTCCGCCGCCTCTCCACCACCGAGCGGGTGTACAACGAACTGAAGGCGCGCGCCAACACCCAGTTCGCCCCCATGACCGTTGGCCGCATGCTGAACAGTCGCGACCTCGACCTGGTCGCCGGCAGCGCATCCCTGCCCGGAGCTTTTACCCGCGAGGCCTGGGAAAAATACTTCCGCTCCGCCATCAACGAGGCCAGCAAGGGGGAGATCAAGGGTGAGGACTGGGTTCTCGCTTCATCCTCCCTGGAAAATCTGGGCAAGGACGGCAACACCGAGCGCAGCCGCCAGGAGCTGGAAGCCTTATACAAGGCAGAATATGCCCGGGAATGGAAGAAATTCCTGCAAGGGGTGGCAGTGCAGGACTTCGGGTCTCTTGAAAACGCCGCCCAGGCCCTCGGCAAGCTGTCCGACGCCCAGAACTCGGCCTTAAAGCTTATCCTCGCCAAGGCCGCCTACGAAACCGCCTGGGACAATCCATCCCAGCTCGGCAAATCCATCGAAAGCGCCAGGAACTCGGTCATCGAGCGCACGGAAAAGCTGGTCCTGGGCAGCAACACTCCGGCGCCGGTGCCGGCGGCGCCGACCCAATTTGGCGAGGTGGGCGGCAGGTTCGGCCTTCTGGCGGCGCTGACCGCGGGCGGAGACGGCGGGCGCATGCCCCTGTCGGCCTATCTCGACATGCTGGCCAAGCTCAAGGGCAGAATGGCCCAGATCGCGGCCAATCCGGAGCCCGGCATCCCGGCCCGCCAGTTGATGCAGGCGACCCTGAGTGCCAGCGGCTCGGAATATGCCGAGGCCCTGGCCCTGGTGGACGGCACCCTCCTGGCCAATGCTTCCGACGAAGCCCGGGAAGTGGTTCGCCCGCTCCTCGTGCGCCCCTTAATCCAGGCCTACGCCACCCTCATCCCGCATGTCGAGCAAGAGATCAACCGGGCCTGGCAGGCGGAGGTAATGGCCCATTGGCGTCTCCTTGCCGGCAAGTACCCCTTCGCCGATTCGGCCAACGAGGCATCGATGGCCGAAATCGCCAAGTTTCTCAAGCCTGGCGAGGGCATCCTGCCCCGTTTTGTGGACAAGCAGTTGGCTGGTCTGGTGACGAAGCGGGGCGAGCAACTGGTGCCCCGCACCTGGGCCAACCTCGGCCTCAGCTTCAACCCCGCCTTCCTGGGCGGTGTCACCCGCCTGAGCGCAGCCGGCAATGCGGTACTGCAGGAGGGTGACGGCGCCCGGTTCGAGCTGCAGGCGGTGCCGACCCCTGGCCTGAGCGAAATCGTCATCGAGGTTGACGGCCAGGTGCTGCGCTACCGCAATGGCCCGCAGCCCTGGGTCGGCTTCACGTGGCCGAATGCCCCCGCCAATACGGCCCAGGGCGCCCGCATCCAGGTGGTGTCCTTCGCCGGCGCGCCCACCTCGGTCGCCAACTTCGGCGGCCGTCTGGGGCTCATGCGCCTGCTGGCCCAAGCCCGCATCGACGAGCATGGCGACAACACGGCCCAACTGGAATGGCGTTTCGCGGCGGCACCGGGAGCCCTGCAGCGCACCGCCGTTGGCGAGGGCGAGGGCGACGTGGTCCGCTTCAATTTCCGCCACGTTAGCGGGGCCAATCCTCTTTCCCTGTCAAGCCTGCGCCGCCTGGGGCTGCCCGAAAAAATCATCGTCCGAGGAAACTGAATGCTGGTCCTGCCTTTCAATCGTACCGAGTCGCAGGCTGCCGCCAGCTACGCCCTGTTCGGCAAGCTGCCCAACCGGCCCGATTTTGTCCGCGTCAACGCCACCCATCCCGTGGCCCTGGAGTTCGACCAGCTCATCCAGCAGGCCTGCGAGCGCCAGGAGCCCCCGGGGGATGGCGCGGAGCCGGTCGATTTCCAGTACATCTCCCAGGACCAGCGCCACGTCATGATCGGCGCCCTCATGCCCAGCCAGGACCAGGCCGGCCGTCGCTACCCCCTGGTCGCTGCGGCCATTCTGCCCCGGGAGAGCGTTGAGAACTACCTGGCGGTGTCGCCCATCGCCTACGAGGTCTTCTTCGATGGACTGCGGGAACAGGTGGTGAACGCCGTCGACAATTCCGTCGAGGCGCTCTCCTGCCGGCAGTTTCTCGAATCGAGCCTGCGCTCCCAGGATGCTGCCGCCGAGGACCTGGAACTGGCCGGCAGCGTCGTGGCCCGCTTCCTGGAAACCCAGCCGGCACACCGCATGGCTGACCTCCTGGCCGCCGGCCCGTGCCCGGCCCCCCTGTCCCAGGCGGTGCTCAACGCCGGCTTCTATCAAGCCTATCTGCGCCGCTTCGATCACCGCTCCACCAATCAGTTGATTCTCCTTCCGCTCTCCAGTCACAAGGGCGAACAAGCCCTCATGGCCAGCACCTGGCTGTCCATCTTGGCGGCTCTGTGGTCGGGGGCGGGAATCGGCCAGCCCTGGCGGGGCAGTTACCTGCTGGTACGCCGCCCGAACATCGGCGCCCAACTGGTGGCCACCGTCGGCCGCATTCCCGACAGCTTCGCCGCCGTCCTGCTGGGCGCGCCTATCGAACCGGCGATGCTTCTCGACCTCGGCACCGAAAACGACGCCTGGAAGAGCCACCGCATGTATGCCGAATCGGCCTACGCCCTTGGCCGCATTCTCGCCGACCCGGATTGCCGGCTGGCGGCGCTCTGCAGCTTCCTCGGCGATATGGGCCGGCAGCTGGCACGCAATATTTAGATCACGTGGTTGATGAACCCGGTAACCGTAGCTCGAGCATCTTGAAAGGATAGGCACATGGCCAAGGAAAGTACGCAGAAGAAATTGTCACGGGTGCGCCCGCCCCGGGTGCAGATCACCTATGACGTCGAGATCGGCGACGCCATCGAGACCAAGGAGCTGCCGTTTGTCCTCGGCGTCCTTGGCGACTACAGCGGCCAGCCGAAAACACCGCTACCCAAGCTCAAGGATCGCAAATTCGTGGAGGTCGACCGCGACAACTTCGACGACGTGCTCAAGGGCGTTGCCCCGCGTCTTGCCATCCGCGTCGACAACGAACTTAAGAAGGACGGCACGCAGTTGGGCATGGAACTCAATTTCGCCAAACTGGCCGATTTCGAGCCCCAGAGCGTCGTGGACCAGGTTGAGCCCCTGAAGCAGCTCCTCGAGGTCCGCACCCGCCTCTCCGACCTGCGCAACAAGATCAGCGGCAACGACAAGTTCGAGGAATTGCTGGAAAGCATCGTTCGCGACACCGAGAAGCTCAAGAAGATCGGTGCCGCCCGTTCCAAGAAAGGGGCCTGAGCCATGGCAGCGGAAATGGAAATGGGGGTCCTGGAAGCTCCCGAAGCGACCGAGGGGCTCAGCCTCCTCGACCAGATCGTCGATCAGAGCAAGGTGGCGGTCAACGATAACGAACGGCTCATTGCCCGGGACCAGATTGGTGAACTGGTAGACGAGGTTCTGGCCGGCACCGTCACCCTGTCCAAGGATCTGGCGGCCAGCATCGATCTACGCATCGCCGAACTCGACCAGCTGCTTTCCGATCAGGTGAACGCCATCATGCACCACCCGGAGTTCCAGAAGCTGGAAGCTTCGTGGCGCGGCCTGAAATACCTGGTGACGCAGTCCGAGACCAGTCCCATGCTCAAGATCCGCATGCTGAACGCCAGCAAGAAAGATCTGGTGAAAGACTTCCGGACCTCGCCCGAATTCGACCAGAGCGCTCTCTTCAAGAAGATCTACGAAGAAGAATACGGCACCTTCGGCGGCGCCCCTTACGCAGGCCTCATCGGCGATTTCGAGTTCTCCCGTCATCCCGAGGATTTCTATCTCCTCGACGAGTTGTCCCACGTCGCCGCCTCAGCCCATGCCCCGCTGATCACGGCAGCGGCACCCACCTTGTTCGGCCTCGACAGCTTCACCGACATCGGCAAGCCCCGGGACCTCTCCAAAATCTTCGACACCGTCGAATACACCAAGTGGAAATCCTTCCGCGAATCCGAGGATTCCCGCTACGTCGGCCTGGTTCTGCCCCACGTGCTGGGCCGCCTGCCTTATGGTCGGGAAACCGTTCCCCTGGAGGAATTCAACTTCGAGGAGGACGTGGATGGCTCCGACCATTCCAAGTACCTGTGGGCCAATGCCGCCTACGCCTTTGGTGCCCGACTCACCGACGCCTTTGCCAAGTATGGCTGGCTGGCGGCCATCCGCGGCGTCGAGGGCGGTGGCCTGGTAGAAGGGCTGCCTACCCACACCTTCCGCACCGACGACGGGGAGATCGCCCTCAAGTGTCCGACGGAAGTGGCGATCACCGACCGCAACGAGAAGCTGCTTTCGGACCTCGGCTTCATCTCCCTGGTCCATTGCAAAAACACGGACTACGCTGCCTTCTTCGGCGGCCAATCCACCCAGAAGGCGAAAACCTACAACACCGATGCCGCCAACGCCAACGCTCGGCTTTCGTCCCAGTTGCCCTACATTTTCTCGGCCTCCCGCATTGCCCACTACATGAAGGCCATCATGCGGGACAAGATCGGCAGCTTTGCCTCCCGGGAAAACGTCCAGGATTTCCTCAACACCTGGCTCGCCCAGTACGTCCTGCTCGACGATTCCGCCTCCCAGGAAGCCAAGGCGAAATATCCCCTGCGGGAAGCCCGGGTCGATGTTGTGGAAGTCCCTGGAAAGCCGGGCGTTTACCGTGCTGCCGCCTTCCTGCGGCCGCATTTCCAGTTGGACGAGCTGACGATCTCGTTGCGTCTGGTGGCAGAGTTGCCGAAGCCGACTCGGTAGCCACAGGCAACTGCTCACAAGACTGGGGCAGTCGCGGCCAGGCACTTATTTGGCATTTTTATTAATGACATTGGACTATAATGTTCGTTCCTAAACAAACGGAGTCTCTTCATGGCATTTGACGCATTTATCAAGATCGATGGCATTCCCGGTGAATCCAGCGACGACAAGCACAAGGATTGGATCGAGGTCATCAACTACGACCACCACATCGAGCAGCCCGCTTCCAGTACTGCCAGTTCCGTCGGTGGCGCTACCGCCGAGCGCGTCAACCATGGCACCTTCAATTTCGTGCACCAGTTGGACAAGGCGACGCCGAAGCTGCTGGAGGCCTGCTGTACCGGCAAGCACATCAAGGAAGTGACTATCGAGTTCTGCCGTGCTGGCGGCGACAAGGTCAAGTACATGGAGATCAGGCTTGAGCAGGTGCTTGTCTCGTCCGTCAGCGAAAACGGCGCCTCTTCCGCGGAATCCGGATTTCCTAGCGAGGCAGTATCGCTCTCCTACGGCAAGATCAAATGGACCTACACCCAGCAGAAACGTGCCGATGGTGCCGGCGGCGGCAACGTCAGCGCCGGCTGGGATCTCACGGCGAACAAGACGATCGCCTGAGGCACCTCTCCCGCAAGGGGGACAGGCCGCGATGGCTTTCCGTTGCGGCTTTTTTCCGAACAGTGCGTCTGCAAACGCACGACACCTGATCTAGGGACGAAAAATGTTTTGGAACAACAATCTCGGCCGTGTCGCCCTGGCGGTCGGCATTCTGGTACTTGCCGGCTGCTCCTCCAATCAACCCAAGCCGGAAGAGGCTCAGGCCCCGACCAGTGCCGCCGCCACCTCCGCCTCTGCCGATGCCAAGCCCCTGCCGGCTCCGCTAGCCCCTGTCAAGCCGGCCGCCATCGTACCCAACCCATCGACTGTTCCTTTCCAGAAAATGACGGTCGCCCTGGATGACAAGGCAAGGCAACAGCTTGCCCAACTGGCGGATCGCGCCAAGAGTGCCGGAAAAGTGACGCTGATCGGCTACTGCGACCGTACCCAGGTTGCCAATCCCACCGATGCCGCTGTGGCCCGGGCCATTGCCGTACGGGACGAACTCCAGGTGCTCGGTGTTCAGCCGGGTGTCATGCAGGTAAGAATCGACACCCGGAACGTCAAGAAGCACGCCGTGGAAGTCCGCTTCGACTGATAGCCGCAAGGTCGCAGACATTCCGTCTCGCGACCCTTGCTGTTTATCCCCCCTCCCGGAGCCGGAGTGCCCGGCCTCGCCCGACCATGCCCCTCAATCTCAAATCCCTGATCGGCAAGCTCGACACCCCGACCCGCAAGGCCATGGAATCGGCGGCCAACGTTGCCCTGGCGCGCACCCACCACGAGGTGGATATCGAGCACGTGCTGCTCGAACTGATCGGCGCTTCGGACAGTGACCTGCTGCGCATCCTCAAGGCCTACCACATCGACGCGGGGCGCCTGATCGAGGATCTGCAGGCCAGCCTTGAACGCTTCCGCACCGGCAACACGCGCAACCCCGTGCTGTCGCGCAACATCCTGCGCTGGCTGGAAGCCGCCTGGCTGGGGGCCAGCGTCAACTACGGGGCGCAGCATCTGGGCAGCGCCTATCTGCTCCTGGCCCTCGTCAGCGACGACGAACTGCAACGCCTGCTGGCCGCTTCCTGCGCCGTTCTCAAGCGCTTGCCCGCGGACGACCTCAAGGACAACCTGCCCGCCATCCTGCGCCACAACGGCAGTGGCAAGCCCAGCGAGACGAAGGCTGAGGAGGGGAATACGGCCTTCCCGGGCCACGGCCACCCGAAAAACTCGCCGAACCTCGAAAAATACACCATCGACCTGACCGCCCAGGCCAGGGCCGGCAAGATTGATCCGGTCCTCGGCCGGGACGGGGAGATTCGCCAGATGGTGGACATCCTCCTGCGCCACCGCCAGAACAATCCCATCCTCACCGGCGAGCCGGGCGTCGGCAAGACAGCGGTGGTGGAAGGCCTCGCCCTGCGCATCCATGAGGGCGACGTTCCCGACGTGCTCAAGAACGTCACCCTGCGCACCCTCGATCTGGGCCTGCTGCAGGCCGGTGCCAGCGTCAAGGGCGAGTTCGAGAACCGCCTGCGGGCCGTCATCGACGAGGTCAAGGCCAGCCTCAAGCCCATCATCCTCTTCATCGACGAGGCGCATACCCTCATCGGTGCCGGCGGCCAGGCCGGCCAGAACGAC
Organism: Rhodocyclaceae bacterium; assembly: GCA_036732025.1. GTDB lineage: Bacteria > Pseudomonadota > Gammaproteobacteria > Burkholderiales > Rhodocyclaceae > SSSZ01. The sequence goes on from DAINDE010000005.1 coordinate 110,213, forward strand.
GCCGCCAACCTGCTGAAGCCTGCCCTGGCGCGAGGCGAGTTGCGCACCATCGCCGCCACCACCTGGTCGGAGTACAAGAAATATTTCGAAAAGGACGCCGCCCTGGCCCGCCGCTTCCAGGTGGTGAAGGTGGACGAGCCCTCCGAAGAAGCGGCCGTCCAGATGTTGCGCGGCATCGCCAATGCCATGGAAGCCCACCACCAGGTGCGCATCCTCGACGAGGCCGTGGTCGACGCCGTCAAACTCTCCAGCCGCTACCTCACCGGCCGCCAGTTGCCGGACAAGGCCATCAGCGTCCTCGACACCGCCTGCGCCCGGGTCGCCCTTTCCCGGGCCAGCAAGCCGGCGGCCATCGAAGACGTGGAGCGCCTGATCCAGAACATCGGCCGCGAAACCGCGGCCCTCAAGAAGGAGCAGGACCCCGCCCACGACAAACGGCTGGCGGAACTTGCCTCCCGCCGCCAGGAGCTGGACAAGGATCTCGCCGTCCACAAGGCCGCTTTCGCCCAGCAACAGCAACTGGTCGAGGAAATCACTACCCTGCGGGGGCAATTGGCCACCCCGGCTGCCGGCGACGCCAAGCCCTCCCCCCGCAAGGGAAAAGCCAAGGACGGCGATGGCGGAATCCGCCAGGCCCTGCTGGCCAGCCAGCAACGCCTCCACGACCTGCACCAGGTGCAACCGCTGATCTACGAATGCGTCGACGGCGCCACCATCGCCGAGGTCATTTCCGGGTGGACCGGCATTCCCCTCGGCGGCATGGTGGCCGATGAAATCGATACCGTGCGCAACCTGCACCGGCTCCTCGAACAGCGTGTCGTCGGTCAGAGCCATGCCCTCGCCCTCATCGCCCGCCGTATCCAGATCGCCAAGGCCAGCCTGGAAGACCCGGGCAAGCCCAAGGGCGTCTTCCTGCTTGTCGGCCCCTCCGGCGTCGGCAAGACGGAAACCGCCCTGGCCCTGGCCGACACGCTTTACGGCGGCGAGCGCAACCTGATCACCATCAACATGTCGGAATACCAGGAAGCCCACAGCGTCTCCGGCCTCAAGGGCTCGCCTCCCGGCTACGTGGGCTACGGCGAGGGCGGCGTGCTGACCGAAGCCGTGCGCCGCCGCCCCTACTCGGTGGTCCTGCTCGACGAAGTGGAAAAGGCCCACCCCGACGTCCTCGAACTCTTCTTCCAGGTTTTCGACAAAGGCGTCCTGGAAGACGCAGAGGGGCGGGAGGTCGATTTCAAGAACACCATCATCATCCTCACCTCCAACGTCGGCACCGACCTCGTCATGAGCGCCGTCGAACATGGTGTGACGGTAGAAGGCGAAAGCCGCCCGCCGACGCCGGAGGACCTGGGGGAACTCCTGCGCCCCAGCCTGCAGCGGGCCTTCAAACCGGCTTTCCTCGGCCGCCTGGCGGTCATTCCCTACTATCCCATCTCGGACGACATCATGCGGCTCATCGTCGGCCTCAAGCTGGAGAAGGTGAAGAGCCGCCTGCTGGCCAACCACGGCGCCAAACTGATCTTCGATGCCGCCCTGGCCGATCTCATCGTCGCCCGGTGCACCGAAGTCGACAGCGGCGCCCGCGACGCGGAGGCCATCATCACCGACACCGTTCTCGCCCAGGTTTCCGACCAGGTGCTGGCGCACATGGCAGAAAGCAAGGCAGTGCAGGCGGTGGAGCTCAAGGTGCGCAAGGACAAGCTGGTGGTGACGGTCAAATGATTCCCGCTCACAGGCAGCCCTATGCCCAAAGCCCCAATGGCCCGGCATATGCTGTCTTGATAAAATTCCGCCCCTTCAACCCGCTGAACCGCACACCGCCATGTTCTCCCCCCTAGCCGACCTTGCCGCCGCTGGCGTCTCCCTTTTCGGCCAGGGATCCCGCCTCCTCAAGCTGCGTTTTGCCGCGGGCAGCGGTTTTTCCGAAGAAGTCCTCCTCCCCCACCGGGTCAGGGGTGAAGAAGCCCTCTCCCGCAACTACCGCTACGACCTCGACTGCCTCTCCCCGGATAGCTTCCTCGAACTCAAGGGCCTCATCGGCCAGCCCCTGGAAATCTCCCTCCTCCTCCCCGAAGGCGGCGCGCGCCTCCTCACCGGCCTCGTCACCGCCGCCCGCCACGACGGCAGCGACGGCGGCTTCGCCCGCTACCGCCTCACCATCGAACCGGCGCTGGCCACCCTCGCCCACCGCAGGAACAGCCGCGTCTTCCAGGACCAATCGGTGCCGGCCATCGTCCAGGCCATCCTCGCCGAACACATTTCAGGCAACCCCGCCTTCACCGCCGCCTTCCAGGTCCGCGACCGCCTCACCCGGGATTACCCGATCCGCTCCTACACCCTGCAATACCGCGAATCCGACCTCGCCTTCATCACCCGGCTGCTCGCCGAAGAAGGCATCACCTGGCGCTACACCCACGGCCCCGACCCCGACACCTCGCTCTCCGCAGCCGACACCGCGGCCACCGGTGACGACGGCCAGGAGGCCCCCATCCTCCACACCCTCATCCTCCAGGACGCCGATACTACCCACCCGGCGGCCGGCGAATCCCCCGTCCGCTACCACCGCACCGACGGCGTCGAGACGGCGGATGCCATCGACACCTGGGCCGGGGAGCGCCGCCTCCAGTCCGGCGCCGTCGCCCTCACCACCTGGGACTACAAAGGCAGCACCTGGCTCCCCGCCTCTGACACCACCCGCAACCCCGGCGGCGACCCCCAGCAGGCGCTCACCACCACCCTGGAAGACTACGACCCCCAGACCGGCTACTACGGCAGCACCCCCGACGAGGTCGGCCGCTATGCCGAACTGCGCCAACAAGCCAAGGACCTCGCCGGCAAGACCTTCGCAGGCGGCGGCAGCGCCCGCCACCTGGTCCCCGGCACCTGGTTCGAACTCGCCGACCATCCCCGGCACGACCAGGACGATCCGGAAGACCGGCAATTCCTCGTCACCGGCCTCGCCTTCAGCGCCGAGAACAACCTCACCCCGGAAGCGCAGAACACCCTGGGCAGCTTGCTCACCCCGACCGGGGGAGGCAACTCACCGTTCGGGCTGAGCCTGTCGAAGCCCAACCTGCCAGGCAGTCAGAACACCCCCCCCTACCGCAACACCTTCACCGTGGTGCGAAAGAGCGTCCCCGTCGTCCCCGCCTATCACCAGAGCACCCACCAGAAACCCACCGCCGGCGGCCTGACCACCGCCACCGTGGTCGGCCCCCCGGGCGAAGAGATCTTCACCGACGAACATGGGCGCATCAAGATCCAGTTCCACTGGCAACGGCCCCAGGACCATCCCCAGGGCGGGGCGGATTTCGACGACCGTTCCTCCACCTGGGTGCGGGTGGCCCTGCCCAGTGCCGGGGCCGCCTGGGGGACGCAATACATTCCCCGCATCGGCCAGGAAGTGGTGATCGACTTCATCGAGGGGGACATCGACCGGCCCCTCGTCACCGGGGTGGTCTATAACGGCAGCCACCGCCCCCCCACCTTCAGCGGGGCGGGGAGCCTGCCGGCCAACAAGGCCCTCTCCGGGCACAAGTCCAAGGAGTACAAGGGGAGCCGCTACAACGAACTGCTCTTCGACGACAGTACCGGCGAAATCCGCACCAAGCTCAGTAGCGAACATGGCAAGACGCAACTGAACCAGGGTTTCCTGATTCATCCCCGCACCGACGGCAAGGGGGAAGCCCGGGGGGAGGGGTTCGAGCTCCGGACCGACCACCAGGGGGCCCTGCGGGCGGCCCAGGGCCTGTTCATCACCACGGAAGCCCAAGCCAACGCCGGGGGCAGGCAACTGGCCCGGGACGGGGCCCAGGGGCAATTGCAGGCGGCGTATGAACTGGCCAGGAGTCTCGGTGAAGTCGCCACCAGGCAGCTGGCGGATACGATCGAGCATGGCCCCGAGAAGGTCAGTTCCGACAATGCCAGGGAGGCATCCGCCAAGGAAGGGCATCTGAGGCATCACGTCGAGGCAGTGAAGGCCTGGGAGGCGGGGAGCAATACGGACAGGGAATCAAGGACGGCGAAGGAGGAATCCGGGCGGCAGCCGATCCTGGTGCTTTCCGCGCCGGCGGGGATTGCCCAGACGACGCCCCAGAACCACAGCATGGCCGCCGGGACGAATATCGATCAGGTGGCGCAGCGGGATGTCAACCTGACGGCCGGGCGGCGCTGGCTGGCCAACGTGGGGCAGCATGTGAGCCTCTTCGTCAATGGGGTGAGGGAGAAGATCAGCCTCAAACTCATCGCCGCCCAGGGGAAGGTGCAGGTGCAGGCGCAGCAGGGAGAAATTGAAGTCACCGGGGAGCAGGATGTGACCGTCACGTCCACCCAAAACAAGATCATCGTCGCCGCCAAGGAGGAAATCCTGCTCACCTCCGGCGGCGGCTACATCCGGCTCAAGGATGGGAACATCGAGATTCACTGCCCCGGCACTGTCAGCGTCAAGGGGGCGAACCACAAGCTGACGGGGCCGGATAGCATGACGGTTCCACTCCCGTCATTTCCTCGCTCGATTTGTGTGGCATGCCTGAAGAAGTCATTGGCCGCCGGGCCGGCCTTCACCAACGTCGAATGATTCGGCCACCCCAATAGCATACATAATGCTGACTGATCGATTCAACGACAACTGGTTCCAGACTTTAAGAGCACTGGGAAATGACCATCCTCGACAACATTCCGTCAGTCTCCTGGTGGACGGTGCCTTTATTCCCGGATTGCATCGCAAAATTGCGAAGGTCTGCACGCCCATTCTTCTTTTCGAATCGCTTCCGGGCTGCTCCGAGGAGGCGAAGGATGTCTCTCCCATGCTCGTGCCGTTCCAGCCATCGTCGCCTGTGCTTGACGAATTCCTCGGCGTTTGCAGCGGATATCCAATGGTTAGCGCCTTGATCACTGTAGAAGCTCCGGCGAAACTAGCGGCCCGCCTGGCGGCGTGGTGTCTAGTGGATGCCGGTGGCCAGTACTTCCACTTCCGCATAGCGGACACGCGCAGACTGCCTGGAATTTATCGCGCCTTGACCCCCCCGCAGCGCCATTCGCTGCACGGCCCTGCCATCGCTTGGCACTACGTGGACAGATCCGGCCATTGGTCAAAAATCGTACTCGACTCCCAGGACGGGCCGGTACCGGAGGCGCCCCCTAAGCTGAGCGACGAACAATTTGCCCTATTGGTTGATGACGCTGAGGCGGATAGCCTTCTCGTGTTGCTGGAGGATCGCGGCCATGTATGGACCAGCCCCTCCAAGGCTCACGAGGCGGTCTGCAGCGCAATGCGAACCGCTGATGCAGCACGGGTGCCCGAAGCCGAGCTACTCACATGGTGTGAGGAGTTCATTAACCGGCTGCCAAGTCATCCATGAACATATTGACTGCGAACGACATGTTTCCGATAAGGCAATGGGCAAAACCAATCATGGCGGAGGCGACATGATGATCTGGGGGAAACGAATGGAACGAGGGGTTCTGCTGGCGCTCGTTCTCGCCCTGCCGCTGGCCGGTGGCTGTGATACCGGTGGCAAGGTTTCAGTCAACCTTCACGGCGTGAACTATACGGACAAGGGATTCCGCTATACGGTCACCGACCCCTCAAATCCGGCCAACAGCGGGGGCGGCGAACTGATCGGAGCCTATTCCGCAGGCGGCATCATGTGCTGCTACGCATTGCCCAAGCGCTGGAAGCCGGGCATCCGGGTTGACATCAAGGCAACACACCGTTCCGAGCCTGATGCCAACAATCCCTATGGTGAGCCCATCCATGAGAACGTAACTGTCGAAGTCCCCCGTTACGCAACCGGCAAGCCCGGTGACCTTTGGGTCATACGC
>DAINDE010000006.1:0-110854 GCA_036732025.1 Rhodocyclaceae bacterium
TTTTCATATCCGCGGACCTATAATCCGCCCGCCGCCCGGGTGGTGAAATTGGTAGACACAGCGGACTTAAAATCCGCCGCCGCAAGGCTTGACGGTTCGAGTCCGTTCCCGGGCACCAGACCACGCACATCATGATCATCTACGACCTCTGCTGCGACAACGAGCACCGCTTCGAAGGCTGGTTCCAGAGTCCGGCCGATTTCGAGGTCCAGAGCGATGGCGGGTTGATCCGCTGTCCGCGGTGCGACAGTGGCGAAGTGCGGCGCGTGCCCTCGGCGGTGGCGATCGGCGGGCATCAGGTTCCGTCCGAGGTCCGTCCCTCGGCGGCGGCCACCTTCAGCGCCGCCGGCGCCAATGCCCAGGTCCGGGCGCTCTACCATCAACTGGTGAGCGCCGTCCTTTCCTCTACGGAAGACGTCGGGACCGGTTTCGCCGACGAGGCCCGGCGCATGCATTACGATGAAGCGCCGGAGCGCGCCATCCGCGGACAGACCACCGACGAGGAATACGAAGCTCTGAAGGAAGAGGGCATCGACGTCATCCGCCTGCCCCTGCCGCGCAAGGAAGACCTCTCCTGAATGCCCGGCCGCCCCGGTGGCGGCCCCCCTTGCCGGCCGGCGTTACGCTTGCTATACAGAAGACATTGCAGATGTCATTCTGAACGTCCGGCGCCGGCGATCCGGTAGCGGGCAGCCAGGCAAGGAGGCGGGCATGGCGCGTACCGGTGGGAAAACGAACGAGGCGCGGCTTTCCGGAGAGGGCGGGGAACCGGCGCTATCGGCGAAGGCGGCGGGAATCCGGCGCAAACTTAACGCCCGGCCGGACGGGCTGGATTTCCGCGACAAGATCTACGTCCCGACGCTGGTGGAGGTGCCGACCACCCGGGAGTTGTCGAGCTACCGGAAGGTGGGCGTCCCCCTGCTCGACCAGGGCGAGGAGGGCGCCTGCACGGGCTTCGGCCTGGCCACGGTGGCCCACTACCTGTTGCGGAGCCGTCGCCAGGTGCGGGACGCGTCCCCCATCAGTCCGCACATGCTCTACGACATGGCCCGCCGTTACGACGAGTGGGCCGGCGAGGACTACGAGGGATCCAGCTGCCGGGGGGCCATGAAAGGGTGGTACAAGCATGGCGTCTGCGCGGCCGGCCTGTGGAAGCGCGCCGGCAAGGGCCTTCTCTCGCAAAAGGTCGAAAGCGATGCCGCCAGCCGGCCCCTGGGGGCCTACTACCGGGTCAATCACAAGGATCTGGTGGCGATGCACGCGGCCATCACCGAAGTCGGCATCCTTTACGCCAGCGCCACCGTCCATGCCGGCTGGCAACGGGTGGGCGCCGATGGGCGCATTCCCTGGTCGGGGGAACTCCTCGGCGGCCACGCCTTCGCCATCGTCGCCTACGACCGGGACGGCTTCTGGATCCAGAACTCCTGGGGGCCGGATTGGGGCCATGAGGGCTTCTGCCACCTCGGCTACGACGATTGGCTTGCCAACGGCACCGATACCTGGGCCGCCCGGCTCGGGGTGCCGGTGAATCTGGCTGGCGAGGCCGGGGCCGGCGGGCGCCGGCCGCTGGCGGCCGGTAGCGCATCCCGCTCGACCCTCAGCGACATCCGTCCCCATGTGATCAACATCGGCAACGACGGTGCACTGGACCCCCGGGGAGACATCGGTACCACCCCTGCCAGCCTGGGGGAGATCGTGGACCGGGATTTCCCGCGGATCACCAAGGGCTGGGCAAGAAAGCGGCTGGTCCTGTACGCCCACGGCGGCCTCGTTTCCGAAGCAGATGCCCTCAAGCTGGCGGGCGATTATCGCCAGCCCATGCTGGCCGCCGAATGCTACCCCCTGGCGTTCATCTGGAAGACGGACTACTGGACGACGCTGGCCAACATGCTCGCCGACGCCGCCCGCCGGCGCCGCCCGGAAGGATTCCTGGACGACGCCAAGGATTTCATGCTCGATCGCCTGGATGACGCCCTGGAGCCCATTGCCCGGCTCCTGACCGGCAAGGCCGAATGGGATGAAATGAAGGAAAACGCGCGCCTGTCCACCGCCGCGGCCCAGGGCGGCGCCCGCCTGGTGGCGGACGCCATTGCCCGGCTGGTGCGGGACGAGGGAGTGGAACTGCACCTTGTCGGCCATAGCGCCGGCAGCATCTTCCATGCCCCCCTGGTTCGCTATCTGACGGATCCGGGCGGCCATGGCCTGACCGTGGACAGCTGCACCCTCTGGGCGCCGGCCTGCACTGTCCGGCTGTTCAAGGACAGTTACCTGCCGGCCATCGCCAGCGGCAGCATCCGGCGCTTCAGCCTGTTCACCCTTACCGACAAGGCCGAGCAGGACGACGACTGCGCTCGCATCTACAACAAGTCGCTGCTCTATCTGGTTTCCCATGCCTTCGAGGACAAGCCGCGCATTCCCTTGATCCGGCCCGAGGGCGAACCGATCCTCGGCATGGCCCGGTGCATCGGGAAGGACGCGGTCCTGGCGGCGTTGTTCGCCGAGGGGCAGGGGCAGTGGATCACGGCCCCGAACAACGCCCCGGCGGGTTCCTGCGACGCCTCGGCGGCCCGCCACCACGGCGATTTCGACAACGACGAGGCCACCGTCCGTGCGACCCTGGCCCGCATCCTCAACCTGCCGGCGCTGCCGGGAAGGCTCGCTCTTTCCGGTACTTCCGGCAGCCACCGGCTGCGGCGGGGCTACATCGCCGCCGCCACCAGGTAGCACCCCACCCCCAACACGCGAGAGGAGCAGGTCATGGACTATCCGGGACGCATCATCAAGGCCGGCGAACAGGATGCAGCCATCGTCAGGGCCCTCAAGGAACAGTTGAATCGGGTCCTGGTCCTGGCGCCCGGCGACCGGCTGAATCCGCAGGATCCCAACTTCGGTCCCCGCATGAAGCAGCTGATCAAGCTGTTCCAGGCCCGCAATGTCGATAACCAGGGGCGTCCCCTCAAGCAGGACGGGGAAATCGGTTCCCTGACCTGGGAGGCGCTCTTCGGTCCGGCCACGGTACCCGCCAGCGCTGCACCGGCAGAGGGCCTGCTGGAACAGGTATTGGCCGTGGCTGCCGGGGAAGAGGCGAAGCAAGTGCGGGAAGTCCCCCGCAATTCCAATCGGGGACCGGAGGTCGACGCCTATCTGCGCAGCGCCGGCGTCTCGCCCGGACTCTCCTGGTGTTGCGCGTTTGTCTATTGGTGCTTCAAGGAAGCGGCGGCATCCCTGGGGCGCCCCAATCCGATGGTCCGCACGGCCGGCTGCCTCGATCACTGGAACCGCGCCCCCGGCAACGGCGCCCGCCGGGTCCTGGCGCCCCAGGCGGTCCGCAATCCGGAACTGGTGCGCGCCGGCATGGTGTTCATCATGGACCATGGTGGCGGCCTGGGCCACACCGGGCTCGTCGAGCGGGTCGACGGCGGCCTCATCACCACCATCGAGGGCAACACCGATGCCAGCCGCACCCGCGAAGGCGGCGGTGTTTACCGGCTTAACCGGAAACTGGTGGAAATCAACAAGGGCTTCATCGACTACGCCCAGGCATGAATCGAAAAAATGGATTCACGACTCTGGCAACTTTTTCTTCGCTGGCTATACTAAAAAACATTACGGCGAATGCGAGGAGGTGTGAGATGGCTGCTGATCCCATTTTCTTTCTGCCGGCTTCCCTGGTTCTCGATGTACCCGAACTCGACAGCCAGCACCGCGCCCTCTTTGCGCAACTGGCTGAGATCAAGGCCGCCTGCCTTGCCGAAAACCACCTGTCCGCAAGCCTCGGCGAGGAACTCCTGAATGCGCTGCAGGATCACTTCGCCACCGAAGAGCGGTTGGCCGAGGAGGCGGGCATCGAGTTTTCCGCCCATTGCCGCAACCATGACCAGATGCTGGGCGCCATCGCCAAGGCCATCGCCCAGGTGGTGGAGGGCAGCAAGGATGTCTTCGGTATCCTGCGCTTCATCGAATACTGGTTCGAGCGGCATATCGGCGATGACGACCGCCGCCTGGCCCAGCGTCTGCACAGCATGCCCCGCCGTAGCGGCCGGGATGTGGCGCCGGCCATTGCCGCCGTTCCCACCCGGGAACGCTATCACCAGGCGTCCGGGATGCGGTTGTAGCCCCCCATCGGGGTATCGCGTGACTGTCGGCCCACGGTGACCGGCCCGCCCAGGCCGGTCAGCGGAGCATCTTGACCACCAACCCCAGCGCCGCGCAGGCGGCGATGACGGGGATCACGTTCCACCTGAAGCGGAGGAGGGCGACTATGGCCCCCAGGGCGATCAGCGCGGAAACCCAGTCGAAGGCGCCGGACGGCCCTTGCGGCCAGAGGACGTGGTAGCCAAAAAACAGGGCCAGATTGAGGATGACGCCGACCACCGCTGCCGTGATGGCGGTCAACGGGGCGGTGAACTTCAGGTCGCCGTGGGTGGTTTCCACCAGGGGCCCGCCCAGCAAGATGAAGATGAACGACGGCAGGAAGGTGAACCAGGTTACCAGCATGGCCGCCACCGCGCCGGCGGCGAACAGGTTGTCCGGCCCGAAGGCCGCCGCGGCGTAGCCGCCGACGAACCCGACGAAGGTGACGACCATGATGAGCGGCCCCGGCGTGGTTTCGCCCAGGGCCAGGCCGTCGATCATCTGGCCCGGTGTCAGCCAGCCATACTGGACCACCGCTCCCTGGTAGACGTAGGGAAGCACGGCATAGGCGCCGCCGAAGGTGAGCAGGGCGGCCTTGGTGAAGAACCATCCCATCTGCGCGAAAGCGTGATCCCAGCCGAAGGCGAGCACCAGTAACCCCATGGGGATCAGCCACAGCAGTGCGCCGGCCAGCGCCACCTTGGCGCAGCGGCTCCAGGTGAACAGGGCGTGCGCCGGCGTCGGCGTCCGGTCGTCGATGAGGGCCGCGCCGAAGGATTGGCCCCTGGTGCCATGGCCGCCGCCGGCCGCAAATTTGCCCGGGGCGATCCGGCCGCCGGCATAGCCGATCACCGCGGCGGCGGCGACGATGGCGGGGAAGGGCACGGCCAGGGCGAAGATGGCGACGAAGGCGGCGGCGGCAATGGCCCAAAGCACCCCGTTCTTCAGGGCCCGGGAGCCGATGCGATGGGTGGCCTGGACGACGATGGCGGTCACTGCCGGCTTGATGCCGTAAAAGATTCCGGACACCAGGGGGGCTTCGCCGAAGGCGACGTAGATCCACGACAGGGCGACCAGGATGACCAGTGAGGGCAGCACGAACAGGCCGCCGGCGACGATGCCGCCCCAGGTCCGGTGCATGAGCCAGCCGATGTAGGTGGCCAATTGCTGGGCCTCGGGTCCCGGCAGCACCATGCAGTAATTGAGGGCATGGAGGAAGCGGCGCTCGGAGATCCAGCGCCGGCGCTCCACCAGTTCCTGGTGCATGATGGCGATCTGGCCGGCGGGGCCGCCGAAGCTGATGAAACCGAGCTTGAGCCAGAAGCGGAAAGCTTGCCAGAAGCCCACTGTGGGCGGGGGGGACGCAACTGCCTCGGCGTCGTGGTCGATTGCGTTCATGGTCGGGGGAAACCTGTGGTTTGCCGGCCGGGCGGCCGGAATGGTGGGGGCGGGCCCTTGTCTCTGTGGACTCCTGCCGCCAATGGTAGCGCTTGGCGGGCCCCATATCGAACCGTGCAACAAAATATGCCTTGCCCGGCATGATTCCGGGAACACGGGCGGCCTGCCGATCAGGCGATAGAATCTGGCTTTCGATCAAGGCCCTGCCGCCCGTACAAGAGCACGCCCATGCCTTTCTCCTCCTTCCTCCCCGGCCTGCGCCGCGGGTTCATCCTGGCCACAGCCCTGTTGGTACTTTCCCAGCCCCCGTTCGTGCACGCCAGGGCGGACGCCGGAGCTGCCCGCCTCGATGCCCGGGCCGGCGGTTTCACGTCCTACCTCCTGCCCAACGGCTTCAAAATCCTTCTGGTGCCTTTTCCGTCGGCCGCCAGCGTCCGCGTCGAACTGCTGGTGAAGAGCGGCAGCAAGCAGGAAGGCTACGGCGAAACCGGCATGGCCCATCTCCTCGAACACATGCTCTTCAAGAGCGCCGGCAAACGCCGGGACATCAAGAGCGACCTGACCGCCCTGGGCGCTACCTGGAACGGGACCACCTCCGCCGACCGGACCAACTACTTCGAAACGGTGGCGGCGGATCCGGACAAGGTGGACGAGATCATCCGCCTGGAGGCGGACCGCTTCATCCGCGCCAGCTTCACCCGGGAGCACCTGGCCAGCGAAATGACCGTGGTCAGGAACGAGCTGGAACGCGGTGACAGCGATCCAGGCAGCCTGGTCATGCGGGCCCTGCAGCGCCAGAGCTTCTTCTGGCACGGCTACGGCCGCCCGACCATAGGCGCCCGCAGCGACATCGAGGAGGCTCCCTTCAGTGCCCTGCAGGCCTTCCATCGCCGGCACTACCGGCCGGACAACGCGGCGCTCATCGTTTCCGGCAACTTCGACGAGGCGCGGGTGCTCGCCCTGGCCAGCCGCCTCTTCGCCGCGGCCCGCAACCCGGCAGCCCCGCGGCCCACCACCTGGACGCGGGAAGAGCCGCGACCGGTCAACAACCGCAGTGATCTCTTCCTGCCCGCTGGCAAGACCATCGCCGCCAGCGCCTGGAAGCTGCCCGGCCTGGCGGATCGCCAGGCCCAGGCGGTGGATCTCGCCCTCAACGCCATCTGCGACAACGACTGGGGCAGTCTGCGCAAGGACCTCGTGCTCGAGCGACGGCTGGCCGTCGGCGTCAGTTGCGGCGTTCAGCAGCAGAGCGACTACGGCCTGCTGGTGGCCTCCGCCAGTGCCGGCAAGGAGGCCGACGGCGAAGCCCTGGCCCGCGCCCTGCGCGAGCACGTCGAGAGTGCCGCCGCGGCCGGCATTCGGCCGGAGCAACTGGAACGGGCCCGCCAGAGCGAGCTGACGGGCTTCGACCGGCTCTTCGCCTCCCACGAGATGCTGGCGAGCTACCTCTCCCGGGCCGAGGTGGCGGGCGACTGGCGCCTCCTCTTCTGGCAGCACGACGTAGTCAAGGCCATCTCCGCCGACGAGGCCAGCGCGGCCCTGCGCACCTGGCTGGTGGCGAGCAACCGTAGCGACGTGCTGCTGCGCCATGCCGAGGGCGTCTCGGCGCAGGAACTGCCCCGCCTGCCGGCGGTTTCGACCCTGGTGGAAGGGCGTACCTGGCCGCCCCTGGGCAAGCCCGGGGACCCGGTGCCCAATTCCGCCGCCGAACTGGCCCGGGCGACCGTGTCCGTCCCCCTGGACGGCGCCCGGGCCGCCCTCATTCCCCGCCGTACCCAGGGCGACCTGGCCTGGCTGGTGGTGGCCAACGACTACGGCAACGAGGCCGCCCTGGCCGGGCGCCGTGCCGCCTGCAACCTGGCCGGGGAACTGATGGGCTACGGCGGGGCCGGCCTCAGCCGCGACCAGTTGAGCGCCCGCCTGGAAGCCTTGCAGGCTCACTGGACCCTAGGCCTCGGCGGGATTTCCCTGGAAGCGCCCCGCGACAAGCTGGCCGCCGCCCTTGACGTGCTCGTGGACGCCTGGTCGGCGCCGATGCTGCCGGTGGCCGAGTTCGACCGTCTCAAGGCCGCCGCCATTGCCCGCCTGGAGGCGGCGATGAAGGATCCCGCCCAGACGGCCGGCAATGCCGCCAACCTGCGTTTCGACAACTATCCGCCCGGCCATCCCCTGCAGCCGCTGCCCCTGGCCCGCCAGCTGGAGGAGGTGAGGGCGGTGGGCCATGCCGACGCCGTGGCCTGCGTCGCCGACTTTTCCGGCCGCGGCCAGATTCGCCTTTCACTGGTCGGGGATTTCGGCCCCGCCGACGTCGAGGCCCTGTGGGCACGCATCGGCAAGCTGCCAGCCGCCCGGGTGCCCTACCAGCGAATCCGCGACCTGCCGCCGCCGGCCGCCGTCGATACCACGCCCATCGTCGTCGCCATGCCCGAGAAGCCAAACGCCAGTATCAGCGGCTTATCCTTCCTGTCCATCAGCGACGACGACCCGGATTTCCCCGCCCTGCGCCTGGCCGTGAAAATCCTCGGCGGTGATGCCGACAGCCGCATCTGGCAACGCCTGCGGGAGCGGGAAGGCCTCGCCTACGGCGCCGGCGCCAGCCTCGTCGGCAACAGCTTCGAGCCCCGCAGCCGTCTCGTGCTCCAGGCCAGCGCCGCCAGCGACAAGGCCGAAGCCGCCCGGCAGGCCCTGCAGGAAGAGCTTGCCCGGGCCCTGCAGGAGGGCTTCTCGGCGGCCGAGGTGGCACGGGCCAAGAAGGCCTGGGCGGAGGAGCGCAAGACTTCGCTGCGTTCGGAAAAGACGTTCGCCGGCACCTTGTCCCAGGGGCTCCTCACGGGCCGCGACTATGCCTGGATGGCCGACTACGACGCCCGCATCGCCGGCCTGGAAACGGCCCGGGTCAACGCCGCGCTCCGTCGCTATCTGGAGGCGACGCCGATGGTGTGGAGCATCGGGCGAGGCAAGTGAAGGGTCGGGGGCGCATCAGAACTCGAAATTCTCCGGCGTTGCTGCCGCGGCGCAGGATCGGCTCTTCAGCAACACCAGGTTGCGAGGAGCGGCGCTGCCACCGGCGTCGGGATCGATCCCGATCATCGCGCCGGCGCCGATATGCCGGCAGGTGACGTAACCGCCGACCAGGGAATAGTCTTGTCCTGGCCCCGCTCGAAATCGGTGATGGTCGCCATCCTGCAGGCTCCGATAGATGAACCGATCGGCACCGGCACCGCCGGTGACGGTGTCGCTCCCCACGCCCCCGGTGATCTCGTCGTCACCCGGCGTCCCCACCAGGGTATAGCGGCCGGTGGTGCCGACGATGGGCTTCAGGAAAATGACGCGATCCGTATGGCCGGCGACGTTATTTGACATAATACAAATTATGCGACTTTTTCGAAGTTGATTTCCTCGGCCCAGGTCTGCCAGTTCTCCTCGATGACGCTTGCCACGTGTTCCATCCCTTGCTGGTGGCTGTGCCAGCCGCCATCAGTTCTGAAGTCGATCTCCGGGAAAAGCGCCGCAGCATGGCGAACGATCGTGCGGGCGATTTGCTGGGCTTCGGTATGGCCGACTTCTGCCCACACTTCGTAGGCCTCCGGTCGGTCGCTGACGTAGTACACCGCCTTGGTTTGTGGCGGGATGCCGGTCTGGCTTGTATCGCGTTCGGTCATGGTGGCCTCCTGTGAATCCTTGGTCCCGATCGGGGTCCATGATCCGTGGACTGCCGGCATTGCACCGTGGTTCCTCGTTCCGGGGGACGCGAACGCCCGGCTTGGCTGGCGGTCCAACGGCAAGGTTCAATACGGAGGGTTCGCCATGGGTTTTCCCGACGACGGCCGGCGCCTGGTGGGTCCGGTGCGCTATTCGACGGAACGGGTCGTTGAGGTCTGGCACTGGACACCGCAACTGCTGTCATTCCGCCTGACCCGGCCAGGTGAATATCGTTTCACGCCCGGCCACTATGCCCGCCTTGGCTTGGAAGCCGATGGCGACACGGTGTGGCGGCCGCTGTCCATGGTTTCCAGCACCGCCCAGCCTTTTCTCGAATTCGTGGTCGTTCTGGTACCCGGGGGTGCCTTTTCAAGCCGCCTCACGGGCATTGGCGAAGGATCGGAGATGCTGCTCGACCAGGGATGCTACGGATTCCTGACGCTGGACCAGTTGGCGCCGGGGGAAGAACTCTGGCTGTTCGCCTCGGGTACGGGCATCGGACCGTTCATATCCATACTGCGCCAGGGGGATCTGTGGGGTGCGTTTCGCCGGGTCACGCTCATCCACTCGGTACGCCAGGCGGAAGAACTTGTGTATGCCGATTACCTGCGGGGGCTAGGCAAGGAACGGACAGGATTCCGGTACATTCCGATCGTGACGCGGCCGCCCTTTGGCGGCCAGTACTCTGTCCGTATTCCCCAACTGTTGGCGGACGGCCGCCTGGAGGAGGACGTCGGGACTCGCCTGGATCCGGCCGGCGCCCGGGTGCTGGTTTGCGGCAACCCGGAGATGAGCAAGGAACTGCGGGCCCTGCTCTCGGCCCGGGGGTTCCAGACGGGGCGCCGCGGCCTGCGTGGGCAGATGGCGTTCGAAAAATACTGGTAGCGCACATATTCCTTTCGCTGCGGTCGCGCGAGGGCTAATATTGTGCCCCTTCGGCGCAGCACACCCCTCCCCTCTTTCAATTTCCCTCCGTATCCCATGGAACAATCCATCGCACCAGGCACCCGGCGCATGGTCAACGGTCACCAGCGCGTCTTCTACGAGGGCTACTGGATGAAAACCTATCCGGTACCGGAAGATACGCTGTCGTACAAGAAGACCCTCATCGAGGCCCTGACGCGGCGGCTCTTCAACCATACGGAACACGGCCTCAACATCCCCGGCAACCGGTTGGAGGAAGCGAAGAAGGCCTACGAGGAGGAAGCCGATCCCACCAAGAAGCGCGTGAAAGGAGCCATGTACGCCGGGGCCATGTTCAATCGCGCCACCGATATCTTCCGCCGTCTGGTGGATCTGCAGGAAGTGGGCGTGGAAATTTCGCCCAGCAACGACCTGATGCGCGAATGCGGCCGCTGTCTCCAGGAAGCCTACGGGCTCTGCCGGCTGGTCCTGCACCGCAGCGGGGAGGAAAGCATCGACGAGCTGTGGGGTGAACCCTTCCGCGCCTTTTCGGTACCCCTTGAGGATTTCTACGAGGCCCGCTACATCAAGATCGGCCAGACCAAGCGCGACATCGATCGCATCGCCGACATCATGGTCGGCACCTTCGTTCCGCTGCGGATGTTTCCGGACATCGGCCCCCACATCCGCGATTTCGCCCTGGCCGCCAAGATCAAGTCGGAGACCCTGCGTACCGACCCGGCGATCTTCGACGTCTGGGCGAGCTTCGCCACCGCGGCCGAGCGTTTGGTGGCCTATGAACCGGTTCTCGGCGATCCGGCCGGGGAGGTCGAAGTGCGTATGGCGGATGCAGCCCGCAAGCTGATCTGGAACGGCAGGGATCTCATCTTTCACATCACCCGGGCACGGGTGCCCATGCCGAAGAGCACCGAAGACTACATTTCCCGTTGCCGCCAGTTTTTACTGACCGGCACCCCCAGCGAAACTGCCTTCCCACTGCCGGCCTGAATCGTAACCCGTTGAATAAAAGCCGCTTCCACACGCCGGTCAGCCTGTGGATAAATCTGTGAATCTTTGCGCCATCCCACGCCCTTGCCGGGAGCTGGCGATATTTTCACTTTGTGCGGCAACGCACAAAAAAATTTAATAAATTTAAGTTTATCAACAAGTTACTACGTTAACTTAACGTTAACTATAACGTTGTCCCGTCAAACTCTACGGGAAATTTATCGAGCCGGGGATTTGTGAATAAGTCAAGTCTTGACAGCCGGCCAATGCCCTCAATCTTTACCGCAGGTCGGCAGTGGCCGCCCGTCGGCGCAGGCGCCCGGCGTGGCGATGACGCGCCTGCAAGCGAGGATCGGTGAGCACCTGTCCCAGGGTTTCGCCGAAAACCATGGCAACGCCGAGGACCGGCAGCACCAGCATGAGTCCGGGCACCCCCGCAACCGCCCCGCCCACGAAGATCATCAGCACGGTCAGCAAAGGGTGGATGTTCAGGCTCTTGCCAACGGTCATGGGCATGAATACGAAATCGTCGAGGAGGCGGACGATTACGAACAGCACCACCGCCGCGTAGGCAGCGGCGGGCTGGCCGGGGAAATCGGTAGCGGCGACCATCACCACCAGCAGGCAGCCGAGGACCGAGCCGACGTAGGGAACCCATGCCAGGACCGCCGTCAGCACGCCCAGCAGCAACGGGCCCGAGATGCCGATGAGCCACAACCCGAGGGCGAGGCAGAGGGCGTCGATCACGGTGAGCTGCAGGAGGCCGACGAAGTAGAGGCGAGCCGTCCGGTCCACCTGGTCGAGCAGGAACAGGGTGCGCTCGAAAAAGGCGTTGGGGACGGCCTTGCCGACGAATCGCTTGAAGCGCCAGCCGTCCCGCAGCATGAAGAAAGCCAGGAACGGCGCCAGCAGCAGCGACGGCGCCCAGGCCGCCAGGGTGACCGCGATACCGCCCAGATAACGCTCGGCGAAATGTTCCGAATTTTCGGCAATCCAGCGGGCAGCGGCCTCGCTGACACGGGCCTGGGCCAGGAGCGAAATCCGGCTTTCCAATTGGGCCAGGGTTGAGGCCAGGAGATGGAGCCCGCCTTCCACGTAGCGCATGGCGAACTCCTGCCAGGAGACCATCTCCGCCGCCACCCTCGGAAACGCCGCGATCGCCAGCAGGCCGAGGGCCATCGCGCTGCCGCCGGAAACCCACGCCGCAGCGGCGTCGCTGCCGATGCCGGCGATCATGAGCCGGGATTTCAGGGGAAGGAGCACATAGTAGATGATGAGCGCCAGGACAAACGGCACCACCAGCCAGAGGATCTTCTGAAACAGGAAAAGGACCAGGCAGGTGGCGCCGATGATGGCCGCCCAGGCCACGGGCCCGGCCCGGTAATCCTCCCGGACGCCGTTCATGGGGCGGTTGCGCCGCCCGGGCTGTCGGCCACCATGCGGCGCAGCCGTTGCCCCAGGTGGCGGGCCAGTTGAATGGCGATCCGGCTCGCCACCTGGGCGTGGGACTGCATCAGGCGTTCGAAATCGCCGCGAAAGAACACGGCGATTTCGGCGGCGGTGACCGCTCGGGCCTGGGCCGACCGCGGCGAGTCGTCCAGCAGGGCCAGCTCCCCGAAGAATTCCCCGGTACCGAGGCTGGCGATGGGCTGCTCAATGCGCCCCGGGTGACAGATGGCCACCTGCCCGGCGAGCACGATGTAGAGGGCCTGGCCATCCTCACCCTCGTCGAATATCACCTCGCCGGCCTGGTAGCGGCGCTCATGCATGAATCCTTCGACGATGCCGAGTTCCTTGCGGCTCAGGCCCGAGAGAAGGAAGACGCCATCCAGCCGGTGCGCTACCGCACCGGAATCGCCACGCGCAAAGCCGAACATGATGACGGTGGGAGAGTGAGAGGAGCGGGAATTCTACCCGCCCGCCACGGCGCCGTCATGGCGCGCCCCACCCTCCCCTACTTCGCGGCGATGACGCCGCAGGCTACCCGGGGTCCGGAATTGCCCGCCGGCTGGGACTTGAAGTCGTCGGCGTTGGCGTGGACCACCACGCTGCGGCCAATGACGTTGCCCTCCCCGGTACCGATGGAAAGGGCGGCGGAATAGGCGGTGAAGCGGGCCACGCCGTTGCCGTCGGCGATGAGCTGCGGCAGGTCGCCGGCATGGTGTTCGCCCTGGTCAGGGTGGCCGTGGCCCTTGCCTCCAGGATTGAAATGCCCGCCGGCGCTGGTACCGTCCGGGGCGCTGCAGTCGCCCTTCTCATGGACATGGAAACCGTGGGCGCCGGGCGTCAGGCCGCTGATTTCGGCGATGACGCGGACTTTGTCGCCGACGCGGGCGAAACTCACCACGCCGCTGGCCTGGTTGCCGGCGGTGGAAGCCAGGCGGGCCTCGGCCTTGGGGCCGCTGTCGGAAACCGACGCACAGCCGCCGATGAAACCAGCAGAGAGGAGAACGGTCAGAAGGGAATGTTTGCGCATTTTTGATTTCTCCACTTGTATTGTTGGGGATGGGGAACCGATAATCGCCGACGCCCGTCGTAAGGGTACGCGTTTCCCATTCTGATCCCCGCCCATGCCGGCTGCAAGCGATGCACAACGAGACCCTCAGACCTGAATCCACGCCCAGCGGACTTGCCGATTTCCGTCCGGTCGTCAGCGACCCCACCGGCCGCCACGCCGCCGGCACCCTAGTAGACAAATACGGGCGGCGGATTACTTACGTCAGGCTTTCCATCACCGACCGTTGCGATTTCCGCTGCACCTACTGCATGGCCGAGGAAATGACCTTCCTGCCCCGCAGCGAGGTCCTCAGCCTGGAAGAATTCCTCCGCCTGGCCCGGGTCTTCGTCGGCCTGGGGGTCAGCAAGCTGCGCATCACCGGCGGCGAGCCCCTGGTGCGCAAGGACGCCATGTGGCTCATCGAGCAGTTGGGCGCCCTCCCCGGCCTCGACAACCTGGTGCTCACCACCAACGGCTCCCAGCTCGACCGCTTCGCCGGCCAGTTGCGGCAGGCGGGCGTCAAGCGCCTCAACATCAGCCTGGACACCCTGCGGGCCGACCGCTTCCGGGCCATCACCCGCATCGGCGACGTCAACAAGGTGCTGCGCGGCATCGAGGCCGCCCGGGAGGCCGGCTTCACGCGCACCAAGCTCAACACGGTCATGATGCGCGGCACCAACGACGACGAATTCCTCGACCTTGTCCAGTTCGCGGTGGACAAGCAGCTCGACATTTCCTTCATCGAGGAAATGCCCCTGGGCGACATCCACGGCCGCAGCCACGAATACATCAGTTCCGATGAGACGCGGGAACTGCTGTCCCAGCGCTTTACGCTGGTGTCCTCGGCCGAGACCACCGGCGGGCCGGCGCGCTACTGGCGCATTCCCGGTACCGACACCCGGGTCGGCTTCATCTCGCCCCACAGCCACAATTTCTGCGACACCTGCAACCGGGTGCGCATCACCGCCAAAGGGGAACTCTACCCCTGTCTCGGCCAGAACGACGCCATCCACCTCATGCCCGTCCTGCGCGAAAACGGGGACAACGACGCCCTGCGCCAGGCCATCATGGACAGCATGGGCATCAAGCCCCTGGGCCACGATTTCACCCACCAGATGGACAATCCCCAGGTGGTGCGCTTCATGTCGATGACCGGCGGCTGACCGGTCTCCCCCCCATCGCCGCGATCATGAACGGTCCGGGCAAGGCGCCCAAGGCCAGCGTGCTCCAGGCCAGCGCCCAACTGGCGGTGGATTCGCCCCACCAGGCACGGCCGGCGTCCAGGGCAAGGCCGAAGACCCAGGGGCTGAGGGCGCCGGCGGCGAAGCCGGTCACCGAACGCACCGAATAAGCCGCGCCGATGCTGTGGGCGGGAACGACCTCCGCCAGGGCCGTGGCGTACACCGACGAATCGGAAATGGCAAACAGGTTGTAGGCCAGCGCCACCGCCACGAGCAGCACCATGGGCGCGGCGTAGAGCCAGCCGAAGCTGAAGGAGCAGGCCAGGCTGGCCAGGGTGGCAGCCAGCATCACCGCCGGCCGCCCCAGGCGGTCCGACAATGCGCCGCCCGCCACGCTGCCGGCGGCGCTCACGAGATGGGACAAGGCCGCCACCCCAATGCCGGTGCCGGCGGCCAGGGCCGGCGAACCGCCCGCCTGGCCGACGGCGGCGGCGGAAACGAAGGCAGGCAGCCAGGTCCACATCCCGAGCAGCTCCCAGCAATGGGTAGTATAGGCGCCGATGCAGTTGAGGGCTGGCCGGTTGCGGGCCAGCTCCACCATGCCCCGCAAAGGCGACGGCGCCCCGTGGCCGGCGGGGCGGTCGGCGATGCCGCGCAAGGCCAGGTGCATGCACAGGGTTCCGACCACCGCGCCGGCGGCGGCGCAGAGCAGCCCCGCCCGCCAGCCGAAGCCGACGGTGGCGGCGATGGCCGCCAGGGCCAGGGCGTAGCCGGCAGAACCGGCTGCCAGGTAGCCGCCCATGGCCTTTCCCCGCGTGGCCAGTGGCGTTTCCTCGAAAATCAGTTTCAGGGCGGGGGTGTAAATGCCGCCGGTGCACAGGCCGGCCAGTCCGTATAGCAGGAAGGCCGACCAGAAATCCTTGGCGCCGAAGGCGAAGAGCAAGGCCGCGACCGCCGCCAGCAGCGATGAACGCAGCACCGTGACGCGGGCGCCGTAGCGGTCGGAGAGGATACCGACGGCGAACAGGGAGACCAGGAAGCCGAGGTGCCAGGCGCTCTGGATGGCGCCTGCCTGCCCGCCCGTGAGCCCCCAGGCCGCCGTTACCGCCGGCAGCACGCCGGAGTAGGCGGAAAACATCATGGAATGCCCGGCCCGTCCGACGTAGAGCTGGGACAGCCAGTGGCGGCCGGCGCTCATGAACGCCTCTCCGTCGTGTTCAGGAGAAGTAGACCTGGCACAGTCCGGGTTGGGCCAGGGAGCCGGAAACCCTCCCCAGCCAGAAGAAGAACAGCGCCAGGCCGATGAAAAAGGCAGCCCGACGGGCTGCCTTGGGGTGGCGCTGCAGGAACTCCCGGCAGGGCCTGCAGGACGTCATGCCCCTTCCCGCTGGGCCCGCTTGCGCTCGATCTCGGTGAGGTGGCGCTTGCGCAGGCGGATCGACTTGGGCGTCAGCTCCACCAGTTCGTCGTCGGCGATGAATTCAACGGCCGCTTCCAGGCTCAACTGGATGGGCGGCACCAGGCGCACCGCCTCGTCGGTGCCGGAGGCCCGCACGTTGGTCAGCTGCTTGCCCTTGATGGGATTCACCACCAGGTCGTTCTCCCGGCTGTGGATGCCGATGATCATGCCTTCGTACAACTTCTCGCCGGGGCTGACGAACATGCGGCCGCGGTCCTGCAGCTTCCACAGGGCGTAGGCCACGGCCTCGCCGTTGTCCTGGGAAATGAGCACGCCGTTGCGCCGTTCGGCGACGCCGCCTTCCTTGACCGGGGCGTATTCGTCGAAGACGTGGCTCATCAGGCCGTTGCCACGGGTGAGGTTCATGAATTCGCCCTGGAAGCCAATCAGGCCCCGGGCGGGAATGCGGTACTCGATGCGCACGCGGCCGCGGCCGTCCGGCACCATGTCGAGCATGTCGCCCTTGCGCAGGCCGAGGGCCTCCATGACGCCACCCTGGTGCTCTTCCTCGACGTCCACGGTGAGCAGTTCGTAGGGCTCGCATTCGACGCCGCCAATGACCTTCTTGACGACCCGCGGCCGGCCCACGGCCAGTTCGTAGCCTTCGCGGCGCATGTTCTCGAGCAGGATGCCCAGATGCAGCTCGCCGCGGCCGGCCACGTCGAAAACGTCGCCGTTGGCGGTGTCATGGACGCGCAGCGCCATGTTGGTCAGCAGTTCCTTGTGCAGGCGGTCCCGGATCTGGCGGCTGGTGACGAACTTGCCTTCGGTGCCGGCCAGGGGGCTGGTGTTGACCATGAACTGCATGGACAGGGTGGGCTCGTCGATCTTGAGGAGCGGCAGGGTTTCCGGCTGTTCCGGATCGGTGACGGTGCAACCCAGCACCAGATCCTCGATGCCGGTGATCTGGACGATGTCGCCGGCCAGCCCCTCTTCCAGCTCCACCTTGTTCAGGCCCTTGAAGCCGAAAACCTGGCCGATCTTGGCCTTGACCGGAGTGCGCTCGTGTTCGGCCATTTCCTCCTCGGTGCCGTACATCACCAGCACCTGCTGGCCGGTCCTGACCCGGCCACGCTTGATGCGGCCGACGCCGATGCGGCCGACGTAGGAGGAGTAATCGAGGGCGGAAATCTGCAGTTGCAGCGGCGCGTCGACGTCGGCGTCGGGCGCCGGCACGTGGGAGAGGATGGTCTCGAACAGGGGCTTCATGTCGACCCGGGGCTGGTCCAGTTCCATGGCCGCCCAGCCGTTGAGGCCGGAGGCGTAGACGATGGGAAAGTCCAGTTGCTCGTCGGTGGCGCCCAGCTTGTCGAAGAGGTCGAAGGTCAGGTTGACGGCGTTGTCCGGATCGGCGCCGTCGCGGTCCACCTTGTTCACCAGCACGATCGGGCGCAGGCCCAGCGCCAGGGCCTTCTTGGTGACGAAGCGGGTCTGCGGCATGGGGCCTTCCACGGCATCCACCAGCAGCACCACGCCATCCACCATGCCCAGCACGCGCTCCACCTCGCCGCCGAAGTCGGCGTGGCCCGGGGTATCGACGATGTTGATGTGGATGCCCTGATAATCGACCGCGGTATTCTTCGCCAGAATGGTGATGCCCCGCTCTTTTTCCAGGTCGTTGGAATCCATGACCCGCTCGTCCACCTGCTGGTGGGCGGCGAAAGTGCCGGATTGGCGGAGCAATTGGTCGACCAGGGTGGTCTTGCCGTGGTCGACGTGGGCGATGATGGCGATGTTGCGGATGGGGCGGGCGGACATGCGGGAAACCTGGGAATGGGGAAACCGGAGATTTTACCACAGCAAAGCTGCCTTGCTGCAGCGCAATAACCGTCCGCCCTTCCCCGCCCCAGCACGGGTTAGCCGGGTCGGTTGCGCATGAAATCGGCGGTGTTGAAGAAGTTTTCCAGCAGCTTCTGCCGCAGGCCTTCCTCGATGCCGACGTCCTCCATGGCGAGCACCATGCAGGCGACCCACTGGTCCCGTTCCCCGGTGCCGATGGCAAACGGCATGTGGCGGGCCCGCAGGCGGGGATGGCCGAATTTTTCGACAAACAGGTCGGGGCCGCCGGTCCAGCCGGAAAGGAACATGAACAGCTTGTCGCGGGAGCCCTTGAGGTCCGCCGGGTGCATGGCGCGAATGCCCTGGAACTGGGGCACCGTGTCCATCAGCTGGTAGAAGCGGTCGCACAGGCGGCCGATGCCGGCTTCGCCGCCGAGCAGCTCGTAGGTGGTCGTTTGCGTCATGAAAGTCTTTCCTGGGAAGGCCGATAGTTTACCGCAGGCGGACGCCTTGCCGGGGCCTCGGCCCCGGTGCATCATGGCGGCCGATACCCTGTTCCGGAGCCTTCCATGACTGCACCGCGCCTCGTTGGCCTGTTCGTCGTCCTCATCGGCCTGTTG
This sequence comes from Rhodocyclaceae bacterium, assembly GCA_036732025.1. GTDB lineage: Bacteria > Pseudomonadota > Gammaproteobacteria > Burkholderiales > Rhodocyclaceae > SSSZ01. The sequence continues at coordinate 18,682 of DAINDE010000006.1, forward strand.
TCCGGCACCGTCCTCGTCGCCCAGCCCTTCGTCGCGCCGCTGGAGGCATCGCCCCTGGTCATGGGCCTTCTCTTTCCCGCCTGCCTGCTGGTGGGCTTGCCCCTCTATGCCGCCGGCCCCGAGCGGGGCCAGGCGCTGCGCATGGCCGGCGGGGCGCTGGTGGCCCTGGGCATGTTCGCGCTGCTCGGCCTGTTCGTGGACGGCACGGGCCTGGTGAATGGCCTGCGCCCGACCCTGGCCCTCTGGCTGGTGGCCCCTGCCTCCCTGGTGGGCGGCCTGATGCTCAACGCCTTCGCCAACGCCCTGGAGCGGGTCCGGCCGTAAGGCTGCGGGGCCCCTTCAGGGCAATGCGTCGGCCAGGTGGCCGGCGCCATCCACGTGCAGGATGCCGCCTCCGCCATGGAGCAGCTTGCTGCGGTACATGGCCTTGTCCACCGAGGCGATGACCGATTCCAGGTCGGCGCCGTGGTCGGGGAAGTTGCCCACACCGATGGAGACGTTGAAGTCAATGCCGCTTTCCCGCGACCAGTCGTTGATCGCCTGGCGCACCCGCTGGGCGACGACGTCGCCGCCTTGACGGGAAGTGCGCGGCAGGATGAGCAGGAATTCGTCGCCCCCGTAGCGGGCCACCAGGTCGACGTCGCGCACGTTGTCGAGGATGCGGCGGGCCACCGCCATCAGCACCCGGTCCCCCACGTCGTGGCCGTGGGTGTCGTTGACGCCCTTGAAGCCGTCGAGATCGGCGAAGAGGACGACGATTTCGCCGCCGTGGATATCGGGGGACTGGAAAAGCTGGGACGCCCGTTCCATCAGGGCGCGCCGGTTGAGCATGCCTGTCAGGGGATCCATGTTGCGCTCATGGGCGAGCTTGGCCCGGGCCCGCTCGATCTTGACGGTGAGCGAGTAGGAATAAAGGACGATGATGGCGAAGAAGACCAGGAAGAAGATGGCGCTCACCGAGAAGATGCTGACGTAGTCGAACAGGCGCAGCCAGACGATGATGACGGCAGCCCCGAGGGTGCCGATCACCGCTTCGCCGAACAGGCGCAGTCCGTAGCGCATGCCGTTGCCGAGAATGACCATGAGGTAGACCAGGAACCCCGGGGAACTGAGCGTCGAGTCGGCCAGCACGGCGAAGGTGGCGGCGGCCAGGTCGACCCACATGGTCAGTCGCTGGCGCCAGGGGGCATGGGGCTGGCGCCAGGCATGCCACATGAAGAAGACGAGTTCGAGCCCGTAGGCGGTAAACACCAGGGTGACGGTGGTGAGGCTTACCCAGGGCCGGACCTGGGCCTCGCCCCCGAAGCTGAAATACATGAGGGCCAGGGCGCAGAACAGCAGGCGGGTCCAGTACTGGGACCGCTGATCCTCCCAGCTGGCGCACCGCTGCCCGCTGCTCCAGGCGGCGAGGTCGAGCCGATGGCGAAGGCCGGAAAGGCCGTCCATGGCCCGCCGGGACTGGCTGTCGCGCCCTGCGCATTTCACTTCAACCGACATCGGATCTCCACACCGGGCGGCGGCATGGCGCGGTGCAAACGAGTCTTCCCGGCCAGGAAGACTGCGTACGCGTCAGGTCGTGCAAACCGGTCGCATATGACGACGCAGAAGTATCGCCACATCACGCCGGCCAGTCAAATACCGTTTGACTGCGTCGGCCCCGGAGTCAGCGGGCCGACGGGCGGGTCCGTTGTGCGGGCCTGTGTCCCGGCGCGGCGGAGCGGCGCTCCCCGGCCCGTCTGGCGGCAGTCGCCAGGCCGGTGCCGGCCGGCTGCCAGGCGGGCACCAGTTGCTTCTTGCCGTTGCCGATGAGATCGGCGCGGCCCATGGCCTTGAGGGTTTCCCGCAGGAGCGGCCAGTTTTCCGGGTCGTGGTAGCGCAGGAAGGCCTTGTGCAGCTTGCGCTGGCGGGCGTTGCGCACGGCCCCCACCACTTCGCCGCCCTGGCGATGGAGCTTGCGGAGGGGATTGCGCTCGGTGTGATACATGGTGGTGGCCAACGCCATGGGGGTGGGCAGAAAGGTCTGCACCTGGTCGAGGCGGAAATTGTTACGCTTGAGCCAGAGGGCGAGGTTGAGCATGTCCTCGTCGGTGGTGCCGGGGTGGGCGGCGATGAAATAGGGGATCAGGTACTGTTCCTTGCCGGCCTCCCGCGAGAAGCGTTCGAACAGTTGCTTGAAGCGGTCGTAGGCGCCGATGCCGGGCTTCATCATTTTGGACAGGGGGCCGGCCTCGGTGTGCTCGGGGGCGATCTTGAGGTATCCGCCGACGTGGTGGGTGACCAGCTCCTTGATGTATTCCGGGGAGCGCACCGCCAGGTCGTAGCGCAGGCCGGAGCCGATGAGCACCTTCTTCACGCCGGGCAGGGCGCGGGCCTGGCGGTAGAGGGATACCAGCCGGGAGTGGTCGGTATTCATGTTCTCGCAGATGTCCGGATAGACGCAGGATAGCCGGCGGCAGGCCGCTTCGATCTTTTCATCCTTGCACTTGAGGTGGTACATGTTGGCGGTGGGGCCGCCGAGGTCGGAGACGATACCCGTGAAGCCCGGGGTCTTGTCCCGCATTTCCTCGATCTCCCGCAGCACCGACTCCTCGGAGCGGCTCTGGATGATGCGCCCCTCGTGCTCGGTGATGGAGCAGAAGGTGCAGCCGCCGAAGCAGCCGCGCATGATGTTCACCGAGAAGCGGATCATCTCCCAGGCGGGAATCTTCGCTTCGCCGTAGGACGGGTGGGGGCGCCGGGCGTAGGGCAGCTCGTAGACGCGGTCGAGCTCCTCGGTGGTCAGCGGCACCGGCGGCGGGTTGAGCCAGACGTCCCGCTCGCCGTGGGCCTGGACCAGGGCGCGGGCGTTGCCGGGGTTGGATTCGAGGTGGAAGGTGCGGGAGGCGTGGGCGTAGAGGACCGGATCGTCCTTCACCGCCTCGTAGGACGGCAGGCGCACCACGGTATGGGCGCGGCGGTCGCGGCGGGCGGCAAGGCGCTGCTCGCGGCTGATCAGGCGCACCACTTGCGGCTGCCCGGCTTCGGCAGGCGTGGCGGCAGCTGGGCTCATGGCGTAAGGATCGGGGTGGTGGCCCACCGGCCCCGGGGTATCGACCTCGGTGGAGTCAAGCTCGCCCCATTCGTCGGAAGGCAGCCAGCCGGACGGCACCATGAAGGCGGTGCCGCGGATGTCCCGCAACTGCCCGATGGCCTCGCCCCGGGCCAGGCGGTGGGCCACTTCCACCACCGCCCGCTCGGCGTTGCCGAAGAGCAGCAGGTCCGCCTTCGAATCGGGCAGGACGGAACGGCGCACCTTGTCCGACCAGTAGTCGTAATGAGCGATGCGCCGCAGGCTGGCCTCGATGGAGCCGATCACCACCGGCGTGCCGGGAAAGGCCTCGCGGCAGCGCTGGGCATAGACCGTCACCGCCCGGTCGGGGCGCTTGTTGGCTTCGGCGTTGGGGGTGTAGGCATCGTCGGAGCGGATCCTGCGGTCGGAAGTGTAGCGATTGACCATGGAATCCATGTTGCCGGCGGTCACCCCGAAGAACAGGTTGGGCTTGCCCAGGCGCTTGAAATCCGCCGCCGAATGCCAATCCGGCTGGCTGATGATGCCGACCCGGAAGCCCTGCGCCTCCAGGAGCCGCCCCACCAGGGCCATGCCGAAGCTGGGATGGTCGATGTAGGCATCGCCGGTGACCAGGATCACGTCGCAGGAATCCCAGCCCAGGGCCTCCATCTCGGCGCGGCTCATGGGGAGGAAAGGGGCTTTGCCGAAGCGCTGGGCCCAGAACTTGCGGTAGGAAAACAGGGGAGTCGGCTGGGGCATCGGCAGGGAAATAAGCGAATGGGTGGAGCACAGACCGGCAACGGGCGAAAAAGGTTCAGTCGATGCGCCGCGCCAAAAGCTATATTTTCTCACGATCGCGATGGCTGCGCCGGCCCGGCCCACCATCGGCCCGTATGGCATAATCGGACCGCGCCCTTGCCCCCGGAAGCCGCCATGAACCTTATTCGCCTCGACCGATCCGACGCCCTGCTGGTCGCCGCCAGCGGCCAGATCGACCACGCCAGTGCCGACGCCTTCCTGGCGTCGCTGCAGGCCATGCTTGCCGCGGCGCCGGTACGGGGGCCGCTGGTCCTGGATATTTCCGGCGTCGACTACATTTCCAGCGCCGGCCTGCGCGCCCTCATGGTCGTGGCGCGGCAGGCCGGACGCATGGGCGTCACCGGTCTGCAGCCCCTGGTCCGGGAGGTGTTTGCCATTGCCCGTTTCGAGCTGATCGTGCCCTGCTTTCCCGATGCGGACGCGGCCGTGAAGGCCCTCGCCTGATGCCGGAGCGGTTCCGGGGAGCACGCGGTTCGCTCCCCGTCGCCCTCGCCGCCACCCTCTTCCTGCTGGCCGCCGCGGCGCTTCTGGCGCGCATCGACGCCACGCCGCTGGCCGGCATACGCCAGCTCTACTTCGATCACCTGCAGCGCCTCATGCCCCGCGACCGCAGCGCCGTCCCGGTGGTGGTGGTCGCCATCGACGAGCGCAGCCTTCAAGCCCAGGGCCAGTGGCCCTGGCGGCGGGACGTGCTGGCCCGGCTGACCGGGCACCTCCTCGCCGGCCAGCCGCTGGCGGTTGGTTTCGATGTCCTCTTCATCGAGCCCGACCGCTTCTCTCCGGAGGAACTGGCCCGCCAGTTGCCCGGCCTGCCGCCCGCAACCCTGGCCCGAGTTCCCGATCCGGACCGCCAGCTCGCCGCCGCCCTCGCCGCCGGGCCCACGGTGCTGGCGCTATCCGGCGCCCCGGTGGCCCAGGCAGCAGCACGCCTCCCCGCCCGCGGCACCCCGCTGGCCACCGCCGCAGGCGGGGATTCTGGCGCCCTCCCGCTCTTTCCCGCCGCCCTGGTCAGCCGTCCCGAACTGGAAGCGGCGGCGGCGGGCCAGGGGCTCATCAACGCGCCGCCCGATCTCGCCGGCGGCGAGGACGAGCGCGGCGTCCTGCGCCGGGTGCCGCTGCTGGGGCGGATCGGCGACGCGGTGGTGCCCACCCTGGGACTGGAGATGGTGCGCCTGGCGCTGGGCGCCCAGGCCGTGGCCTTTTCCGGCACCGCCGCGGGGGTCGGCGACTATCGCCTGCCGACCTTGCCCGATGCCCAGTTGCTGCTCCATTTCGGCCACAGCCTTGGCGACCGGCACATTTCGGCCGCCGACGTCCTCTCCGGCGCGGCATCGCCGGACACCTGGCGAGGCCGGCTGGTGATCGTCGGCCTCACTGCCCAAGGGCTGGTGGACCGGGTGGTGACGCCCCTGGGAGAGGCCACCTACGGTGCCGACATCCACGCCCAGGTCATCGAAAGCCTGCTGGCCGGCGACGGGCTGCGCCGCCCACCATCCATGGCGGGCCTGGAGCTGGCCGCCCTGCTCCTGGGCGGCACCCTGCTAACCCTGGCGGTACCCCGCCTGCGCCCGGCCCTGGCGGCCGCCCTCGGCGCCGGCACCCTGGCGGCGGCGTGGCTGGCGGGCTACGCCGCCTTCGCGGCCGGCGACTGGCTGTTCGACGGCGCCTCCGTGGCGGTACTCCTCAACCCCCTCTTCCTCGGCCTCCTCGGCCATACCCTGATGGTGGCCGATCGCCGGCGCCGGCAGGTGGAATGCGATCTCCAGGCCAGCCGGGAAGCGGCAGCCCGGGACGCCGGCGAACTGGACGCGGCCCGCCGCATCCAGATGGGCCTCTTGCCCGACCTGGCCCGGGATTTCGCCGGCGACCCGCGCTTTGGCGTTGCCGCCCTGCTGGAACCGGCGCGGGCCGTCGGCGGCGATTTCTACGATTGTTTCGCCCTCGACGGCCGGCGGCTCTGCCTGGTCATCGGCGACGTCTCCGGCAAGGGCGTGCCGGCCAGCCTGTTCATGACCGTGGCCAAGGTCCTCGCCGGCGCCCTGGCGCGGCGCAGCGCCGATCCCGGCGAGGCGCTTTCCCGGGTGCAGGAGGAGCTGGAACGGCGCAATCCGGAGATGATGTTCGTCACCGTCCTGGCGGCGGTGCTCGATCTCGAGGATGGCACGTTGCGCTACGCCTCCGCCGGCCACGATGCCCCCCTGCTCCGGCGAGGTGGCGACGTGACGGCTCTCGACGTGGCCGGGGTCGCCGGTCCCCCGCTGTGCGCCCTTCCCGGCCATGAATTCGGGACCGCCAGCGCCCGGCTGGCGCCCGGCGACCTGCTTTGCCTCTTCACCGACGGCGCCACCGAAGCCAGGGACGGGCACGGGTTCTTTGGCCGGGCGCGACTGGCGGCGGCCCTGGCCGAGGCGTCGGCCGAGCGCCCAGAGGACTGCCTGCAGCACCTGCGAGCCGCCGTGCGCCGCTTCGAAGGCGGCCGGCCGCCGGCCGACGACCTGGCCCTCCTCGCCCTGCGCTGGCGGGGCCCGCTCAGCGGACCGTGATCTCGACCCGGCGGTTGCGGGGTTCCGCCACTTCGTCCGCCGTCGGCACCAGGGGCTCCCGCTCGCCGCGGCCGGCCGTCTCGATGATGCCTTCCGGAAAACCGGCCGCCACCAGGGTTTCCTTGACGCTTTGCGCCCGGCGCAGGGACAGATCGTCGTTGGCGGCCGTACTGCCCACCCGGTCGGTGTGGCCGACCACGGTGATTTCCGGCGCCGGCCGCGTTGCCAGCTCGGCCTTGAGGCGCTCCAGTTCGGGGAGGGATTCCGGCGTCAGCTCCTCGCGGCCCTCGACGAAATGGACGACGAAGCTGGCGGCCCGGGTGGGTTGCGCCCCCAGCGCCGCACCGAAGCGCGCCGCCACCTCGTCGGGAGTGGCGGTGTAGGCGGAAACGGCGCCGGCCTGGTGCAAGGTGGCGGCGTAGGGGCGGTCGAGGACGATCTCTTCCTGGCCGCTCCGGACCACCAGCGCCGTCGCGCGGCTCCCGGCGTCCGGCAGCAGCACTACCCGTTCACTGGCGCAGCCGGCGAGGATTGCCGCCAGCAGGGTGAGGGAAAGGGCCAGCTTCATTCATCGCCTCCCCGTGCCACTTCGACGGCGAACTCGGTGCCGCGGACTCCCAGGACGGCCGTCGGCGTGCGGAATTCCACCTTCTCCGGGGCCTGTCGGGCCAGTTTTCCGGTCGCCACGGCCAGGGTACCTCGGCCCAGCGTCGCCGCCATGGCACCCGCGTGAGTGGTGCTGTCGAAGGCGTAGCGGTCGAGGGTCAGCGTCGAGTTGGGACCGGCGGAGAGCAAGGTCTGGTCCCGCAGGGTAATGCCGACGCTGCCGTCGGGGCCGGTCCGCAGGGTGTCGGCGGGATGGACGCTGGTCCCCACCGGCGCCGGCAGGCGGGTGCCCGCCCGCTCGATGGTCACCGTTCCGCGGCTGGTCTTGACGGTTCCGGCCGGCGGCGCTTCTTCGCCCACCGCGCTCGCGACCGCCAAGCAGGCGCCGACGAACAGGGCCCAATGTGGTCTAATCATGGCAGACTCCCTGACGATTTAATTGGCATGGACCGGAATTCTACGGAAATTTCGCTGCCGGCGCGCCACGACAGCTTGGTGCCCCTGCTCGACTGGCTCGCCCTTCAGGCCGCCCTGGCCGGCGTGAGCGAAGCCGACGCCCGCCGCCTGCGCCTGGTGCTGGAGGAGTTGTTCGTCAACACGGTGGACCATGGCTTCGCCGGTGGCGGCGAGGGCATGGTCAGCGTCGCCCTGGCGGCCACGCCGGGGGGAGCGCAACTGCGTTACGGAGACGAGGGTCCGCCCTTCGATCCCACCGACCGGGCGCCGGCCGTCAGCGACGGAGTCCGTCCGGGCGGTTTCGGCCTCGGCCTGGCGCGGGGGTTGGCGGAAGCGATGCGCTATCGGCGGGAAGCCGGGCGCAACATCCTGGAGGTGGACTTCCGTTTTCCGGCGAAAGACTGCCTCACGGGGCGGCGGGATGGGTAAAATGGACCGCGCCGGCCGCCCCAGCGGCCAGGTTTCCGGGGAACAACGGAGGGGACGCTGATGGATGTCGGGGATTCGGGGATGCCAACGGCCAAGGCCGCCGAGGTTCGTTTCGACGGACTGACGGGCCTGCCCAACCGTCTGCTCTTCGCCGACCGCCTCAACCATATCCTGCTGGTGAGCGAGCGTTATGGCGGCAAGGCGGCCGTGGTCCTGGTGGGCCTGGATCGCTTGCCCGTGGTTTACGATTCCCTCGGTACCGATGCCGGCAATACCCTGGTGCAGTTGTGTGCAGAGCGCATCGCCGCCTCGACGCGGCGCAGCGATTCGGCGGGACGCCTGGGGGCCGACCTTTTCGGCCTGATCCTGCCCCAGGTCGGCGATGCCCAGGAGGCCGGCCACCTGGCCCGCAGCCTGCTGGCGCGGTTGGGCGAACCCTTCCGCGTCATGGACCAGGAAATCCTGGTCGGCGGCAGTGTCGGCATCGCCCTCTTCCCCGATGACGCCGCCGATGCCGAAGCGCTCCTGCGTTGCGCCGATGCCGCCCTGCAGCGGGCACGGGAAGAAGGGCGCCACGCCTATCAGTACTATTCGCCGGCCATGACCCAGCGCGCCATGGAGCACATGCGCCTGGAAGCCGACCTGCGCCGCGCCATCGCCGCCGGTGAGTTCGAGCTGTACTACCAGCCCAAGGTCAGCTGCGGTTCCGGGGAGATCGTCGGCATGGAGGCGCTGCTGCGCTGGAACCGCCCCGGCCTGGGCCTGGCGATGCCCGGGGATTTCGTCCCGCTGCTGGAAGAAACCGGGCTCATCAACCAGGTCGGCGAATGGGCCATCGAAACCGCCTGCCGGCAGGTCAAACAGTGGATGGAGGCCGGCCTCGGCAAGCCGGCGGTGGCGGTCAACCTTTCCGCCCGCCAGTTGGCGGACAGCGACCTGCTCGGGGTGGTGGAAGGCATCCTCGCGCGGCTCGACTTCCCCGCCGACCGGCTCGAACTGGAGCTGACCGAAAGCGTGCTCATGCACAACGTCCAGCAGATCATTCCGGTCCTTGCCGGACTGCGCCAGTTGGGCGTGCGCCTGTCGGTGGACGATTTCGGCACCGGCTATTCCAGCCTTTCCTACCTCAAACGCTTTCCCCTCGATGCGGTGAAGGTGGACCGTTCCTTCGTCCAGGACATCACCGCCGACCCCGATGACGCCTCGATCACCCGGGCGGTCATCAACATGGCCCACAACCTCAAGCTCAAGGTCGTCGCCGAGGGCGTGGAGAGCCAGGGCCAACTGACCCTGCTGGTGGCCAACCAGTGCGACGAGATCCAGGGTTATTACTTCAGCCGGCCGGTGCCGGCGGCGGAGATGGAAAGGATGCTGGCCGAGGGCCGCGCCGTTCCCGCCGACGTGCTGCGCCCGGGCAAGCGCCAGCGGACCGTGCTGCTGGTGGACGACGAGGAGAACATCCTGGCCGCCCTGCGCCGCCTGCTGCGCCGGGACGGCTACCGCATCCTGACCGCCGGCGGCGGCGATGAAGGCCTGCAGGTGCTGGCCCAGAACGAGGTGGACGTCATCATCTCGGACCAGCGCATGCCCAACATGACGGGCGTCGAGTTCCTGCGCCGGGTCAAGACCATCCACCCCCACACCATCCGCATGGTGCTCTCGGGCTATACGGAACTGCAGTCCATCACCGACGCCATCAACGAGGGCGCCATCTACAAGTTCCTCACCAAACCCTGGGAAGACGAGCACCTGCGCAAGACCATCGAAGAGGCCCTGCAGCAGAAGGAACTGGCCGACGAGAACCGGCGCCTGCACCAGGAGCTGCAGGCGGCTAACCGGGATCTCGCCGAATCCAACTAGCAGTTGCGGCTCCTGCTCGATGAAAAGCAGCGGCAGCTCAAGCGGGACGAGACATCCCTCGACGTCGTCCAGGAGCTGTTGCAATGCATTCCCATCCCGGTGGTGGGCGTCGATGGCGAAGGCATGGTGGTCTTCGCCAACGGCCCCGCCAGCCACCTGCTGGGACGGGAGGGCGAGTTGCTCGGCTTGTTCGCCGCCGAGTGCCTTCCCCCTCCCCTGCTTGCCCTGGTGGAACGGGGCGAGGAAACCGCAACCGTCTGGCGGGCGGACGGACGCGAGTACCGCGTCGACTACCGCCGCCTCGGCCACGCCGGCGACAGCCGGGGCGGCATGCTGTTCCTGGTCCCGCCAGGGGGAGAGTCATGAGCGACACCACCAAGACCATCGATCTGGACGCTGTCGCCGCCGGCGCCAAACTGGCCGCCGACGTGCTCGATGCCCACGGCGTCCTCCTCATCCCCGCCGGCACCGTACTGACCGATGCCGCCATCGACGGCCTGCGCCGGCGTGGCGTTGCCAGCGTCGCCGTCCAGGGGGATGCGGTCGTCCCCACCGAGGATCCGGCGCTGCGCCGGGATCGCGTCGTCGCCAGGCTTGACTACATTTTCCGCGCCGCCGGCGAAAACGAGGCCATGCGGGAACTGCAGGGCCAGGTGACGGCCTATCGCCTGGGGAGGGAAGCGTGACCGCCACTGACCTGCCCGCCATGCCCCTGGACGCCGACGCTGCCATCCGCGGCATCGCCGGCCTGCCCTCCCTGCCGGCCACGGTCCTGGAAATCCTCCAGTGCCTCAACGACGACGACATCGACACCGACACCCTGGCCCACAAGATCGCCGCCGACCAGGCTCTGGTCGCCCGCATGCTGCGGGTCGCCAATTCGCCGTTCTACGGCCTGCGGGGGCGGGTCAACTCGATCCAGGACGCCATCGTCGTCCTCGGGCTGCGCAGCGTGCGCATGCTGGCGTCGGCGGCGGCCGTCGCCCATGCCCTCAAGCGGCTGTCCACGCCGGAATTCTCCTATGCGAGTTTTCTGCGCCACAGCGTCGCCACTGCCTTGGGGGCCCGGCTGCTCGCCAAGCGCTGCCGCCAGCACGAGGAGATCGCCTTCCTCGCCGGACTGCTCCACGACATCGGCCGCCTGGCCCTGGCCAGTTGCTTCCCGGCTCACTTCGCCGCCGTGCGCCGCTACCGGGATCAGACCGACTGTCAGTTGCTCGATGCCGAGCGCCTGGTCCTCGGCCTCGACCATGCCCGGCTCGGGCACCTCCTGGCCGAGCACTGGGGGTTCCCGCCGGCCCTGTGCGAGGCCATCGGCAGCCACCACGGCTGCGAGGACGAAGCCCTGACCCTTGGTAACCTCGTCCAGGTCGCCGATGCCATCGTCCATGCCCTCGACCTGGCAGAAGACGACACCGAGATGGCGCCGCGCATCGCCCCCTGTTGCTGGAGCAACGTCGGCCTCGCCTGGCACGACAGCCAGGCGTTGTTCCAGGAAATCGAGCGGCAGTTCGCCGACCTCGGCGATCTGCTCGCCGGCTGACGGGAAAAGGGGCGAGCGATGGAACCCTTCGTCTGGACCGACCGCTTCCTCACCGGCGAACCGGTGGTGGACGAGGAGCATCAGGAACTGGTTCGCACCATCAACCGGGTCGCCAGCCTGGAGGCATCGCCGGAAGCCCCGGCGGAAGTCCGCAGGATTCTCGACTATCTGGTGCGCTACGCGGTGAACCATTTCGCCCACGAAGAGGAGCTGATGGCCAGCGCCCATTGCGATCCGCGCCATGTGCAACTGCACCGCTCGGTGCATGTGGATTTCGCCAAGCAGGTGGTCGCCATGCGCAAGGTCAGCACCGGCGAACAGGATACCGAGCAGCTCCTGCGCTTTCTCTCCAACTGGCTGGCCTACCATATCCTGGGCATGGACCAGACGATGACGCGGCAGGTCCATAACATCCGCCGGGGCATGACCCCGGAGGCGGCCTACGAGCTGGAGCGGGAAACCCAGGCCGACCCGGCGACGGCGAGTCTCCTGGACGCCCTCAATTCCCTCTACCGCGTCGTCGTCTCCCGCAACACCGCCCTGCTCGACCTCAATGCCGATCTGGAGAAGGCCGTCGCCGAGCGCACCGAGGCGCTCACCCAGGCCAACACCGAGCTGCTGTCGGAGCAGCACGAGCTGAAGGCCGCCCTGGCCAAGGTGCAGGAGACCCAGGATCGGCTGCTGGACTCGGAGCGTCGGCGGGCGGAAGAGGCCGAGCGCCACATGCAGCAACTGCTGGCGCAAATCGTCGACGGCGATCCGGTTCCCACCCTGGTCATCAACGCCGAGCACCGGGTGACCCACTGGAACAAGGCATGCGCCAACGTCACCGGTGTCCCGGCCTCGGCGGTGATCGGCAGCAACCGCCAGTGGTCGGCCTTCTACCCCAACGAAAGACCGCTCCTCGCCGACCTGGTGGTGGATGGCCGGATGGAGGAAATGGCGGCGCTCTATGCCGGGAAGTACCGTGCTTCCACGGTCATCGCCGACGCCTACGAGGCGGAGGATTTCTTCCCCCACTTCGGCGAGGGCGGCCGCTGGCTGTATTTCACCGCCGCTCCCTTGCGCAACCGGGAGGGACGGATCATCGGCGCCATCGAAACCCTGCAGGACGTCACCGAGCGCCACCGGGCCGAGGAAAGCCTGCGCGACTATCAGGCCCACCTGGAAGAGCTGGTGGCCCAGCGGACCCGGCAGTTGTCCGAGACCAAGGAGCAACTGGTCCAGTCCGAGAAGCTCGCTTCCATCGGCCAGCTTGCCGCCGGCGTCGCCCACGAGATCAACAATCCCATCGGCTACGTCTACTCCAACATCGGCGCCCTGGAAAAATACCTGGCGGACCTCTTCGCCATGCTCGAGGCCTACGAAGCCGGCGAGGCCGCCATCGGCGATGCCGAGGCCAGGGCGCGGCTCGCCGGGCTGCGCCAGAAGCTGGACCTGGCCTACCTGAAGGAAGACATCCCGGTGTTGGTGCGGGAGTCCAAGGAAGGCATCACCCGGGTGAAGAAGATCGTCCAGGATCTCAAGGATTTCTCCCGGGTCGACACCACCCGCGAGTGGCAGCTGGCCGATCTCCATCAGGGCATCGATTCCACCATCAACATCGTCGCCAACGAGGTCAAGTACAAGGCCGACGTCGTCAAGGAGTACGGCGATCTCCCCAAGGTCGAATGCGTGGCATCCCAGCTCAACCAGGTATTCATGAACCTCCTGGTGAACGCCGCCCACGCCATGGGGGCCGAACGGGGGCGCATCACCATCCGCACCGGCGTCAGCGGCGACGACGTCTGGCTGGAATTCGCCGACAACGGCTCCGGCATGCCCGCCGAGGTTCAGGCCAAGGTTTTCGACCCTTTCTTCACCACCAAGCCCGTGGGCAAGGGGACCGGCCTCGGGCTGTCGCTGGCCTACGGCATCATCCAGGACCACCGGGGCCGCATCGAACTGGAAAGCGAAGTCGGCAAGGGCACCACCTTCCGCATCACCCTCCCCGTCCGTCAATCCACCCCCGCCCAGGCGGCAGCCTAGGCCCGCAGCCATGAATACCAGCGCCGAAATCCTGCCCGATCCCGCCGCCAGTCCGCCCTGGCGCCTGCTTTGCGTCGACGACGAGCCCAACATCCTTTCCGCCCTGCGTCGCCTCTTCCGCCACGACGGTTACCAGGTCACGGTGGCCAACAGCGGCGCCGAGGGCCTGCAGGTACTGGCCAGCCAGGAAATCGACCTGGTCATCTCCGACATGCGCATGCCGGAAATGGACGGCGCCCAGTTCCTGAACCAGGTGCGCCAGGGTTGGCCGGATACCATGCGCATCCTCCTGACCGGCTATGCCGACATCACCTCGACCATCGAGGCCATCAACAAGGGGGAAATCTTCCGCTACGTCTCCAAACCCTGGGACGACCAGGAAATGCTCGCCACCGTGCGCCAGGCCCTGCAGCTCAAGGCGCTGGCGCGGGAGAAAACCCGCCTGGAGGCGCTCACCCAGCAGCAGAACGAGGAACTCAAGGATCTCAACGCCAACCTGGAATTGAAGGTCATGGAGCGCACGGTGGAGCTGCGCAAGGCCCACGACAAGCTCAAGACCAGCTTCCTGACCTCGATCAAGGTCTTCGCCAATCTCATCGAGTTGCGCGAAGGGGCGCTGGCCGGCCATTCCCGCCGCGTCGCCGATGTCGCCCGCAAGCTGGGCAGCCGCCTGGGCGTGGAGGGAGCCGCCCTGCAGGACATCTTCCTCGCCGGCCTGCTCCACGACGTGGGCAAGATCGGCCTCAAGGACGAGATTCTCGCCAAGCCCGTGACCCAGATGACCGGCGACGAACTCGGCCAGTACCGCAAACACGCGGCCAAGGGCGAGCAGTCCCTGATGGCCCTGGAGGAGTTGCGCGGCGCCGCCCGCCTCGTGCGCGCCCACCACGAGCGCTTCGACGGCACCGGCTTCCCGGACGGCCTGGCCGGAGAAGCCATTCCCCTGGGCGCCCGCATCCTGGCCCTGGCCAACGACTACGACGGCCTGCAGATCGGCATCATCTCGCCACGCCGGCTGTACCCTGACGACGCCGCCAAGCTGATCGTCGAAAGCAGCGGCAAGCGCTACGATCCCCGCGTCGTCGAGGCTTTCCGCCAATGGCGCAGCGGCGTGGAGGAACCCCAGGGCGAGCCCGAGGTCGCGCTGGGCGGGCTCAAGCCCGGAATGATCCTGGCCCGCGACCTGGTCAGCCGCGACGGCGTCCTACTCCTGGCCGCCGACCATGTGCTCGACGACATGCTCATCCGGCAGATCCGCGAATACGCCGCCACGGAAGGTCTGCACCAATTGACCCTTGCCGTGCGCACCGAACGGAGAAATCAATGAAACGACTCCTTTTCGTCGATGACGAAATCAGCCTGCTCAACGCGCTCCGCCGCTCCATCGCCCGCGCCTTCCAGGGCGAGCAGGTGAGCATCGAGCTCTTCGACAACCCGCTGAAGGCGCTGGAAAGGGCGGCCGAGCAGCACTTCGACCTGGTGCTGTCGGACTACCGCATGCCTCAGATGGACGGCATCGCCTTTCTCAAGCGTTTTCGCGAGCTGCAACCCGACGCCGCCCGGCTGATCCTCTCCGCCAGCACCGACTTCGACATCCTGGTGAATGCCATCAACGAAGCCGAGGTCGAGCGCTACGTCGTCAAGCCCTGGTCCGACGAGGAACTGGCGGGCTATATCCGCACCGCCCTGCAGCGGGCGGAACAACGCCAGGAGGACAAGCGCCTGGCCGACGAGATGCGCCTGCAGCAAGGCGAGCTCTCCGCCGAGGAACTGGAACTGCGCCGGCTGGAGGCCGAGGAGCCGGGCATCACCCAGGTCCACTGGGGACCGGACGGTTCCGTCATCATCGACGACGAATAGCGGCGGTTACGCCGGCTGAAGCCCGCTCCTATGCCAGCGGCGCCTGGGTGCGGGGAAGCACCACCCGGAACGTGGTGCCCACCCCCACTTCGCTTTCCACCTCGATCCGCCCGCCGTGGCGATGCACGATGCCGTGGGAGACCGAAAGTCCCAGGCCCGTACCGACGCCCACGGGTTTGGTGGTGAAGAAGGGGTCGAAGATGCGTTTGAGGTTGTCCGCCGGGATGCCGCAGCCGTTGTCGGCGATTTCCACCCAGACCGCGTCGGCGTCATGGCGGGTGCGCACGGTGATCGTTCCCCGCCCCCGGGCCGGATCGACGGCATGGGCGGCGTTCACCAGCATGTTGAGGAACACCTGGCTGAGCTGGGAGGGCATGCAGTCGATCTCGGGCACCTGGCCGTAATCCTTTTCCACGTCGGCCTTGTACTTGATCTCGTTGAAGACGATGGTGAGGGCCGACTCGATACAGCGCTCGACGCTGCCGCGCTCCCAGTTGCGGGTGGTGTCGGTGCGGGCGAAGTTCTTCAGGTCCTGGATGATGTCGCGAACCCGCACCAGGCCGCTCTGGGATTCCTCCAGCAGGCTCTTGACGTCGCCCACCACGTAGCCGAAGTCGATCTCTTCCTTGAACTTGCGGATGGCCTGGGCGGTGGCGGCGGGCAACAACGGTTCCGCCTCTTCATAGCGGTGCAGGAGATTCAGGAAGTCTTCCACGTAGCTGCGCAGGGAACCCAGGTTGGAATTGACGAAGCCGATGGGGTTGTTGATCTCGTGGGCCACCCCCGCCGCCAGTTGGCCGATGGAGGCCAGCCGCTCCGACTGGACGAGCTTGTCCTGGGTTTCGCTCAACTGCATGTTGGCCGCTTCCAGGCGCAGGGTACGGTCGGCCACCGCCTGTTCCAGGGCGACGCTCTGTTGCGCCAGGGAATCCTGGAATTTCTTGAGCTTCAGGAGGTTGCGCACGCGGATGAGGAGTTCCGCCTTGTGCACGGGCTTGGTGATGAACTCCTCGGCGCCGTTTTCCAGGGCCCGCAGGCGGGATTCCTGGTCGGTCAGGGCGGTGACCATCACCACCGGGATGTTGCGGGTGCGCTCGTCGCCCTTCAGGCGCTGCACGACCTCGAAGCCATCCATGCCCGGCATCATGACGTCCAGGAGAATGAGGTCCGGCGGTTCCGTCTCCACCATCAGCAGCGCATCTTCGCCACAGGTCGCTTCCTGCGTGCGGTAGCCGGCGTTGCGCAGGTGCGTGGTCAATAGCAGGACGTTGGGCCGCGTATCGTCGACGACCAGGATGGTGCTGGTGGCAGCTTCGGGCAAATCGGTTCCTCCCACGATTTGGGGGAATTGTAGCCGCTGCGGGCGCCTTGGGCTATCCGCCGTAGGCTCGCAGCAGGCCGACGGCGGGCAGGCGCAGCAGCCGCGCCATGCCCGCCCACCCCGCCGCGACGGCAAGGGCAGCGGCACCGGCGGAGGCCAGGGGCAGCAATCCGACGGTGACGGGTATGTCCAGTTGGAACACCTGCTGCGCAAGCACCCCTCCCACCAGGAGGGCCCCTCCCCCGGCGATCAGGCCGGCGATGGCGCCAATGGCCGCCAGTTCCGTCAGCAGGGCCTGCCGCAACTGCCCCCGCCGGGCCCCCAGCGCCCGCAGCACCGCCAGTTCCCCCCGCCGCTCGGCGAGGGTCGCCGCCAGGGCCGCGTGCAGGACGATGGCGCCGGCGGCCAGGGTGAACAGGAAGATGAACTCGACGGCGCCGGCCACCTGATCCATGAGCGCCCGCAACTGCTTCAGGATGGCGGCGACGTCGATGACCGTGAGGTTGGGAAAGCGCGCCACCAGGGCGTTGGCGACATCCTGCCGGGCGGCCGGCAGGTGGAAGCTGGTGATGTAGCTGGCCGGGCTGCCGTCGATGGCCCCCGGCGGGGTGAGGACGAAGAAATTGACGCGCATGGAATCCCAGTCCAGCTTGCGCAGCCCCACCACCCGCCACCGGTGCTCCTTGCCGGCGATGGCGAAATCGAGCGTATCGCCCACCCGGATGCCGAGGGTACGGGCCAGCCCCTCCTCCACCGACGCCAGTCCCTGGCCGGCTTCCGCCGGTTCGAACCAGCGCCCGGCGACAGTGCGGTTGCCGGGGGGCGCATCGGCCCGCCAGGAAAGGTTGAATTCGCGCTCCACCAGCCGTTGGGCCCGTTCGTCGTCGGGATAGTCGGCGGGCCCCGCCGGCCGCCCGCCAATGCGCACCAGGCGCCCCCGCACCATGGGCAGGATCTCGGCGGCGACGCCCGCCCCTTCCAGAAGCCTGGCCACCGGCTGTACCTGATCCGGCTGGATGTTGATGACAAAACGGTTGGGGGCATCGGGGGGCGTCGCCTTCTGCCAGGCTGCCAGCAATTCGTTGCGGGTCGCGGTCAGCAGCAATAGGGCCATGACGCCCACCGCCAGGGCGGCGATCTGCAACGTACTCGTCCAGGCATGGCGCTCGAGGGTTGCCAGGCCCTGCCGCCAGCCGAAGCCGGCGCCGCCGCGGACCCGCCCGAGCAGGGCGACGGCGCCCCGGGCCAGTGCGACGAAGGCCACCGCCGCCCCGGAGAAGCCGGCGACGGCATAGGTGCCCAGGCGCGGGTCGCCGGCAGTCCACAGGATCAGCCCGGCGATGAGCAGCGCCCCCAGCCCGAAGCCGCCGAGAAAGGCGCCGCCGGGGGGGCCAAGTTCCCTGCGCAGAACCCGCAGGGTGGGCACGGCCCGCAGGCGCAACACCGGCGGCAGGGCGAAACCGAAGAGGAGGACCGCCGCCACGACGCAGCCCTGCGCCGCCGGCAGCAAGGAGGGCGGCGGCAGCGGCGCGGCGATGAGCCCGGCCAGCCAGCGGTGGAGGGCGAAATGGGCGGCATAGCCGAGACCGCAGCCGGCCAGGGCGGAAAGCGCGGCGAGAAAGACGAACAGGGCGCCGTGCAGGCGCAGCAGGTCCCCTTGCGAAGCCCCCAGGCAGCGCATGACGGCGCAGGCGTCCAGGTGCCGGTGCATGTAGCGGCGGGCCGCCAGGGCGACCGCCACGGCCGAGAGGACGACGGTGAGAAGGACGGCGAGGCCGAGAAAGCGCTGGGCGCGATCCAGGGCGCTGCGGATTTCGGGGCGGGCATTGCGGATGTCCTCAATCCGCTCCCCTCGCCCCAGGCGAGGTTCGAGCCAGCGGCGATAGGTCTCGACCGCCGTTCCCTCGCCAGCCACCAGCAGGCGGTAACTGACGCGGGACCCGACCTGCACCAGGCCGGTGGCCGGCAGATCGTCCAGATTCATGAGCAGGCGCGGTGCCACGCTGAAGAAATTGACCCCGCGGTCCGGCTCCTGGGTGAGGATGGCAGCAACCCGGAAGGTGGCCTGGCCGACAGCGACGGTGGCGCCCACCTGAAGCCCCAGGGCCGTGACCAGGCGCTCCTCCAGCCAGGCCTCCCCCGCCGGCGGCGCGCCGGTGACCGGCGCATCCGGCGCCCCGGCGGCGGGCGCCAGGCGCAGGTTGCCGCGCAGGGGATAGGCGGCGGTGACCGCCTTGATGTCGGCCAACTGGGCCTGCCCGCCTGCCAGGATCATGCTGGGGAAAACTTCCGTGCGGGCGGTGCGCAAGCCCTGGCCGGCCGCCGCATCGGCGTGGGAGGCCGGCCAGGGATGGTCGGAAACCAGCACCAGGTCGGCCCCGAGCAACTGGCGTGCCTCCCCTTCCAGGGCCTGGCGCACGCGGTCAGCGAAAAAGCCCACCGCCGTCACCGCCGCCACGGCCACCACCAGCGCCAGGGCCAGGAGGCGCAACTCCCCGGCGCGCAGTTCGCGCAGGAGGAAGCGCCAGGCCAGGCGGCTCATGGGGTGTCGGACCGGCCGCCCCAGCGGGCGGCGAACTCCGCCGGGTCCACCGGCTTCCCGTGCAGGAAGCCCTGCAGGTGCTGGCAGCCAAGATCCTTGAGGAAATCGGCTTGCTCGCCGGTCTCCACCCCTTCCGCCACCACGTCCAGGTCGAGGCTCTTGGCCAGGGCCATGACGGTGCGGATGATGGCCTCGTCACCGTGGTTGTTGCCGATGCCGATGACGAAGGAGCGGTCGATCTTGAGCTGCTGGATGGGCAGGAGCTTCAGGTAGTTGAGGGAAGAATAGCCGGTGCCGAAATCGTCGATGGCCAGGCGGATGCCCAAGTCGCGCAGGCGTTCGAGCAGGGCGAAGGCGTTCTCCACGGCCATCACCACGGATTCGGTGAGTTCCAGCTTGAGGCGTTCCGGCTCCAGGCCGGTTTCTTCCAGGATGCCGGTGAGGATGTCGATGAATTCCGGCCGCTCGAGTTGCTTGACGGAAAGGTTGACCGACACTTCCGGCAGGTCGAATCCCGCCATGCGCCAGCGCATCACCTGCCGGCAGCTCTCCCGCAGCACCCAGGTGCCGAGGCCGATGATGAGGCCCGATTCCTCGGCCACCGGAATGAAGCGCAGCGGTGGCACCTCGCCCAGCTCGGGGCTGTGCCAGCGTACCAGGGCCTCCGCGCCGGTGAGGCAGCCGGAAACCGAATCCACCTGCGGCTGCAGATGCACCTCCAGCTCGCCGTTCTCGATGGCCCGGCGCAGCAGGTTTTCCATGCGCACCTTTTCCCGCACCTCGTCGGTCATGGCCGGGGTGTAGAAATGGTAGTGGCCGCGGCCCATGGCCTTGGCCCGGTACATGGCCGAATCGGCGTTGCGCATGAGGTTGCCCACGCTGTCGCCGTCCTGGGGGAAGAGGCTGATGCCGACGGAGGTGGACAGGTAGAGCTCGTGCCCGGCCACCACGAAGGGGGCGTCGAAGGCGGCGATGATCTCCCGGGCCAGTTGGGCGGCCTCTTCGTCCTCGCGCACCGCCTCCATGAGGCAGATGAACTCGTCGCCCCCCAGCCGGGCGAGCATGTCGATGAGGCGGACCTTCTGCGACAGGCGGGAAGCCACCGCCACCAGGAGTTCGTCGCCGATGGTGTGGCCGAGGGAATCGTTGACCTGCTTGAACTGGTCGAGGTCAATGAACAGCACCGCCAGGCGCTGGGCATGCTTTTCCGAATCGTCGAGGCTCTCCGCCAGGCGTTCGATGAAACAGCGACGGTTGGGCAACCCGGTGAGCGGGTCGTGGTAAGCGAGGTAGTTGAGCTTGCTCTCGGCCTGCCGGCGCTCGGCGATTTCCTCCTGCAACTGGGTATTGGCCCGTTTCAGCTCGGCAGTACGCTGCTCCACCTGCAGCTCCAGGGTGGAGCGGGCAGCCTCGATCTTGGTTTCCTGCAGGCGCAGGATCTGGTGGGCCCGGCGCACCACCAGGAACTGCATCAGGTAGAGCAAGGCGAAAACGCCCACCACGCCGGCGGTCATCCACCACAGGGTGTGGTTGACCCCCACCAGGAAGGGGGTCACGTCCTGGCCCAGTTCGATCACCCCCTCCACGTCGTTGTTCTGGCCCCGCACCGGGATGAAGGTGGACAAGAGATCGACATTCCGCCGCCGGCCGTCGAGGGTTTCGACACTGGCCAGATACTGGTGGTCACTGCCGGTGGTGCCGGATACTGCAGCCCGGAAGGCCGCCGAGTCGACCTGGGTGCCGATGCCGCCGGCCTCGGTGGCCAGCACCACCAGGCCCAGCCGGTTATAGACCCGCACCCGGGCGACGGCCGTACCGGCCAGGACGGAGGCCATCCGCTCCCG
Source organism: Rhodocyclaceae bacterium (assembly GCA_036732025.1). GTDB lineage: Bacteria > Pseudomonadota > Gammaproteobacteria > Burkholderiales > Rhodocyclaceae > SSSZ01. The sequence goes on from DAINDE010000006.1 coordinate 39,582, forward strand.
CAGGGCGGGAAGCCCCGGGGTGGTGCCCAGGGCCGCCGCCTCCTTGCCGTAGGATTCGCGCAGGATGTCCCCCACCGCCGGCCACAGGGTGTTGTGCAGGATGCGGGCGGTGGCCAGGTTGCGGTCTTCCGCCTGGCTGGTCATCTGCTGCAGGGAAAGCTGCCGGTAAAGCGGACCGAGCGCCCCGGCGGCGAGGACGATCAGGATGAAGCTGAGGGTCGAGAAATAGCGGGATAGGTTGAACATTTCCGGGACGGGTTGCGGCGCTAACCCAGCTCTCTGATCCTTTCGACGGCTTCTCCGATACGGGCGACAGTGATGACTTCCAGTCCGGCGATGGCCTGGCGGGGCCGGTTCGCCTCGGGCACCAGGGCCCGGGTGAAGCCGAGCTTGGCTGCTTCCTTCAGGCGTTCCTGGCCCCGGGGCGCCGGACGGATCTCGCCGGCCAGACCAATTTCACCAAACACTATAAGTTTATTTGGTAATGGCTTGTTTTTCAACGATGAAACAATGGCAAGCACCACTGCCAAGTCGGCCGCCGGTTCGCTGATGCGCACACCGCCCACCGCATTGACGAAGACATCCTGATCGAAGCATAGGACACCCGCATGGCGATGCAAGACCGCCAGGAGCATGGCCAGGCGCTGGGCCTCGAGGCCCACCGTGAGGCGCCGCGGGTTGCCGTGGGCGCTATCCACCAGGGCCTGGATTTCCACCAGCAGCGGCCGGGTGCCTTCCTGGGTGACCATGACGCAGGAGCCGGGCACCTCCTCGCCATGCTGGGAGAGGAACAGCGCCGAGGGGTTGTTCACCCCCTTCAGCCCGCGGTCGGTCATGGCGAAGACACCGAGTTCGTTCACCGCCCCGAAGCGGTTCTTGAAGGCCCTCACCAAGCGGAAGCTGGAATGGGTGTCGCCCTCGAAATAAAGCACCGTATCGACGATGTGCTCGAGTACCCGCGGCCCCGCCAGCGCCCCTTCCTTGGTGACATGGCCCACCAGGATGACGGTGATGCCGGCCTGCTTGGCCAGGCGGGTAAGCTGGGCGGCGCATTCCCGCACCTGGGCCACCGAACCCGGCGCGCTGGAGAGTTCTTCCGACCACAGGGTCTGGATGGAGTCGATGACCGCCACCTGGGGCTTCTCGCTGCCCAGGGCGGCGAGGATCTTTTCCAGGTTGATTTCCGCCAGCAGGTGCAGGCGCCGGCAGTCCAGGGCCAGGCGGCGGGCGCGCAGGGCCACCTGCTCGCCGGATTCCTCGCCGCTCACGTAGAGCACCCGGTGCTCCGCCGAGAGCGCCGCCAGGGCCTGCAGGAGCAACGTGCTCTTGCCGATGCCGGGATCGCCGCCGATGAGCACCACGCCCCCCGCCACCAGCCCGCCCCCCAGGGCCCGGTCGAATTCCGGGATGCCGGTGGGCAGGCGCTCGGCCTCCCGGGCCTCGATGTCGGCCAGGGTCTGCAGGCGGGCCGGCGGGGCCAGGGATTGGAAACGATGGCCGCCGGATTTCTCGGCGACACCCTCCACCAAGGTGTTCCACTCGCCGCAGCCGGGGCACTGGCCCTGCCATTTGGGGTTGCTGGCGCCGCATTCGGTGCAGGTATAGACGGATTTCGCTTTGGCCATGGGAGTTTCAGGAGGCGTCGGTGACCTGCACCGGCACCCGGGGCGCCAGGGCGCAGAAGAGTTCGTAGGCGATGGTGCCGGCGGCGGCGGCCACGGCGTCGGCCGGCACCTCCCCGGCGGCGCCCCGGCCCCAGAGGGTCACCGGCGCCCCCAGGCCCGCTTCGGGGATATCGGTGAGGTCGCAGGCCAGCATGTCCATGGAAACGCGGCCGAGGGTTTGCGTCCGGCGGCCGAGGACAGCGATGGGCGTGCCGGTGCCGGCGTGGCGGGGGTAGCCATCGGCATAGCCGCAGGCGACGATGCCGACGCGCATGGCGCGGGGCGCTTCGAACAGGCCGCCATAGCCCACCCGCTCGCCGGCGGTGACGTCCTGCACGGCGATGATGCTGCTCTCCAGCGTCATCGCCGGTTGCAGCCCGAGATCCGCCGCCGCCTGGTCGGCGAAGGGGCTGGCGCCGTAGAGCATGATGCCGGGCCGCACCCAGTCGCCATGGCTGGCGGGATGGCGCAGGATGGCGGCGGAATTGGCCAGGCTCACCGGGCCCTGCCAGCCTTCGCTCAGGTCGCGGAAGCGAGCGAGCTGCCAGTCGATGCCTCGCCCGCCGTCGGCCTCGGCAAAATGGGTCATGAGGGTGACGGTACCGGCCGGCAGCCGTGCCATGGTTTGCCGCAGCCAGGGCAGGTCGGCCGCGGTGAAGCCGAGGCGGTTCATGCCGGTGTTGAGCTTGACGTACAGCGGAGGCAGCGGGCGGCTACCGGCCGCGGCGGCGAGGAGTTCATACTGCTCGCGGGAATGGAGGACGGTGGTGAGGCCGAATTCGCAGGCCAGGCGGGCATCGCGGCTGGCGAAGACGCCTTCGAGCAGGAGCAGCGGCAAGTCGACGCCGGCCGCCCGCAGATCCGCGGCGTTTTCCGCTTCCAGCAGCGCGAAGCCGTCGGCCAGCCCGCGCAGGGCCTGGACGGCACGCCACTGGCCGTGGCCGTACGCGTCCGCCTTGATCACCGCCCACGCCCGGGCGTTCGGTGCCCTGCCCCGGGCGACGGCATAGTTGTGGCGCAGGGCCGCCAGATCGATGACGGCCCGGATGGGACGGGACAGCTTCAAAGGACGAACTCCCCCAGTTTCTGCCGGGCGAAGCCGATGAAGGTGGTGGCCAGCCGGGAGCGGAAACGGTCCCTCGGATAGACCAGGGAGAGACTGCGCTGCAAGGGCGGCTTCAAGGGAATGGCGACCAGGGTGCCCAGGCGCTGCTCCTTCTCGAAGACCGCCCGGGAGACGATGGCGAAGCCGAGGCCGGTGCTGACCACGCCTTTCAGGGCTTCCGGACTGCCCAGCTCCATGAGGACCTTGAGGCTTTCCGGCGGGACGCCGGCAGCGCGGAAATAGGCGTCGGTCACCTCCCGCGTGCCGGAGCCCGGCTCCCGCGAGATGAACTCGTATTCCCGCAGGGCCTTGGGGGTGAGGAAGGGTTCGCCGACCAGGGGATGGTCGGGGGCGCAGATGACCTGGAGCTCGTCTTCGCAACAGCTTTCCGAGACCAGGGAGGGATCCTTGGTGGGGGCCTCCACCAGGCCGACGTCCAGGGTGTGCTCGGCCACGCGGTTTTCGATGGTTTCGGAATTGCCGACGATGAGCCGGGCCCGCACCTGGGGATAGAGGCTGTTGAACTCGCCGAGGACGCGCGGGAGCATGAACTCGGCAATGGTAGTGCTGGCGCCCACCAGGAGGGGGCCGCGCATCTCGCCGGTCATCTCGGCGAGGCGGGTTTCCATTTCGTCGGTGAGGGCAAGGATGCGATTGGCGTAGTCGAGCACCAGCTCCCCCGCCGGGGTCAGGGCGATCTTGCCATGGCCGCGCTCGAAGAGGCGGGTGTTGAACTGGTCTTCCAGTTGCTTGACCTGGAAGGTCACCGCCGGCTGGGTCATGAACAGGGCCTCGGCCGCCTTGGTGAAGCTCAGGTGCCTGGCCACCGCGTGGAAGACCTGCAAACGCCGGTCAGCCATGGGAAATCTCTCCTTTCGAACGGACTGCTATTCAATCACAAAACGGAAAAAATTGATCGGAAAACCGGCCGCGGGGCGATGACAAGCGGGGGCAGCGGGACCATAATCGGCGGCAGAAAAATTCAACACCACCCACGAACGAGATGTGTCCCATGGATGGGAAGCAGGCGACGATCCTCATCGTCGATGACACCCCGGAAAACCTGGCCGTGCTCGGCGAGCTGCTGCAGCCGCCGTACCGGGTCCGCGCCGCCAATTCCGGCCAGCGGGCGTTGAAGGTGGCGGTCATCGAGCCGATACCTGACCTCATCCTGCTCGACGTCATGATGCCCGAGATGGACGGCTACACCGTGCTCGAGCGGTTGCGGGCCGATCCGCGCACCCGCGACGTGCCGGTGATCTTCGTCACCGCCATGGACCGTAGCGAGGACGAGGAGAAAGGGCTCGACTGTGGCGCCGTCGATTACATCACCAAGCCCCTGCGTCCAGCCGTGGTCCTGGCCCGGGTGCGGGCCCAGCTCGAACTGAAGGCGGCGCGGGATATCCTGCGCAACCAGAACGCCTATCTGGAAGCCGAAGTGGCTCGCCGCATGAGCGAGAACCAGCTCATCCAGGAAGTCAGCATCCACGCCCTCGCCCGCCTGGCCGAGACCCGCGATCCGGAAACCGGCAACCACCTGCGCCGCACCCAGGAATATGTGCGCACCCTGGGCAACGCGCTGCGCTCCCACCCGCGCTTCGCCGCCGCCCTCGACGACCACGCCATCGATACCCTGGCCCGTTCGGCGCCCCTGCACGACATCGGCAAGGTGGGCATCCCCGACCACATCCTGCTCAAACCGGGCAAACTGACGCCGGACGAATGGGCCATCATGAAAACCCACGCCGAACTGGGTTTCCAGGCCATCGCCCAGGCCGAGCGGGACGCCGTCAAGCCGGTGAAATTCCTCGCCGTCGCCAAGGAAATCGCCCACTACCACCACGAAAAATGGGACGGCAGCGGCTATCCGGCCGGCCTCGCCGGCGACGCCATTCCCGTCTCGGCCCGGCTCATGGCCCTGGCCGACGTCTTCGACGCCCTCATCAACAAGCGCGTATACAAGCAACCCATGCCTTACGACGAGGCCCGGGACATCATCGTCGCCAACCGGGGCAGCCATTTCGACCCGGACGTGGTGGACGCCTTCGTCGCCAGCTACGACCTGTTCCGCGCCATTGCCGACCGCTACCGCGACGACGACGGGCAGTCGGCCTCCGCCTGACCCCATGGCCTTCCGCCCGCTCACCGACCTGACCCTGGGCGACATCATGAGCGTCGCCGTGAAGAGCGTCGGCATCGACTGCACGCTGCACGATGCCGCCCGGTTCATGGCCGACGCCCATGTTTCCAGCCTGGTGGTCCAGTGCCGCCAGCGTCCGGCGGGCATCCTCACCGAGCGGGACATGCTCGACCTGCTGCGTCGCCACGTCCCCGGCGGCCAACCGGTCCGGGACTATATGAGCGCGCCGGTGCTGTCGGCCCACACCGGCCTGGATTTCCGTTCCGCTTACAACCTCCTGCACCGCAACCGGGTACGCCACCTGGTGGCCGTGGACGACCTGGGAGAAACCGCCGGGATCGTCTCCGAGACCGATTTCCGCATGCACCTGGGGCTGGAGGTGCTGCACCACACCTCGGACCTGATGGCGCTGATGGACCGGGACATGCCCCTGCTGGCGCCCGAGGCTCCACTCGAAGCGGCACTCCAGACCATGGCGCAGAACGCCTGCGACTATGTCCTGGTCTGCCGGAACCGACGCCCCTTGGGCATTCTCACCGAACGGGACATGCCACGGCTGCTGGCCGCCGGGGTGGATGCGGCTACGGTAGCGGTCGCCGAGGTCATGAGCAGCCCGGTGCATTGCCTCGACATCGGCGCCACCGTCGGCGACGCCTTGGCCACCATGAACGTTGGCGGCTTCCGCCATGTCGTCGTCCAGGGGGGCGACGGGGTGGTGGCGGGCGTCCTCGGCCAGCACCAGATCCTTGAGCGGCTGGGGGTGGCGGTCATCGAAGAGGCCTGGGCGCAACGTACCCTCCTCGACAACGTGCGGGAGGATTTCGACCAGCGTCTCGGCATGGTGCTCGAGAGTACCGGCATCGCCGTGTGGGAATACGACTTCCTGGCCGACCGCTATGCCTGGAGTTCGACCCTGGGCACCTTGCTGGGCTGCCTGGCGGAGGAACTGCCGAAGACCGCCAGGGATTTCCAGTCCCTGCTCCATCCCGCCGACCACGACGCGGCCATCGAGGCCACACGCCGCGCCTTCCGCCGCAACGACGTGGTCGAGGGGGAGTGGCGCCTGCGTCGGGCCGGCGGTGGCTGGCTCTGGGTCCGCTTCCGCTCCCGGGTGACGATTCGGGCCGAGGACGGGCGCCCGCTCCAGTCGGTAGGGACCATGACCGACATCAGCGACCGCAAGGAAATCGAAGGCCGCCTGCGCGATCGCGAGGAAATATTCCGGGTCGTCTTCAACCAGGCCCGCGACGGCATCGTCCTGATGGATGCCGCCAGCCTGGCCTTCGTCGAGTTCAACGACGCCGCCTGCGCCGGCCTCGGCTACAGCCGCGAGGAGTTCGCCCGCCTCGGCTGGCCCGACGTCGCGCTCGTCACCAGCGACGACGGCCTGTTGGCGCAGCTCGACCGGATCGTCATCGAGCGGGGGCAGGATTTCGAGGAAATGCAGCGGCGCAAGGACGGCTCCCTGCGCCCCACACGCGTCAGTTGCCGCATGGTCGCCATCCGCGGCCAGGCTTTCCTGGCCATGATCTGGGCCGACCTGGGGGTGCAGAAGGCGGTGGAAAACGCCCTGCGCGAAAGCGAGAACCGCTTTCGCGCCCTCTTCGACAATATCGAGAGCATCGCCGTCCAAGGCTATGACGAGGAGCGCCGGGTGGTGCTGTGGAACGCCGCCAGCACCCGCCTGTACGGCTACAGTCAGGAAGAGGCCCTGGGCCGGCGGCTGGAGGACCTCATCATCCCGGCGGCCATGCGCGACGAAGTCATCGCCCTCCACCGCGACTGGCTGGACCACGGCATCCCCATTCCGGCCGGGGAACTGACCCTCTGCCGCAAGGACGGCTCGCCGGTCCAGGTGTTTTCCAGCCACGTCCTGCAGGCCAGCCCCGGCGGAGTCCGGGAGATGTTCTGCGTCGACGTGGACCTGCAGCCGCTGCACGAGGTCCAGTTCCAGTACCGCACCCTGGCGGATTCCGGATCGGCCCTCATCTGGACCACCGGGGTGGATGGCCGCTGCAACTACGTCAACCGCCCCTGGCTGGAATTCACCGGCCGCAGCCTCGAGCAGGAGCTGGGAGATGACTGGCTGGAAGGCCTGCATCCCGATGACCGTGCGGCCTGGCACGAGACCTATGGGGAAGCCGTCGCCGGCCGCCAGCCCTTCCATCTGGCCTGCCGCCTGCGCCGGCACGACGGCGAATACCGCTGGATGATGAACGAAGGGCGCCCCCGCTACGACAGCCGGGGCGGATTCCTGGGCTACATCGGCCATTGCCTGGACATCACCGAAGGCAAGCTGCGGGACCTGGAACTGGAAAAGTATCGCCTGCACCTGGAAGAACTGGTGCGCATGCGCACGGCGGAGCTGGAAGCCGCCAACCGCCGCCTCCTCGTCAGCGATCGCCGGCTGCAGGCCCTGCTGGGGATCAGCCGCCGGGCCGACGGCATGGAGGAGGAGGAAGTTTTCCGCGCCGGTTTGCACGAGGCCGCCCGCCTTTCCGGCAGCAGCAGCGCCTTCCTGCAGATACTGGATGGTAGCGGCGTGCCCTCGGTTTCCTACTTCGGCGGCGACAGCCCCTGCGACCGCAACCTGGGGGCCGGCTGCCTGGAATGCCCCTGGCTGCGGGCTCAGGTGGCCGCCGTTGCCCACAAGCGGCGGCCGGCGGCGCTCTGCGCCCGGGAGCTGCCGGCGGCCGAGGATTGCCCCCACGCCGCCCGCAACCTCCTCGCCGTCCCCATCCTGGAAGGGGAGCAGGTCCTGGCGGTTCTCGGCGTCAGCGGGCGGGAGGCTCCCTACGACGTTGCCGAGGGGCGCGAACTCCAGCTGATCGGCAACGACCTCTGGGGCATCGTCATCCGGCGCCGCGCCGGGGCGGCCCTCGAAGGCGCCCGGGACGCCGCGGAAAAAGCCAGCCAGGCGAAGAGTTCCTTCCTCGCCAACATGAGCCACGAGATCCGTACCCCGATGAACGCCATCATCGGCCTCACCCACCTCCTGCGGCGGGAAGTGACCAGCCCCAAGCAGCAGGAACAGTTGCGCAAGGTCAATGAGGCGGCCCAGCATCTCCTCGCCATCATCAACGACATCCTCGACATCTCCAAGATCGAATCCGGCAAGCTCGTCCTCGAGCAGCGCGATTTCCAGGTGGCGGGCCTGTTCGACCATATCGCCTCCCTGCTGGCGGAACGCTTGGCGGAGAAGGGCCTGCGCCTGCTGCGCGATATCGATCCCGCAGTCGATGGATTCCTGCAGGGCGACCCCTTGCGCATCGGCCAGATTCTCATCAATTTCGCCACCAATGCCGTGAAATTCACCGAGCGCGGCAGCGTGACCCTGCGGGCCCGATGCATGCAGGCCGAGAAGGACGCCGTCACCCTCCGCGTGGAGGTCGTCGATACCGGCATCGGCATCGCCGCCGACGCCCAGGAACGGCTGTTCAACGACTTCGAGCAAGCCGACAGCTCCACCACCCGCCGCTACGGCGGCACCGGTCTCGGCCTCGCCATCTGCAAGCGGCTGGCCGATCTCATGGGCGGCACAGTCGGCGTCCTCAGCCTCCCAGGCGTCGGCAGCACCTTTTGGCTGGAAGTCCGGCTCAAGCGCGGCATGACGGCCCAGCCGACCCAGGAGCAGCCCGAGGCCAGGTCAGCCGAAGACCTGGAACGCACCCTGGCTTCGCGCCACCGCGGCGCCAGCGTCCTGGTTGCGGAGGACAACCCCATCAATCGCGATGTGGTGCTCGACCTGCTCGGTAGCGCCGGCCTCGCCGCCGACACCGCCGAGAACGGCGCCGTGGCCGTGGACAAGGCGACAGCCAATGCCTACGACCTCATCCTCATGGACGTCCAGATGCCGGTGCTCGACGGCGTCGAGGCGGCCCGCCGCATCCGCGCCTTGCCGGGCCGGGGCGAGACGCCCATCCTGGCGATCACCGCCAACGCCTTCGACGAGGATCGGCAGCGCTGCGTCGACGCCGGCATGAACGACCACGTTCCCAAGCCGCTCGAGCCGGCGGCCCTGTACCAGGCCCTGCTGCGCTGGCTGCCGCCCGTCCGCCCGCTAGCGCCTGCCGCGCCGGCGCCGGTAACGGCAATGGCGGACGCCGCCGCCATGGATCGCCTGCTGCACATCGACGGGCTGGCCGCCGACGAGGGGCTGCACCGCCTGCGGGGCAAGGTTGCCAGCTACCTGCGGCTGCTGCGCATGTTCGCCGACGAACACGGCGGCGACCTGGAGCGCCTGAATGCCATGTTGGCCGCCGGCCAGGGCGACGACGCACGCCGTGTCGCCCATTCCCTCAAGGGGGCAGCCGGCATGCTGGGCGCCGTGGCCGTCCAGGCCGCCGCCGCAGAGGTGGAAGGCAACCTCCGGGACGGGGCGCCCGGGCCCTTGATGGACACCTCCATGGAGCGGCTGGCGACCGCCCTCGGCGACCTGGTCGCCGCCTTGCGGCAGGCGCTGGCCGCCCCTGCCGAAGCCATCGACCGGAAAGCCGCCAACGATGCCGTCGCCCAACTCCACCGCTTGCTGGCCGAAGGCGACATCCAGGCCGGCGATCTCTTCCGCGACCACGGTGCCACCTTCCGCGAATTGCTGGGCTCCACCTACCCCCAGGTGGAGCGCCACATCGCCGCCTACGACTTCGAAACGGCCCTGCAACTCCTGCGGCAGCATACCGGTCGAGCCTAATCCTGGGCGACACAACGGCTGCCGCCATTCCATGGTATAAACGTCGCCCATAACGAAACCAGAGACAAAACGACGTGCCGTTCGGCTTTTACATCATCATGGCAGCGCAGTTTTTTTCCGCGCTCGCGGACAATGCGCTGCTCATCGCCGCCATCGCCGCCCTGCGGGACATGCAGGCCCCAGCCGAATACGAACCGCTCCTCAAGACCTTCTTCACCGTCTCCTACGTCATCCTCGCCGCCTTTGTCGGCGCCTTCGCCGACTCGATGCCCAAGTGGCGGGTGATGTTCATCAGCAACACCATCAAGATCGTCGGCTGCGGCATGATGTTCTTCTCCGTCCATCCCCTGGTCGCCTATGCCGTGGTGGGCCTGGGTGCCGCCGCCTATTCGCCGGCCAAGTACGGCATCCTCACCGAGTACCTGCCCCACCGGCTGCTGGTGGTGGCCAACGGCTGGATCGAAGGGCTCACCGTCGGCGCCATCATCCTCGGCGTCGTCGTCGGCGGCATGCTGATCAAGCCGGACATCGCCCAGCACCTCCTGGCCTTCGACTTCCCGGTCGTCGACACCGGCATCGATACCGTCGGCGAGATGACACTCTGCGTCGTCGGCGCCCTTTACGTGCTGGCAGCCGTCTTCAACCTCTACATCCCCGAAACCGACGTCGACCACAAGCCCCTCAAGAAGAACCCCTGGTACCTGATCCACGAATTCAACCATTGCCTGACGCTGCTTTGGCGCGACCGCCTCGGCCAGGTTTCCCTGGCGGTCACCACCCTCTTCTGGGGTGCCGGCGCCACCCTCCAGTTCATCGTCATCAAGTGGGCGGAAGCCTCACTGCAGCTCGACCTTTCCAAGTCGTCGATGCTTCAGGGCGTGACCGCCGTCGGCGTCGCCCTCGGCGCCGTGGTCGCCGCCCGCTTCATCACGCTGCGCCGCTCGGTACGGGTCATCCCCCTGGGCATCGCCATGGGCATCATCGTCCTGGTAATGAATTTCGTCCACGCCGTCTGGCTGGCCATTCCCCTGCTCATTCTCATCGGCGGCCTGTCCGGCTTCTTCGTCGTGCCGATGAACGCCCTGCTCCAGCACCGGGGCCACATCCTCATGGGGGCCGGCCATTCCATCGCCGTGCAGAACTTCAACGAGAACCTCTCCATCCTCATCATGACCGGGCTCTATTACCTGATGATCCGGATGGACTTCTCCATCTACGGGGTGCTGACCCTCTTCGGGCTTTTCGTCTCAGCCACCATGTACCTGGTCAAGCGCCGCCACGAGGCGAACCAGCGGGAATACGACGATGTCGTCCACCTGGACGATACCCGCTCCCACTGACGCGCTCGCTCCGGCGGTGGTTTCCCCGCCGGATCAGCCCAGCGGCAATTCGCGGCCCCTGGCCTGCGCCTTGCGCAGCAGGCGGCGGGCGAACAGCAGGTCCTCCCAGGCCTTGGCCTTTTCCGGCAGGTTGCGCAACAGATAGGCCGGATGATAGGTCACTGCCACGGGGATGCCCCGGTAGTCGTAGGCCTTGCCCCGCAGGGCGGCCAGTGCCTTGTCGGAGCCCAGCACGGTGTGGACCGCCGCCTTCCCCAGCAGGACGATCACCTTCGGTTCCAGCAGCGCGATCTGGCGCTCCAGGAAGGGCCTGCAGGCCGCCATTTCCTCGGCTTCGGGAGTCCGGTTGCCGGGGGGGCGGCACTTCACCGCGTTGGCGATATAGACCTTGTCGCCGCGCCTGACGCCGAGCGCCGCCAGCATGGCGTCGAGCAGCTTGCCGGCCTGGCCGACGAAAGGCTCGCCCTGGGCGTCCTCGTCCGCCCCCGGGCCTTCGCCGATGAACAGCCAGTCGGGATGGAGGTCGCCGACGCCCAGCACCGCCTGGCGCCGCTGCTCGCACAGCGGGCAGGCCCGGCAGGCCGTCACGCCTTCCTGCAGCCCCGGCCAGTCGAGGGCGGCGATGCGGTCAGACCCGCCGCCGGAGGCCGGCACTACCGGCCTTGCCGGTGGCACCGACGGAGCAGCCTCCGCCGCCGGCGCCTCGCCCTCGCCGGCAGGTACGCGCAGGCGCCACAGGGGCGTGATGCCCATCTCGGCGAGAATCTGTTCCCGGGTCATTCGCATAGCTGGCGCTCGAAGATGAGGGCGTCCTCGCGCCCTGCCAAGGCCGGATAATACCCCTTGCGCACGGCGATCTGCTGGAAGCCGAAGTGACGGTACAGATCCGCCGCCGGGCCGTTGGACGCCCGCACTTCGAGGAGCAGGCGGACAGCGCCGTATCCCCTGGCGACGTCCATGAGGTGCCGCAGCAGCCGGGCGCCGTAGCCTCGCCCCTGGTAGCGCTTGCAGACGGCGATATTGAGGAGGTGCGCCTCGTCCATCACCCGCATGGTCACCGAAAAGCCCACCAGGTCGCCGCCGATGCGGCACACCCAGGCGCTGTAGCCGGAAACGAGCGAGTCGGCAAAATTGCCGCGGGACCACGGAAAGGACTGGACGCTCGCCTCCAGGGCAGCCACCGCGTCGAGATCGCCCTCGTTCATGGGGAAAAATTCCGCCTGGGGCTGCCTTGCCGCCGCCAGGGTCATGCCCGGCCCCCTCCCGCCAGCCGCTCGGCCACCGTGCGCGCGACCTTGTCGCGGACGTAGAGAGGCGCCGCCAGGGCGGGATCGACACCCCCGCCTTCGCTCCAGGCCAAGGCCGCCAGCTCGGCGACCCGGGCCGCCGAGGGAAAAACCTGAGGATAGGGCGCAAGGCCCAGGGTGGCGACCCGTTCGGCCAGGAGCGGGTAGGCCGCCAGGGCGTTGCCGGCGGCCACCCAGCCGCCGCCTTCCGGCAAGGCCACGGCGGCGGGAGGCGCCACCACGATGTCGCCGGCTCGCCGCCAGCGCTCCCCTGCCCGCTCGTAGCAGGCGGCGTAAACCTCGTTCATGCGCGCGTCGAGCAGGGTGACGACACGCTCTTCCGGGCAATCCGCCGCCATCGCCTCGAGGGTGCATACCGGCACCACCTGCCGGCCGATGCCGACGGCGAGGCCCTGGGCAACCCCGCAGGCCACCCGCAGGCCGGTGAACGCCCCCGGCCCGGCGCCGAAGGCGACGGCGTCTACGGCGGCCAGGGAGGTGCCGTTTTCCGCCAGAATGGTCTGCACCAGCGGCAGCAGGGTCTCGGAATGGGGCTGGCCGGCCGGACACAGGCGTTCCGTCGTGGCGCCATCGCGCCAGAGGGCGCAGGAACCGCGGTCTGTCGATGTTTCGAGGGCGAGTATCAGCATGGGGCGCATTCTACCGGAGCGCCCCGGCCAGGAGCCCATTTCGGTGGGTGTTCCGCCCCCGGAGCACCGCCCTCGCGAGCTGAATGAGAACAGGCCCTAGCGGCGACCGCCCCCGAAATCGCGGCCGCGGCCACCGCGCTGCTCGCGCATTTCCTCCCGCAGGCGGTAGCGGTCGTCGGAAGGCATCTGCTGCCAGCGGTCCCGCTGGCGCTCGCGGTATTCCTGGCGCCATTCGTCGGAACGCGGCGGTTGCTGCCGCCACTGCTCGCGCATCTGCTGGCGCATCTCCCGGCGCTGATCGGGGCCGAGATACACCAGGGGTTCCAGGCGAGTCGCCGCCTGGACCTCGCCCCGGCCGTCGAAGACACCCGGCCGCACCGCGGCGGCGGCGGGCGACGCGCACACGCCGAGGCCGGCCAACATGGCGAGCACGGAAACTAGGGCCTTCAGATTCATGGCGTACTCCTGGCGGACAGCGCAATTCACGATGAGAATTCTCCGGGTGTCTTGTAAGCCCGGTATTGCCGGCCCGCCGACCTTTGTAACAGATTGTTTCGGCGGCCTCGCCGGCAAAAGCTTGTTACCATTGGCACGATCGGCCCGCCACCGCGCTATTTTATCCTTGCTGCCATGAACGAACGCCAACATCGCCTTCTCGTCGTCGACGACGACAGCCGCCTGCGGGACCTCCTCACCCGCTATTTCAGCGAACAGGGCTTCGACGTCAAGGCCGTCGCCGACGGTCCCCAGATGGACCGGCTGCGCAGCCGGGAACATTTCGACCTCATCGTCCTCGACCTCATGCTGCCGGGCGAGGACGGCCTGGCCATCTGCCGGCGCCTGCGGGGCACCGGCGACGCCACGCCCATCGTCATGCTCACCGCCAAGGGCGAGGACATCGACCGCATCGTCGGGCTCGAAATGGGCGCCGACGACTACCTGCCCAAGCCCTTCAATCCCCGCGAGCTGCTGGCCCGGGTCAACGCCGTGCTGCGCCGCCAGACGACGCCGCCGCCGGGCGCGCCGGAGGCGGAACCGGAAGTGGTCCGCTTCGGCCAGGTGGAAGTGGATCTGGCCGCCCGCACCCTGGTGCGCAACGGCGAGACCATCCCCCTCACCACCGGCGAATTCGCCGTCCTCAAGATACTTCTCCAGCATCCCCGCCAGCCCCTCTCCCGGGACAAGCTGATGACGCTGGCCCGGGGCCGCGAGCAGGGGCCCTTCGACCGGGCCATCGACGTGCAGGTGTCGCGCCTGCGCAAGCTGGTGGAGCCGGACCCGGCCCAGCCGCGCTACCTGCAGACCGTCTGGGGCTTCGGCTACGTCTTCGTGCCCGACGGCAGCAGCCGCTGACCGCCAAGGCCGCCGGCCATGAAGCGCCTCCCCGGCTCCCTGCTGGCGCGCACCTTCCTGCTCATCGCCGCCCTGGTGGTCCTGACCACCGCGGCCTGGCTGAGCCTTTTCCGCTATGTCGAGGCCGAGCCGCGGGCGCGGGAGACGGCGCAACTGGCGGCCAGCACGGTCAACCTCATCCGCGCCGCGCTCTTCGCTTCGGCGCCGGAGAAGCGCGGCGACCTCTTCGTCGAGCTGATCACCCGGGAAGGCATCCGCCTCCTGCCCGCCGAAGCCACCGACGTGGTCGAACCCCTGCCCGACCAGCGCTACCTGCGCCTCGTCCATGAGGAGATCGACCGTCTGCTGGGGCCCCAGACCCGCCTCTCGCTGCAGGTCAACGAGGTGCCCGGCTTCTGGGTGAGTTTCCGCCTCGACGACCAGGACGATGACGAATACTGGCTGATCCTGCCCCAGGAGCGCGCCATCCGCACCTTCGCCTGGCATTGGCTGGCCTGGGGCCTGCTGGCCCTGGCCCTGGCCCTGGCCGTCGCCTGGTTCATCGTTTCCCGCATCAACCGGCCCCTGCGTGCCCTGGGCCGCGCCGCCATCAGCGTTGGCCGGGGCCAGCGCCCCGACCCCCTGCCGGAAACCGGCGCTGACGAGTTGCGGCGCCTGGCGGCCGCCTTCAACCGCATGGCCGACGACCTGGCCCGCCATGAGCAGGACCGGGCGGAGGTGCTGGCCGGGATTTCCCACGATTTGCGCACTCCCCTCACCCGGCTGCGCCTGGAAGCGGAGCTGAGCATCGCCGACGGCGGCGCCCGCGACGCCGTGGTGGCCGACATCGACCAGATGGAGGGCGTCATCGCCCAGTTCATGGACTACGCCCGGGGCGACCGGGGCGAGGCCGCCGAGACCGTCGATCTGGCTGCCCTGCTGGCGGAAGCCGGGCACCGCCAGCAGGCGCTGGGGCGCCAACTGCAACTGACCCTGCCGCCCCTGCCGCCGGTACGGGCGCGTCCGCGGGCCCTGGCCCGGGCCGTGACCAACCTGATCGACAACGCCTTCAAGTACGGCGCCGGGCCCGTCGAGTTGCGGGCGGAAGCAACGGGCGACAAGATCGTGGTGGAAGTGCTCGACCGGGGCCCTGGCATCCCGGTGGAGGACGCCGAGCGGTTGAAGCGCCCCTTCACCCGCCTCGAAGCCGCCCGCACCAACGCCGGCGGCACCGGTCTGGGCCTGGCCATCGTCGACCGCATCGCCCGCCTGCACGGCGGCCGCTTCGACCTGCTGCCCCGGGCCGGCGGCGGCTTGGCGGCCCGCCTGACCCTGCCCGCCGAACCCTGACGTCAGGCCGCCAGGGCCTGGCAGATGCCGTCGAACTCGGCCTCGACCCCGGCCAGCGCCCGCCGGTAGGCCGCCGGATCGAAGGCCGCCCAGGCGGAATCCGCCACCGGCATCACCATGGCGCCGCAGCCATGGTTGAGGCTGAGGGCGTGGGCGGTGGCATCCGCCAGGTGGATCAGGCCGGCCAGGAAACCCGCGGGGGCGTCGTCGGGGCGGTGATGGAAAGCGGCTGCTTCGTACAGCGCCGGAGGAAAACGCCAGGCCTGGGCGAGGAGTCCGCCCACCTCGCCGTGGTCGATGCCGAGAACCTCGCGTTCCGCTTCCACCACGAAGCGGTCTTCCCGCTGGCGCAGGGCGAGGACCGCCTCGTACCGCTCGGGGTAGATGGCCGCCAGCACCAGTTCCCCGATGTCGTGGAGCAGGCCGGCGGTAAAGGCCAGTTCGGCGTTCTGCCGCACCAGGGGCGCCAGGCGGCGGGCCACCAGGCCGGTGGCGATGCCATGGCGGAGATAGGCGGCAGCATCGAAATCGGGGCAATGATCGAGGCGGAAGGCGCCGCTCATGCCCGCCGCCAGCACCATGCTCCGCACCGCCCGGAAGCCGAGCACGACCAGGGCCTCGTTGATGGTGCCCACCCGCGTCTGCAAGCCGTAGAAGGAGGAATTGGCCACCCGCAGCACCCGGGCGGCGAGCCCCTGGTCCCGGGCGATCTGGGCGGCGATCTCGCCGATGTCGGCGTCTTCGTTGGCGAAGCTCGCCAGCACCGAGGAAACGGCGGACGGCAGCGCCGGTAGCTGCTTGATGCGGGCCAGGACTTCGTCGCCGGAGAGATGGCTCATGGCTGCCCCTCCAGGCGGTGGGCCAGGATGACGTCGAACAGGGCGCGGGTGGCGGCGCCTTCGCCGGCCCGGCGGAAGGCGTGCTCAAGTTGGCGGGTAATGTGTTCCCGGCGGGCGGCAACGGCCGCCGGATCCTCCGCGCTCTCGACCAGGACCGCCACGGCGCCGATTTCGCGCCGTGCCAGCCCGGCGATGGTCGCTTCGGCGAGAACTGCGCCCGCCGGCAGGAGTACCTGGCCGCCGGCATCGACGACCGCGGCGGCCACCTCCATCCCCGGCTGCAGTTCCGCCACCTTCATTTCCATCGGCTGTTTCGCCACTCCGGCAAACTCCTGATCAATGCGCCAGGGGCCAGCGCCCCAGCGTCTCGTAGGCCGCGCCGGCCGCCGACAGGCGGGAGCGCAGCAGGACGAATTCGTGACAGGTCCATCGTACCGCGGGCAGGTCGGGCAGGGCCAGCGGGTTTTCCCGGACCTTGCGCACCAGGGTGACATGGGGGACGAAGGGCCGGCTGCCGCCATCCACCCGGGCGCCGACGGCCTGGAGTTCGCCCACCAGGCGGCGGACCAGACCGGCAAGGGCCGGCTCGTTGCCGCTGCAGCCGGCCCACAGGATGCGATTGTGGCGCCAGTACCCGAGGCGGTCGAGGGTGAAGGCGAAGGCCGGTGCGACGACGCGGCCCGCCGCCTCGTTCAGGGCAGGCAGCCGGTCGAGGGGGACATCGCCGAGGAAGGCCAGGGTCAGGTGCTGGGTTTCCCGGCGGGTGGCGTTGCCGCCGAAGCGGGAGGCGCCCTCCCGGGCAACCCGGTCGAGTACGTCGAGGGCCGCATCATCCGGCCACAGGGCGAAGAACACCCGCGCCGCCTGCGGCCGGTTCGGTCCGTTCGGCCGGCCGTCAGGCCGCATGCTCCACCAGCACCACCGCCTGGGCCTCGATGGCCTCGCCCCGGCCCAGGTAGCCCAGCTTCTCGTTGGTCTTGCCCTTGACGTTGACGCAGTCGGCGGCAATGCCCAGGTCGGCGGCGATGCAGGCCACCATGGCCGGCACGTGGGGGGCGAGTTTCGGCTGCTGGGCGATGACGGTGGCGTCCACATTCACCGGCCGCCATCCCTTCGCCGCCGCCAGGGCCACCGCCGCCCGCAGCAGGACGCGGCTGTCGGCGCCCCGGTAGCGGGGATCGGTATCGGGAAAATGGCGGCCGATGTCGCCCAGGGCGCAGGCGCCGAGGATGGCGTCGGTGATGGCGTGCAGCAGGGCGTCCGCGTCGGAATGGCCGAGGAGGCCCTTGTCATGGGGGATGGCCACCCCGCCCAGGATCAGCTTCCTGCCCGCCACCAGTTGATGGACGTCGTAACCCTGCCCCACGCGCAGTTTCATCGTTGCCCCCGCAGAATCCATTCGGCCACGCCCAGGTCGGCCGGATAGGTGACTTTCAGATTGGTGGTGGCGCTCTTCACCAGCTTCGGCCGCAGCCCCAGGGCCTCGATGGCGCCGGCCTCGTCGGTGACGTCGGGAAAGCGGGCCAGGGCTTCCCGCAGCACGCCGTAGCGGAACATCTGGGGAGTCTGGGCCTGCCACAGGCCGTCCCGGGGTTCGGTGCCGGCGACCCGCCGGGCGCCGTCGGCCCGCTTCAGGGTGTCGGCCACCGGCACGGCCAGGAGTCCGCCCACCGCGTCATCGGCCAGTTCGCCCACCAGGGCAGCCAGGAGGGGTTGGCTGATGCAGGGCCGGGCGGCGTCGTGCACCAGGACCCAATCGTCGTCGGCCGCCGCCATGGCCGCCGCCTGCAGGCCGTTGGCGACGCTGGCGGCCCGGCTGGCACCGCCGCAGCGGACCGTTTCCAGCTTGGGGCCAAGTTCGCTCCAGTCGTAGCGGCGCCACCAGTCGTCCCCGGGCGAGAGCACCACCCACACCCGATCGATGGCGGGGCAGGCGCAGAGGGCGGCCAGGGTGTGGTAGAGAAGCGGCCGGCCGAGGAGCGGCAGGTACTGCTTGGGCTTCTCGGCGCCGAAGCGGGAACCGCTGCCGGCGGCGGGGACGATTGCGAAATGGCGTGGCATGGCTTAATTTTAAAGCAGAACCGCACAAACACAGGATTTGCGATGACCTTCGTCGTTCCCGAGCTGGCCGGTCCGGTCCAGGCTTTCGCCACCGCCCTCGGCATCGGGCTTCTCGTCGGCCTGGAACGGGAGCGGCGTCCGGATTCGGCGGCGGGGTTGCGCACCTTCGCCCTGGTGGCCATGCTCGGCTGCCTGTTCGCCCTGTTGAGCGAAAAGACGGGGAGTTCCTGGCTGCTGGCAGTCGGCCTGGTGGTCATCGCCGCCGCCATGGTGGCCTCCAACTTCTCGGCTGTCCAGGAAGAACAGTACCGGGGCTTCACTTCGGAGGCGGCCGTCATCGTCTGCTACGGCCTGGGCGCCGCCGTCTGGTACGGCTACGACACCCTGGCGGTGATGCTGGCCATCACCACCACCATCCTCCTCTATTTCAAGGCCCAGCTCCGCCACATCAGCGACAGCCTGACGCCCCGGGACCTCAACTCCATCCTGCAGTTCGCCGTCCTCTCCCTGGTGGTGCTGCCCATCCTTCCCAACCAGGACTACGGCCCCTATCAGGCCTTCAATCCACGCCAGGTGTGGTGGATGGTGGTGCTCATCTCCGGGCTGGCCCTGGCCGGCTACATGGCCCTGCGCATCATCGGCGCCCGCCACGGCGCGGCGGTGCTCGGCATCTTCGGCGGCCTGGCCTCGAGCACCGCCACCACCATGATGTTTTCCCGCCATGCCGCCGAGCACGCCGACCTCATCCGCATGTCGGCCATCGTCATCCTCATCGCCAACCTGATGGTGATGCTGCGCATCGGCGTCGTCGCCGCCGTCGTCGCGCCCCAGCTCCTGGTGCCCATGGCGACAGTGCTGGCCTGCGGCATCCTGCCCGGCCTCGCCGTCACCGTCCTCGGCTGGCGCGCCCTGGCCGGGGCCGGGGAGCTGCCCATGCCGGAAGTCTCCAACCCGACCGAGTTGAAGACCGCCCTCTCCTTCGGGCTGCTCTACGGTGTCGTACTCCTCGCTTCCGCCTGGCTGCAGGATGCCGCCGGCAGCGGCGGCCTCTTCGCGGTGGCGCTCGCTTCCGGCCTCACCGACGCCGACGCCTCGGTCCTTTCCTCCCTGCGCCTCTTCAACCTGGAAAAGGTCGCCGCGGCACCGGCGGTCATCGCCGTCACCCTCGCCCTGGGCGCCAACCTGCTGTTCAAGATCGGCCTGGTACTGAGCATCGGTGGCAGCGCCCTGACCCGCCATGCCTTGCCCGGCCTGGTGGTCATCGGCCTGGGCCTGGGCGCCGGCCTGCTGTTCATCTGAGGAGTCGATCATGGCTCATGCCGTCCGTCCCCCCGCCGTCGCCGGCGCCTTCTATCCCGGCGACGCCCGTATCCTAGCCGCCGACCTGCGGCAGATGCTCGCCGACGTCCCTCCTGCCCCCGGCCGCCAGCCCAAGGCCGTCATCGCCCCCCACGCCGGCTACATCTATTCCGGCCCGACGGCGGCAGCGGTCTATGCCCGCCTGGCGCCGTGGAAGGACGTGGTCACCCGCGTCATCCTCCTCGGCCCCACCCACCGGGTGCCGGTGCGGGGCCTGGCGGCGCCCGCCGCCGACGCCTTCGCCACCCCCCTCGGCACCGTGGCCATCGACCGGGCCGCCCTGGCCTCCCTTGCCGACCTGCCCCAGGTGGTGGTGAGCGATGCCGCCCACGCCCCCGAACACTCCCTGGAAGTGCATCTGCCCTTCCTGCAGGCCGTCCTCGGCGATTTCACCCTGGTCCCCCTGGCGGTGGGCCATGCGCCGGCCACGGCCGTGGCCGAGGTGCTGGAGCGCCTGTGGGGCGGGCCGGAGACGCTCGTCGTGATCAGCTCCGACCTCTCGCACTTCCTCCCCTACGCCGCCGCCCGGGAGGTGGACGACGCCACCTGCCGGCGCATCCTGCATCTGGACACCGACATCGCGCCCGACGAAGCCTGTGGCGCCTATCCCATAAACGGCCTCCTGCTGGCCGCCCGCCGCCACGGCCTGCGCCCCCTGCTGGTGGACCATTGCAACTCCGGCGACACCGCCGGCGACAAGTCCCGGGTGGTGGGTTACGGCGCCTTCGCCTTCTACGAGCCGGAGGCCGGCCATGGCTGACCTCGGCGCGACGCTCCTCCGGCTGGCCCGCAACGCCATCGCCGCCCGTTTCGGCGCAGCCCGGGCCGCCGTCGACGATATGCCGGAACTGCGTCGGCCCGGGGCGACCTTCGTCACCCTCACCCAAGGCGGCGAGCTGCGCGGCTGCATCGGCAGCCTGGAAGCCCACCAGCCCCTCATCGACGATGTCCAGGACAACGCCTGCAGCGCCGCCTTCCGCGACCCGCGCTTCGCTCCGTTGCGGGAGGACGAACTGGCCCGGACCCGGGTCGAGGTATCGCTGCTGACGGCGCCGCAGTCCTTCCCGGTGGAGGACGAGGCCGATGCCCGCGCCCGCCTGCGCCCAGGCGTCGACGGCGTCATCTTCAGCGCCCGGGGCCGCCGGGCCACCTTTCTGCCCCAGGTGTGGGAGCAACTGCCCGACCCCGGCCAGTTCCTCGCCCGCCTGCGGCAGAAGGCCGGCCTGCCGGCGGACTACTGGGGACCCGATGTACGTCTGGAAACCTATCAGGTACGGAAATGGAAGGAGGAACCGCCATGAACGTCCCGGAAACCAGCCACCCCGGCCGCTGGTGGCATGCGTTGGACGGTGGTCGCATCCAATGCGACCTCTGCCCCCGCGATTGCAAGCTGCACGAAGGCCAGCGCGGCGCCTGCTTCGTGCGCAAGATGGAGAACGGCGCCATGGTGCTCACCACCTACGGCCGTTCCTCCGGCTTCTGCATCGACCCCGTGGAGAAGAAGCCCCTCAACCACTTCTACCCGGGCTCCAGCATCCTTTCCTTCGGCACCGCCGGCTGCAACCTGGCCTGCAAGTTCTGCCAGAACTGGGACATTTCCAAGTCCAAGGACATGGACCGCCTCATGGACGCCGCCTCCCCCGCCGCCATCGCCGCCGCCGCCCGCCGCCACGGGGCGGACTCGGTGGCCTACACTTACAACGACCCGGTGATCTTCGCCGAAT
Source organism: Rhodocyclaceae bacterium (assembly GCA_036732025.1). Taxonomy (GTDB): domain Bacteria; phylum Pseudomonadota; class Gammaproteobacteria; order Burkholderiales; family Rhodocyclaceae; genus SSSZ01. Next base: position 61,122 of record DAINDE010000006.1, read on the forward strand.
ACGCCATCGACACGGCGCTCGCCTGCCGCGAACAGGGCATCCGCAACGTGGCGGTCACTGCCGGCTACATCCACGCCGAACCGGCCCGGGAGTTCTTCGCCGTCATGGATGCCGCCAACGTGGACCTCAAGGCCTTCACCGACGAGTTCTACTGGAAGCTCTGCGTCGGCCACCTGCAGCCGGTCCTCGACACCCTGGCCTACATCCACCACGAAACCGGCTGCTGGCTGGAGATCACCACCCTTCTCATCCCCGGCCACAACGATTCGCCGGCCGAGATCAAGGAACTTGCCGACTGGATGATGAAAGAACTGGGGCCGGAGGTGCCGCTCCATTTCACCGCCTTCCACCCGGACTGGAAGATGGCGGACCTGCCCCCGACGCCTCCCGCCACCCTCACCCGGGCCCGCAGGATCGCCCTCGATGCCGGCCTGCACTACGTCTATACCGGCAATGTCCATGACGCCGAGGGCGGCACCACCTTCTGCCCGGCCTGCCACGCCGCCCTCATCGTGCGCGACTGGTACGACATCCGCCGCTACGAACTGACGGCGGAAGGCCGCTGCCCCCACTGCCAGGCCGCCGTCGCCGGCCGCTTCGGCAAGGAACTTGGCCGCGGCGGGCGGGCCTTCGGACCGCGCCGTGTTCCGGTACACTTGGGCGCATGAGACGCGCCCTGACCCTGGCGACACACCACGGGCCCCTGCCCTGCACTCTGGCCGTTCCCGAGGCCCCGGCGGGTGTCGTCCTGCTGGCCGAAGTTCCCGGCGACCCGCGCCGCGGCCTCCTGGAAGAAACCCTGCTGCACCGGGGGCTGGCGGTGCTCGCCCCGGTACTCCTGTCCCCCCGGGAACAACATTTCCCCGACAGGGTGCATAACGTCCCCCTCCTGACGGAACGCATCCTGCATGCCCTGGAATTCGCAGACCGGGACGGCGATACCGCCGGCTTGCCGGCGGGGCTCTACGCCACCGCCCCCCTGGCGCCGGCCGCCATCCGCGCCGCCGCCCGGCGGGACGCCCTGGTGGCTGCCGTCGCCTGCCACGGCGGCATCATCGACCTGGCCGGGCTGCAATACCTGGAGCTGCTGACGGCGCCGCTGCTGATGGTCTTTGCCGCCGACGACGAGCACGGCCCGGCCACCTTCCGGCGCGCCGCGCCCCACCTGGGCGGCCCCTGGGAAACCCTCACCCTCGCAGCCGGCGGCAGCGATGCCGCGGCCGTCGTCGACTGGCTGGCCAGCCGGGTCGCGGCCCGTCCGCGCCGCTGACGGCTGTCAGGCCGTCAAACGGCCATGCCCATGGGCTGGACGTTGTCCTGGCTGCCCACCAGGCGCTCGATGATGGCCTTCACCCGCCCCATGGCCTCCTGCAGCACGTGCTCAAGGCTTTCGAAGTGGATGCCGGTGGCGCTGCTGCCACGGCCGGCGGCATGGTTGGCGACGACGTTGATGGCGGCGTAGGGCAGCCCCAGTTCCCGGGCCAGGGCGGCTTCCGGCATGCCGGTCATGCCCACCACGTCGGCACCGTCCCGCTCCAGGCGATTGATTTCCGCCGCCGTCTCCAGGCGGGGGCCCTGGGTGGCGGCATAGACGGCGTCGTCCTTGAGGGCCACGCCGACGGCCATGGCCGCCGCGGCGATGCGGGCGCGCAGGCCGGCGTCGTAGGGCTCGGTGAAATCGATGTGGGTTACCGGCGTGGTGCCGCCGTCGAAGAAGGTCGATTTGCGGCCCCAGGTGTAGTCGAGGATCTGGCTGGGCAGGACGATGTCCCCCGGCTGTAGGTCGGCCCGGATGCCGCCGACGGAGGCGACGGAGATGACCCCGGTGGCCTGGTGGTGATGGATCGCCCACAGGTTGGCGCGGTAATTCACCACGTGGGGCGGAATGGTGTGCCCGTAGCCGTGCCGGGGCAGGAACATGGCCGGCCGCCCGGCGATCTCGCCGAAGACGATGGCGCCGGAAGGTTCGCCATAGGGGGTGCGCACCACCTCGCGGTGGGAAACGTCGAGGTTGGACAGGGTGGTGAGGCCGCTGCCGCCGATGATTGCCAACATGATCAGGAATTCCTTTCGGCCAGGAGGGAGGCCAGGACGGGGACGACGCTCTTCAGCGCCGGATGGGAGCGGCGCAGTTGTGCGAACTGGGCGCCGCCTTCTTCGAGTTTGCGGTAAAGGGCCTGGCGCCGCTCAGCGGCGAAAGGCAGCCCCTGGAAAGTCTTGCCGCCATGGTATTGGACCAGGGTATCGCGGCCGATATCCTTGGCCTGCCAGGGAATGGCCGTGCGGTCGACCAGATGCACGGCGCCCACGCCGGGCAGGGCTGCGGCCAGCTCCGCCACCGCCCGGTGGGCCTTTTCCCGGTAGGCGGCGACGGCCCGGCCGGCATCGGCCGAGGCGGCGCCGGTGACGTCGGCGGGGGCGCCCATGAGCCAGCAGACCACTGTCTCCGGGGCGAAGGCGGCGATGGCGGCCCGCAGTTCCGGCGTCGGATCGGCCACGTCGCCCAGGGCCAGGGTAGCCTCGGCGCCGGCGGGGAGCTTCTCCCGGGTGCGCTCCAGGCAGGCCGGCAGGGTGTCGATGGCGAAAACCGCTTTGCCGGCATGCACCAGGGCGGCGGTGCCGAAGCCGACGCCGCAGCCGATTTCGAGCACCCGGCGGCCGGGCACCAGGGACGCCATCCAGTCGTAATCGCCCCGGCGGCTATAGGCCAGGCCTTCCGCCTCCCAGTAAGCGAGGAATTCGCCGCTGTCGGCGCCGCTCACGCGCCTTCCTTGAGGGCGTAGATGGCGGGCAGTTGCCGCCAGGCGCCGCGCACATCCATGCCGAAGCCGAAGACGAAGCGGTCGGGGACGGTGAGGCCGACGAAATCGGCGCGGATCGGCTTGTTCTTGCCGTTTTCCTTTTCCACGAAGACCGCTGTGCGGACTTCCGCGGCGCCCAGGCGAATGAGGCTGTCCTTGACCGCCGCCAGGGTCACGCCTTCGTCCAGGATGTCGTCCACCACCAGGACGGAACGCCCCTTCACCGGCGTCCACGGCGCACTGCGCCAGGACAGCTTGCCGCCCTGGGTGTCCTGGCCGTAGCGGGTGACGTGCAGGTAGTCGAAATCGAGGGGAAAGGCCAGCTTGGGGAGCAGTTGGCCGGAAAAGATGAGGCCGCCGGTCATGACGCAGAGCACCAGGGGATTCTTTTCCGCCAGGGTGGCCTGGATCTCGCCGGCAACGCGGGCGACCGCCTCGCACACGGCCTCCGGGGCATGGATGAGTTCGGAACCTGCGAGTATGGCCCGGGCTTCCTGGATTTCCATCAGAGCTTTCCTTGGGTTTGCAGATATTCGCTGAAGGCCGCCCCCACCTCGTGGTGGCGCTGGCCGAAGACCACCGTGGCCTGCAGGTAGCCGAGCTTGGAGCCGCAGTCGTAACGGGTGCCGGCGTAGCGGTAGGCGAGCACCTGTTCCTCGGTGAGCAGTTGGGCAATGCCGTCGGTGAGCTGGATCTCGCCGCCGGAGCCTTTGCCGATGCGCTCCAGGTGGTGGAAGATGCGGGGCGTCAGGATGTAGCGTCCGACCACGCCGAGGGTGGAAGGCGCCTCCTCGGGCTTGGGCTTTTCGACGATGGCTTCGATGCGCTCCAGGCGCTCGGCCACCGCCGAGCTCTGGACGATGCCGTAGCTCTTGGTTTCCGCCCGGGGCACGTCCTGCACGCCGATGACGGAGCAGCGGTAGTAGTCGTAGGTGTCGGCCATCTGCTTGAGCACCGGCGGTTCGCCGTCGAGCAGGTCGTCGGCGAGCAGCACGGCGAAGGGCTCGTCGCCCACCACCGGCTTGGCGCAAAGCACGGCGTGCCCGAGGCCCAGGGGCTCGGCCTGGCGGATGTAGATGCAGTTGATGTCGCGGGGAATCATGCTGCGCACGAATTCCAGCATCTCCGTCTTGCCCCGGGCCTCCAGCTCCGTTTCCAGCTCGTAGGCCTTGTCGAAATGATCCTCGATGGCGCGCTTGGAGCGGCCGGTGACGAAGATCATGTCGGTGACCCCCGCCGCCACGGCCTCCTCGACGGCGTACTGGATCAGGGGCTTGTCCACGATGGGCAGCATTTCCTTGGGGCTGGCCTTGGTGGCCGGCAAAAAGCGCGTACCCATTCCGGCTACAGGAAACACAGCCTTCCTAACCTTTTTCATTCTGCAACTCCCTCTTCGAGCAATCTCAACAATTCTGCCTCATCGATGACCGGCACGCCCAGCTCCTGCGCCTTTTCCAGCTTTGAACCGGCCTCTTCGCCGGCCACCACGTAATCCGTTTTCTTCGACACCGAGCCCGCCACCTTGCCGCCGGCGGCCTCGATGCGGGCCTTGGCGTCGTCCCGCTTGAGGGTGGGCAGGGTGCCGGTGAGCACCAGGGTCTTGCCGACCAGGGGTTTGGGGCCGGCATCGGCCGGCTCGCCCTCGGGCCAGCTCACCCCGGCATTCTGCAGGCGGGAAATGACCTGCCGGTTATGGGCCTCGGCAAAGAAGGCGGCGATACTGGCAGCCACCACCGGCCCCACGTCCGATACCGCTTGCAGGGCCTCCTCGCCAGCCCCCATCAGGGCCTCCAGGCTGCCGAAATGGCGGGCCAGGTCGCGGGCCGTGGCCTCCCCCACGTTGCGGATGCCGAGGGCGAAAATGAAGCGGGCCAGGCTGGTATGGCGGCTCTTGTCGATGGCCGCCACCAGGTTGGCGGCGGATTTTTCCCCCATGCGTTCCAGGCCGGCCAGGGTTTCCGCCGCCAGGCCGTAGAGGTCCGCCGGGGAATGGACCAGGTCGGCATCCACCAGTTGCTCCACCAGCCTGTCTCCCAGCCCTTCGATGTCCATGGCCCGGCGGGCGGCGAAATGCAGCAGGGCCTGCTTGCGCTGGGCGGGGCAATAGAGGCCGCCGGTGCAGCGGGCGATGGCCTCGTCGGCGGGCTTCTCGATGGCCGAGCCGCATTCCGGGCAGGCGGTCGGCATCTGAAACGGGGCGTACAGAGGCGCTTGATCGAACAGGTCAGCCCCCTGCCCCAGCGGCCGCTTCTCGGGCACGACGGCGACCACTTCCGGGATGACGTCGCCGGCCCGGCGCACGATGACGGTGTCGCCGACCCGCACGTCCTTGCGCCGCACCTCGTCCTCGTTGTGGAGCGTGGCGTTGGTGACGGTGACGCCGCCGACGAAGACCGGCTTCAGCCGCGCCACCGGCGTGATGGCGCCGGTGCGCCCGACCTGGACGTCGATGGCGACGACCTCGGTAGTGGCTTCCTCCGCCGGGAACTTGTGGGCGATGGCGAAGCGCGGGGCGCGGGAGACGAAGCCGAGGCGGTCCTGGAAGGCCAGGCGGTTGACCTTGTAGACCACGCCGTCGATGTCGTAGGGCAAGTCCGGCCGCTTGGCGCCGATCTCGGCGAAATAGCCGAGCAGCCCGGCGCAGCCGCGCACCACGCGGCGCTCCGGCGCCACCGGGAAGCCCCAGGCGGCCAGGATGTCCATCACCTCGGCGTGGCTGGCGGCCGGGAGGGACTCCGCCCCGGCGCCGACGCCGTAGGCGAAGAAGGAGAGCGGCCGCCCGGCGGTGATGCGGGAATCAAGCTGGCGCAGGCTGCCGGCGGCGGCGTTGCGGGGGTTGGCGAATTCCTTGTCTCCCCGCTCCCGCTGGCGGGCGTTGAGCTTTTCGAAATCCCTGCGGAACAGCAGCACCTCGCCGCGTACCTCGATGAACGCCGGCCAGCGGCTGCCGGACAGGCGCAGAGGAATGCAGCGCACGGTGCGCAGGTTGGGGGTGACGTCCTCACCGGTGGCGCCGTCGCCCCGGGTGGCGCCCCGGACGAACACGCCGTTCTCGTAGGTCAGGCTGATGGCCAGGCCGTCGAACTTGGGTTCCACGGCATATTCCACCTCCCCCGGGCTATCCAGGCCGTCCCGCACGCGCTGGTCGAAGGCGGCCACCTCGGCCTCCGCGAAGGCGTTGTTGAGAGAGAGCATGGGGACGCGGTGGGCGACCCCGGGGAACTCCTTGAGGGGCGGCGCCCCGACCCGCCGGGTCGGGGAATCCACCGTCGGCAGTTCGGGGTAGTCGGCCTCCAGGCCCTGCAGTTCGCGGAAGAGCTTGTCGTACTCGGCGTCGGGGATGGTCGGCGCGTCGAGGACGTAGTAGGCGTGGTTGTGCCGCTCGATTTCGGCGCGCAACCACGCCGCGCGGTCGGCGATGGCGGTGGGGACGGCCATCGGGCTAACTGAAGAGGCGCAGTGCCTGCGGACTACCGGCCGGGATGCCGTAGGCCTCCATGGCGGCCTGGGGCTTCACCACGAAATCACGTTTGATGCGGTCCAGCTGGGCATCCGACAGGGGCTGGCGGTTGTCGTCCACCAGCACGCCCTGCAGGGTGTCGGCAAAGCGCTTGGCCAGTTCCGCCATCTGGTAGAAGACCCGTTCGCCGTGGTCGACCCGGGGAACGTCCAGGAGGAAGGTGATACCGTGGGTGGACAGGGTCTTGATGGCGTCCGGCGAGAAAGGCGTGCTTTCGAAGTTCTGCAGGCTGAACTGGGGGCGGCCAGCGTCGTCGTGGCGGGTGAACAGGCCGTCCACGCCGAGGGTCATGCCGGCGGCCTCGGCCAGGGCGCGAATCTTGGTGCCCGAGAAGGGCAGGCCCTGGCTGACCAGGTTGACGCCGATCTCCAGATCCACCTCGGCGGCAAAGCGATCGACTTCCATGGCCTGCTCGAGAACGCGGGTGGTGGGCATGTCGGCCACCGCCATGAGTTCCTCGGCAAGTTCCCGCATGGAGGCGGAAAAGACCGCCAGGTCCGCTTCGCTCAGGGGGCCGCGGCGGTCGGCGACCTGCAGGCCGACGCGCAGGCGGCGGTAGCCAAAGCCGGAATCCGGCGAGACCAGTTCCCAGTCCCGGGTGCGCTCGTTGAAGCCGACGATGTAGACCGGCTTGCTCACACGCAGCAGGTTGTCCCGCTGGGATTGCCAGATCTGCACCCCGGCCACCGGTTCCACCAGTTCCAGGGTGACGATGAATTCCAGGCGCGGATCGAGGAGCGCCGCAGGCAGGTCCCCTGCCGGCACTTCCGGCATTTCCTCGTCGGCAACGGGCGCCGGCGGCACCTCGACGACGGCGGATTCACCCGGTTCGGGCGCAGCCATGGTCACGGCGCCGGGCACCGGCTCCTCGGCCTCGCCCAGGGCAGGCTCAAGGCGCTCGGCCAGGACCGGCTCGGCCTTTTCCGGCGCTTCCTTGGCGCGGCGGCCGGAGGCATCGCCCCCCAGCAGCACGTCGCTGTGTTCCGATTTCAGCATGCGCTCGGCCAGCTTCTTCTGCTGGCGGGCCTGCCACTGGTTATAGGCGACGACGCCGACCACTGCCGCCGTGCCCAATCCGATCAATCCCAGTTGGAGTTCGGTCATTTATGCCGCATCCCTCATCTTCAAGGCTTCTTCGATGTCCACTTCCACGACCCGGGAGACGCCGGATTCCTGCATGGTGACACCGACCAGTTGTTCTGCCATTTCCATGGCGATTTTATTGTGACTGATGAATAAAAACTGCGTCTGGGCCGACATTTTCTGCACCATGCCGCAGAAGCGCTCGGTATTGGTGTCGTCCAGGGGCGCGTCCACCTCGTCCAGCAGACAGAAGGGCGCCGGGTTCAACTGGAACATGGAGAACACCAGGGCGATGGCGGTGAGCGCCTTTTCGCCGCCGGAGAGCAGGTGGATGGTGGAATTTTTCTTGCCTGGCGGCTGGGCGATGACCTGCACGCCGGCATCGAGGATTTCCTCGCCGGTCATCACCAGTTCCGCCCGGCCGCCGCCGAAAAGCTCCGGGAAGAGCCGGCCGAAATGGCCGTTCACCGTGTCGAAGGTCGATTGCAGGAGATCCCGGGTTTCCTTGTCGATGCGGCGGATGGCGTTTTCCAGGGTTTCCATGGCCTCGTTGAGGTCGGCCGACTGCGCATCCAGATAGCCCTTGCGCTCCCGGGCGGTTTCCAGTTCCTGCAGCGCGGCGAGGTTCACGGCGCCCAGCTCGGCGATGGCGTTGGTCAGCCGGGTGATTTCCCCTTGCAGGGAGGGCGGCCGGGCATTGCCGAGTTCCGGCAGCAAGGCGTCCTCGTCGGCGCCGGCTTCCAGCAGTTGCATCGCCAGTTGCTCGGCGTTGAGGGAGGCGGCCTGCTCCTTGAGCTTCAAGTCGCCGATGCGTTCGCGCAGCGGCTCCAGCCCCTGCTCGATCTTGAGGCGCTGCTCTTCCAGGCCGCGCAGGGCGTTGGTGGCGCTCTCCAGGGCGTCGCGCCGGGCGGCCAGGGCCTTTTCCTTCTCCTGGCGGGCTTCCAGGGCAGCCTGGAGCTGGCCTTCCATGACGTCCGGCGGCACCGCCTCCACCTGCGCGGCGCACTGGCGGCGGTCGGCCTCGATGCGGTTCAGCTCCCGCTGTGCCGTCGCCTGCTGGGCGAAAATGTCCTGCAACTTGCCCTCGCATTCGCGCAGGGAGAACTGGGCCTCGCGCAGAGCCCGGTCGAGGTCGGAATTGCGCTCCCGCTCGGCGCGCACCGCCCGTTCGCACTCGTCCAGCCGGGACTGGGCGCCAGTCACCAGGACACGGATGCGGGCAAGGCCGTCGTGGATTTCGGCGATGCGCTCGTCGGCGGCCATCTCCCGCTCCCGCTCGCCCTCCTCCTCGGCGGCCAGTTCGGCAAGCTGGTCGGCGATACGCTCCTTCTGTTCCTTGTAGCGCTCGATGGCCTGGCTCAGCTTGAGCACTTCCACCTGCACGGCATGGACGCGCTGCTGGCGGTCGGCCACGTATTGCCGGATTTCGCCCATTTCCTCCTGCTTGTCCTTGACCTGCTCATCGTAGAGGGCGAGCTGTTCGCGTACCGACTCCGCCTGCTCCTCGGCCTGGGCGACGCACTCGGCCAGGGCCTCGATCTCCCGCTGGCGTTCCAGCAGGCCGTGCTCGCCGCGGTCCGGGGCGAAGAAGGTGACGCTGACCCGGGTAACGAGGTCGCCGCCCTGGGTGACGATCTCCTCCCCCGCCTGCAGCGCTTCACGGCGAGCCAGGGCGGTGGCCAGGGTATCGGCGGTGCGCACCGGCCCCAGCCAGTCGGCGAGGACGGCGCGGAGCTTGGCATCGTCGCAGCGTACCCGGGCGGCCAGGGTGCCCTCGGCCGCCGGCTGGTCGCCGCCGCCATCGTCGGCCAGCACCACGGCAAGGCGCGCCTCGGGCCGGTCGTGCAGCCATTCGTCCAGTTTGCCGGGGTCGTCGCAGGCGATGGCGGAAAGGCGCTCCCGCAGCACCGCTTCGACGGCGTCCTCCCAGCCGGCGTCGACGTGGATCTTCTGCCACAGGGGCGGCGCACTCTCCAGGCCGTGGCGGCGCAACCATTCCGGCAGCTTTCCGGCAGCCTGGGTCTTGGCCTGCATCTGCTCCAGGGCGGCGCGGCGGGCCTGGCCGGCGGCCAGTTCGCGCTCGATGCGCTGCAACTCGCCCTGGGCTTCCCGGCAGCGGGCCTCCAGTTGCGGCATTTCCTGCTGCAACTGCTCCAGGTGGTCCTGGTCGCCGGCCAGCTCTTCCCGCAGCAGGGACAGCTCCTCTTCCTTTTCCGCCAGCCCCAGTTCGTCCGGCTCCTCGCCGCCGCTTTCCTCCCGCAGCCGTTCCCGGCGCTGGGCGATGGACTGCAGGGCACGCTGGGCGTGGGCCTTGTTGGTCTGCTCCACTTCCAGCTTCTGTTCACCGTTGGCGGAACGGGTGCGCAGGCGCTGCAATTCCTCCAGGGCGTGGGCATGGTCTTCTTCCACCTGCGGGGCGATGTTCATCTGCTGGTGCAGGCGCTCCTCGGCCTCTTCGACCCGCAGGCGGGTCACCTCCAGCAGCTCTTCCCACTTGAGGCGGTCTTCGGCGAGCTTTTCCGCCGTCTCGCTCCAATGGGCCAGTTCGCCTTCCAGTTGCACCAGGCGGGCTTCCAGCTGGCTGCGGGATTCGCGGCGATGGCGGATTTCCGCCTCCAGCCGGGCCACCTCGGCGTTGGCGGCGTACATGTCGCTCTGGGCCTGGTGCAGGGCGTCGCCGGCGGCGAAATGGGCCTCCCGGGTTTCCTCGGCGCGGGCTTCGGTTTCGCGCAGGGCGGCGCTCTGGGCTTCCAGCTCGGTGATGGCCCGCTCCACCTCCAGGGCCACCCGCTGGCGTTCGGCCTCGGCCTCCCGCTTGCGGACCAGCCACAGGACCTGCTGCTTTTTCGTCAGGCTGTCGTTGAAGGCGTGGTACTGGCGGGCGACTTCGGCCTGGGCCTCCAGCTTTTCCATCTGGGCGCCCAGTTCGAGGCGGATGTCTTCGACCCGCAGCAGGTTTTCCCGGGTGTCTTCAAGGCGCCCCTCGGTTTCCTTGCGCCGCTCCTTGTAGCGGGTGACGCCGGCCGCCTCTTCCAGGAAGACCCGCAGGTCGTCGGGCTTGGCCTCGATGATGCGTGAGATCATGCCCTGGCCGATGATGGCGTAGGCCCGCGGCCCCAGGCCGGTGCCGAGGAAGAGGTCGGTGATGTCCTTGCGCCGGACCTTGAGGTTGTTGATGAAGTAGTCCGACTGGCCCTGCCGGGTCAGGACGCGCTTCACCGACAGCTCGGCGTACTGGGACCACTGGCCGAGGGCACGGCCCAGGGAATTGTCGAAAATCAGCTCCACCGAGGCCCGGGACACCGGCTTGCGGTTGGAGGAGCCGTTGAAGATGACGTCCTGCATGGACTCTCCACGCAGTTCCGAAGCCTTGGACTCGCCCAGCACCCAGCGCACGGCGTCCATGATGTTGGATTTGCCGCAGCCGTTGGGGCCGACGACCCCCACCAGTTGCCCGGGCAGGGCCACCGCGGTGGGATCGACGAAGGACTTGAAGCCGGCGAGTTTGAGCTTGGTCAGGCGCATGGGGCATCCCGGCCGACAGGCGTGGCCCGGGTGCGGGCCGGTCGGTGGCGGGGGCCGTATAATAGCATCCGCTCCATTCATCCAAGATATCGTCCGGCAAGGTTGCCGCCGGCTGGGGCGACAGGGCCTGAAGAACGGCGTTGTAAGCTCACGTTAAACTTTAATTGTTTTACGCAAGCAATTGAATAACGATGAAATATTTCTGAGGCGCGCCATCGATCTGGCGACCGAGAGCGTCGCCCGCCAGGGCGGCCCCTTCGGCGCCGTGGTGGTATTCGAGGGCCGTATCGTCGGCGAGGGGGGCAATCGCGTCGTCCCCGCCAACGACCCCACGGCCCACGCCGAAATGGAAGCCATCCGTGCCGCCGGCGCCGCTCTCGGCCGCTTCCACCTCACCGGCTGCGTGCTGTATGCCTCCAGCGAGCCCTGCCCCATGTGCCTGGCGGCCGCCTACTGGGCCCGCGTCGACCGCATCGTCTTCGCCAACAGCCGGGCAGAGGCCGCCGCCATCGGCTTCTGCGACGACGACCTCTATTGCGAACTGGCCTTGCCCCACGCCAAGCGCAGCGTGCCCATCGCCCACCTGCCGCTGGCGGGGGCCGACGAACCCCTCAAGCGCTGGCGTGATTCGCCGGACAAGGTTCCCTACTAGGGCGCACGGTAACCGACGGGACTGCCTCGCTTGCTGTGAACACGCCCTAGGCCAGCTCCGGGCAATACGATTTGCATATGCCGCCGCAGGCACTACCATTCGGTGGGTACGCCCCCAACCGAAGAGGAGTCTCATCATGGCCGAAAAAATCGTGTTCTGCGCCGACGGCACCTGGAACAGCCCGGACAAGGACGACAACGACGACCGCATGCCGGACTGGACCAATGTCTACAAACTATTCCTCGCCCTCGACGGCAGCCTCGCCGCCGACAGCGTCCGCGAGGCCGACGAGCAGGAGAAGCAACTCCTCGCGGGCGGCAAGGTCCGCCAGGCCGCCAAGTACATCCACGGCGTTGGCGACTCCCGCAATCCCATCGTCAAGCTCCTCGGGGGCGCCTTCGGTGCCGGCGTCATTGCCCGCATCGTACGGGGCTACACCTTCATTTCCCGCAATTACGAACCCGGGGCGAAGATTTATATCACCGGTTTTTCCCGCGGCGCCTACACCGCCCGGGCCCTGGCCGGCCTCGTCGCTTCCCAGGGGCTGCTCGCTCCGCACCTCACCGCCGACAAGGAACTGGCCTACCGGCGCGGCGCGGCCGCCTGGTTCCGCTATCGACAGGCCGGCCTGGCCCGTCGCAAGTCCTGGCTCGCCAAGCTCACCGACGTGGTGGCCCCCGACCTGCCGGCCTTCGTTTCCGGGGATTCCCTCAAGCCCGGCGACCTGATCCCGGATGTCCCCGTCGCCGCCGTCGGCGTGTGGGACACGGTGGGCGCCCTCGGTCTACCCGCCTACACTCTCGGCAAGGACCGCATCGACGCCTTCCGTTTCGCCGACACCCGTTTGAGCGACAAGGTCGGCCGTGGCTTCCACGCCATCGCCCTCGACGAGCGGCGGGCGGATTTCGCGCCCACCCTGTGGGACGCGGCGCCAAATGTGGAACAGATGCTCTTCCCCGGCGCCCACGCCGACGTGGGCGGGGGCTATCCGGCGGTCGGGCGCGAATCGGAACTCTCCGACGGTGCCCTGGCATGGATGGTCGACAGGCTCGCGGGCGAAGGGGTGCTGTTTGCCGCCAAGCCACCCTACATCCCCCACGCCGACGCCAGCGGAACCGCCCATCGCCCGTGGAACAAGCTGCCCTTCAAGGCGATGCCCAAGGCGACCCGCAGATTCCCGCCCATTCCCGAGCACCCCTCCATCGCCCAGCGGATGCAGGCGTCCCCCGTCCTCGCCGATCCGGAGGACCGGATGCCAGGACCCTACACACCGGAAAACAGACCTTAACGCCTACTGCGGCGGGTCCAAAAGCATGATCGGTCGACGCTTTTCGGTGATAATCGCCGTTTGCCCAATCAATATCGAAGTAACGTGAATCCGCACCTCGCCCAACTCCACCCCTACCCTTTCGAAAAGCTCCGCCAACTGTTCGCCGGCGTCACGCCGGATTCGCGCCGCCGGGAAATCAAGCTTTCCATCGGCGAGCCCCAGCACGCCACCCCGCCCTTCATCATGGAAGCCCTGGCCGGCAATCTGAAGGGCCTGGCCAACTACCCCACCACCCAGGGCAGCCCGGCCCTGCGCCAGGCCATCGCCAGATGGTGCAGTCGCCGCTATGGCCTGGAACTGAATCCGGAAACGGAAATCCTGCCGGTCAATGGCTCCCGCGAGGCGCTCTTTTCCTTCACGCAGGCCCTGATCGACCCGTCCCGGGGCAGCGTGCCCCTGGTCGCCAGCCCCAACCCTTTCTACCAGATCTACGAAGGCGCCGCCTATCTGGCCGGGGCCGAGCCCCGCTTCCTCAATACCCTGCCGGAAAACGGCTTCGCCTTCGATTACGCTTCCCTGACGCCCGAGGAATGGTCCCGGGTGCAGCTCCTTTTCGTCTGCTCCCCCGGCAACCCCACCGGCAAGGTGCTGCGGTTGGGGGACTGGAAGGCCCTGTTCGAGCTTTCCGATCGCTACGGCTTCGTCATCGCCTCCGACGAATGCTATTCGGAAATCTATTTCGACGAGGCCAACCCGCCCCTCGGCGGCCTCCAGGCCGCCCGGCTGCTGGGCCGCGGCAGCGAGCGGCTGGTGATGTTCTCCAGCCTGTCCAAGCGTTCCAACGTACCGGGCATGCGTTCCGGATTCGTCGCCGGCGACGAATCCATCCTCAAGCAGTTCCTCCTCTACCGCACCTACCACGGCTGCGCCATGGCGCCCCCGGTGCAGGCGGCCTCGGTGGCGGCCTGGAACGATGAGGCCCACGTCCTGGAAAACCGCCGCCAGTACCGGGAAAAATTCGCGGCCGTGACGCCCCTCATGGCAGAGGTGCTCGACACCGCCATGCCGGACGCCAGCTTCTACCTGTGGGCGAAGGTCAGCCGCTACGGCGGCATCAGCGACGCCGAGTTCGCCCGCCGCCTTTTCGCCGCCTATAATGTCGTCGTTTTGCCCGGCAGCTTCCTCGCCCGCGAAGCCGGAGGCGTCAATCCCGGCGCCGGTTTCGTCCGCATCGCGCTGGTGGCGTCCCTGGACGAATGCCTGGAGGCGACGGAGCGCATCCGCCAGTTCGCCCACACCCTCTAATTCAGCAAGCAAACCATAATTCCATGTCTACCGAGGTCAGAATCGTGCCCAATCACCAGCATCCCCTGCAGGCCCTCATCGAACAGCTCTGGGAGCGCCGCACCGAGCTTTCTCCCAACTCGTCCGCCGAAGAGATCGGCGCCATCAACCAGGTGATCGGCGAACTCGATGCCGGCGCCCTGCGCGTGGCCGAGAAGATCGATGGCGACTGGGTGACCCACCAGTGGGTCAAGAAGGCCGTGCTGCTCTCCTTCCGCGTCCGCGACAACCGTGTCCAGGAAGCCGGCGACATCCGCTTCTTCGACAAGGTGGATACCAAGTTCCAGGGCTGGAGCGAGGAGCAGTTCCGCCAGGGCGGTTTCCGCGTGGTGCCGGGCACCATCGTCCGCAAGGGCGCCTACGTCGCCAGGAACGCCGTGTTGATGCCGTCCTTCGTCAATATCGGCGGCTATGTCGATGAAGGCACCATGGTGGACACCTGGGTCACCGTCGGCTCCTGCGCCCAGATCGGCAAGAACGTGCATCTCTCGGGCGGCGTCGGCATCGGCGGCGTACTCGAACCGCTGCAGGCCAACCCCACCATCATCGAGGACAACTGCTTCATCGGCGCCCGCTCCGAAGTGGTGGAGGGTGTCATCGTCGGTGAGAACTCGGTCATTTCCATGGGCGTCTATATCGGCCAGAGCACCCCGATCTACGACCGCGAGACCGGCGAAGTCAGCTACGGCCGCATCCCCGCCGGTTCCGTGGTGATCAGTGGCAGCCTGCCCAAGGCCGGCGGCGCCTACAGCCTCTACGCCGCCATCATCGTCAAGAAGGTGGATGCCCAGACCCGGTCCAAGACCAGCATCAACGACCTGCTGCGCGCCTAAGGCGCTTCTCCTGCGGAGCCCAGGATGATCCTCGACAAGCTCTTCCAACTGATGGCCGAAAAGCAGGCCTCGGACATCTTCATCACCGCCGGCGCCCCGATCCACATCAAGATCCAGGGCAACACGGTGCCGGTCAACCAGCAGGTCATGCTGCCGGACATGATCGAGAAGATCGCTTTCGAGCTGATGTCGCCGGACCAGATCAAGACCTTCGAGGCCACCATGGAGATGAACCTCTCCTTCGGTGTGCCCCAGGTCGGCAACTTCCGCGTGAACATCTTCCGCCAGCGGGGGTCCATCAGCATGGTCATCCGCTACATCCTGGGCAACATCCCCGCCCTCGACACCCTCGGCCTGCCCACGGTGCTGGGGGATCTCATCATGGAGAAGCGGGGCCTCATCCTCATCGTCGGCGCCACGGGTTCCGGCAAGTCCACCACCATCGCCTCCATGCTGGACCATCGCAACGCCAACCGGTCCGGCCACATCCTGACGGTGGAAGACCCGATCGAATTCCTCTTCAAGCACAAGAAGTCGATCATTAACCAGCGCGAAATCGGCATGGATACCCTGGACTGGCACGCGGCCCTGAAGAACGCCATGCGCCAGGCCCCCGACTGCATCCTCATCGGCGAGGTGCGGGACCGGGATACCATGCAGGCCGCCATCGCCTACGCCCAGACCGGCCACCTGTGTCTGGCGACCCTGCACGCCAACAACAGCTACCATGCCCTGAACCGCATCATCAGCTTCTTCCCCATCGAGAACCGGCCGGCCCTCTTCCTCGACCTCTCCGTGAGCCTGCGGGCCATCGTTTCCCAGCGCCTGGTGAAGAAGCCGGACGGCAAGCGCACCCCCACTGCCGAAGTGCTGCTGAACACCCGCCACGTGGCGGAACTCATCGAAAAGGGCGAAGTCCAGGGTATCAAGGACGCCATGGAGCAAACCCTGGCGCCGGGATCCCAGACTTTCGAACAGGATCTCTTCCGCCTCTACCGCGACGGCGTCATCACCCTCGACGAAGCCCTGGCCAACGCCGATTCGCCCACCAACCTCTCCTGGCTCATCAACAACTCGGAGATGGGCGGCCCCACCGGCAAGGAAGAGAAGCGCCAGGACGTGGCGCTGGAATTCGACACCACCACCGAAGGCGGCGCTTCCTTCAAGGAATTCACGCTTAGCCTCGGCGACCCCGAAGAAGAACAGGTTTGAACGATCCCACCCTCGCCCTGGCCCGGGAACTGATGGCCAGGAACTCCGTCACGCCCGCCGATGGCGGCTGCATGGACCTCATCGCCCGCCGCCTGGCGCCCCTGGGCTTCACCTGCGAATTCATCAACCGGGGCGGCGTCACCAACCTCTGGGCCCGGCGCGGCACGGCCAAGCCGTTGTTCTGCTTCGCCGGCCATACCGACGTCGTCCCCACCGGCCCCCTGGAAGCCTGGACGTCGCCGCCCTTCGCGCCGGGAATCCGCGACGGCAAGCTCTACGGCCGCGGCGCAGCGGACATGAAATCGTCCCTGGCCGCCTCCATCACCGCCATCGAAGCCTTCGTCGCCCGCCACCCGGACCACCCGGGGTCGCTCGCCGTGCTGTTCACCTCCGACGAGGAAGGTGACGCCGTGGACGGCACCGTGGCCGTGGTGGAAGCCCTCAAGGCCCGGGGCGAAACCCTCGACTACTGCATCATCGGCGAACCCACCTCGGTGGATGCCCTGGGCGACATGGTCAAGAACGGCCGCCGCGGCTCCCTCTCCGGCACCCTCAAGGTCAAGGGCATCCAGTGCCACATTGCCTACCCGCACCTGGGGAAGAACCCCATCCACCTGGCCGCCCCGGCCATCGCCGAACTGGCGGCGACGGAGTGGGACCAGGGCAACGAGTTCTTCCCCCCCACCACCTGGCAGATTTCCAACATCCACGGCGGCACCGGCGCCACCAACGTGGTGCCCGGCAGCGTCGAGATCAAGTTCAATTTCCGTTTCGCCTCGGTCAGCACCCCGGAGGCCCTGCAGTCCCGGCTCGTCGCCATCCTCGACCGGCACGGCCTGGAGTACGACCTCGCCTGGACCCTCGGCGCCCGGCCCTTCCTCACCGGCCGCGGCCCCCTGGCGGACGCCACCGTGGCCGCCATCCGCGAGGTCTGCGGCATCGAGACCGAGCTCTCGACCACCGGCGGCACCTCCGACGGCCGCTTCATCGCCGAAATATGCCCGCAACTGATCGAAATCGGGCCGGTCAATGCCACCAGCCACAAGATCGACGAGTGCGTCGACGTGGCCGCCCTGCCCCGCCTGTCCGCCATCTACCTGGGCATCCTCGAACGCCTGCTGCGCCCATGACCAACCACCACGAAGCCGCCCGCAGCGAACTCCATACCCTGCGGGATTTCCTCCGCCTGGCCGTCAGCCGCTTCAACGCCGCCGGCCTCGCCTTCGGCCATGGCAGCGACAACGCCTGGGACGAGGCCGTCTACCTCTGCCTGCACACCCTCCATCTGCCCCTGGACCGCCTGGAGCCCTTCCTCGACGCCCGCCTCCTCGACGACGAGAAGTACCGGCTGCTCAAGGTCCTGCACCGGCGTATCGAGGAGCGCATCCCGGCGGCCTACCTCACCCGCGAAGCCTGGCTTGGCGACCATCGCTTCTATGTAGACGAACGGGTCATCGTCCCCCGTTCCTTCATCGCCGAACTACTCCAGGAGCAATTGGCGCCGTGGGTCGAAGACCCCTGGGCCGTGGGCAGCGTCCTCGACCTGTGCACGGGCTCCGGCTGCCTCGCCATTCTCGCCGCCCTCGCCTTTCCGGAAGCCAAGGTTGACGCCATCGACCTGTCGCCCGACGCCCTGGCCGTGGCCCAGCGCAATGTGGACGACTACGGCCTCGCCAGCCGGGTCAACCTGATCCACTCCAATCTTTTTGCCAATGTCGCCCGGCAACGCTACGACCTGATCCTCTCCAATCCGCCCTACGTCAATGCCGAATCAGTGGCCGCCCTGCCGCCGGAATACCTGCACGAGCCGGAAATGGCACTGGGCTCTGGCGAAGACGGCCTCGACGCCACCCGCATCATCCTGCGGGAAGCCCGCGATCACCTCAATCCCGGCGGCCTGCTGGTGGTCGAGATCGGCCACAACCGCGACGATCTGGAGGCAGCCTACCCGGACACCCCCTTCACCTGGTTGGAAACCAGCGGCGGCGACCAGTACGTTTTCATGCTGCGGAAAGAAGAACTGCCGCGCTGATGCTACGGCACGGGAAACAAAAAACCGGCCAGAGGCCGGTTTTTTGTTTGAATCTGGGGCACATACCGGGATCGCAATTAGTCTGTAATCCATTGTGCCACAGCAAATACAGCCGATTCGGAAAATTAATATACCCTTTCGTGTACCTTCATGGGTTTGGCGTGGCAAATGTGCAACGGTTCGATCCCGTGTCGAGGTTGCCGACCATACCACGTCCAGGAGAGGACGCGGCCGGGGGTCGGCGCGGCGAGATGGGTAGAGTCTCACCGCCCCGGTGCCTGACCATGGGTGTCATCGAAACGATACGGGATCAACCGTACCGGCGGCGCAAGCGCTATGGCCAGGCTATCTCGCCCTTGCGTCGCCCATTACTGTTCAAGCCGGCACATCAACCTCAAGCTGTTCGCTGGAAACGACGTTGCCGTCCTCGTCGCGCTTGATTTTGGCGGTGGTGCACCCGGGGTTCAGGAAATCGAGGTCGCCACGGAGAAGGAGCCCGCCTGGCGAACACCGACGTCCACCGACTGCAGGGCACGACAGCCGATGATCCCGGACTTGAAGCCGGTATAGGGGTCCACGGCAATTTCAAGGTAGCCCCATTCGCCCAGCAGCAGGTGTTCCCACGAACCAAAGATCATGGTGGAGGCCGGCACCTGGTTGGAGGTCATGGCGCGGAAACCGGCGATGGTGCCGTCACGAATGTTCCCCTCCCAAAGCGGCGAATCAGTGGATGTGAAGCGCTGGCGCTGGGCAAGCAGTGCCGCCACGGCCGGGGTGGCCAGGTAGCCGGCGCGGCTGGCGTCTTCGAGAGCGTCCGCGGTGTCGGTCTGGAATTCGATCAGGCCGGCGTAGCCCAGGGTGGTGCCGGTGACCGAGCCGATGCCGGCCGTATTGAGCAAGCCAGTTGGTTGGCCGCCGGTTCCGGTGCCGGTCAGGGCTGCGCTATCGATGGCCAGGGCCAGCACCTTGGACAGGTCGTTGGCGATCATCGCGTCCACGGATGGGTTGGACTGCAACAGGAGCTGGCGGCTGTATTCGGTGTAAGCGCCGACGGTCTTCGGGGTCAGCATCAATTGCCCGATGGTTTGTTGGCTCTCGGTAATGGCCGTGGCCTCGTTGGCCAGCCAATTCGCAGTCGCCGCAGCCACCTGCTTGGGAATGGTGACGTTGCCGGTCAAGCCGGGCATTACCGTGGCGCCCAACTGGCCCAGGACCAGCCGCTTGCGCAGCAGATCGATGAAACTGCCACCCAGGTTATCGGTGCCGACCAGGTAGCCCCCGGCGGCGGCGGTGGCGACCGTGAGATCCCGGGTCATGCGCAGGCCGGTGGGCACCATCGCCCGACCCGGGCCGGGATCGCGGCCATAGGTGCGGCGGCACTGCTGGTCGACTTCGGCCTCGTAGCCGGTGGTAAGGGGTTTGCCATCGGCGCAGGCGGCGAGGACTCGGGAAAGCGAGTAGCGGCGTTCTTCGCGGGGCGTAATGCCCAGGGCGGCGGCCGTGGCGGGGAAGTTGGTCAGCGGCATATCGTCGCTGGATGCGGCGTTTCGACGAGCAATCATGGGTGGGTCCTTTCGTGTGAGGTTCGCGGGGGTGACGACGCTTTCATCCTAAGGACGCCTCACAGCCGGCAATAGGCCGCCTAGAAACCACGCACGGCCAGATTCGTTTCAGAAACGCGATTCTGCATTTCGGTTTCCATCTCCCACGCCCCACGGATGATTTTGCCGAGGCCCTGGGGGGAGTCCGGCAGGCCACCATGGCGGAACGACCAGAACAAAGCTTTTTCATAACTGGCGGCGGCGGCTGGCGGCTCGCGCAGGCTCCCCCAGGGGCCGCTGTACTCGCGGCGGTACCGCTCAACCTCACGGTGCAACTTCAGCGGGGTTGCTGGCGCTGGCCCGCCCGTGAGGTTCAGGGCGGCCACCAGCAGGTAGTGGTCACGCAAGCCGCGGCGGCGTCTGGCTGGGGTAGGCGCCAAACCGGCCGCGGCCTGCAGGCTGATCTGCTGCGATACCGCCCGCCGGGCCGCATCGACGATCCATGCGACGGCGGCCAGGTCCGCGTCGGCCAGCATGGCCACCAGGTAATCAGCGCTCGTTTTGGCCATTTCAGCCATCGCAAGCCCCCTCCCCTCTTTCTTCCTCGCTGCGCTCAGGCTGGGCGAATTCCAGAATGGTGGAACCGCTGCCAGTGCCTCGCTGTAGGACAAAGTCAAGCCAAGCGATGATCGCGGCGCGGCCTGCATCGGCCGGCAGCTCACGGATGCGCTCCCAGCTCATTTCCACCTCCAGGCGGAGAATGTTGAGGATGTCCAACAACTCGCCGGCCGATCCTTCGTGGAATTCGGAGTTTTCCTGAGTTGTGGCCAGGGCTTCGGTGAGCTCTCGAATACGGCGGTCCCGCTTGTGCACCTCATCCATCAGCGGGGCTAGGATCTTCGACCGCAGGCGGCGCGGGTCGCCGGACCGTAGGAGCTGGGCCACAGCCTGGCGCGGGTCAATGCGACCGTCGATGCCGATGGTGATGCGGCCGGCCTTCTTCCACTCGGTAACGGCCTGTTTCGAGACCCCCATGAGCTTGGCAAACTGCGCAGGCAGCACGCGGATACCGGCGAGTTCAGTCGAACTTGACTCAAAGGCCAGTGGGAGCGATTCGCCAGACTTGGCGGCGCTGCGGTTCAAATCGGTGGCAAAGGTCATAAAGTCACCCGTTTAGTGCACTATGGATTGGGGCTACTGCCTACCCACCCAGCGCGGTGCGAATTACCCGCGGTGGAATAGGCCAGGGAGGACCCGTCGCGATCAGTCACAGCGTCACCTTCGCGATCGGCCTTACCCGGCTCATCGCATTGGCAAATGCGACGCGGAATTCCGCGTCGAAGATTGGCCCGGCATGCCGACGCGCTACTCCTTGGAAGTCGAAGCGGGGTCGGTAGCTGGGGCGGCGTACCCGAATAAGAAGCGGCTGCAGCGCAGTTACCCCAGGGCGGCGCCCTCGCTTTGGACGCGCCCAAATGCCGAAGGGGTACTGTTTGCTGTTCCCAGGCGCCCCAACAAATACCTCTTCATACCTTCCGGACTTTTGCAGACGGGCGGCGATGCTGGAAATCTGCGATGGCGTCAAATTGCCGAAGGCGTTGAGTTTCACCCCTTTGCCGGGAACCCAGTAGCCGTCGGTCTTTGCTTCGCTGGCCAAGCGCTTTTCAAATGCCTTTTGGCTGCGGGCACCGCCAGTTATCCCGATTCGTAGGTATCTGGCCTGGCGATCCTTGATGAAGAGGGTGGCGGTCAGGTTGTTCTTGGTGGCTGGCGTGGTCCCGAATGCGCGAACCGTGAATGGGGTTGGCTTATCGAACGCGGCCCTTACCGCGTTCTCCATGATCGGAACCAAACGCCTGGCGGTTCTCGTCAGGGCCACGGCCGTCGCATAGTTCACCTGCTTCGACACGTCGAATAGATAGCGCTTGGCGTCACCAATGTTGGACTTCACCCGGAAACCGCGAATGAACTCATTGACGATTTCCGCTCCAACCTTTCCCGGGTCGGCAACCTCCAGATCTTCAAGCCGCGTCAGGCGGATATTGCGGCCCGCCGCCGACGCCAGTCTGCCAAGAGTGGCGAGCGCATCCAGAACCGCCCCTCCAATCGCCGGAATCATTCGGCCACCTCCGGGATATGCCTGATCAGCTCCTCGTAGTAGCGCAGGTAGCCCAGCAGCTTTCCGATGCTGTAGTCGGGGTCATCGGACGATTCGAGGATGGCGCCAATGAAATCCAGCGCCGGCTGAGTGATTTCGATAACCGCCTTGCTCGCTGCCATCCCGTAACCTTCATGGAATCCCCGCATGGCCTCTGCCCCGAGGTTCGTCTCCTTAATTTCCAGCGGGGGGGCAATCTTGCGGCGGGCGCGAAGTACCGATTCTTGGATCATATGATTTCCTTTCAGTTAGGGGTGGTGCCAGCAGCCCATATAACCCCCTGGTGAAGGGTTCGTGACTGCCGGCCAATCGAGGTGCGAATTACCCGCGTCTGGTTGAGTCGGGGAGGACCCGTATGGTGGTAGCTGCGGGTGATGCGGGTGAAGCGGGTGATATTCCAGCCCATTGCCGTTAACTGTCTTTTCCTTCTTCTGACACTTTCCGCACGTTGTAGTGAACATCACCCGCTTCACCCGCAATGCACATGGAAAGGGGAGTGGGGGAAACAGCGGGAACGATGTAACGGTCGGGGTTTTGGCCATGTTCAAGCGCCTTCCTTGCTTGCGGGTGATGATTCGCCATCACCCGCACAAACTACCTGCCAGCGGGTCAGTTTCATGCGTCCCGCGGTGCCGGCTTGCTTGAGTGTGAAGCCATCGCAGATCCGATCGCGGTGGGCCTTGAGCCAATAACCAAGGCGGCGGGTGTTGGGCTTCTCGCTGCACACCAGCTGTAGGGCATCGCGTAATTCCGGCTGCACGTAGTCGCCACTCATGGGCTTGGTCTCCATGCCAGCGGCCACAGCATCGGCCGCGGTCTTGCCCTCGTCGCCGAAAAGCTCGAACCAGGAAGAGAACAACAGGCGCATGGCCTCGATATCCGGGTCTTGGTCCCGCAGGCCTTCGGATGCCTTGAGGGGGTCGGGCAGGCCCAGCCAGACCAGCGGCCGGCGGACCATGCGATCCCACAGCTCAAACCCACCCAGCGGATGCAGCCCTGGAACGGTGGGCGATCCGGCGGCGTGATAGGCGAGGAAGATGGTCAGGGCGTCCCGGATCAACTCCCCTCGTTTGGCGAAAACGTCTTCCAGATGGTCCCGGGCGAAGCTGCGTTGCTCGGGCCGCTCCTGGCCCGCATCCATGCGGATCAGTGAAACCCGGCGCTTGAGGTCGCCGACGATGGCCAGGTTGTTGCCCGTGGCGACCATCAAGGCATGGGTCGGAATGCTGACCATGCCGCTGGCCCCCAGAGGCCGCAGGCGGACGAATTGCTGGGTGAGGACCTGGCACAGCAAATCTCCCTTCAAGGGCCGCTCGATGTTGTCCAGGGCAATGCAGGCATCGCCGGCCATGAGCACGCCGGCTAGGCGCTTTTCCGTTTCAGCCTCGTCATGCCCCAGGGAGAGGACACTGGCCCGCCG
Source organism: Rhodocyclaceae bacterium (assembly GCA_036732025.1). Lineage (GTDB taxonomy): Bacteria > Pseudomonadota > Gammaproteobacteria > Burkholderiales > Rhodocyclaceae > SSSZ01. The sequence goes on from DAINDE010000006.1 coordinate 84,513, forward strand.
GCCGGTGGCGATGATGGCGAACGTCTCGGCTATGAGGGTCTTGCCTGTACCCGGCGTCGGGGCGGTAACGGCCATCATGGGGGCCGCCGGCAGCATGCGGCGCAGGAGCCCGGTCAGCACGCCGCCCAGGAAGGCGCTCTTATCGGTATCGTCCACAAAGGGGAACTCGCTCACCATGGCCAGCAGGCGGGCAGCGGCGGCGCTCGCTGCCTTCATGGAGGGTTTGGCCGGCGGCGCCTCGTAACCGGGAATGCTGCCCAGCGCGAGAAACAGCCCGGTTTCCTCGTCGTAGCCCGGCTGATCGAGAACCCTGCCCTGCGGGGTCGCCGTGGGGGTCTCCACGATGCCAGCTAGGGTGCGCAGTTCCGGCCACGATCCGCGGGAAAGATAACTCTCCACGGCCCGCCGGGGGCAATCGCAAATCCGGTAGCCCTCGCTGCGGGAGTCGTACCGCTCATGCAGAGCGGCGCGGGTCGCCAGTTCGACCAGATGTGCACCATCCACCGGATGCAGGATCAGGGCACCACGGGGCCGGGAGACACCTCCTTGGGCCGATTCGCTGGCGGTGTAGATGCGGGTGAGGCGGTCGGTATAGACGAACAGGTTTCCGCCGGCTTCCGCCAAGGCGGCGCCCAGCTCGTCCAGAATCTCGGGCAGGCGTCCTGGGTCATGGCGAATGACGCGGCGGCCGTTGGCATCAAAGGCCCCGGCAGACGGCCCCAGCGAGCTGCGGCGCTTCCCCTTTTTGGCGAGCTTTTCCGCGGCTTTTTCCAGGTTGGTGACGTTACTCATAGCCCCACCTTTCCGGCGGCGGCGCTGAGTCGTTCAGCGGCGAGCATGAGCCGCTCGCGATCCACTGACGATAGGTGCTCGCCGGACGCCATGGCGGTCGCAGCAGCGGCGCAGACCAGGGCCTCGAAGGCAACGCAGCGCAAGGCATCGGTGGCGATGAACGGGCGGCGCTCGGGCTTGCCATGGGCCGTCACTTGCTCGGGGTAGAGGTCGTTTAGGGTGAGCCCCACGGCGGCCAGCATTTCAGGGGCCGAATCCCCGGCGAAGTCGTAGACCAGCAGCCGACCATCCTCCAATTCCCGGGCACTACCGGAGGGGTGCTTGTCCTTGCGGGTGGGCACCTTGAAAACCCAGCGGCCCGGGCCGGTCTGGCGGACGCCTTCGACCCGGGATAGGAATTTTTCCGCGGGGGTCATGCGGAATCTTCCATTGCCCATAGGGCATTCAGAAGGTCATCCGCCCATCGCCCCGCCTTGAATTTGACGACATCAAGAGGATAAAACGACGCGGAAAAGACCTTCTCGCCGCCGGATACCCAAATGTCAATCAACTGGCACGGCTTTTTGCCCTTGAACGGTCGGGCCTTCTTGCACCACATGATCTCAAGCCCGCCAAGCGAGCAACGGACCGGAGACAGCGCGACGGTTTGCGGGGAGATATCCGGGACGCCATGCAGGCGAAGATGAGATACCAGAGCATCGACAAGCATCCCGGCTTTGACACGCTTCATCATTTGCGCCCCCGCTTCCAGGTGCGTTTCTGCCGGCGGTCGTGCCGCGAATCTTTGACCAGATATGCCGATTGCAGATAATCGTCGGTGTAGAGATGTTTTTGGCCTGCCTTCCGGCGGGCCTTGTTTTTTTGGGCCATAGCGTTTCCCTTTAGGCCGGTGTAAGGGATGCCAGGGCCTTGCGGAGATCCACCACCCGCCAGCGGGTCGTGTGGTTAGTGACGCGGACCGGGGCTGGCAGCCTGCCTTCACGGGCGAGGCGCCAAACCGAGTTTCTATGGATACCAAAGACGGCGGCGACGGTTTTGTCGTCCACCAGGGCGGAATCCGGCTTGCTATCGAAGTCGGCCGCCGGATCGGAGCACTTAGCCATGCTTTCACCTTTTTGGGGAGAGCCTCGCCGGGGTGGTGAGGCTTACAACGCATGGGTGCAGTGTGCTACCGGCGCTATTACCGTTCTGTGCCGCTTTTTATCTTAATTTTTGATTGTTGATAACACACAGCGGCTCATCATTGTTCAGTAGATCATCCAGCCAGATCCTGTTTGCAATGTTGGCCTTTTCGATGGCTCTGCGAGAAATTCTCAACTGTCGGTTCGCCAGGTCGTTTTCCGTTATCTCTGCGACAAACTCGGAAAACACCCCCTTTGGATTTTCCGAAGGCATGCGTCGAAAAGCTGTGACATAGCATCTCACGACACTTCGCGCCAAATCGAGTGCTCGCAAGTCCGTAAGCGGTCTATCCCAGGGGTCGTTACAGTGCTGTGCTGCCTGTAGGACTCCATTCAATTGGCTGACCATGGATTCTGCGGCGACATCAACTTCGCGACCAGTTGCCATTCGATCCGGCCCCATAATCAATTCCGCAAAAAACAAATGCTTTTCTGCTGGGCCAAGCCGCCAGATTTCCGCACGAAGGCGATAGGATAGATCGGCTATAGCCTCTAATCGCTCCGAAAACTCGGGGCGAATCACTTCCAGCGCTGCTGGCCACCGTCTTTCCCAGAGCTCGATTTCCCGCTCACACTCGCGCAGGAAAAATTCAATGCGGTCTCGCGGAAGTTGCGGTCGAATTTTGTACAGGAGACTTTTCAGAAAGTCACGCCTGACGGCCTTGAATGCAAAATTTGCCATTCGGCACTCCTTCAAGTGCTCCTTCAAAAAGGAGCCACTCCCAGGCGGTGAAGGGGCCGCCGTTCGCCTGGCCGGGCTAGGGAGTGGCGTACGCGGTTAGGCCGCCACGGAATCGTTTGGTAGCGGCTGATCGGCAACCTCGTTGAGGATGGCTGTCAGATACTTTTTGAGTTGCATGACAAGGAAGATATTGGAAATCCGATTCTCTAGAATAATCGCTAGACTACGGCCAATTCCGGCTTCCTCAACGCCCGCGAGTGCGTCGACAACCGCACCGGACAGGGCTGTGTTGTGACTGTTCTCTTCCATGAGTTCTTGGAGACAGGCTAAGGCCGCGGCCACCTTTTCCTCCAGGCAGGATCGATCAAATTGAGGATCATTTATCGTCGGTGCTGTAAATTCTGTCTTTGCCATGATTCACTCCTTGATAGTGATGATTGGTAGGGTCGCCTCGGTGCTTCCCCACCTTGGCGGCCCGCTGCGTGATACCGTCACGCGGCGGTTTTTCCCGATAGCGGGATGATCTTGGCGCCTTCCCTCATGCGGTCGCACTCGTCGGCCCACCATTGCATGAGCCGGCGCCGCTCTTCCAGGTACTCGCCCCGGTCGTAGGCCAGCCGCACGGCGTCACCGTGCTTGTGGGCCAACTGGATTTCGACCACTTCGGAACGGAACAGGCCAGACCCGTGGGCCATGGTGGAAAACGAACTGCGGAAGCCGTGGGCGGTCTGCTCGTTCTTGGTGTCGTACCCCAGGCGCCGAAGGGCGGCATTGATGGTGTTCTCTGACATGGGCCGGTCGTTCATGCGCATGCCCGGGAAACAGAAGCGCCCTCCCCCGGTCAAGGGCTTGAGTTCTTCGATGATCTGCAGGGCCTGACGGCACAGCGGAACGGTATGCAGGCGCCGGCTTTTCATTTTGCCCAGGGGGATGCGGATCAGGGCGTTGTCGACGTCCACTTCGGACCACTCCAGGCCCCGGACCTCTCCGGGTCGCAGGCCAAACAGTGCTGACAGCTTGAAGGCGCAGGAGGTGGAGAATTGCCCTTCGTAGCCCCAAATATCCCGCAGCAATTGGCCGAACTTCGCCGGGTCGGTGATGGCGGCAAAGTGGGTCTTCTTCAACGGCACCAGGGCGCCGCTCAGGTCGGCGGCGATGTTGCGATCACAGCGGCCAGTGGCGATGCCATAGCGGAACACCTGGCCGGCGGTCATCCGTAGCCGGTGGGCGGTATCGATCAAGCCCCGGGCCTCGATACGGCGAATGACGGCGAGCAGCTCGGGGGCCTTGAGATCATCGATGGCGCGATGGCCGATCCAGGGGAAAGCGTTGACTTCCAGGATACGCAGGTTCTTGTTTGCCGTCTGTTCCGTCCAGGAAGACTTGAACTTCTCCTGCCATTCCCTCGCCACGGCCTCGAAACTGTTTTCCGCCGCATGGTGGGCGGTCAGCTTGGCGACCTTTTTGACCATGCCGGGGTCGGTGTTCTGCTCCAGGAGCTTGCGGGCCTTGTCGCGGCCTTCTCGGGCCTCAGCCAGGCTGGTCAGAGGATAGGAGCCCAGGGCGAGCGTCTTGCTCTTGCCGGCGAAGCGGTAATTGAACCGCCAGTACTTGCCGCCCTTTACGTCAACCAGCAGGTACATTCCCCCGCCGTCGGTCATTTTGTAGGGCTTGTCGGCAGGCTTGGCCTGCTTCACCGCAACCGCCGTCAGATTTCCGATGGTCATTCCATACCTCCAACTGTCATAAGTGAAGGTATACGCTTCCGGAGGGTACACGTCTACCCCCTGGTGTACCCTCAATTGATGGTACACGGATGCTTTTCCATGGTGCTGTATGGTGCAACAAAAAACCCCGGAAGCCTTGCGGTGCCGGGGTTTCGTGTGCCGCATGGTGCGGCGTGTTACTTATTGGTGGGGCGACATACCGGGATCGAACCGGTGACACCTGGAATCACAATCCAGTGCTCTACCAACTGAGCTAATGCCGCCATCGGCAGATGGCCGTTTCCGGCCGATCAGCGAAGGCGCGCATTTTAGCCAAAACTCTCCGCCTGTGTCTATATTTCATTGAAGGCAAGAGATCATCGTCGCCGGAAAGGCCGTGATAGAATCGTCAGCTTTCTTTTTCGGCTCGTAGTCACAAGGAATTCTCATGGAAGCGACCCCCGCACAAGCCAACGAACTGGAACGCCGCATCGACCTTTCCATCGCCATCGCCGATGTCGAGAAGGACATGGAACAGCGCCTGCGCCGCATGGGCAAGAACGTCAAGATGTCCGGCTTCCGCCCGGGCAAGGTGCCCTTCAGCATCCTCAAGCAGCAGTACGGCGACCAGGCCCGCCATGAAGTGCTGTCCGAAGCCCTCGACGAGGCCTTTGGCCAAGCGGTGAGCAGCCAGCAACTGCGCGTCGCCGGCTACCCGCGCATCGAGCCGAAGACCACCGAAAGCACCACCCATCTGGAATTCTCCGCCATCTTCGAGGTCTATCCGACCATCGCCCTGGGCGACCTGAGCGGCGCCGAAGTCGAGCGTCCGACCCTGGAAGTCGGCGCCGCCGAAGTGGACAAGACCCTGGACATCCTGCGCAAGCAACGCGTCCGCTATGAGACCGTGGACCGTGCCGCCGCCAAGGAAGACCGCGTGGTCATCGACTTCCTGGGCAAGAAGGACGGCGAGCCCTTCCAGGGCGGCCAGGCCAGCGACTATCCCTTCGTCCTCGGCCAGGGCATGATGCTCGCCGATTTCGAGAAGGCTGTGGAAGGCCTCAAGGCCGGTGAATCAAAGACCTTCGACATGACCTTCCCGGAGGATTATTTCGCCAAGGATCTGGCCGGCAAGGCCGTCCAGTTCGAAATCACCGTCAAGCAGGTCACCGGCCCCAAACTGCCCGAGGTGGATGCCGAATTCGCCCAGAGCATGGGCATCCCCGAAGGGGACGTCACCAAGATGCGCGCCGAGATCGAAGGCAACCTGAAGCGCGAAGTGAAGCGCCGCATCGAGACCAAGGTCAAGGACCAGGTCATGGAAGCGCTGCTCAAGGCCAACCCCATCGCCGTGCCGAACGCCCTGGTCGAAATGGAAATCCAGCGCCTCATGCAGGCCGCCCGCCAGGATATGGAGCAGCGCGGCATGAAGACCAAGGATTTCCCCATCCAGCCCGAATGGTTCGCCGACCAGGCCAAGCGCCGCGTCTCTCTTGGCCTGATTCTTGCTGAAGTGGTAAAGACGGAGCAGCTCCAGGCGAAGCCCGAGCAGGTCAAGGCCCTGATCGAGGAAACCGCCCAGAGCTACGAGCATCCGGAAGAGGTGGTCCGCTGGTACTACGCCCAACCGCAGCGCCTGGGCGAAGTGGAAAGCGTGGTGCTGGAAAACAACGTGGTCGAGTGGGTCCTGGCCAAGGCCAAGGTCACCGACAAGGCAGCGAACTTTGACGAACTCATGGGCCAGAAGGCCTGAGTAACGAAAGCGACAAACGTCTGAAATGCGACAAGGGGCCGACATGAGCATCGAACACGGCAGCAACTGGGAACCGCAAGGCCTTGGCCTGGTGCCCATGGTGATCGAAACCAGCGGGCGCGGCGAACGCGCCTACGACATCTACTCCCGGCTGTTGCGGGAGCGGGTCATCTTTCTCGTCGGCCCCGTCAATGACGCCTCCGCCAACCTGGTGGTGGCGCAGTTGCTGTTCCTCGAAGCGGAAAACCCGGACAAGGACATCTACTTCTACATCAACTCCCCGGGCGGGTCGGTGACTTCCGGCATGTCGATCTACGACACCATGCAGTTCATCAAGCCGGACGTTTCCACCCTTTGCATCGGCCAGGCCGCCTCCATGGGCGCCTTCCTGCTGTGCGCCGGCGCCAAGGGCAAGCGCTTCGCCCTGCCCAACTCCCGTGTCATGATCCACCAGCCCCTGGGAGGCTTCCAGGGCCAGGCCTCCGATATCGCCATCCATGCCAAGGAGATCCTGTCCATCAAGGACAAACTCAACCGCATCATGGCGGAGCACACCGGCCAGCCGCTCGATCGCATCGAGAAGGATACGGATCGCGACAATTTCCTTTCCTCCCAGGAAGCGGCAGAATATGGACTCATCGACAAGGTCCTGACGCGCCGGGAAACGACTTGATTCGGTAATTTGCAAGGGGAAACAGATGTCTAAAGGCGGACAGGAAAAACTGCTCTACTGCTCCTTCTGCGGCAAGAGCCAGCACGAAGTGAAGAAGCTCATCGCCGGCCCGTCGGTCTTCATCTGCGACGAGTGCATCTCACTGTGCAACGACATCATCCGTGACGAACTCCCGGAAGAAGGCGGCAAGGGCGAGCGCTCCGACCTGCCCACCCCGAAGGAAATCTGCACCATCCTGGATCAGTACGTGATCGGCCAGGACGTCGCCAAGCGCATCCTCTCGGTGGCCGTCTACAACCACTACAAGCGCCTGCGCCACCACGGCAAGACTGCCGATGACGTGGAACTGGCCAAGAGCAACATTCTGCTCGTCGGCCCCACCGGCTCGGGCAAGACCCTGCTCGCTCAGACCCTGGCGCGGCTGCTCAACGTGCCCTTCGTCATGGCCGATGCCACCACGCTGACCGAAGCCGGCTACGTCGGCGAAGACGTGGAAAACATCATCCAGAAGCTCCTGCAGAAGTGCGACTACGAAGTCGAGAAGGCGCAGCAGGGCATTGTCTACATCGATGAAATCGACAAGATTTCCAGGAAGTCCGACAATCCCTCCATCACCCGCGACGTGTCGGGCGAAGGCGTGCAGCAGGCGCTCCTGAAGCTGATCGAGGGTACCATCGCCTCCATCCCGCCCCAGGGCGGCCGCAAGCATCCGAATCAGGATTTCGTCCAGGTGGATACCACCAACATCCTGTTCATCTGCGGTGGCGCCTTCGACGGCCTGGAGAAGATCATCCGTAACCGCTCCGAAAAGGGCGGCATCGGTTTCGGCGCCCAGGTCAAGAGCAAGGAAGACAAGAAGGCCGTCGGCGAAGTCCTGCGCACCGTCGAGCCGGAAGACCTCATCAAGTTCGGCCTCATCCCCGAACTGATCGGCCGTCTGCCGGTGGTGGCCACCCTCACCGAGCTGGAAGAAGCCGCACTGGTGCAGATCCTGATCGAGCCCAAGAATGCGCTCATCAAGCAGTACCAGAAGCTCTTCGCCATGGAAGACGTCGAGCTGGAAGTCCGCCCCTCCGCCCTTTCCGCCATTGCCCGCAAGGCCCTGGAGCGGAAGACCGGTGCCCGCGGCCTGCGTTCCATCCTCGAACAGGTGCTGCTCGACACCATGTACGAACTCCCGGGCATGGAGAATGTCACAAAGGTGGTCATCGACGAGAACATGATCACCGGCGACTCCCAGCCCCTGCTCATTTACGCCGATCAGCCGAAGGTCTCCGGCTCCAACTGAGCCGGGGGCTTGAAAAGCGGTTTTCCGCCCCCACTTCGGGGCTACGTACCTATTTCATAAGGCATCGCCATAATGTCCAGCCCCAACGCGCTCCCGGAAACCGTCGAACTCCCCCTGCTGCCCCTGCGGGACGTGGTGGTCTTCCCCCACATGGTCATCCCCCTCTTCGTCGGCCGCCCGAAATCCATCAAGGCCCTCGAGACCGCCATGGAATCCGGGCGCAGCATCCTGCTGGTGGCCCAGAAATCCGCCGCCAAGGACGAACCGGAGCCGGAAGATCTCTATCGCATCGGCTGCATGGCCAACATCCTGCAGATGCTCAAGCTGCCGGACGGCACCGTCAAGGTGCTGGTGGAGGGCACCCAGCGCGCCCGTGTCGACAGCATCGAGGTGCAGCCCGCCATGTTCATGGCCACCGCCACGCCCTTGCCCCAGGCGGGCGTGGAAGACCATGAGATCGAGGCCATGCGCCGGGCCGTGGTCGCCCAGTTCGACCAGTTCGTCAAGCTGAACAAGAAGATTCCGCCGGAGGTGCTGTCTTCCATCTCCGGTATCGAGGACGCCGGCCGTCTGGCCGACACCATTGCCGCCCATCTGCCCCTGAAACTGGAGCAGAAGCAGGAAATCCTCGAAATGGAGAGCGTCCATGAGCGCATCGACCGCCTGCTCTCCCAGCTCGAATCCGAAATCGACATCCTGCAGGTGGAAAAGCGCATTCGCGGCCGCGTCAAGCGCCAGATGGAAAAAAGCCAGCGCGAGTACTACCTGAACGAGCAGGTCAAGGCCATCCAGAAGGAACTGGGCGAGGGCGAGGAAGGCGCTGATCTGGAAGAGCTGGACAAGAAGATCAAGGCCGCCGGCATGAGCAAGGAAGGCCTGGCCAAGGCCCAGGGCGAGCTGAAGAAGCTCAAGCTGATGTCCCCCATGTCCGCCGAGGCTACGGTGGTGCGCAATTTCATCGAGACCCTCATCGGCCTGCCCTGGCGCAAGAAGACCCGCATCAGCAAGGATCTGCGCGAAGCCGAGAAGGTGCTCGACACCGACCACTATGGCCTGGAGAAGGTCAAGGAGCGTATCGTCGAATACCTCGCCGTGCAGCAGCGGGTCGACAAGGTCAAGGCACCGATTCTTTGCCTGGTCGGCCCCCCGGGCGTCGGCAAGACCTCGCTGGGCCAATCCATCGCCAAGGCCACCAATCGCAAGTTCGTGCGCATGGCCCTGGGCGGTGTCCGCGACGAAGCCGAAATCCGCGGCCACCGCCGCACCTACATCGGCTCCATGCCGGGCAAGATCCTGCAAAGTCTGACCAAGGTCGGCGTGCGCAATCCCCTCTTCCTGCTGGACGAGGTGGACAAGCTGGGCCAGGATTTCCGCGGCGATCCCTCCTCCGCCCTGCTGGAAGTGCTCGACCCGGAACAGAATCACACCTTCCAGGACCACTACGTCGAGGTGGATTTCGACCTTTCCGACGTGATGTTCGTGGCCACCGCTAATACCCTCAACATCCCTGCTCCCCTGCTCGACCGCATGGAAGTGATCCGCCTCTCCGGCTACACCGAGGACGAGAAGGTCAATATCGCCATGCGCTACCTGCTGCCCAAGCAGTTGAAGAACAATGGCGTCAAGAAGACCGAGCTGACGGTCACCGATTCCGCCATCCGCGACATTGTCCGCTACTACACCCGGGAAGCCGGCGTGCGGGCCCTGGAGCGCGAAATCTCCAAGATTTGCCGCAAGGTGGTGAAGACCCTGCTGCTCAAGAAGCGCAGCGGCAAGATGGTGGTCAACGCCAAGAATCTGGACAAGTTCCTGGGCGTGCGCCGCTACACCTTCGGCATGGCCGAGAAGGAAAACCAGGTCGGTCAGGTCACCGGTCTGGCCTGGACCGAAGTCGGCGGCGAACTGCTCACCATCGAGTGCGTGGCCATTCCCGGCAAGGGCAACATCCTGCGCACCGGCTCCCTGGGTGACGTCATGAAGGAATCCGTCGAAGCCGCCCGCTCCGTCGTGCGTGCCCGTGCCAAGCGCCTGGGCATCAAGGACGACGCCTTCGACAAGCACGACATCCACATTCACGTCCCCGAAGGCGCCACCCCCAAGGACGGGCCCTCGGCTGGTGGCGCCATGACCACCGCCCTGGTTTCCGCCTTCACCGGTATCCCGGTCCGCTGCGATGTCTGCATGACCGGCGAGATCACCCTGCGGGGCGAAGTGCTGGCCATCGGCGGCCTCAAGGAAAAGCTCCTGGCGGCGGTACGGGGCGGTCTCAAGACGGCCCTCATCCCCGAGGAAAACGTCAAGGACCTCACCGAAATCCCGGACAACATCAAGAACAAGATCGAGATCGTGCCGGTGAAGTGGATCGATCAGGTGCTCGACCGCGCCCTGGAACGGGCGCCCCAGGCCCTGGCGGACGACGAAGCGGCACCGGCCGAGGTGGCGGCTTCGGGTGAGACCGTACCTTCACAAACGGTCGTTACCCATTGATTCGCAACGTGCCCATGTCCGGGACATTTCCCGGACATGGGCACGGCGCCGGAGAACCCCGGAAAATCGGCTTGACACAAGGATTTCCGCGGCGATATAACTTTCGCCGCAGGTTTATTTCCGGTTGTCAACACACTCACCGTAGGGGGCTCCATGAACAAATCTGATCTCATCGCGGCCATCGCCGCTTCCGCCGAAATTTCCAAGGCTGCCGCCGGCCGCGCCCTGGATGCAACCGTCGATGCCGTCTCCGCAGCCTTGAAGAAGGGCGATTCGGTCACCCTCGTCGGCTTCGGCACCTTCAGCGTCGGCAAGCGTGCCGCCCGCACCGGCCGCAACCCCCGTACCGGGGCCACCCTCAAGATCAAGGCCGCCAAGGTGCCCAAGTTCCGCCCCGGCAAGGCCCTGAAGGACGCCGTCAACTAATCCTGTGTCACGGTGGGCCAGTTTTGGGTAGAATGCGCGCCTTGAATCAAGGGTGCTTAGCTCAGTTGGTAGAGCGCTAGCCTTACAAGCTGGATGTCGGGGGTTCGAGCCCCTCAGCACCCACCAGAATCCACGAAGGGGTTTGCGTCCAGGCGCAAACCCCTTTGAATTTTTTCCCTCCGACCCGCGAGAAGCCAACGACCATGTCCGCCTACGCATTTGACGTTTCCCTCGAGGATTTCGAGGAGAAGGCCTTCCGCCCCTCCCTCGAAGTGCCAGTCATCGTCGATTTCTGGGCCCCCTGGTGCAGCCCCTGCCAAGTGCTCAAGCCCATGCTGGAAAAGCTGGCGGAGGAATACGGCGGCCGCTTCCTGCTGGCCAAGGTCAATTCCGACGAAAACCCTGAACTTGCCCAGCACTTTGGCGTACGCAGCATCCCCTCGGTCAAGGCCCTGGTCGGTGGGCAACTGGTCGATGAATTCAACGGCGCCCTGCCGGAATCCCAGGTGCGCGCCTTCCTTGACCGCCTGCTGCCGCCGCCGGTGGCCGGGCTGCGGGAGGAAGCCGCCGCCCTCGCCGCCGAAGGCCGCCTGGAGGAGGCCCTGGCCAAGCTGGTGCAGCAAAGCCGAGAGCACCCCGAGGACGAGGCGGCCCGCCTGGATGCCGCCGACCTGCTCCTGCAACTGGGCCGCAACGACGAAGCCGGCCAGGTGTTGGCCGCCGAGTATGTCGCCGAGGCAACCCGGGCCCAGGCCCTGCGCGCCCGCCATGCCCTGGCCGCGGGCGGCGCCGATACCGCGGCACTGGAGGCGAAGCTGGCCACCAATCCCGACGATCACGCCAGCCGCCTGGAGCTCTCCAAGGCCTTTGCCGCCACTGGCCGTTACCGGGAGGCGCTGGCCGCCGCCCTCGAAGTCGTCCGCCGCGACCGCTTCTTCGACGAGGGGGCCGGGCGCAAGGCCATGCTGCAGATTTTCGCGGCCCTCGGAGCCGACGAGCGCTTTGACGACCTGGTGCGGGAATTCCGCCGCGCCCTTTCCGCTGCCCTCAATTAGCGCCTAATTCGGCAGGCTCGCTTCCAGGCAGGCCAGGGCCCGGGCCAGGGCTTCCTCCTGGGCCCGGGCGGCACCGCCAGGAGTCCGGGCAGCCAGGGGGACCGCCGCTTCGCACTCCTTCTCCGCCGCCGGCCCATCGTCGCGGCTGAAACGCCAGCGCACCGCCAGCCGGGCGGCCGGGTCGCCACGGAAATCCACGTACAGGGCGGCAATCTCCCCGTCCACCCGCAGGGCCACCTGACCGGGCGAGCGCGGCCCCAGCACGGGGGCGTGACGGCCGCTGCGGCGCAGCCAGTCCACGGCCGCGTCCGCCACCATGTCCGCCGGGTCGGCGGCGAACTCGTTGTAGAAATCGGTCTCGAAACGCTGCTCGTCCCGCCGGTAGACGAAACCGCGGCCGGCGAAGGGTGCCGCGACATCGATGCGCCCGACCCGCACCCCGGCTCCCACGGCATTTCCTGCCGCCGCGGCGGGATGCCGGGGCTGGAGCAGGAAGGACTGCCGCTCGGCGGCGGGGCGGCTGAGGCTGCAGCCGGTGGCGGCGATGGCCATCGCCAGGGGAAGCAGGAGGCGTTTCATCGGCTGTAGGCATCCGTCGGTTTGGGGGGTGCCGCCAGCAGGGTGCCGGCGGGGTCGCGGCGCAGGGTTTCCGAAAGGGCCTTGAGGTTGGCGCTGGTGGCCCGAAGGTTGGAAAGCAGGTCGGCGATGTCCTGCTCGCGGCCGTCCAGGGCCCGGTCGACCCGCTGGGTGCTGCGGTCCAGGGCCGCCAGGGTGCGCCGGAGTTCGGGGCTTTCGGCCACCTCCCGCAGGCGGCGCAGGGTGGCGGCCAGATCGGCGGGCACATCCTTCATTTCCTCGCTGCCGGTGAGGCGGTCGATGCCGGCCAGGGTGCGCCGCAATTCGGCCAGCACCAGGGAAAGATCCTTGCCCAGCTTGTCGACGTCGACGGCTTCGAGCTTGCGGTTGAGGGTCATCGCCAGTTGGTCGATATGGCCGATCACCCCTTCGATGTCCAGGGTGGCGATGCGGGCAATGATGCGTTCCGCCGCATCCATGAAATTGAGCACCGTGCTGCGGGCCGACGGGATGTAGAGGTTGGCCGGCTCCCAGGTGATGGGCAGCACCGCCGCCCGCCGATTGAAATCGAGCTCCAGGTAGGCGATGCCGGTGATGCCGATGGGCGCCATGCGGATGCGCAGGCCGTCGGCCACCAGCTTATCCACGAACTCGCGCCCGGCGCCGTCGGTGCCCAGGAGGTCGGGATAGACTGCCATTTCCACCAGCACGTACTGCTTGCGCTCGGCAGGGGGAATCTCCTGCTCGTAGCGGGTGTAAGTGAAGTTGATGCTGCTCACCGCGCCGATGACCACGCCCCGGTAGCGCACCTTGGAGCCGATGTCGAGGCCCTGCACCGATTCGTTGAAATAGGTCTCGACCGTCACCTTCTTGCGGAAGGTGTTGCCGCCCCCCAGGGAAATGGCCAGGGCGGCGAGAAGGGCGACGGCCAGGACGACGAAGGCGCCGAGGCGGGTATGGTTCATCTTGGCGGTCATGGGGCTACCGGCTCCCGGTTGAAGAACTGCCTGACCCAGGGGTCCGGCGAATTATCCCGCAATTCTTCCGGAATACCCGCGGCGATGATGCCCTGGCGCTGCCTGTCGAGCATGATGACCCGGTCGGCAATGGCGTAGATGCTGGCCAGTTCGTGGCTGACGACGACGAAGGTGATGCCCAGGTTGGCGGCGAGGCGAAGGATCAGCTGGTCGAGCTCCGCCGAGGTGATGGGGTCGAGGCCGGCCGAAGGCTCGTCGAGGAAGAGGATGGCGGGGTCCAGGGCCATGGCCCGGGCGATGGCGGCCCGCTTCTGCATGCCGCCGGACAGCTCCGCCGGCAGGCGCTGCTCGAAGCCCGCCAGCCCCACCAGGGAGAGCTTCATGCGGGCGACGAGTTCGACGGCGTCGGGTGCCAGGGCGGTGTATTCCTGCAGCGGCAGGCAGATGTTCTCCAGGAGCGTCATGGAGCCGAACAGCGCCCCGGCCTGGTAGGCCACGCCGAAACGGCGCTGGATGGCCCGCCGGGCATCGCCCTCGGCCGTGACGATATCGTCGCCGGCGATGAGGATGCGCCCCGCCATCGGCCGCTGCAGGCCGATCATGTGCTTGAGGAGCGTGCTCTTGCCGCAGCCGGAGCCCCCCAGGATGACGAACACCTCGCCGCTGCCGACGGCGAAGGAAACGTCCCTCAGGAGCGGCGTCCCGCCGAAGCCGACGGTGAGCCCCTCGACGCGGATGACGGAGTCCCCCGGGGGGACTTCTTTCAGGGCGTCGTTCACGTCGTTCATATGCCCAGGTGGTAATAGACGATGGCGAAGGCGCCATCCACCAGCACGATCATCACCAGGCCGCTGACCACCGCCCGGGTGGTGGCAATGCCCACCGCCGCCGCCCCGCGCCCGGTCTGCAGGCCGCGCAGGCAGCCGATGCCGGCGATGACCACGCCGAACGCGCCGCACTTGAAGAGGCCACCCAGCAGGTCGCTCATCTGGACCAGGGTGAACACCTCCTTGAAATACGTCACCAGGGGTACCTGGAAGGTCAGCAGGATGAGGCCGCCCCCCAGGATGCTCACCACGTCGGCGTAAATAGCCAGCAAGGGCGTCACCGCCAGGGCCGCCAGCACCCGCGTCACCACCAGGAAGCGCACCGGGTCGAAGCCGAAGGTGGTAAGGGCATCCACCTCCTCGTTGACCCGCATGGTGCCGATTTCCGCGGCGAAGGCGGCGCCGGAGCGCCCGGCCAGCAGGATGGCGGTCATCAGGGGCGCCAGCTCCCGCACCATGGAAATGCCGATGAGGTCGGCCACATAGACCTCGGCACCGAACTGCCGCATGGCCACGGCCGACTGGTAGGCGAAGATGACGCCCAGGATGAAGGCCACCAGGGTGACGATGGGCAGGGCATTGACCCCGGCCTCCTCGGCAATGGCCACGGCGTCCCGCCAGCGCACCCGGTCCGGGTGGCGGACGGCGGCGGCCAGGGCGGCCGCACCCTCCCCCAGGAAAGCCAGTTGCGCCAGGATGTCCTCGCCCATGCGGCGTGAGGCGAGGCCGATGCGGTGCAGCAGCGAATCGTCGGCCACCGGCGCCGGTGGCGGTTCCCGGAAGACGGCCGGGTCGAACTGCGCAAGCAGCCGCTGAAAGCGTTCCGGCAGCGCTACCACCGCCACCGCCGCGCCGGGCGGGCGTTCCTGGCGCAACAGGTCCACCAGGAAGGCCAGGCCGGCGCCGTCGCAATAATCCACGGCGACGCCATCCACCGCCACCGGCGTCTGCGGGTGCTCGGACAAGGCGGTGCGCGCCGTGGCCCACAGGGGCGCCACGCCGGCCGCGTCGAGCCGGCCCGAAAGGGTCAGCCGCAGGCCGTCGCCGGTGGTGGTGATTTCCAGTTTCGCCATAGGCGCCATGATAATGGGAACATCGCCAGCCCCGATATCCGGCCGTGAAGCTTTTCTACACCGACGTCTTCGTCCTGCCCCTGCCGCCCGGCCACCGCTTCCCCATGGAAAAGTACGCCCGCCTGCGGACAACGCTCCTGGAAAGCGGCGATTTCGCCGAAGCCGACTTCCACCTGCCGGTGGCCGCCAGCGACGAGGAACTGGCCCGGGCCCACGCGCCGGAGTATGTCCGCCGCGTCGCCGGCGGCAGGCTGGACGAAGGGGAAATGAAGGCCATCGGTTTTCCCTGGAGCCCGGCCATGGTCGAGCGCTCCCGCCGCTCGGCCGGGGCCACCCTCGCCGCCTGCCGCGCCGCCCTGGTCGAGGGCGTGGCAGCCAATCTCGCCGGCGGCACCCACCACGCCCACCGGGACCGGGGCGAGGGTTTCTGCGTCTTCAACGACGCCGCCGTCGCGGCCCGGGCCATGCAGGCGGAGGGCCGCGCCCGCCGCGTGCTGGTGGCGGATTGCGACGTCCATCAAGGCAACGGCACCGCCACCATCCTGGCCGGCGACGACAGCGTCTTCACCTTCTCCATCCACGGCGCCCGCAATTTCCCCTTCGCCAAGGCCGCCAGCGACCTCGACATCGAACTCCCCGATGGCTGCCCGGATGCCGCCTACCTGGAGCGCCTGCGCTGGGGGCTGGAAACCGCCTTCGACGCTGCCCGGCCGGACCTGGTCATCTACCTGGCCGGCGCCGACCCCTACCATGATGACCGCCTGGGGCGCCTCGCCCTCACCTTTGCCGGCCTCGCCGAACGGGACCGGATGGTCTTCGAGCACTGCCGGCAACGGGGCACCCCCGTCGCCGTCGCCATGGCGGGCGGCTACGCCCGCCACATCGACGACACGGTGCGCATCCACGCCGCCACGATTCGCCTTGCGAAGCGCATAATAGGCGAAGGCAATCACCGCCCCATCGTTCCATGACCCTGCGCATCGTCCGTCTCGGCTCTCCCCGCGCTCCCGACGAGGGCTTGCGCATCGGCACGGTCCGCCGACCGCCCCGGGGCGTGCCCAAGAGCACCTTCGCCAGCGGCGACTGGTACGACCTGTGGTTCCCCAACCTGGCCCCCAGCGCCGCCCTGGTCAAGCAGGCCCAGGCGGCTGCCGGCGCGGCGGAATGGGCCGCCTTCGCCAAGGCCTACCGGGCGGAAATGGCGACGCCCGAAAACGCCCATACCCTCGAACTCCTGGCCGCCCTCTCCCGCCAGACCAATTTTTCCGTCGGCTGCTATTGCGCCGATGCCGCCCGCTGCCATCGCTCCATCCTGCGCGACCTGCTGGCTGAGCGCGGCGCCTGCCTGGCCGCCGATTCCTGACCCCCTACCCCCACCATGACCGCCCTCTACCGCAGCCCCACGCTCCGCCAGATCGAAACCGCCTGTGCCGACCAACCGCTGATGCAGCGGGCCGGCGCCGCCGCTGCCGCCTGGGGGGCCGAACTGGCCGGCGACGGCGGCCTGCCCATCCTCGTCCTGGCCGGCCCCGGCAACAACGGCGGCGACGCCCTGGAAGCGGCCCGGCTCCTGCGCGAACGCTTCTTCGACGTGCGCGTCGTCTGCGTCGCCGACCCCGCCCGCCTGCCCGCCGATGCGGCCGCCGCCCGCGAACGCTTCCTCCAGGCCGGCGGCGCCTGCCTGGCGGCGATCCCGGAAGAAGGGCGCTGGGGGCTGATCGTCGATGGCATCTTCGGCATCGGGCTGGCCCGGGCGCCGGAAGGCGTCTACGCCGACTGGATCGCCGCCGCCAATGCCCTGCGCCGGCGGGACGGCTGCCCCCTGCTGGCCCTCGACGCCCCCAGCGGCCTTGACGCCGACAGCGGCCGGGCCTGGGCACCCGCCGCGGCCGCCAGCCACACCCTTACCTTCATCGCCGGCAAGCCGGGGCTCCGCACCGGTGACGGCCCCGACCTCTGCGGCGAACTGCGTGTCGCGCCCCTGGCCCTGGAGGCCGAAGCCATCGCGGCTCCGGACGGGGAGCTGGTGGAGCGGGCCCTTTTCGCCGCCCACCTGCTGCCCCGCCGCCGCAACAGCCACAAGGGCAGCTTCGGCTCCGCCGGCGTCGTCGGCGGCGCCCACTCCATGGTCGGCGCCGCCTTCCTCGCCGGCCGGGCTGCCCTCAAGCTGGGCGCCGGCCGGGTCTACCTGGGTCTCCTCGACCCCCAAGGTCCAACGGTGGACCCGGTGCAGCCGGAACTCATGCTGCGCCGGCCCGAGGCCGTGGTCGAAGCGGGCCTCACCGCGCTGGCCTGCGGCCCCGGCCTGGGCAGCAGCCTGCAGGCCAACGAACTGCTGGACCGGGCCATCCACGCCGAGATTCCCCTGGTCCTCGATGCTGATGCCCTCAACCTCGTGGCCCTCGATCCCGCCCTGCAGGCTGCCGTCGCCGCCCGCCAGGCCCCCACGCTGCTCACCCCCCACCCCGTCGAAGCCGCCCGCCTGCTCGATTGCGACGCCGCCGAGGTCCAGGCCGACCGCATCGGCGCCGCCGCCGAAATCGCCTGGCGCCTGGACAGCCTGGTGGCCCTCAAGGGCTGCGGCACCGTCGTCGCCACCGCCAAGAGCCGCTGGTGGATCAACACCACCGGCAACCCCGGGCTGGCCTCCGCCGGTACCGGCGACGTGCTCACCGGCATCATCCTCTCCCTCCTCGCCCAGGGCTGGCCAGCGGAAGCCGCCCTCCTGGCGGCGGTCCACCTCCACGGCGCCGCGGCGGACCGGCTCGCCGCCCAGGGTACCGGCCCCATCGGCCTGACGGCGGGCGAAGTCATCGACGCTGCCCGCAGCCTCTTCAACGGCTGGATCGATGGGCGTTGACCCCCATCCCCTGCGGGGGATGGCGCTGCTCCTCTGCTCCCTCTTCTTCTTCGCCGCCCTGGACGCCACCGCCAAATATCTGGCGGCAACCTACAGCGTGCCGCTCCTGGTTTGGGCGCGCTACCTGGTGCATTGCCTGCTGATGGTCGTCTTCCTGGCACCGCGCCACGGCTGGACCCTGCTTGCCACCCGCCGCCTGCCGGCCCAGGCCCTGCGCGGCCTCATGCTGGTCGGCTGCACCGGGTGCGGCATCGCCGCCCTCTCCCGCATGCCCCTGGCGGAAACCACCGCCGTGGCCTTCTCCGCCCCGCTCATCGTCGCCCTGCTGGCGGGTCCCTGGCTGGGGGAACGGCTGCCGCCGGCGCGCTGGGCCGCCATCGTCATCGGTTTCCTGGGGGTGCTCCTCATCGCCCGGCCGGGGGGCTACGTCACCCTGGCCGGCGTCGTTCTCGCCCTCCTGGCGGCCACTTTCTACGCCATCTACCAGATCCTCACCCGGCAACTGGCGAGCACGGAGCGCACCGTCACCATGGTCTTCTACACGGCCCTGGCCGGCACCGTCTGCATGAGCCCCCTGCTGCCTTGGTTCTGGCGCGACCTGCCCGCCATCCCCGCCGGCGACGCCCTGCTCATCTGCGCCCTCGGCCTCCTCGGCGGCAGCGGCCACTACCTCCTCACCCGGGCCTTCCGCCACGCGCCGGCCTCCATGCTGTCGCCCTTCATCTACGTCCAGCTGATCTGGGCCACCCTGCTGGGCGCCGCCGTCTTCGGCCACTGGCCGGACGCCTTTTCCTTCGCCGGCATGGCGGTCATCGTCGCCTGCGGGCTATGGCTGGCGCTGTCCGCCCGCCGCCCTAACCCGGATAGGGGAACAGACGGCTGAGGGCCTCGCTGTTGCCGTTGGCCTGCATGATGCGCACGTGCTCCCGCCTGAATTCCCGGGCATGCTTGAGGCCGCAGGAGTGGGCGATCATGTCGATCTCCTTGTTCATGTTGCGGCAGTAGGCGGCCACCCGCTCGGCCTTGTCTTCCACCACCAGGCCCCGCTGCAGGCGGGGGTCGTGGGTGGTGACGCCGGTGGGGCAGGTGTTCTGGTGGCAGCGCAGGGCCTGGATGCAGCCCAGGGAGAACATAAAGCCCCGGGCCGTATTGACGAAATCAGCGCCGCAGGCCAGGGCCCAGGCGGCCTTGGCGGGAGTCACCAGCTTGCCGGAGGCGATGATGCGGATGCGCTGCCGCAGGCCGGACTCGATGAGGCTGTCCGTCACCCGGGGCAGCGCCTCCAGGATCGACAGGGCCATGTGGTCGGCCAGGGCCTGGGGTGCTGCGCCGGAGCCGCCCTCGCCGCCGTCCACGGCCAGGAAATCCGGGGCCGCCTGGAACCCCCGCCGGCTCACCGCCTCCACCAGCAGGTGCATGAATTCCCAGCCGCCGATGGCGGTCTTGATGCCTACCGGCTTGCCGGTGATTTCCCGGATCCACTGGACCATGTCGAGCAACTGGTCCATGTTGCCGGTTTCCGGGTGGCGGTTGGGGGACAGCGAATCCTGGCCCACGGGGATGCCGCGGATGCGGGCGATTTCCTCGGTGACCTTGGCCCCCAGCAGGACGCCGCCCTTGCCCGGCTTGGCCCCCTGGGAAAGCTTGATCTCGAAGGCCCCCACGCCGTCCAGGGCGGCCAGCTCCCGCAGTCTGGCCGGGTCGATGCGGCCATCGGCGTCGCGTACCCCGTACTTGGCGGTGCCGATCTGCATGATGACGTCGCAGCCCCCCTCCAGGTGGTAGGGCGAGAGGCCGCCCTCGCCCGTATCCATCCAGCAGCCGGCCATGCCGGCGCCGCGGGAAAGGGCCTGCACCGCCGGCCGCGAAATGGCGCCGTAGCTCATGCCGCTGATATTGACCAGGGAGCGGCCGGTGAAGGGCCTCTCGACATAACCCTCGCCGATCACCAGCGGCGGCGTCGGCAGGCGCTCGGCTTCCAGCACGGCGAAGGGGGCGCTGACGAAGAGCAGGGCTCCCGGCTGATGGATGTCGTAGGTGGAGCCGAAGCCGATCATGCCGCCCTCGTTCTTGGCCAGGCGATAGACCCAGGCCCGGGTGGCCCGGTTGAAGGGCATCTCCTCCCGGTCGCCGAGAAAGAAATACTGGCGGAAGTATTCCCCGAGGTTTTCGAAGAAGAAGCGCAGGTGGCCAATGACCGGGAAGTTGCGCAGCACCGTGTGGCGCTTCTGGGTGATGTCCCGCACGTAGCGGTAGACGAGAAGAGCGGCCAACGTCAGGGCGATGAGAACCCCGGCCCCCACCTGAAGAATGTCCATCATGCCCAGCCCCCTCCCTGACGGTACAATGCACTCCTCCAGCATGCCGGTTCGAGAGTGCCATGTCCATCGACTTCCCCTACCCCCTCGCCCCCGAAATCGCCCGCAACGTCGATGACGCCCTCGCCGAAGACATCGGCGCCGGCGACCTGACGGCGGAACTGGTGCCCTACGGCCGCCGCGTCCAGGCCACCGTCATCTCCCGGGAGGCCGGCGTGCTGTGCGGTTCGGCCTGGTTCGAGCTATGCATCCTCAAGCTCGATCCGGAGGCGGAAGTGCGCTGGGGGGCGGACGACGGCGACCGCATCGCCCCCAACCAGGTGCTCTGCGAAATCGTCGCCAACGCCCGGGCGCTGCTTTCCGCCGAGCGCAGCGCGCTGAATTTCCTGCAACTGCTGTCCGGCGTCGCCACCAAGGCCCGCATCTACGCCGACGCCATCGCCGGCACCCGGGCGCAGGTGGTGGATACGCGCAAGACCCTTCCCGGCCTCAGGATCGCCCAGAAATACGCCGTGCGCTGCGGCGGCGGCGGCAACCACCGCCTGGCCCTGTGGGACGCCATCCTCATCAAGGAAAACCACATCCTGGCCGCCGGCGGCATTGCCGAAGCCATGGAAGAAGCACGCCTGGCCGCCGACCGGGCCGGCGAGCGCTGCAAGTTCATCCAGATCGAGGTGGAGAACCTCGACGAGCTGAAGACCGCCCTCGACGCCGGCGCCACCATGATCCTCCTGGACAATTTCAGCCTCGACATGATGCGCGAGGCCGCCCGCCTCAATGCCGGCCGAGCCATCCTGGAAGCCTCCGGCAACGTCACCCTGGAAACCATCCGCCCCATCGCCGAAACCGGCGTGGACCGCATTTCCGTCGGCAGCCTGACCAAGGACGTGAAGGCGCTGGACCTCTCCATGCGCTTCGTCGCCTGATTCGGGCCTATAATCGGATTCAAGAACTCGGCGCCCGCGCCGTATAAGCACAAGTCACCGCTCGGGGGAAACAATATGCTCTTCGCGCTTTTTTACATCGTCGCGATCACCATCCTGGTCCTGCATTTCACGGGCTTTCTCGCCCGCCACAACCTCGAATGGCTGGTGCTCGTCCTGGCCGTCGCCGTCTTCCCCGCCGTGATCTATCTCTAGGCGCTTTCCGGTCCACGAAAAAAGGGCAGCCGAGGCTGCCCTTTTTCTTTGAGCGATTTCCGTCAAACGTGGGCGACTATGAACTGCTTCACCTCCGCCACGTCCGGCGCCATCACCACCACCCGCTGGGGCAGGTTCTCGATGCCGGCCAGGTCGGCGGGCCGCACCGGCTCACGGCCCAGGGCCTCGCGGATGGTTTCCTCGAACTTGGCGGGCTGGGCCGTTTCCAGCACCACCATGGGCGTGCCGGGAACAAGATGCTCCAGGGCCACTTTGAGGCCGTCGGCGGTGTGGGTGTCGAGCATGACGCCGTAGGTTTCCTGGGCGAAGCGGATGGTCTGGAGGCGGTCGGCATGGGTGCTGCGGCCGGAGACGAAGCCGAACTGCGGCATCTTCGCCCAGTGCGCCGTGCCGGAAAGGTCGAAAGCTTCGCCCTTGTCCACCTTGGCCCACAGCTCGCGTACCACAGCGGGGTCGCGACCCACCAGGTCGAAGACGAAGCGCTCGAAGTTGGAGGCCTTGGAGATGTCCATGGACGGGCTCGAGGTAACGCTGGTCTCGGCGGTGGTACGGGGCCGGTAGACGCCGGTGCGGAAGAACTCGTCGAGCACGTCGTTCTCGTTGGTGGCCAGTACCAGGCGGGCGATGGGCAGGCCCATCCGGCGGGCGATGTGGCCAGCGCAGATGTTGCCGAAATTGCCCGAGGGCACGGCGAAGGCCACCTGCTCGTCGTTGCTCTTCGTGGCCAGGAAATAGCCCTGGAAGTAATAGACGATCTGGGCCGCCACCCGGGCCCAGTTGATGGAATTGACGGCGCCGATCTTGTACTGCTTCTTGAAGGCGGCGTCGTTGGAGACGGCCTTGACGATGTCCTGGGCGTCGTCGAACATGCCGGTGACAGCGATGTTGAAGATATTGGCGTCCTGCAGCGAATACATCTGGGCCCGCTGGAAGGCGCTCATCTTGCCCTCCGGCGAGAGCATGAACACCTTGACGTTGTGCTTGCCGCGCATGGCGTACTCGGCGGCCGAGCCGGTGTCGCCGGAGGTGGCGCCGAGGATGTTGATGGATTCGCCCCGCTTGTCCAGCACGTACTCGAACAGGTTGCCCAGGAGCTGCATGGCCATGTCCTTGAAGGCGAGCGTCGGGCCGTTGGACAGTTCCTGGGTGTAGAGGCCGTCGGCCAGCCTGGTCAGCGGCGTGATCTGCGCGGCGTCACCGCCGTTGCGGGTGTGGCAATAGACCTCGGCGGTGTAGGTCCTGGCGACGATGGCTTTCAAGTCAGCGGCGGGAATGTCGTCGATGAACTTGGAAAGAATCGCGAAAGCCAGGTCGGCGTAGGAAAGCTTGCGCCAGGCGTCCAGCTCGGCGCGGCTCACCTGCGGATAGCTTTCCGGCAGGTAGAGGCCGCCGTCCGGCGCCAGGCCGCCGAGGAGGATGTCGCAGAAGGCTTGCGGCGCGGCGTGGCCGCGGGTCGAGAGGTAGCGCATGGGGGAAACCTGAAAGGCGAAAAGCGTGGATTTTACCGCGCCGAAGCCGGCACGCGCACGGCCCGGATGAGGGCAAGGAGGAAGCCGCCCATGCCGATCCCGGCCGCCAGGCCACCGGCCACCGGCAACCCACCCGCCAGGGCGATGCCGGCCACCAGGAAATACGCCGCCCGCCAACGGCCTCCCCAGGCCATGCGCCCACGCATGACGGCCCGCGCCGGGGTGGCCGGCCCCGGCCAGCGCCACACCGGCAGCAACTGGGTCAGCGCCCCGGTCACCAGAGGCAGGAGAAACCCCGCGCCCCAGGCGGCGATGGCCGGGCGGGCGGGGACGAGGCCGGTCCCATGGCCGACCCCGGCGATGAACAGAAACGCCAGGCCGGCCACCGCCGCCAGCAGCGGAGCCGCCGCGCCGTCCCGAAGGATGGCGGTAAAGCCGAATCGGCGGCGCCACTGCAGCACCAGGGCGACCAGCACCCCCAGCCAGAGGCCGGCGCCGACGAGGGCGGAAAGCCAGCAGCAGGCGACCCCCACCGCCAGGGTCACCACGGCAGCCACGGCAAACCAGAAATAGCGGCGCAGCCAGCCGGCCGCCTCGGGATCAGGCTTGCCCAGGGCCGTGGGCAGCAGCACCGGCAGCGTGCCGAGGGCGGCCAGGGCCACCAGCCCCAGCATGTTGCCGTGCAGATGGAAGGCGCGCAGGGAAGAATAGTGTTCGGGCCAGCCCGCCATGACCGGTACCGCGGCCATGGTCAGCAGCAGGCAGGCCAGGGCCGCCCCGTACCAGCGCCAGCCGGGATGGGGCTGGCCCAGGCAGCGGCGGGCCCGGCCAGCGACCCAGCCGAGCATGGTGGCGGCGACGAGGAAATCGGCCGTGGCGGCCAGGTGCAGCCCGCTCCGCGGAACCAGCCCGGCCATGGACGCCACCGCCAGGAGGCCCGCCCCCTGGGCCACCGCAGGCAGCAACCGGATCGGCCGGGAGGGTTCGCCGGTGCGCGTCAGCACCGGCACGAAATGGCTCATGGCCGCCACGATCAGCGGCACGATGCCAACGGCGAAGGCCAGATGCGCCACCGCCACCGGCGCTCCCCATCCCGCCAGGGTCAGGACGACGCTGGCGGCGAGGGCGAGGACGGTGGCGGCGACGGTAGGGAGCAATCAGTGCTGGACGGCGAAGTCGATGACGATGGCGCCGGGTTCACGCTGCTTGTAGGTGATGGCGACCCGCTCACCATAACGCTGCTGCAACTGGGCAAGCAAGGGCAGCGGATCGTGGTCGTTGCAGAAACGCATGGTCTCGCCCGGCATCAGCGAATCGATGGCGCCGAAAATGGCGGCATGGCGGAAACGCTTGGCGATGCCGCGGGCATCGAAATGATAGAGGGCTTCCGGGGTCGTGTGGTTGCAGACGTGGATGGCTTGCATCATGGCTCCTTGGGGAATGGAGAAGGGTTCAGGAGCGACGGATTGTGCCCGCCCTGCCCTGGCGTTTCCTTGATGCAGATTGGGATGGCCCTGGCGGGGACGGGGGATTTGCGGGGGACGGCCGTTTCCGATGCCGTTTTGCGCCAACCCCCTCACGCGAAATGCCCGTGCAGGAACCACCCCTCCCGGTCGCGGAAAATCCATAGGGTGCGGCCCTGGGGGTTGCGGGCGATGAAGTAGTCCCGGCGCAGGTCGCCGGGGGCATCGGCCTCGCCACCGTCCCACCAGCCGCTCTCGATGCGCTCGGCGCGGGTGAGGAGTTGCAGGGGGCCGCCCCAGGTGGGCCGGCCGCCTTCTTCGGCGATGGCCTGGGGAGCCGGCAGCAGCCATAGGGGGCGGTGGCCTGGGGGCAGCGGCGGCCGGGCGCTCGCTTCGCCCGGCGGGCGGGGCTGGCTGGCGGCTTCCGGGCGGTGATCCGGGCAGGCGGCGATGCCGTGGACGGCGGCTTCGCCCAGTCGCGCCCGCAGGCGTTCCAGGCAGGCCGGGGCGCCCTCGCCTGCCGCCGGGCGGTCGAACAGGTCGCGGCTGGCGGGGGCCACCGGCTCGACATCGTCAGCGGCCAGGGTGAGGGTTTCCACCGGGGCCGGCAGGGCCAGGCGGGCAAGGTGTTCCCGCAGGAGGCGCAGGAGTCGGTCGCCGTCGGCGGTAGGTTCGGCCAGTTGCAGGGGCAGCGCGGTGGACGGGGCATCGTCGTGGGTGAGCAGCAGGCGGCAGGCGCGCACCGCCAGTTGCCGGTGCCGCAGCCAGCCGGCCAGGGCGGCCAGCAGGCGCTGGGCGGCGAAGGCCAGGGCCTCGGCGTGCTCCACCCGGGCCGGCAGTTCCAGGGACTGGGCGAAGCGTTCGGGGAAGCGGAAGAAGGGGCGCAGGTCGGGGGCTTCGCCCCAGGCCCGGGCCAGTTCGGCCATCACCGCCTCACCCAGGCGGCGGCGGGCGGCGGCGCCGGGCAGGCGGCGCACGTCGCCCAGCGTTGCCAGGCCGAAGCTGTGCAGGCGGGCCTGCGCCTCCGCCGGCCAGGCGGGCAGGTCGCAGGGCAGGCTGGCGAGAGCGGCATGCAGGGTGGCCGCATCGTTGATCACCCGGGCAAGACCCTGCCAGGCCAGCCAGGTGGCGCCCAGGGGGGTGGGCGCCACCGCCCAGGCCGGGACGTAGCCCTGCTCCCGGGCGCCGGCCAGGGCCTGGGTGACGAGGGCGTCGGCGCCGCCGAAGAGGCGCAGGCAGCCGCCGATTTCCAGCAGCAGGGTGGCCGGGGGCGCCAGGCTGACCTGGGGGGTGAAGTGGCCGGCCCAGCAGGCGAGGTGCTCCAGGGCGGCGACCTCCCGCGGGCCATCCCGTTCGCTGACCTGGAGCCCGGGGGCGAGGCCGAGGGCGGTGGACAGGCGCTGGCCGGGCTGCACGCCGGCCGCCGCGGCGACGGAGTCGCAGGCCGCCACGCGGCCGCGGGTGACCACCGCCCTGCCCTGCCCCTCAGGAAACGATGGCTTGAGGCACTGGGCCTCGATGGGCAGCCAGGGAAAGTGGAGGGCGAGCCAGAGCATGGTGGGGTTTGCCGGGCCGG
>DAINDE010000007.1:0-39973 GCA_036732025.1 Rhodocyclaceae bacterium
ACGAAGCCGGCAAGGAATACAAGCTCAACGACAAGATCGCCACCCTGCAGATCCGCCCCCGCGGCTGGCACCTGGACGAGAAGCACGTCCTGGTCGACGGCCAGCGCGTTTCCGGCGGCATCTTCGACTTCGGCCTGGTCTTCTTCCACAACGCCAAGGAGCAGATCGCCCGCGGCGCCGGCCCCTTCTACTACCTGCCCAAGATGGAATGCCACCTGGAAGCCCGGCTGTGGAACGATATCTTCGTCATGGCCCAGGACCACGTCGGCCTCCCGCAAGGCACCATCAAGGCCACCGTGCTGATCGAGACCATTCTCGCCACCTTCGAGATGGAAGAAATCCTCTTCGAGCTGCGCAACCACTCCGCCGGGCTGAATGCCGGCCGCTGGGACTACATCTTCTCCTGCATCAAGAAGTTCAAGAAGAACAAGGACTTCTGCCTGGCCCAGCGGGGCGCCATCACCATGGAAGTGCCCTTCATGCGCAGCTACGCCCTGGCCCTCGTCCAGGCCTGCCACAAGCGCGGCGCCCCGGCCATGGGCGGCATGAGCGCCCTCATCCCGATCAAGAACGACCCGGTGGCCAACGAAAAGGCCCTGGCCGGCATCCGCCACGACAAGACCCGCGACGCCAACGACGGCTTCGATGGCGGCTGGGTGGCCCACCCCGGCCTGGTGCCCATCGCCATGGAAGAATTCGTCAAGGTGCTGGGCGACAAGCCCAACCAGTTCGAGAAGCAGGTGGAAGGCTCCTTCGGCCCGGCCCAGTGGCTCGATTTCCGCCCGGAAACCCCGATCACCGAAGCCGGCCTGCGCAACAACATCAACGTCGGCATCCACTACCTCGGCTCCTGGCTGGCCGGCAACGGCTGCGTGCCCATCCACAACCTGATGGAAGACGCCGCCACCGCCGAAATCTCCCGCTCGCAGGTGTGGCAGTGGGTGGTCAGCCCGAAGGGCATCCTCGACGACGGCCGCAAGGTCACCGTCGAAATGGTCCGCCCGATGATCGCCGAGGAACTGGCCAAGGTGAAGGCCACCGTCACCGCCCAGGGCGAGGACACCGCCACCTACGACCAGGCCGCGGTCATCTTCGACAAGATGTCCCTGACCCCGGAATACCCGGAATTCCTGACCCTCCCGCTGTACGAGGCGATGGCTTAAGCAGCACCCGGAAAAAAGGCGCTATCGACGCCCAACTCCGACAGAGAAGCAGCAAGCGGAACGCCCCGGGAAACCGGGGCGTTTTGCGTTCCGCCCGCAAAGCAGGCTACCCGAGGATTTTCAGCGCTCCACCCCGACGAATCCGCTTTCCGGGTAACGCTCCCCGCGGACCTGGGTGGGGTGGAAGATCTGGCCCAGTTCGGCAATTTCGACGGGACTCAAGGCAACGGCGACGGCGGCGGCGTTCTGCTCCAGGTAGGCGGTGCGCCGCGTCCCGGGAATCGGCACGACGTGAGAATGCTGGACGAGCAGCCAGGCCAGCGCCACCTGGGCGTTGGTCAGCCCCCGCGCCGCGGCAAAGGCGGAGAGCTGGCCCACGAGGCGGCGGTTGGCGCCTCCGGCGTCGCCGGAGAAACGCGGGTTGTGCTTGCGGAAATCGGCTTCCGGCAGCTTTTCCGCATCGACCGTCGCAGTCAGGAAAGCCCTGCCCAGCGGGCTGTAGGCCACCAAGGCCGTGCCCAGCGCGGCGCAGGTCGCCAGCATTTCCCCCTCCGGCTCGCGGCTCCACAGGGAATACTCGCTCTGCACCGCGGCCACCGGGTGCACCGCCGACGCCAGCCGCAGGGTCGCCGCGGAGACTTCCGACAGGCCGATGGCGCCTACCTTGCCGGCGGCGACCAGCTCTGCCATGGTGCCCACCACCTCCTCGACGGGTACCGCCGGGTCGCGCCGATGGCAGTAGTAAAGGTCGATGCGCTCCACACCCAGGCGCTGCAAGGAAGCATCGCAGGCCCGGCGGATGTAGGCCGGGGAGTTGTCGATACGCCGCTCGTAACGGCCGGGCTCGCGGACGATGCCGAACTTGCTGGCGACCACCATCTGCCGGCGCCGGGCGGGGTCCCCGGCGATGAAGCGCCCGAGCAGGCGCTCGTTGTGGCCATGGCCGTAGGTATCGGCAGTGTCGAACAGGGTAATGCCCAGTTCGAGGGCGCGCGCCAGGGTGCGCAGCGACGCTTCGTCGTCGCTGGCGCCGTAGAACTCGCTCATGCCCATGCAGCCGAGGCCGATAGCGGAAACCACGGGGCCCGAGGCCCCCAATTGTCGGGTTTGCATAACCTTTCACCTTTGACGTAACGGCCAGTCAAGGCAACGTGAAGCCGCCGTCCACCGTCAGCGCCTGGCCGTTGATGTAGCTGGCCGCCGCTGAAAGCAGGAACAGCACCGGCTGGGCCACCTCATCCGGGCTACCCGGACGCCCCGCCGGCGACGACTTGAGGGCGGCGTGCAGGTTGTCGATACCGCCGAAGCCAATGGCGGCCATGGGCGTCTCGATGGGGCCGGGGCTCACCGCATTGACACGGATGCCCAGGGGCCAGCCCTCCAGGGCTGCGGTGCGGGTAAGGCCGATGACCGCGTGCTTGCTGGCAGTGTAGGGCCCGAAGTTGGCGAAGGCCACCTGGGCGACGATGGAGGCCGTATTGACGATGGCGCCGCCACCACTCTTCGCCATCGCCACCATCTCGTGCTTGAGACAGTGGAAGACGCCGAGGACATTGGCGTCCAGCACCGCCGCCGCCTCCTCCCCGGCGAGTTCGGCCAGCGGAGCGACGCGGCCGAGGAGGCCGGCGTTGTTGAAGGCGCCGTCGAGGCGGCCGAAGGCCTCCACCGTTGCCGCCACCGCCCTCGCCACCTCCGCCTCCACGCTGACGTCCGTGACGAGCGGCAGGGCGGCGCCGCCCTCGGCGTGGATGCGGGCTGCGAGTTCCTCCAGGGCGCCACCGCGGCGGGCCGCCAGCGCCACGCGGGCGCCGGCCCGGCCGAGGGCGAGGGCGGTGGCGGCACCGATGCCCGAGGAGGCGCCGGTGACGAGGATGGCCTTGCCGGCCAGATCGGGGTAGCGGTTTTCCATAGCGTTTTCCTTTCTTCGTGTTCGCAATGACGATGGAAAGGGTAGGCTGCGGCACACTGTGCGACAATCCGCATATTGATTAACAGGCTATTGAACAATTTTCAGCAATATGCGCACCCCCAGCCTTGCCGACCTCCAGGCCTTCGCCACCGTCGCCCGCACCCGCAATTTCCGGCGGGCGGCGGCGGAACTTGGCGTCTCGCCGTCCGCCCTCAGCCACGCCCTGCGCAATGCGGAAAATCACCTGGGGGTGCGGCTGCTCAACCGCACCACACGCAGCGTCGCCCCTACCGAGGCCGGCCAACGCCTGCTGGCGCGGCTGGCGCCAGCCCTCCAGGACATCCATGGCGCCCTGGAAGAAATCAACGCGTTCCGCCAGTCGCCCCTGGGCACCCTGCGCATCAACGCCCCCCGGGCCGCCTGCGAACTGGTGCTGGCGCCCCTTGTCGCCCGCTTCCTGCAGGCTCATCCCGGCATGCGAGTCGAACTGGTGGGCGACAACGCCTTCGTGGACATCGTCGCCGAGGGCTACGATGCCGGCGTCCGCTTCGGCGAAAGCCTGCAGCAGGACATGGTGGCCGTCCCCGTAGGCCCGCCCCAGCGCTTCATCGTTGTCGCCTCCCCAGCCTACCTGGCGGCCCACGGTGCACCGCCCTGCCCGCGGGATCTGGGGCAGCACGCCTGCATCCGCATCCGCCTGCCGGGCGGCAAGCCCTATCGCTGGGAATTCAGCAAGGGAAGCGAGCGCATCGACATCGAGGTGGACGGCCCCCTGGCCACTGGCGAAATGGCGGTCATGGTCGACGCCGCCGAAGCGGGCCTGGGGCTGGCCTACGTCTATGCCCAGTACGCCGCCCCGGCCATGGCGACCGGCCGCCTGGTGACGGTGCTGGACGACTGGTGCCCGGAAATCCCGGGCTTCTATCTCTATTACCCCAGCCGCAAGCTGATGCCCGCCGGCCTCAAGGCCTTCGTGGCCATGCTGCGGGGCGAGGGGGCTTAGCTCGCCAGCAGCCGCTCCACCGCCGCCGCGAAGTCGTCCACCACCGCCGCCGGCTGGATTTGCCCGTCGCCCTCGTCTTCCGGCCGGTACTTGCCGGTGCGCACCAGGATGCCGGGAATCCCCGCCGCCTGGGCGCCGCCGATGTCGTCCCTAAGGTCGTCGCCAATCAGCACGGCGTCGGCGGGGGCCATCCCCAGTTCCGCCAGGGCGCCCAGGAAGAAGGTGGCGGCAGGCTTGCCCACCACTTCCGCCTGAACCCCGGCGCCGTATTCCAGGGCGGTGACGTAGGCGCCCATGTCCAGGGTCAGGCCGTCGGGATCCTTGAAGTAGCGGTTGCGGGCCATGGCGATCAACGGCAGGCCATCCATCAGCAGGCGGAAGGCCCGGTTCATGCGCTCGAAGGTGAAGTGGGGGCCGGCGTCGCCGATGACCACGGCGTCCGGGCTGGCGCTGCTGGGCCCGACCTCGTCGGCGATGTCGGGATGCACCAGGTAATGGGGCGACAGGCCCCGGGCCCGCACCAGATGGCGGGTGGCGAGGACGGCGGTGTGGATTTCGGCCGCCGCCACCTCGAAGCCCAGACCCCGCAGCAGCTCGACGATGGCGCCGCGCGGCGAGCGGGTGGTGTTGGTGAGGAAGCGCAGGGGCAGGCCGCTTTCACGCAACCGGGCCAGGGCGCGCACGGCGCCCGGCACCGCTTGGGGTCCGACGTGGAGGACGCCCGCCAGGTCGATGAGTACGGCGGCAGGGGAAGGGAGCGTCATGGCATTTCCGTGGGCTGGGTTGGCGCCGGCGCCGGGCCGGCCGGAGATTTCTTTGCGACTGTGTAGCGGAATGAAAGTTCAGGCACCGCACCAGGCACGTTTTGTGCACCGCACAAAATACGGCGATTCGTTTTGTCGCAAACATTACAGGAGAACAGCATGGATAAGTGGACCCGATGGACAGAGTTCCTCGCCTGCGGCATCTTCGTCCTGCCGGCGGTGCTCGGCTTCGGCCTCGACAGCTTCGAGGCCTTCGCCGTCACCCTCGGCCTGATGCAGATCGTCTTCATCTTCGCCACCCTGGGGGCGCCGGCCGTAACCTTGCCCACCAAGGCCGACGACGACCGGGAGCGGCGCCGGTAGGCGCCGCCGGCCATCGGGGATGCATGCAGGCTCCCCGATGGCCCCCCGGGAGAAGATACATTTATTAAAAAATAACGGTACATGGCGGGCGTTTATTTTACCAATAGGCGCCAATACACTGGGCAGATCCTGTCTTGGGGAGAACGCCCATGCTTGCCGCCCTGACCCAACTGCTGCTCTTCCAGCTCGCCGGCGAGGCGATCGTCCGCACCCTGGACCTGCCCCTGCCCGGGCCGGTGCTGGGCATGCTCTTCCTCTTCCTGGCGCTGGCCTGGCGCGGCGGCCCCGGCGAGGCGCTGCAAACCACCAGCCAGGGCTTGCTGCAACACCTGTCGTTGCTCTTCGTCCCGGCGGGCACCGGTATCGTGGTCCATCTCGACCGGGTGGCGGCGGAGTGGCTGCCGCTTCTCGCCGCCCTGGTCGCGAGCACGGCGGCGACCCTCGCCGTAACCGCCCTGGCCATGCGCGCCGTGCAGCGCCGTGGCGGCCTGCCGGAGGACGCGGCATGACGCCCCGGCTCAACGAACTCTGGGTCTATCTCGCCGCCTCGCCCCTGCTCGGCCTCACCGTGACCCTGGTAGCCTACCAGGGGGCCTACTGGATCTTCCGCCGCTCGGGCATGCATCCCCTGGCCAACCCGGTGCTGCTCGCCGTTTCCCTCCTGGTGGCGCTGCTGCTGGCCACCGGCACGCCCTACCGCACCTATTTCGACGGCGCCCAGTTCGTGCACTTCCTGCTCGGCCCGGCCACGGTGGCCCTGGCGGTGCCGCTCTACACCCAGTTCCGGCGGGTGAGGGCGATGGCCCTGCCGATCGCCGTCGGCCTGGCGGCGGGGAGCCTCACGGCCATCCTGTCGGCGGTGGCGGTGGGCCGCCTGCTCGGCGCCAGCACGCCCTCCGTGCTCTCCCTGGCGCCCAAGTCGGTGACCACGCCCATCGCCATGGGGGTGGCGGAACGCATCGGCGGCATTCCCTCCCTGACCGCCGTGCTGGTCATCGCCACCGGCATCCTCGGAGCGGTCGCCGGCCGCAGCCTGTTCAACGCCCTGGGGGTGAAGGACCCGGCGATCCGCGGGTTCGCCATCGGGGTCGCCTCCCACGGCATCGGCACCGCCCGGGCTTTCCAGACCAGCGAGCAGGCGGGGGCCTTCGCCGCCCTGGCCATGGGGCTCAACGGCCTCCTGACCGCCCTGCTGGTCCCCGCCCTGATGCCCCTTTTAGGGTAAGTCCCTATGGCCGCCGGCAGGCCGAGGGCGAACAATCCGTCCATGCTGATTCCCCCACCGCCACGCCAGCCGCGGCAGACCTGGCTGTGGTCCGCACCCTATTTCGCCATCGGCGTCTTCGCCGTGGCCATGCTCGTGGTCACCGCCATCCTGCAGTGGCGCGAGCAGGACACGGCGCGCTCGGCCCTGGAAGGCGACATGCACTGGGCAGAACGGACCATCGAGTCGCACCTGCACAGCCACGCCGACTTCCTGGCCCAACTGGGCCGCGACCAGGAATTCATGCAGCTCGACTACGAGGCCTTCCAGGTCCGGGCCGGCCG
Source organism: Rhodocyclaceae bacterium (assembly GCA_036732025.1). GTDB lineage: Bacteria > Pseudomonadota > Gammaproteobacteria > Burkholderiales > Rhodocyclaceae > SSSZ01. The sequence continues at coordinate 6,751 of DAINDE010000007.1, forward strand.
CTATGCCCTGGAAAACCTGGACGTGGTGGCCATCGTCTGGGTGAATACGGACGGCAAGGTGGAGTGGGTGGCGCCCTACGAAACCACCGCCACCTTCGTCGGCGACCAGCTCACCGGCGTGCGCCTGGAGGCGCTGCAGGCGGCATTGCGCAGCCGCCGGGCCGCCTTTTCCCCGGACTACCCGGATGCCAGCCAGCGCCGGGCCACGGACCTGATCCAGCCGGTGCAGCGGGGCAGCAGCGACCTGGGCGCCTTCGTCGCCCTGGTTTCCCTCGACAACCTGCTGCGCACCACGCTACCCACCTGGTTTTCCGCCAAGTACAACCTGACCCTGGTGGATGCCAACCAGCGGGAACTGCTCTCCAACGCCTCGGCCAAGCCGACGGACCGGGAGATTTCCGGCACCATCGCCGTGGACCTCCTCGACAACCGCCTCGGCCTGCATGTGGTGGCCTACCGCACCGGCGGGGCCTGGGTGCGCTACCTGCCCGCCGGCCTCATCGTCACCCTCACGCTCCTCGCCGCCGGCACCCTCATCCAGTTGCGGCGCCACGCCAGCCGCCGGGCCGAGACCGAGGAACAGCTCCGCCGCGCCTACGCCTTCCGCCAGGCCATGTCCCAGTCCATGATCACCGGCCTGCGGGCCATCGACATGGATGGGCGGATCACTTTCGTCAACGCCGCCTTCTGCCGCATGACCGGGTTTTCCGAGGAAGAACTGGTAGGCGTCGCCCCGCCCTACCCCTACTGGCCGCCGGAGGAATTCGCCCAGCTCGACCGCAACATCAAGCAGGCCCTGGCCGGGCAGTCGCCCCCCGGCGGCTTCGAGATGCGCATCATGAGGAAGAACGGCGAGCGCTTCGACGTGCGCCTCTATTTTTCGCCCCTCATCGATACCGTCGGCGGCCGCCAGATCGGCTGGATGGCTTCGATGAACGACATCACCGAACCGAAGCGGGCGCGCAAGGAGCTGGAACAGGCCCACGAGCGCTTCGTCACCGTCATCGACGGCCTGGACACGGCGGTGCATGTGGCCGACGCCGGGACGGGCGAGATCCTCTTCGCCAACCGGGCCTTCCAGGCCATCTACGGCTTCGACGCCGTCGGCGCCGATTCCGCCCACCTCACCGCCCCCTGCCGCCCACCGGCCGAGGCCCTGCGCCGCGACCCGGCCACCCTCGCCGCCGCCGACCTGCCCTGCGAGCTGTTCGATGGCGAACTGCAGCACCAGCTCTCGGGCCACTGGTACCACGTCCATGAACGGGCCATCCGCTGGGTGGACGGGCGCACGGTGCGGGTGCAGATCGCCGCCGACATCACCGACAAGAAGCACATCGACGAGGTCAACCTGCAGCAGCAGAAGCGCCTGGAGCAGACTTCCCGCCTCATCACCATGGGCGAGATGGCATCGTCCCTGGCCCACGAGCTGAACCAGCCCCTCTCGGCCATCGCCAACTACAGCGCCGGCTGCGTCAAGCGCCTGCAGTCGGGCAACTACCGCATCGAGGACATCCTCGCCGCCATGCAGAAGGCCAGCGACCAGGCCGAGCGCGCCGGCAAGATCATCCGCCGCATGCGGGACATGGTGAAAAAGGGCGATCCCAACCGCCAGCCCATCGCCCTCGCCGACCTGGTGGAAGAAGCCCGCGCCTTCGCCGACATCGAGGCCAAGAAGATCGGCGTCGCCATCGTCCTCGACCTGCCTGCCGACCTGCCGGCCATCAACGTGGATCGCATCATGATCGAGCAGGTACTCCTCAACCTGGTCAAGAACGGCATCGAGGCCATGCAGGCGGTCGCCCCGGAACGGCGGCAACTGACCATCAGCGCCCGTCCCGCCGACGAGCGCATGCTCGAGGTCGCCGTCGCCGACCACGGCCACGGCCTGCCGGAGGAGGACGCGGAAAGGATCTTCGCCCCCTTCTACACCACCAAGCCGGAAGGCATGGGCATCGGCCTCGCCATCTGCCGATCCATCATAGAATTCCACCAGGGCCGCCTGTGGGCGGAACCGAACCGGGAAGGCGGCACCGTCTTCCGCTTCACCGTACCTCTGGAGGAGGAAAACCATGAGTGACGCCACCATCTACGTCGTGGACGACGACGAGGCCATGCGCGATTCCATGACCTGGTTCCTCGAAGGCGAGGGCTACCGGGTGGCCTGCTTCGCTTCCGCCGCCGCCTTCCTCGCCGCCCGCAGCGACGCCATGCGCGGCTGCCTGGTGCTGGACGTGCGCATGCCCGACATGAGCGGCCTGGAACTGCACGAACGCCTCGACGCCCTGGGCAGCACCCTGCCCATCATCTTCGTCACCGGCCACGGCGACGTGCCCATGGCGGTTTCCGCCCTGCAGCGGGGCGCCTGCGACTTCATCGAAAAGCCCTTCAACAACGACGAGATCCTCTCCCGCATCCGCCGCGCCCTGGAACTGGACGCCCAGCTGGCCGCCCGCCGCCAGCGGGACACGGCCATTTCCCACCGCCTCGGACAACTGACGCCGCGGGAGCGGGAAGTGATGAAGCTGGTGGTCGCCGGCAAGCTCAACAAGCAGATCGCCGACGCCCTCGACATCAGCATGAAGACGGTGGAAGCCCACCGGGCCCGGGTGATGGAAAAGATGGGGGTGCGTACCCTGGCCGAACTGGTCAAGGCCGCCATCGCCCTTGAAGACGAGGAACGCTGACCCCATATCCGCCTTGCGGTTATGATGGCGGCTCGCCGCAACCCTGCACGCCCGCAGCGGTCAAAGCCGCAACCCTGATCCCCGTTCCGCCATGAAGAAAACCCTCGCCGCCCTCCTCGCCGCCGCCTGTCTCGCCCAACCCGCCCTGGCCGACAACGGCCCCCGCCGCGATGGCGTCGATGTCGGCACCTCGTCCCAGGTGCGCAAGCTGGTGCCCGCGGAGAAGCTGGAAGAAGCGGCCGGCCAGCAGTATGGCGAAATGATGCGGCAGGCCGCCGCCAAGAACGCCCTCGCCCCCGACAACCATCCCCAGGTCGTCCGCCTGCGGGCCATCGCCAAGCGCATCCTGCCCTACGCCCCGCGCTTCAATCCCCGGGCCGAACGCTGGCAGTGGGAGGTCAACCTGATCGGCTCCAAGCAGCTCAACGCCTTCTGCATGCCCGGCGGCAAGATCGCCTTTTACACCGGCATCATCGATACCCTGAAGCTCACCGACGACGAGATCGCCATGGTCATGGGCCACGAAATCGCCCACGCCCTGCGCGAACACGCCCGGGAGCGCATCGCCAAGAGCGGCCTGGTGGACGGCGCCGCCTGGCTGGCCAGCCAGATTTTCGCCGGCAGCAAGTACGGCGGGCTGATCCAGCTGGGGGCCCAGGGGGCTGCCGATCTCTCCAAGCTGAGCTTCTCCCGGGACGACGAATCGGAAGCCGACGTGGTCGGCCTCGACCTCGCCGCCCGGGCCGGTTTCGACCCCCGGGCCGGCGTCACCCTCTGGGAAAAGATGGGCGCCATGAACCGGGGCGCCCCGCCCCAGTGGCTGTCCACCCACCCGGCCGGCAAGAACCGCATCAAGGAAATCGAGCGCCATCTGCCCGAGGTGATGCCCCTCTACGAGGCAGCCCGGCAGCGCGGCTGACGGCGGGCGCCGTCAGAGGGGGATGACGTCGTCGTCGTTCCCCAGGAATGGCGGATAGGTCGTCTGCTGGCGCACTTCCCGCCGGCGCAGGAGCTTCTCCTGCACTTTGGGGGGCAGGTCGGTGAAGATGATCATGTTCTTGGCAATCAGCAGCTCGATGACATCCTCGATGGCCCGGATGAAGTCCCGGTCCAGGCTTTCCAGCTCGTGCCGCCGCCAGCGCTGGTGGATGAACTGCAGGACTTCCGGATCGTCCGCCGGCAGCGACTCCTTGGCGTCGCCCATGGCCACCGGATAAATCTCCCGGATTCTCCCTTCGCTGTCCCGCGCCACATAGAGCATCGTCCGCCCCCCTTGCCATGATGCCGCCGAGTTTGCATCAGCCGGCGGCCTTTTGGCAATTGGCCCCGGCGGCGGCCCCGGGGATAATGGCGATTTTTCCGCCCCGCCTTGCCATGACGCTCCCCGAATCCAGCCCCGGCATCCAGAGAAAGGTCGCCATCGCCGCCTGCTTCGGCACCTTCCTGGAATGGTACGATTTCCTCACCTTCGCCAGCCTGGCCACCTACTTCAGCGTCCTCTTCTTCCCCGCCGACAACCCGGTGGCCGCCCTGCTCGCCAGCCTCGGCACCTTCGGCGTGGGCATGGTGGTGCGCCCCCTCGGAGCCGCCCTCTTCGGCTCCCTGGGTGACCGCCACGGCCGGCGCACCATCTTCCTCGTCACCATCGTCCTCATGGGGGTGGCCACCGTCGGCGTCGGCCTCCTGCCCACCTACGAGCAGGTGGGCCTCCTGGCGCCCGCCCTGCTCCTCGTCCTGCGCATGCTGCAGGGGCTTTCCGTGGGCGGCGAGATCGGCGGCGCCGCGGTCTATCTCACCGAGCACGCCCCGGACGGCCGGCGCGGCCTCTACACCAGCGTCCTGCAGCTCATGGGGCCCCTGGGCATGATGGCCTCCACCCTGCAGATCGTCCTCCTCCAGCATTTCCTGTCCGATGCCGATTTCCGCCAGTGGGGCTGGCGCATCCCCTTCCTGCTCTCGGCCCTGTTGCTGGCCATTTCCATCAAGAGCCGCATCAACCTGCACGAGTCCCCCGTCTTCCGCCACCTGCGGGAGAAGAACGCCGTCGCCCAGGCGCCGCTGCGGGACTGCTTCCGCGACCGCCACACCCTGGGCCGCATGGGGCTCCTCTTCTTCTGCATCTCCGCCGGCGGCTCCCTCATCTTCTTCTCCGCCCAGGTCTACACCACCGTCTTCCTCAAGAACGTGGTCAAGCTCCCGGCGGCGGACGCCAGCGCCCTGGTCATGGTGGCCACCGTCGCCCTCTTCCCCCTCACCCTCTTCTGCGGCTGGCTGTCCGACCGCGTCGGCCGCCGGCCGGTGCTGCTGGCCGGGCTGCTGCTGGGGGCTGCGAGCATCCTGCCCGTCTTCCACGGCCTGCTGGCCTACGGCAACCCGGCCCTGGAACGCTTCAACCGGGAGGTGCCGGTGGTACTCTCCGGCAGCGGCTGCGCCTACGATCCCTTCCGTGGCGCCGGCAACGACTGCGAGCGCTACCAGGAGCTATTCGCAAAGCTGGGCGTGGAGCATCGCCGGGAGGCGGGCCCCCTCGCCGTGCGCATCGGCGAGCGGCGGGTGGAGGGCTACGCGCCGGAGGCCGTCCAGGCCGCCCTGCAGGCCGCCGGCCGCCCTGCCCAGGCGGACCCGGCGGTGGCCAACAAACCCATGATCGTCGCCCTGCTGCTGGTGCTGGTGGTAGCGCTGGCCTGCGTCACGGGCCCCCAGACCGCCGTGCTGCCGGAACTCTTCCCGGCCCGCACCCGCTACACCGCCGTGGCCCTGCCCCACAACCTGGCGGCCGGCTGGATCGGCGGCCTCTCGCCCTTCATGGTGACCTGGATCGGCGTCGGCGCCGGCACTGCCAGCGGCGGCCTGTGGTACCCCACCGGCCTCCTCATCCTCGCTGCGACGGTGGGCCTCCTCTTCCTGCCGGAAGTACGCGACCGACCGCTGGATCGATGATCACCATCAGGCCGGCATCGAACGCCATGATCGTTCGGGCCATGAGCGGATTACGCTGTCTGCAGGGCAACGGCCACGTCGCCCGCCGGTGAGCACAGGCAGGGGAGGATTTGCCCAGGGGAGAGGGGGAATTCCGCCTGGGCATGCCAGGTGACGTCGCCGGCATCCAGCCGCACCAGGCAGCGCCCGCAGGTGCCGGCCCGGCAGTCAGCCTCGACGCCAACGCCGCCGGCTTCCAGGGTAGCCAACAGGGTCGGTTCCCCGGCCGTGTGCAGGAGGACGGCCCGGTCGGCGCCGCGCACCGCCACCGCCGTGCCGCTCGGACCGGCGCCGGCGGCGGCGCCGAAGGATTCCCGATGGATGCGGCGGGGGGCGATGCCGGCCGCTGTCAGGCCGTCGGCCATGGCGTCCATGAAGGCGGTGCCGGCACACAGGTAGAAATCGGCGGCGCCGGGGTCGGGCAGGGCGGCGAGCACCTGGGCGGCGTCCAGGCGGCCCCGCTCGCCGGCCCAGTCCGCTGCTGGCCGGGAAACCCAGGCCCGGTAGGCGAAGGCGGCGGATTGCCGGGCTCGGGCCTCGAATTCGCCGTGGTAAAGCAGTCCCGCGGCGCTGCGGGCGGCCTGGAAGAGGAACACCGGGCGGCCTTTGGCCAGCGCCTGCTGGGCCATGGCCCGCAGGGGCGTGATGCCGATGCCGCCGGCCAGCAGTACCAGGGGACCGGCCCCGGGGACCGGGGTGAACGCTCCGCGGGGTCGGGAGACCCGCAGCCGATCGCCGGGCCGCAGGTGCTGCCACAGCCACCGGCTCATGGCGCCCCGGGGTTCGCGCTTGATGGCCAGCTCGTAGGCGGCGGGGCGGGCGGCCCAGGCGGCCAGGGAGTAGGCGCGCCGGACGGCGCCGCCGCCGGGGCCGGCGGGGGCATGCACCAGGACGTGCTGGCCGGCGGCGAAGGGCGGCAAGGGCTTGCCGGCGGGGTGGCGCAGGGTCAGGCAGAGCAGCTCGCCGGCCACCTCCTGCCGCGCGGCAACGACCAGGGCGAGCGGTTCCTCCTGCCGCTGCCGGCGCCGACGGGTGCCGACGGCACGCAGGCCGTCCACGGTGAGGCTGGCGACGAAGGCCAGGCAGGCCAGGGCGAGGCAGGCCAGGGCGAGGGTCATGGCAGGTTCTCAGGCCAGGGCGGCGGCAGCCTTGCGCCGCTCGGCCCGCCACCACATGTAGATGCCGGTCATGGCCAGCAGGCACAGGGTCAGGCCCACCAGGTCGATCCAGATCCATTCGGCCTCCTTGCCCAAGAAGGCCTGGCCGGTGTGCAGATCCATGATCAGCTTGCCCAAGGTGAGTGGCCGGGCATGCGCCGGCTGGTCCTCGGCCAGGGCGGCGAGGGCTCCGGCCAGGGCGGCGTCGGGCAGCCACTCCCGGCCGTCGGCGCTGGCCAGCAGGCCCCTGTCCTTGACGGCGACGACGACGCTGCCGTCGGGCCGGGCGGCAGCGCTCCAGGCGTCGCCCTTTTCGGCGCGCTGCCAACGCCCTGCCCGCTCCAGCCAGATACCGCTCTTCGCGGCCACCACCAGGCCGAAGCCGCCTTCCGCCAGGCCCCGCACGGGGACGCCGGCGAATTCCTCCACCGGGGTGAGCCGCCCGCCTTCCAGGCGGAAGAGGCCTTCCTGGGCACCTACGTAGGTCGCGCCGGCGTGGGTGGTCAGGGCCGCCCGCGGCTCGGGGCCGCGGCTCCTGGCGTCGGCACTCCGGTAGCCGGGCAGCCACTGGGCGGCGACCTTGACCTCCTCGGTACCCAGGCTTTTCTTGTGGGCGATGAAGACGGCGCTGGCGCCGACGATGAAGATGGGCAGGGCGAGGGCGAGGCTGGCCCAGGTGTGCCAGGAACGGGCCTTGAGATTGAGCTTGATTGCCATGGTTGGACTCCTTGGGGTTACCACTTGCCTTCGAGGGCCAGGAATACGGTGGCAGGCTGCGTTTCCCGGTCATGTTCCAGCCGGCTGGTGGCGCCGCCGGCGTCGAGTTCCTCCAGGTCGTTGCTGCGGGCCTGGGGGAGCGCGTTGGTGATCGACAGGCGCAGGTCGAGCTGGCGGTCGATGCGGTGCAGGGCATAGAGATCGAGCTGGAGGCGCCGGCCCTGGGTCTGGCTGAGGCGGGCGCTGCTTTCCCGGTCCAGGGCACCAACGTAGCCAAGGTTGCCCCCCAGGGTCATCCGCTGGGCCGGCAGATCGAGGTCGAAGCCGAGGTTGGCGCTCCTGCGGGGGCCTTCGCCGGCACCCAGGCCGGGGACCGGAGCCACCAGGCGGGTGGCGGTGTAGGCGGCGTTGCCGCGCAGGGTGAGGTCCGGCAGACCGAGGCCGTCGGCCCGCCACTTGAAGTCGAGAAGGGCGCCCCGCTGCTCGGCGTCGCCGACGTTGTAGGGGCGTTCCACCCAACGGCTGCCGTCGAATTGCACCAGTTTCTGCACCCGGTTCGCCACCCGGCGGTGGAAGAGGGAAAGGCCCACGGTGCCCGCTCGGCCCGGCAGGAAATGCTCGACGCCGGCCTCGATGCCGACCGTGCTTTCCGCCGCCAGGGCAGGGTTGCCGGCCTTGTCCGGATTGCCGGAGGTGTTGTTGCCGGAGGCGGTGCGCACCACCGGGCTGAGATCCCGGGGGTGGGGCGGTTTGTCCTGGCGGGCGACGCTGGCGCGCAGGTTCCAGGCGGGATCGGGCTGCCAGAGGTAGTGCAGGGAGGGATCGAGGGAACGATGGCGGGAGGCGACGGTGGTGCCCAGGCCGTCGGTGACGGCGCTGTGCTGGCGCTGCCAGCGCAGCCCGGGGGTGAGCAGATGGGCATCGGCCAGTTGCCATTCGTCCTGCAGCCAGACCACGGCCCGCCGGTCGTCGAGGGCGGCACGGTCGCCGGCACCCCCGTCCTGCAGGACGCCGTCGCGGCGCTGGCGGCGGGATTCGTCGCCGGTCCTGCCCCGCCACTCGACGGCGCCGGTCAGGAAATGGCTGTCGAGGACGAGGCCCTTGCCCCGCAGCAGAGCCGCGCCCTCCCGCTCGTAGCGGCGGGTGGCTTCGTCGTCGCGGCCGGTGGCCTGGGCGGCGGCGTCGTAGCAGCGTACTGCCTTGTCCCGCTCCTCGAATTCGCCCTGGGCGGTGAGGCGGGCCAGCCATTCGCCGCCGCCGGGCAGGAGGGTCTTCCACTCGGCGTTGAGGCGGCCGCTGCCGCGGCGTCCTTCTTCCCGCTCCAGGTCGCGGCCGGCGGGGGCGAGGCCGGTGCCCGCCGCGGGGTCGGCGTAGCGGTAGCGGCGGACCAGAGCGTCGCGGGCGGTGTCGGTGAGATTGAAGAAAGGGCTCAGGGTGAACTGGCGGCCGTCGCCCAGGGTCCAGTGGAAGCGGGGCGTCAAGGCCAGGTTGCCGTCGCGGCCGCTTTCCTCGATGCGCTCCCGCTGCCAGTCGTCGCGCACGCCGCCGGAAAAGCGCTGGATGTCCGTCGTCTGGCGGGCGAGAAGGGGCTGCCGCTGGGCCGAGCCGCCCAGGAGGTAGCCGAAATCCGCCTCGCGGTTGCCCAATTGGCCCTCCAGGCGGACAACGGCCGCGTCTTCCGCGGCCCCCGCGCCGAGGCGGGCGCTGCCGGTGGCCCGGGGCGGCACGTCCCGCAGGATGAGGTTGATGACCCCCGCCGGCCCGGCCACGGGGAATTCGGCGGTGCTGTTGCGGATGATCTCGACCCGCTCGACGAGGTCGGCGGGCAGGCGCAGGGCGGTGCCGGGAGAAGCGTCGCCGCCGGGCAGGGGCTGCCCGTCCACCAGGATTTGCGGCATGTGGCGATCCTTCCCTTTACCGCGGCCGCGACGGTTGTCCGGGTCGGCGAAAGCGCCGGTGCCCGGCAGCTTGCGCAGGAGGTCGCCGACGCTGGCGGCATCCAGGGCCTCCAGGTCTTCCCGGTCGTAGACCAGCTTGCCGGCCGCGGCGCTGCGGCGCAGCTCCAGGGCCCCGGAACGGGAAGCGGTGACGGCGACCTCCGCCAGCACCGCGTCTTCCGCTGCCGCCGGCGGCAGCAGCCCGAGGAGCGCGGCCCCCGCCAGGGAGGCCACGCCGCCGGGCGCCGGGAAGGGAAGGCGGAGAGTGCTCAGAAGCGGCTCTCGAAGGTGAGGAAGAGGGTCGGCTCCGAGCGCTCGATCTTGTGCTCGCCGTCCTTGACGGTGCCGTTGGCGTTGTACTTGACCTTGTCCTCCTGCTTGCGCACGGAAAGGATGTTCTTGGCCACCAGGCGCAGTTCCGCCAGGGGGCCGAAGACCTTGGTGACGTAGACGTCCAGGGTGTCCATGGCCTTGACGGTCTTGACCTCGCGCACGCCGTCGTCGTTGTCGGAATCGACGGTGAATTGGGGAACGTGGTTGAGGTTGAAGCCGGCGGACCAGCGGGAGGGGCGGTGGGTCCAGTTGACGCCCAGGTTGGAGATGCGGGGCGGCATGTCCTTGACGTCCTGGGTGGTGCCGGTGGATGCCTTCCGTACCCGCCCGCGCAGTTCCGCATGGCTGCCCTGCAGGGTCAGGGCATGGGCGTGGCCGCGCACCAGGGGCAGGCGGAAGTCCATCTCGGCGCCCCAGAAGCGGGCCGTGCCGACGTTGTAGGGCCGCTGCACGAAGCGCCCGTCCTCTTCCCGGGTGGATTTCTCGATGTAGTCCTCCACCTGGCGGTTGTAGAAATTGATGCCGGCCACCCCGGCGCTGCCCCACAGGTACTTCTCCAGGCCCAGCTCGACACCCCGGGCGCGCTCCGGCTTGAGGTCGGCGTTGCCCGCCTTGTCCGGCGTGCTGTAGGAATTGGACGTGGCGGTGACCACCACCGGGTTCACGTCGTCGAACTTGGGGAAGCGGACGGTCTGGGCCACGCTGGCCCGCAGGTTGAGGTCGGGGAGAACGGCCCAGCGGTAGTGCAGGGAGGGATTGGGGGATTCCTCGTTGCCGTCCCGCTGGTTGCCCAGGCGGTCGGTGGCCTCGCGGCGTACTTGCTCGTAGCGTACGCCGGGAGTCAGCCAGTGGTTTTCCGCCAGATGCCATTCGTCCTGCAGGTAGACGGCGCGCTTGGTTTCCTTGATGTTGTAAATATCGTTCTGGCCTGCCGCCTTGAGGGCGAGGGCAGCCACGGCCGCGTCCAGGGTGGCCTTTTCCTTGCCCTCCCAGGCCAGCTTGCGCTTCTCGTATTCCGACCGGCGCTCCTCGACCCCAGCCTTGAGCAGGTGGCTGCCCAGGGGCACGGCCACGCCGGCGCCCGCAAACACCTGGTCCTCGCTGATCTCCTCCCGCTCCTGCGTTACTGTCCACCGCTTGTTCGCCGCCTTGGTGAGGTCGCGGGTGGTGGCGTATTTGTCCTTGTCGCTCTCCCCTTTCTGCACCGCGGCCTTGGCATACCAGGCGCCCCACGGGGCGACACCGTCGTAGCGGCCGCCCAGACGGGCGAGCTGGTCGGTCTTGTCCTCGTCGTTGCGGGCCTCCTTGCTCAGGTTGCCCGCCGCCGTGTGGGTGGAGGAACGCTCGCGCTTGTCCTCGGTCCCCGCCGACAGGTAAGGGTCCAGGGTCAGCCGGTCGGCGCCCAGGTGCCACACCACGCGGGGCGTGAGCAGGGTCTCCGTCTTGACCACCGGCTTGGGTTTGTATTCCCGGGCGGTGACAGCCAGGGTGCTGCTGAGGGTGTCCTTCTTTTCCACCACGTCTTCGGCGCCCACCGTGTGGGAGGCGGCGATGAGCAGGTCCACGTCGCCGATGCGGCGGTTCCACTGAGCAACCACGTCGCCCACGTCGAGGCTGCCGTTCTTTCCGTAGGCGGCCCGCAGGCGGGTCAGGTCGTCGATCTTGTTCTTGAGCACGATGTTGATGGTGCCGCCGATGCCGTGGGCGTCGAACTCGGCGCTCGGGTTGCGGATGATCTCGATGCGCTCGATCATGTCCGCCGGCAGGCGGTCCACCTGCATCTGCCGTTCCTGGACCGCCCCCGGCACCGGTTCGCCGTTGATGAGAAACTGGGTGTAGCCCTTGTCCAGGCCACGCATCCGGATGTCCTTGGTGACGCCGGCCGGGCCGGAGAAGCCGAGGCCGGGCAGGCGGCGCAGCACATCGCCGACGGTGGCGTCGCCGAAGCGCTCCACTTCCTCTTCGGAGACGATGATCTTCTGGATCGGGCTGTCCCGGCGCACGGCCTGGGCCTCCCGCTGGTCGGTGACGACCACCTGCTGCAGCGATTTTTCGGCAGCCTCCTCGCCGGCGGCGGCGAAGGGAAGGCTGAAGATGGCGGCGCCGAGGACGCTCAGGCGCCCCTTCGTCGAATGGCAAGCCAGTGCAATGGCCACGAGATACCCCCTGGGATAATGGTGCGTGGCTGGCTGAAGCGTTCCTTGGCAGACAAGGATCAGCCCTGGCTGGCTGGGCGGATTGTTGAAATTGCGATGATCAGGGGGAATTGTAACATAATATTGCGAATACGAACGATTTGCATTAAACGTTTTCTAGCCAACCTTCCCCCGGCATGGCGGGCACGGCCCCCGTCCTTCGCCAGAACAAACAGTTGGGCCGGCCTGTTGACCTGCCGGATCAGTAGTTTTTCGCCGGCCCCTTGGGCGGCATACGGGGCTTGCCGCTGAAGGTGGCGGGGGGAACCTTGTAGCCCTGGGGCTTGCCGTCCTTGTCGTAGACGATCCTGGCCGACTGCTCCTGGGGCGTCTTGCGGCTGGCGGTGATTTCCAGGGTGGCGGCCCGGGGCGCGATGGTGCCGGCATCCATTTCGGCGCGGACGATGCGCACCCGCTCGGCGGCGATGCGGGCGTCGATGGTCTGGGTGGAGAGATTGCGCGACACCAGCACTTCCCGCATGGCGAGGAGATCTTCCAGCTCCTTGGAGGTACGCAGGGAGCGCTGGGGTGGCCCCCATTTCTCCTTGGGCTGGGCGACGGCAATGTTGAATTCCTCCGGACTCGCCACCATGCGGGCGAGCTTCAGGCGGTTGAAGCGCATGGCCCATTCCAGGGCGCCGTCGCCCCAGTCGTTCTTGACGCCGCGGTCGGCGCCCTTTTCGATGAGGCTGCGGGCAAGATCTTCGTGGCCCTCGTAGATGGCCATCATGAGCGGGGTTGAGCCGTTGCTGCTGCGGGCGTTGATGTCCGCCCCCTGGTCCATGAGGAAGGCCGCCAGTTCCTTGTTGCCGTTGAAAACGGCGTAGTGCAGGGCGGACCAGCGCTTTTCCCCGGCGTTGATGCGGGCGCCCCGCTCCAGCAGCCATTTCACCGCATCGCCCTTGCCCCGCCAGGCTGCCAGCACCAGGGCCGATTCGCCGGCGTCGTTTGCCTTGTCGATGTCGGCGCCGCGGGAAAGGAACAGGCGCATCAGCTCCAGGTTGCCCTCCCAGGCGCCGATCATCAGGCCGGTGCCGATGCGGCTGCCCTGGAAATCCGGGTCCAGCCCGGCGTCCAGCCAGGCCTGGGCAAGCGGGATGTCGCCCGATTCCAGGCGCACGGCAAAGGTCACCGGGTCGGGCAGGCGCGCCTGCTCCGCCGAGATGACTTGTCCAGAGGTGGGCAAGAGCAGCCCCAAGGCGATTATCATTACAGCCCACTGTCGCTTCATGTGTTTCCATCCGTTCCGGCCAGACCCGCATTTTCTCATGACCCGGCCCCTCCGGCCCCAACTCCGGCTCGCCGCCGCCCTGGCCAGCTCCCTCGCCCTGCACCTGCTGCCCTTCATGGGCGAGCTGTTGCCACCCCCCCGGCCGCAGCGGCCGCCAACCCTGACGGCACATCTGCGCGCCCTGCCGCCACCCGCGACGATCCCCGAAGACCTGCGGCTGGAAACGCCGCCGCCGTCCCCGCCCCGGGCCGTCGCCAGCCCTCCCCGCCCCGCCGGGGGCCGGCCGGAGCCCGCCCCCCGGGGCTGGGAGGCCGCAGTGCAGAAGCAACTGCGCCAACTGGACGAACGCGGCCTGCTCTACCCGCCGGAAGCTATCGCCCAGCGGCTGGAAGGGGTGGTAACGGTGCTTTTCGTCCTCGACGAGGGGGGGCAAGTCGCCGCCGCCCGGGTGGAACAGGGTAGTGGCCACCCTGTCCTGGACCAGGCCGCCCTGCGTGCCGTGCACACCCTGCGCGCCCTGCCGGCGGATGCCCCGCGGGAGGCCGTGCTGCCGGTCCGGTTTCGCCTGAGATAGCTGAAAAAACGCCGATTCCGGCAAGCTTCTCGCCGCTAATTTTGCTATGCTCAAAGTAATAGGCCCAGCCAATATGCTTTCCGGACAACAATAGCAGGGAGAATTGCCATGGCCACGCTTGCCGCTATGCGGGTATCGACCCGTATCCAGCTTCTTGTCGGATTGACCCTCGTCGGACTCCTCGTCCTCTGCATTACCGCACTGCTGCAGTTGAAGGGCGCCATGCTGGAAGACCGCAAGGAGAAGACCCGCAATATCGTCGAGGCCGGTCTGGGCGTCCTCGAGCATTTCCACAAACTGGCCCAGGAGGGCAAGCTTTCCGAGGCCGATGCCAAGGCCGGCGCCCGGGAAACCCTGCGCAAGCTGCGCTACGGCGAGGGCGATTATTACTTCTCCTTCAACGGCGAAGGGGTGTATTTCCTTCATCCCGGCAAGCCCGAATGGGAAGGCCAGAGCAAGATCGATCTCAAGGACGCCAAGGGCAAGCTGCTGATCCAGGAACTCATCGCCGCAGCCCGGGGCGGCGGCGGCTTCGTCGACTACTGGTTCCCCCGGGCCGGCAAGGACACGCAGGAACCCAAGCTCTCTTTCGCCGCCGCCTTCGCCCCCTGGGGCCTGATTCTCGGGACCGGCATCTACATCGACGACGTGGACGCCGCTTTCCGCAGGAACGCCCTGCTGCTCGGCGGGATATCCCTAGCGCTGTTGGTGGTGCTGAGCGTCTTCGGCTGGCGGGTGGGGCACAGCGTCCTGCACCAGCTTGGCGGTGAGCCCTCCCATGCCGCCCGGGTGATGCGCCAGGTGGCCGACGGCGACCTGACGGCCTCGGTCGGCGATGTGCCGGCGGGCAGCCTGTTGCACGCGCTGGATTCAATGATCGGCTCCCTGCGCGGCCTGGTGCGGGAGATCAATGACGGCGCCAACCGCGTCGTCGCCGACGCCGGCCAGATCAGCCACGCTTCCGGCGAGATCACGGCGGCGGCGGAAAGCCAGGCCGACGCTACCTCGGCCATGGCCGCCGCCATCGAGGAACTGACGGTCAGCTCGACCCATATTTCCGACAGCGCCCGGGAGACCGAGGAAGACTCCCGCAACGCCATGGCCCGGGCCAGCGAAGGCAGCCAGCAGGTCGAGCAGGCGACGGAAGCGATCCGCAAGATCGCCGCCACGGTCTCCGATGCCTCCGGCCGCATCCACGCCCTGGAAGAGCGCGCCAACCAGATTTCCTCCATCGCCAACGTGATCAAGGACATCGCCGGGCAGACCAACCTCCTGGCCCTCAACGCCGCCATCGAGGCGGCCCGGGCCGGCGAGCAGGGCCGCGGCTTCGCGGTCGTGGCCGACGAGGTGCGCAAGCTGGCCGAGCGGACATCGCTCGCCACCACGGAAATCGAGGAAATGATCCACGGCATCCAGGGCGATACCGTCGGCGCCGTCGAGGCCATGAACGCCGCGCTCCCCGAGGTGGAACACGGCGTGGATCTGGCCGGCTCGGCCTCGGCGTCCCTGCGCGCCATCGAATCCGGCGCCAGCCGAACCCTGGAGCGGGTCGGCGAAGTCGCCGACGCCACGCGGGAGCAAAGTTCCGCCAGCACCTCCATCGCCCAGCGCGTGGAGACCATCGCTCAGATGGTGGAAGAAACGACCGCCACCATCCGCGGCACCGCGGAAACGGCCGGTCAATTGGAAAAAACGGCCCTGGGCCTGAAGAACCAGGTGGAACGGTTTAAGGTCTGAGGCGGCGCTGCCGCCCTCAGACTGCCCCGGCAGCGCGCAGGGCGGCGATTTCCGCCGCCCCGTAGCCCACTTCGGCCAGCACCGCATCGGTATGCTCGCCCAGGGCGGGTCCAAGCCACTCGGTGCTGCCCGGCGTGGCCGACAGCTTGGGCACGATGCCGGGCATCTTCATGGCCGTGCCGTCCGGCAGGCGGGCGGACTGGATCATCTCCCGGGCCAGGAACTGGGGATCGGCGAACATGTCGGCCACCGAATAGACCCGGGATGCCGGCACCTCCGCCGCCTCCAGCACCGCCAGCACCTCGGCTTCGTCATGGGCGGCGCACCAGGCGTCGATGAGGCCGTAGATCTCGTCGCGGCGGGCGTCGCGCCCGGCGTTGTCGTCCAGGGATGGGTCGGCGGCCAGATCGTCGCGGCCCATGGCCCGCATCAGGCGCTTGAAGATGGCGTCGCCGTTGGCGCCGATGGTGACGTGCTTGCCGTCCCGGGTGGTATGGGTGTTGGAGGGCGTGATGCCCGGCATGATGTTGCCGGTGCGCTCCCGCACGAAGCCGAAGACGTCGAATTCCGGGACCAGGGACTCCATCATGGCGAAGATGGCCTCGTAGAGCGCCACATCCACCACCTGCCCGGCGCCGCCTCCGACTTCCCGATGGCGCAGGGCCATCAGGGCGCCGATCGCCCCCCACAGGGCGGCGATGGAATCGCCGATGGAAATGCCGGTACGCACCGGCGGCCGATCCGGAAAGCCGGTAACGTAGCGCAGGCCGCCCATGGATTCGCCGACGGCGCCGAAGCCCGGCTGGTCCTTGTAGGGCCCCGTCTGGCCAAAACCGGAAAGGCGCACCATGACCAGCCCGGGGTTGTCCCGGTGCAGCGCCTCCCAGGAGAGGCCGAGCTTTTCCAGCACCCCCGGGCGGAAATTCTCCACCAGGATATCGGCGGAAGCGATCAGGCGGCGGACGAATTCCTTGCCCTCCGGGTGCTTGAGGTTGGCCGTCACCGACTTCTTGTTGCGGGCCTGCACGTACCACCATAGGGAGGTACCCTCGTACAGCTTGCGCCACTTGCGCAGGGGATCGCCGCCGTCGGGGGACTCCACCTTCACCACCTCGGCCCCGAACTCGGCCAGGATGCGGCTGCAGAAGGGCCCGGCGATGAGGGTGCCGAGTTCGACCACCTTGAGTCCGGCCAGGGGTTTTTGCGTTGATGTCATCAGGGTTCCCAGTGTTCGACGGGCAGATGCTGCCCCCACAGGCGATCGACCGTTGTGCCCACCGCTTGCGGCGCGCCGCTGGTCGCGACGGTCAGGCGCCCGTGGCCGCCCCCCAGCAAACCGCCAGCCGCGAGCAGGCGTTCCAGTTGGCGTGCCACTGCCTCGCCGGTATCGAGGAAGGCCGTACCCGGCGGCATGCGGGCGGCGATGGCCGCCGCCACCCAGGGGTAATGGGTGCAGCCCAGCACCACCACGTCAGTCCCGGCCGCCGCCAGGGGCGCCACGAAGCCGTCGAGCAGAGCCGCCACCCGGGCGCTTTCCGGTCCCTCGGTCTCGATGGCCTCAGCCAATCCCGGGCAGGCCTGGGCCACCACCCGCAGGTGATTGGCGTGGTTGCCCACCAGGCGCTGGAAGCGCTCGCTGGCCAGGGTCCGCGTCGTCGCCAGGACGCCGATGGTCCCGTTCCTGGTCAGCGCCGCCGCCGGCTTCACGCCGGGTTCCAGGGCCACCACCGGCAGGCTGGTGGCGGCGCGGATCGCCTCCGCCGCCGCCGCCGTGGCCGTGTTGCAGGCGATGACCAGGGCCTTGGCGCCCCGCCGGGCCAGGGATTCGGCGATGAGCACCCCCCGCTCCTTCAGGAAGCTCTCCGGCCGGTCGCCGTAGGGCAGGAAGCGGGTGTCGGCGAAATAGAAGAAGTCCTCCTGCGGCAACCGCTCGCGCAGGGCGCGCAAGACGGTCAGCCCGCCGAGGCCGGAGTCGAAGACGGCGATGGGTTGAGGGGGCGGCAAGGGATTAACGCCTGCGTTCACCGGCGGGCCGAGCATCGCGAGGCCCGTCGCGGTGGACCGCGTGGTTGGACGTTACTCTATCCACCTTGATATCCACTCGGGAGGGTCTGTAAGAGGCGCCACTCAAGCAGTGTGAAGAGCCACGGTGCGGCGCCAAAGAAGAGACGAAGTCCGCGATCCTCGATCGTCTTGTTGTTTAGAGCACGAAAGAAGACAACTGCACCAACGACTAAACCAGGAATAAAGAGCGGCAGTGCGCAGTAATACCATATGGCGACGATGCCAATTCCGTGACCGGCCGTTACCGCGAAGAGATGCGCGATCACCACGATACCTATGTAGATAAGGCCCCACGGAGAGCCTTTGTGAGGCTGCGCAGGAACTTCAGTTGCCGTCGCTAATATCTGCCGGCGCGCATATGCGACCGCGTCCTCAAGCTGGTCGTAGGAGTATTGTTCGAAATGGAATTTGCCACCATCGTGGCTAATTTCATATTTAGCCATTAGTTGATCGTGAGTAAGCGCCTCGTCTTCGGAAAATCGGGCCAGGCTCATTTTCCCACCTCCAATAGGCTGGCCCCCGCCGCCGCTAGCAGCTCACGCAGCAGCGACCGATGGCAGTGTGCTTCGTCCAGGCAATAGCAACCCACCGAGAAATCGCTCCCGCGGGACAAGGCGGCGAGGAGTTCGATGGCGTGGCAGCTTTCGGGGGCGGCCATTTCAGCCCGGTAGCGGCGGGCGAATTCGGCCCATTGGGCCGGGCTTTCGGCGGCCTTGGCGAACTGGGCGAGTTCCGCGCTCGGCGCCAGGGTGGGGAACCAGGCGTCGTACCAGTCCTGGGCGGCGTACCCGGCCTTGGGCACGCCCCGGGGCGGCCGGCGCACGGTGCCGATGCGCAGCCCTTCGCCGGTCGCGCGCGGGCTGCCAAGACGGACTATGCGAACCGCCATGGCGTCCTCCCGGTTCTTGCATTGGGTCGGGGGGAAAGAAACGGGGTTCATTTTTCCCTCAGCGCCACGCCCGGGTCCGCAACTCGTCCAACGCGGCCGCGATTCTGTTGCCCTCTTCGGCCAGGGAGCCGATCCGTGCCCCCAACTGGTCGCAGGCCACCGAGACGATTTCCAGGGGATGCAGGACAACGTCCACGCCCTCCACACGAAACGCCGGGTTGAGGGCGCTGTCGGGCAGGTCGGAAAGCTGGGCCTTGCGCACCAGGGGGACGACGACGCGGCGGCGAAAGCCATCGTAGAGGGAGGATTGGACGACCACCACGAAGGGAATGGCCTCCCGGTTCCGCCCGGGGTTGCGATGGACGTCAAACTGGGCCATCAGAGGGTCGAGTGCTCGTCGGCAAAGGCGCCTACCCGTTCGTCGAAGGTGTTCCAGGCGGCGACGCTGGCTTCAACCACCTGCCACCGGGCCTGCCGCTCGGCCTCGGCTTTCTGCACGTAGTCGGCGAGGAGGGCCTCGACGACGCCGGATAGGTTGTCGGTCACCTCCCGCGCCCGGGCGACGAGGGGTTCGCTGAGGGTCAGGTTGACGGCCCGTTTCCTGGATGAGGAGGATTGGATCGATGGCATGGAGCACCTCGCTATGCGCATACTATGCGCACACCTTATCAGCGTTGGGGACAAAAAACAAAGCCCCCGACCGGCGGGGGCTTTGCGCGGCAGAGGCCGAAACGCTGCTTACATCCGGGCGATCATCGCATCGCCAAAGGCGGAGCAGGAGAGCTCGTTGGCGCCTTCCATGAGGCGGGCGAAGTCGTAGGTGACCTGTTTGTCGCCGATGGCGGCTTCCATGGACTTGATGACCAGGTTGGCCGCCTCGACCCAGCCCAGGTGGCGCAGCATCATCTCGGCGGAGAGGATGAGGGAACCGGGGTTCACCTTGTCCAGGCCGGCGTACTTGGGGGCGGTGCCGTGGGTGGCTTCGAAGCAGGCGTACTGGTCGGAGATGTTGGCCCCGGGGGCGATGCCGATGCCGCCGACCTGGGCGGCCAGGGCGTCGGAGATGTAGTCGCCGTTCAGGTTGCAGGTGGCGATCACGTCGTACTCGGCCGGGCGCAGCAGGATCTGCTGCAGGAAAGCATCGGCGATGGCGTCCTTGATGATGATTTCACGGCCGGTGTTGGGGTTCTTGAACTTGCACCAGGGGCCGCCGTCGATCAGCTCGGCGCCGAATTCCTTCTGGGCCAGTTCGTAGGCGGCGTCACGGAAGAGGCCTTCGGTGAATTTCATGATGTTGCCCTTGTGCACGATGGTCACCGACTTGCGGTCATTGGCGACGGCGTACTTGATGGCGGCGCGCACGAGGCGCTGGGTGCCCTCGACGGAAACGGGCTTGATGCCGATGCCGGAGGAGCCCGGGAAGCGGATCTTCTTGACGCCCATTTCCTCCTGCAGGAACTTGATGACCTTCCTGGCGCCGTCGGAGCCGTTGGCCCATTCGATGCCGGCGTAGATGTCTTCGGTGTTCTCGCGGAAGATGACCATGTTGGTCAGTTCCGGGTGCTTGAGGGGGGAAGGCACGCCCTTGAAGTACTGCACCGGGCGCACGCACTGGTAGAGATCAAGTTCCTGGCGCAGGGCCACGTTGAGGGAGCGGATGCCGCCGCCCACCGGGGTGGTCATGGGGCCCTTGATGGAGACGGAATATTCCTTGAGGGCGTCGAAGGTTTCCTTGGGCAGCCACTCGTCGGGGCCGTAGAGGCGGGTGGATTTTTCGCCCGCGTAGACTTCCATCCAATGGATCTTCTTCTTGCCGCCGTAGGCCTTTTCGACCGCGGCGTCGATGACCTTGATCATCACCGGGGTGATGTCGATACCGATACCGTCACCTTCGATGAACGGGATGATGGGATTGTCCGGGATCGGTTGCCCCGGAACGATTTTCTGACCACCTTGCGGAACCTTGATGTGCGATGCCATATCCACTCCAATGCGTTGTTATAGGACGACCTGGGTCTACGTCGACTTTCCCCCCGCGGGGGCGCCGGCAGAGGGTTCTCCTGCTGCCGGCCAAGGCTGGAATTATGCGGCAAAACGCGGGCCGATGTCAGCCTGGGCAAGGGAGCTAGTCCCAAAGAAAAACGGCCCGGCGGCCGGGGTTCCGGTCCGTCGGGCCGTCCGGGCCGTCCCCCTCAGGCGGCGGCAGCCTTGAGCGCGGCGTTGAGGGTCGGGCTCGGGCGCATGATCGCCTTGGTTTTCTCCGGGTCGGCCTTGTAGTAGCCGCCGATATCCACCGGGCGGCCCTGCACCATCTTCATCTCGGCGACGATCTGGCCCTCGTTGTCGGCCAGGGTCCTGGCCAGCGGCGCGAAGTGGGCGGCCAGTTCCTTGTCCTCGGTCTGGGCGGCCAGTTCCTGGGCCCAGTACATGGCCAGGTAGAACTGGCTGCCGCGGTTGTCCAGTTCGCCGGTCTTGGGCGAGGGCGACTTGTTGTTGTCGAGGAGCTTGCCGGTGGCGGCGTCCAGGGTCTTGGCGAGCAGCTTGGCGCGGGGGTTGTTCTCCTTGATGCCCAGTTCCTCCAGGGACACGGCCAGGGCCAGGAATTCGCCCAGGGAATCCCAGCGCAGGTGGTTTTCCTGAACCAGTTGCTGCACGTGCTTGGGGGCGGAGCCGCCGGCGCCGGTCTCGTACATGCCGCCGCCGTTCATCAGGGGGACGATGGACAGCATCTTGGCGGAGGTGCCCAGTTCCATGATGGGGAAGAGGTCGGTCAGGTAGTCGCGCAGGATGTTGCCGGTCACCGAGATGGTGTCGAGGCCGCGGGCGACGCGCTCGAGGGTGAAGCGCATGGCGCGGACCTGGGACATGATGTGGATGTCGAGGCCTTCGGTGTCGTGCTCCTTGAGGTAGGCCTCGACCTTCTTGATCAGTTCGGCTTCGTGGGGCCGGTAGGGGTCCAGCCAGAAGACGGCCGGCATGCCCGAGTTGCGGGCCCGAGTGACGGCCAGCTTGACCCAGTCGCGGATCGGTGCGTCCTTCACCTGGCACATGCGCCAGATGTCGCCCTGCTCCACGTTCTGGGTGAGCAGCACTTCGCCGGTATCGATGTCGACGATATTGGCGATGCCGTCCTCGGCAATCTCGAAGGTCTTGTCGTGGGAACCGTATTCCTCGGCCTGCTGGGCCATGAGGCCGACGTTGGGGACGGTGCCCATGGTCTTCGGATCGAAGTTGCCGTGCCACTTGCAGAAGTTGATCATCTCCTGGTAGATGCGGGCAAAGGTCGATTCCGGCATGACCGCCTTGGCGTCGTACTGCTTGCCGTCGGCGCCCCACATCTTGCCGCCGGCGCGGATCATGGCCGGCATGGAGGCGTCGACGATGACGTCGTTGGGCGAGTGGAAATTGGTGATGCCCTTGGCCGAATCGACCATGGCCAGGCGCGGACGGTGTTCCTGGCAGGCGTGCAGGTCGCGGATGATCTCGTCGCGCTTGGATTCGGGCAGTTGCTTGATCTTCTCGTAGAGGTCGACCATGCCGTTGTTCACATTGACGCCCAGTTCCTCGAAGGTCCGGGCGTGCTTCTCGAAGGCTTCCTTGTAATAGATCTTGACGCAGTGGCCGAAGACGATGGGGTGGGACACCTTCATCATCGTCGCCTTGACGTGCAGGGAAAAGAGGATGCCGGCTTCGCGGCAGTCTTCCAGTTCCTTCTCGTAGAAGTCGCAGAGCGCCTTCTTGCTCATGAACATGGAGTCGATGATCTCGCCTTCCTGCAGCTTCACTTCCGGCTTGAGGACGGAAGTCCGCCCGCCCTTGGCGATCAGCTCCATGCGCACGCGGCGGGCCTTGTCCAGGGTCAGGGACTTCTCGCCGTGGTAGAAGTCGCCGCCGTGCATGTGGGAGACGTGGGTCTGGGACCACTGCTTCCACTCGCCCATGGCGTGCGGGTGCTTCTTGGCGTAGTTCTTGACGGCGGCCGGGGCGCGGCGGTCGGAATTGCCCTCTCGCAGCACCGGGTTGACGGCGGAACCCAGGCACTTGCCGTAGCGGGCCTTGAGGGCCTTGTCTTCTTCGCTGGCCGGGTTTTCCGGATAGTCGGGAATGGCGTAGCCCTTCTCCTGCAATTCCTTGATGCAGGCCTTCAACTGGGCCACCGAAGCCGAGATGTTGGGCAGCTTGATGATGTTGGCGTCGGGCTCCAGGGTCTTCCGACCCAGCTCGGCGAGGGTGTTCGGCACCTTCTGGTCGTCGCGGAGGCAATCGGAGAATTCGGCGAGGACGCGTGCGGAAACGGAGATGTCCGCCTTTTCGATGTCGATGCCCGCCGGCCCGGTGAAGGTGCGGATGATGGGCAGGAAGGCGCAAGTCGCCAGCAGGGGCGCCTCGTCCGTAAGGGTGTAGATGATCGTAGACTTCCCAGTCGCCATGCTTACCTCTGAAATTGGATTGATGGAGCCGCGCGAGAAGCGGGGCCAGGAGCGCCATGCCCCCGGGATGCCTGCGCCAGCATTCATAATTATACGCAAGCCGCCTTTCTACAGGCTTACAGACCGGATCGGATTGCCGGGCACCCGCCAGACAAAAATTGAATAATCTGTTACTTTTGGCCTAGTCAACCGGCCCATCGGGTGGCAATGTCGACGCATTCAATCGCCATGTCGAACGATGGTCAAATATATGTTTCTAAACATCGGCCGGCCCTACCGAGAACACATTGATGCCAGTATTGCCCTCTCCGCCCAAGCCCCCCTGGCGACAGATGATCGACCATCTGCCGACGGGCGCGGCCCTGGTGGACGCGGAGTTGCGCTTCGTCCACGCCAACGGGCGCCTGCTGGCCGACATGGGGCGAGGCCCCGGCGAGGTGGTGGGCCAGCGGCTGTACGCGCTGGTGGGGCGCCGGCACGGCGTCGCCGCCGGTCCTGACGATTTCCCCCTCGGCCACCGGCGGCGCTACGAACTGCTGACCACGCCGCGCCGGCGCCGGGTGGAGGCCAGCCTGACGGCCATCCCGGGCGACGAGGCAGCCTATCTCTGGCTGGTCCACGACATCTCGGCGGCGGACGACAGCGCCACCAGCGGCCTGGAAGCCAGCGAAACGGGGTTCGCCCTGGCCCTGAAGGGTGCCGCCGACGGCATCTGGGAATGGAATCCGGTCACCAAGAACCTCTTCCTGTCGCCACGGCTCCTCAGCATCCTCGGCTACCCCGAGGATTTCGCCGTGAAGACCACCGACGAGTGGCTGGAACTGGTGCATCCGGAGGACCGCGACAAGTACAACGAGGCCAACACCCGCCACCTCTGCCACGAAACCCCCCACTTCGAATGCGAATACCGCATCCGCCGGGCCGACGGCACCTGGGCCTGGGGCCTCTCCCGCGGCATCGCCCACTTCGATGAGGACGGCACCGCCCGCCGCATGGCCGGCTCCATCACCGACATCAGCGAACGCAAGCACCAGGAGGAGCTGATCCGCATGCTGGCCACCCGGGACAGCCTCACCGGGCTGGCCAACCGCTTTCTCCTCGGCGAGTCCCTGACGGCCATCCTCACCCAGTCCCGGGAGAGCGGCGCGCCGGTGGCCCTGGTCTACCTGGACTTGGACAACTTCAAGAACATCAACGATTCCCTCGGCCATTACGTGGGCGACACCGTCCTCCAGGAAATCGCCCGGCGCCTGCAGGCGGAATTCCCGTCGCCGGAAGTGGTGGCCCGCCAGGGCGGGGACGAGTTCATCGTGGTCGTCCCCGAAGCCGGCAACCCGGCCCAGGTCGGCGGACGCATCGGCGAGCTGCTGACCACCCTGCGCCAGCCCATCGCCGTGGAGGGGGGCGAACTGGTCGTGCGGGCTTCCGCCGGCGTGGCCTTCTTTCCCGCCGAGGCCGCCGATGCCTCCACCCTCCTCAAGAATGCCGACCTGGCGCTGTACGCCGCCAAGACCCGGGGCCGCGGCCAGTTCGCCTTCTTCGACGCCGGCATGGCCCAGGCGGCGGCGGAGCGCCTCGACCTGGAACGCCATCTGGCCACCGCCATCGACCGCGGCGAACTGTTCCTCGAATTCCAGCCCCAGGTGGGCATCGTCGACGGCCGCCTCACCGGCTGCGAGGCCCTGTTGCGCTGGCGCCACCCGGAGCTGGGCCTGGTCAGCCCCGCCCGCTTCATCCCGGTGGCCGAGAGTTCGGGGCTGATCGTCCCCATCGGCAGTTGGGTCCTCGATGAGGCCTGCCGCCAGGCCGCCCTCCTGCGGGCTGCGGGCACGGCCCTGCCGGTGGCCGTCAACCTCTCCGTCGCCCAACTGACCAACAGCGACCTGGCGCAGACGGTGATCGACGCCCTCTCCCGCCACGGCCTCCCTCCCGCCGCCATCGAGCTGGAGATTACCGAAAGCCTGCTGATGGAAGGGGGCAGCGAGGCCCTCAACACCCTGGACGAGCTCCACCAGTTCGGCATCCCCATGTCGGTGGACGATTTCGGCACCGGCTACTCCAGCCTGGCCTACCTGAAGCGTCTACCCATCAGCAAGCTCAAGATCGACCGCTCCTTCGTCAGCGGCGTCCACAGCGACCGCAGCGATGCGGCGGTGGTGCGGGCCATCATCGCCATCGCCCAGGAGCTCGGCCTGGCGGTCATCGCCGAAGGCGTCGAGACCGCCGCCCAGAGCGCCGCCCTGGCGAGCCTGGGCTGCATCCTGGCCCAGGGCTACCTCTACGGCCGCCCCATGCCCGGCCCCGCCTTCCTCGAATTCTCCGCCGCCCTCAACCGCGCCTGAGCGGTGCCGGTTGCTCACCGGCTAGAATTGTCGTTTTTCGCCACTGCCCGTCCCCATGAAAATCTCCGTCGGCCTCTACGGCACCAGCGCCCACCAGATCGCGCTCGCCATGATCCAGGGCTTCAACAAGCACTACACCCTGTTCCGGGAAACCTGCCGCGAGGCCAAGGTACGGTTCGAGAACGGCGACTGGCTGGGCGTCCACCGGGCGGTGAGAGAGCGCATCCGCTTCTACGACGACCGGGTGGACGAGTGCGTCGAGCGCCTGCGCACCGAGTTCGATGCCGCCCACGTGGACGAGAACACCTGGCAGCAGGTCAAGCTCCTTTACATCGGCCTGCTCCTCAACCACAAGCAGCCGGAGCTGGCGGAAACCTTCTTCAACTCGGTGACCACCAAGATCCTGCACCGCAACTACTTCCACAACGATTTCATCTTCGTGCGGCCGGCCATTTCCACCGAGTACATCGAGGGCGACGGCGAACCCACCTACCGCTGCTACTACGCCCACCGGGAGGGCCTGCGCGGCACGGTCAGGCAGATCTTCCTCGATTTCGCCTGGCAGCGGGATTTCGCCGACCTGGACCGGGACGTGGACTGCATCTACCGCTCCATCGGCGGCTTCCTGGGGGGCATGCCCCAGCGCGAGGTGAATTTCCAGATCCAGGTGCTGTCCTCGGCCTTCTACCGCAACAAGGCCGCCTACGTCATCGGCAAGTGCATCAACGGCCCCCACGAGTACCCCTTCACCGTGCCGGTCCTGCACGACGAGAACGGCAAGCTCTACCTCGACACCATCCTCCTCGACGCCTGGCGCATCGGGCTTCTCTTCTCGCTGTCCCGGGCCTACTTCATGGTGGACATGGAAGCCCCCTCCGGCTACGTGCAGTTCCTCCGCTCCATCATGCCGGGCAAGCCCCGCTCCGAGCTGTACACCATGCTCGGCCTGGGCAAGCAGGGCAAGACCATGTTCTTCCGCGACCTCATCTACCACCTGCACCATTCCGAGGACGACTTCATCATCGCCCCCGGCATCCGCGGCATGGTCATGCTGGTGTTCACGCTGCCCTCCTACCCCTACGTCTTCAAGATCATCAAGGACGTCTTCGGCAGCTCCAAGGAAGTGGACCACGACACCGTCAAGCGCAAGTACATGATGGTCAAGCAGGTGGACCGGGTGGGCCGCATGGCCGATACCCTGGAATTCTCCAACGTCGCCTTCCCGGTGAAGCGCTTCACCCCGGAATTGATGTCCGAACTCCAGGAACTCGCCCCCTCCACCTTCGAGATCGACGGCGACAGCATCATCATCAAGCACCTCTTCATCGAGCGGCGCATGGAGCCCCTCAATATCCACCTGGAGAAGATGGAGCGCACCAACAACCTGGAGGGCATGGAACACGCCATCCGCGAATACGGCAGCGCCATCCGCGAACTGGCCCAGGCCAACATCTTCCCCGGCGACATGCTGTGGAAGAACTTCGGCATGACCCGCTATGGCCGCGTCGTCTTCTACGATTACGACGAGATCGAGTACATGACCGACTGCAACTTCCGGGCGATCCCGCCGGCGCCGGATTTCGAGACCGAAATGTCGGGCGAGGTCTGGTACACGGTCCGGAAGAACGATGTCTTCCCCGAGGAATTCGGCACCTTCCTCCTGGCCTCGCCGGTGCTGCGCAAGGTCTTCATGAAGCACCATGCCGACCTGCTTTCCCCGAAATTCTGGCAGGACGCCCAGCAGAAGATCCGCGACGGCCACGTGGAGGACTTTTTCCCCTATCCCCAGGAACTGCGTTTCTGCAACAGCATGAACAATTTGGCACCTGTCTCGGGTTAGACTAAGCGCCGCACGCAAGGCGAATACGCCCGTCAAGCAATAACGACAGGGGGCCAAAGAGCCCTCCCACCACCCAAGGAGACAGCCCATGCCGCTGGAAATCGCGGTGGCGCGCGAGCGCCTGCCCGGCGAACGCCGGGTCGCCCTGGTGCCGGAAACGGCGAAGAAATTCGCCGCCCTCGGCGCCCGCATCCGGATGGAACAAAGCGCCGGCATCGAGAGCCACTTTCTCGATTCCGACTACCCCGAAATCACCGCCGTGCCCGGCATCGCCGAAGCCTATGGCGGCGCCCACCTGGTGTTGCGGGTGACGCCGCCGGATTTCGACGAGATTGCCGCCATCCCCGAAGGCGCCGTACTCATCGGGCTGTTGAAGCCCTTCGAGAGCCGCGAGCGCCTGGCGGCCCTGAACGCCCGCCGGATCACCGCCTTCTCCCTGGAACTGCTGCCCCGCATTTCCCGCGCCCAGAGCATGGACGCCCTCTCCAGCCAGGCCTCCTGCGCCGGCTACCAATGCGGGCTCATCGCCGCCGCCCGGTGCACCAAGTTCTTCCCCATGCTCACCACCGCCGCCGGCACCATCCGCCCAGCCCGGGTGCTGGTGGTGGGGGCCGGCGTCGCAGGCCTCCAGACCATCGCCACCTGCAAGCGCCTGGGGGCCATGGTCGAAGCCTACGACGTGCGGGCCGCCGCCCGGGAACAGATCGAATCCCTGGGCGCCAAGTTCGTGGACACCGGCGTCTCCGCCGACGGCGCCGGCGGCTACGCCCGGGAACTCACCGCCGAGGAAAAGGCCCGCCAGGCCGAGCGCCTGGCCAAGGCCGTCGCCCAGGCCGACGTGGTCGTCACCACCGCCGCCGTCCCCGGCAAGAAGGCGCCCCTCATCATCCCCCAGGACATGATCAAGGGCATGAAGTACGGCGCCATCATCGTGGACATGGCGGCCGAATCCGGCGGCAACTGCGCCTTCACCCAGCCCGGCGAGCACGTGGTGTTCAACGACGTGAATATCCACGGCCCCCTGAACCTGCCCTCGCGCATGCCCACCCACGCCTCCGAGCTCTACGCCAAGAATCTGTGGAATTTCCTCTCGCCCTGGATCAAGGACGGCCAGCTCGCCTTCGACTGGTCCGACGAGATCCTTGCCGGCACCGTGCTCTGCCGCGACGGCGAGACGGTCAGCCCCACCGTGAAACAGATCCTGGGAGACGCCTGATGGACGGCCTGCTCGCCTTATACATCTTCATGCTCGCCGCCTTCACCGGCTACGAGATCATCGCCAAGGTGCCGGTCATCCTGCACACCCCGCTGATGTCCGGGTCCAACTTCGTCCATGGCGTGGTGGTGGTCGGCGCCATGGTCGCCCTCGGCAGCGCCGACACCGTGCTTGAACAAGCCATCGGCTTCTTCGCCGTCGCCCTCGGCGCGGCCAACGCCGCCGGCGGCTACGTGGTCACCGAGCGCATGCTGGCCATGTTCAAGAAGAAGGAGGGCTGACCATGAACCTCCCCCTCTACGTCCAGGCGCCCTGGTTCCTCGGAGCGCTCCTCTTCATCTTCGGCCTCAAGGGCATGAGCTCGCCGGCCACGGCGAGAAAGGGCATCGTCTGGGCCGGCGTCGGCATGGTCGTCGCGGTGGCCGGCACCTTCCTCGTCCCCGGGCTGAAGAACCTCGGCCTCATGGTCGTGGCCCTGGCGGTGGGCGCCGCCGCGGCGTGGATTTCCGGCAAGAAGGTGAAGATGACCGACATGCCCCAGATGGTGGCCATCTACAACGGCATGGGCGGCGGCGCCGCGGCGGCCATCGCCGCCATCGAGTTCGCCCGGGGCGGCGCCCACGGCCCGGCCGCCACCGTCCTCGCCGTGGTGGGGGCGCTGATCGGCGCCGTCTCCTTCACCGGCTCCTGCGTCGCCTTCGCCAAGCTCCAGGGCCTGATGAAGAAGGCCGTGCGCCTGCCCGCCCAGAACGCCGTCAACGTCCTGCTCGCCCTCGGCGCCCTCGCCCTGGGCGTCGCCATGGCCGTGGCGGCGCCGGCCCCCGCCGGGCTGGTGCTGGCCTTCTTCGCCGCCGCCCTGGTGCTGGGCCTGGTGGTCACCCTGCCCATCGGCGGCGCCGACATGCCGGTGGTGATCTCCCTCTTCAACGCCTTCACCGGCCTGGCCGTGGGCTTCGAGGGCTACGTCCTGGGCAACCCGGCGCTGATCATCGCCGGCATCGTCGTCGGCGCCGCCGGCACCCTGCTCACCCAGTTGATGGCCAAGGCCATGAACCGGCCCCTCACCAACATCCTGTTCACGCCCATTTCCGGCGCCGCCCAGGAAGGCCAGGCGATCACCGGGTCGATGAAGGAGGTGGGCGCCGTCGATGCGGCGGCCATGATGCGCTACGCCAGCAAGGTCATCGTCGTCCCCGGCTACGGCATGGCCGTGGCCCACGCCCAGCACAAGGTGTGGGAGATGGCGGAATTGCTGGAAGAGGCCGGGGTCGAGGTGAAGTTCGCCATCCACCCGGTGGCGGGGCGCATGCCGGGGCACATGAACGTGCTGCTGGCCGAGGCCGGCGTGCCCTACGACAAGATCTTCGACCTGGAAGAGATCAACGGCGAGTTTCCCCAGGCCGACGTCGCCCTCGTCATCGGCGCCAACGACGTGGTGAACCCGGTGGCCCGCACCGACAAGTCGAGCCCCATCTACGGCATGCCCATCCTCGATGCCGACAAGGCCCAGAACGTGGTGGTCATCAAGCGGGGCAAGGGCACCGGTTATTCCGGGGTGGAGAACGCCCTCTTCTACACCGACAACTGCCGCATGCTCTACGGCGACGCCCAGCCCGCCGTGGCGGAGATCATCCAGCAGTTGAAGGCGATGGGCTGAGGACGAGCCTCCTCCGGACAGGCCATGTGCATTCCCCGCATCTTCCTCAACCGCCAGGACAACGTCGCCGGCACCGGGACGATCGTCGTCATCGACGTGCTGCGCTCGTTCACCACGGCGGCGGTCGCCCTGGCCCGGGGCGCCCGGGCCGTCTACGCGGTGGAAGGCGTCGACGCCGCCCAGGCCCTCGGCCGCCGGCTGGAGCGGGGGGTGACTGCGGGGGCGGTGCGGGGCGGCGATCCGGTGCCGGAATTCGATTTCGGCAATTCCCCTGCGCAACTTGCCGAAGCGGCCCTGGCGGGCGCCGCAGTAGTGCTCAGCACTGCGGCGGGGGTGCGGGGCCTGCAGCGCTTTAGCGGGGCAACCCGGCTCTACGCCGCCAGCCTGGTGTGCGCCCGGGCGACGGCTGACGCCCTCCGTGCGGCGGGCACCGACGACATCGGTTTCGTCATCACCGGGGAATGGGTCGATCGCAACGGCGACGAGGATCTGGCCTGCGCCGACTACATCGAAGCCCTGCTGCGCAACGAGGCTGTCGCCGCCGACGAATTCGAGCGGCGGGTGCGGGATTCCGATTTCGGGCGGCGCTTTGCCGCCGGCACCTGGCCCAGCCTGCCCCCGGCCGACCTAGCGCTGGCCGCCCATGCCGACCGCTTCGACTTCGCCATGCGGGTGTGGCGCGAAGGGGAACACCTGGTGATCCGACGGGAGCCGCCGGCGGACTGAATCCTGCCGGCGCCGCCGTCAGACCAGGGCCGGCAGCCCCACCAGCCGGTAGCCAGCCGCTTCCAGCCGGCGGCGCAGGTAGGCGGTGGTGGCCACCGCCTCCGCCCCGTCGCCGTGGACGCAGACGCTACCGATGGGGCACATCAGCCGCTTGCCGCTCACCGAAACGATGGCGCCCTCGGCCAGCATGCGCTCGACGTGGGCGAAGCTCGCCTCGGGGCCGTGGACCATGGCGTCGGGCCGGCTGCGGGGCACCAGCTGGCCGTCGTCCTGGTAGGCCCGGTCGGCGAAGATTTCCGCCACCACCGGCAGGCCCGCCGCCTCCCCCGCCTGGTAAAGCTCTGACAGGGCCGGCGCCAGGAGGATGAGGTCGCGGCCGTAGGCGCGGATAGCCTTGACCACGGTGTCGGCCAGGGCGCGGTCGGCGCAGGCAGCGTTGTTGAGCGCCCCGTGGGGCTTGACGTGGGTCACCGCCGTGCCCTCCACCCGGGCCAGGCCGTCCACGGCGGCGAGCTGGTAGAGGATGACCGCTTCCAGTTCCTCCGGCGCCAGGCGCATGGGCCGGCGGCCGAAACCCTGGAGGTCCGGGTAGGACGGGTGGGCGCCGACGCTGACGCCGCACTCCCGCGCCAGGCGCAGGGTCCGGCGCAGGACCAGCGGGTCGCCGGCGTGGAAGCCGCAGGCGACGTTGGCGGAGCCCACCAGGCGCAGCATTTCGGCGTCGTTGCCCATGGTCCAGGCGCCGAAGCTCTCGCCCAGGTCGGCGTTGAGGTTGATCGTTCTAGGCAAGGCGCTCTCCTTGGAATTGGGGCCAGTATAGGTCCGGCTCGTCGCCGCGCACGGCGCCGCTGACCAGGTTGCCGCCGTAGAGGGCGGCCTCGTCGATGACACCCGGCGGACGGAAGGATTCGATGGCCTCGATCCACAGGGCCAGTTCCTGGCGCCGCCGGGCCAGGGCGTCGCGGGCGGCGGCGTGGTCCACGGCGGCGAAGCGGATTTCGTCGCCGGGGCGCAGGTGGGCCAGGCGCGGCAGGTCGGCGCGGATCACCGTGGCGATCTTCGGGTAGCCGCCGGAGGTCTGGCAGTCGGCCAGGAGGACGATGGGCTGGCCGCTGGCCGGCACCTGGATCGACCCCGGCGCCACGCCGTCGGAGACGATCTCGGCGCCCCGCTCGTTGTGGGCCAGTCGCTCGCCGTCGAGGCGGATGCCCATGCGGTCCATGTCCCGGGTCACCCGCCAGGGGCGGCCGAGAAAGGCGGCCAGGGCGGCGGCGGTGAAGTGGTCGTCCTGGGGGCCGAGGATGACGCGGATGGGCCCCGCCCCCGGCCGCCAGGGGTCGCGCCCCCGGTATTCCAGCCAGGGGTCGCCACTCAGGGGGTGGCAGGCCAGGCGATCGCCGACGGCCAGGGCCCGCCCGTTAACGCCGCCCAAGGCGGCCCGCAGGTAGGTGGAGCGGCTGCCTAATTGGGGCGCCGCCTGGAAGCCGCCGGAAATGGCCACGTAGCCGACGCCGCCGGGGCAGCCGCCGACGCGGATGAGGTCGCCGGGAAAGAGGGTGGCGGTCTGCCAGGGCAGCACCTGCAGGACCTGGCCGCGGCCATTGACCACCTGGCCGCCGACCTCCCCGGCCAAAGCGACGCGGACGGTGCCGGAGAGGGCCTTGAGGGCCGGGCCGCCGAGGCAGACCTCGAGGACCGGCACCGCCGAATCGTTGCCCAGCAGCGCGTTGGCCGCCGTCATGAGGTCGGGGTCGAGGGCGCCGGAGAGGGGCACCCCCAGGCTGCGATAGCCGCTCCGGCCGCGGTCCTGGACGGTGACGGCGAGGCCCGCCTCGATCACTTCGACCATGGCGGTCATGGCGCAACTCCCAGCAGCAAGCGGGAGCCCCGGCGCCGCCGGGCATGGGTTCCGATGGGCGCCCTCATCTCGCCCCCTCCCCCGGCACCAGCCGACTGAGGTCGAAGTCGCCGGCGGCGCATTCCTGCTCCAGGCGATCGTAGGTCGCCCGGTCGACGGGTTCCCAGACCACTTCGTCCCCCGGCGACAGCAGCGCCGGCCGGCGGCCGTTGGCGGGGTCGAACAGGCGGATCGGGGTGCGCCCCAGGAGGCGCCAGCCCCCCGGGCTTTCCCACGGGTAGGCGGCGCACATGCGCCCGGCGACGGCGATGGAGCGGGCCGGCACCACCTTGCGGGGGGTCGCCAGCCGCGGCATGTCCAGGGCCGCGGGAACGCCGCCCAGGTAGGGAAAGCCGGGCAGGAAGCCGAGCATATAGACGGTCAGCACGCTGTCGGTCAGGAGACGCACCACGGCCTCCGGCGCCAGGCCCTTCTCGGCAGCCACCGCCGCCAGGTCGGGGGCGCAGTCGGCATCGAAGCAGACCGGGATGTGCCAGCGGCAGCCGGCCGCCGACAGGCTGCCGCCCTTGCCCGCCAGATCGGCGAGCACGGCCCGCAGGGCGAGGGCGTCCGCCGCCAAGGGGTCGAAATGGACGGTCACCGAACGGAAGGCGGGTA
>DAINDE010000007.1:39983-106184 GCA_036732025.1 Rhodocyclaceae bacterium
GGCGATCATCGCCGGCCAGGGTGTCGAGAAGGCTGCAGAAGCCCAGCACCCGGCCGTGGATGGCCGGGTCGACGGCGTTGCCGAACTCTACTGTCCAGGCGGCGTCGCCCACCGGCAGCAGGCGGGGCGTCGGGAAAGAAGCGGCGGTGGTCATGGGCGGATTATCGCTTTTACGGATATAGACCGCGCAGTTTGCGGGCCATCAACACCCGTTCGCAGGCCAGCACGAAGGCCGCCGTGCGCAGCAGCAGGCCCTTGGCCTGGGCGGCGTTCCAGACGGCGGCGAAGGCGTCGCCCATGATCTTGTCGAGGCGGGCGTTGATCTCCTCCTCGGACCAGAAATAGGCGCTGATGTCCTGCACCCACTCGAAATAGCTGACGGTGACGCCGCCGGCGTTAGCCAGCACGTCGGGAATGACCAGCACGCCGCGTTCCTGCAGGATGAGGTCGGCCGCCGGGGTGGTCGGCCCGTTGGCCCCCTCGACGACGATGCGGGCCTTGATGCGAGGGGCGTTCTTCTCGGTGATCTGGTTCTCGAGGGCGGCGGCGACCAGGATGTCGGCGTCCACGGCCCAGAAATCGTCGTTGCCGATGACCTCGGCCGCGGGCGCCCCGGCCAGGGTGCCGGCCTCCTGCCGATGCTGGCGGACCTGGCGCACGTCGAGGCCGTGGCCGTTGCGGATGGAGCCGGTCTCGTCCTGGATGGCCACCACCCGGGCCCCGGCATCGGCGAAGAGGCGGGCCGCCGCCTCGCCGACGTTGCCGAAGCCCTGCACCGCCACCCGGGCGCCGTCGATGGAAATCCCCAGCCGGCGGGCGGCCTCGACGGTGGCGACGAAAACGCCGCGGCCGGTGGCGTCGTGGCGCCCCAGGCTGCCGCCGAGGGCGACCGGCTTGCCGGTGACGACGCCGGTGGTGGTCTTGCCCTGGTTCACCGAATAGGTGTCCATGAACCAGGCCATGACCTGCTCGTTGGTGTTGATGTCCGGCGCCGGGATGTCCTTTTCGGGGCCGATGAGGATGTTGATCTCGCTGGCGTAGCGGCGGGTCAGGCGCTCCAGTTCCTCCCGGGAGAGCTTTTTCGGATCGACCCGGATGCCGCCCTTGGCGCCGCCGTAGGGGACGTTGACCACGGCGTTCTTGATGGTCATCCAGGCCGACAGGGCCATCACCTCGGAGAGAGTAACCTCGGGGTGGAAGCGGATGCCGCCCTTACCGGGGCCGCGGGAGAGGTTGTGCTGCACCCGGTAGCCCTCGAAGTGGGCGATCTCGCCGTTGTCGAGGCGGATCGGCACATCGACGATGAGGGCGCGCTTGGGGCGGGTCAGGGTCTCGACCCAGGGCAGCAGGTCCCGGTCGAGGTGGGGTTCGACCCGGTCGATCTGGACCAGGTAGGTCTCCCAGGGGCCGAGGCGGTCGCGGGAGAGGTAGGAGGGAATCTTGGCGGTGTTGTCCATGGTCTGTTTTTCAGTGCGGCCCGGGCGCGAAACGGCACGCCATCACCCCGTTCGCCCTTAGCCTGTCGAAGGAGCCTGTCCTGAGCTTGTCGAAGGGCTCAGCCCGAACGGAGGAAGGAACGTTGGCGGGCCGATTAAAGAATCAAGCCTGCAAAGCCAGTTCGCGGCCTTGCGTCTCGGGCAGGGGCAGGCAGGCGACGATCACCAGCAGGTAGCCGCCGGCGGCCATGATGCCGATCACCTCGCCCAGGGGCATGCTGGTGCTCAGGTAGCCGACCAGGGCCGGGAAGGTGGCCCCCACGGCGCGGCCGAAGTTGTAGCAGAAGCCCTGGCCGGAACCCCGCAGCTCGTTGGGGAAGAGCTCGGCGAGGAAGGCGCCCATGCCGGAGAAGATGCCGGAGAGGAAGAAGCCGAGCGGGAAGCCGAGGAAGAGCATCATCTGGTCGGTGATCGGCAGGTGGGTGTAGGTGAAGACCAAGAGGCCGGCGCAGGTGGCGAAGAGCATGAAGCAGCGCCGCCGACCCAGGCGATCCGACAGCCAGGCGCTGGTCAGGTAGCCGATGAAGGAGCCCAGGATCAGCACCAGCAGGTAGCCGCTGGTGCCGAGCACGGAAAGCTTGCGCTCGACCTTGAGGAAGGTCGGCAGCCAGGTGGTCACCGCGTAGTAGGCGCCCATCATGCCGGTGGACAGGAGGCTGGCCAGGATGGTGGTAGGCAGCAGCCGGGGCGAGAAGATCTGCAGGAAGTTACCGCCGCCCTCGGCCTTGACCTTGGCGCGGGTGGCGTGGAAGACCTCGGGATCGTGGATGTTGCGGCGGATGTAGAAGATGAGCAGCGCCGGCAGGATGCCCAGCCAGAACAGCGCCCGCCAGGCCTGCTCGGCCGGCAGCAGGGCATAGACCGCCCAGAAGGCGATGGCGGCGGCGCCCCAGCCCACCGCCCAGCTGCTCTGGACGAGGCCGACGGCCTTGCCGCGGTGCTTGGCCTGGATCATCTCGGCGATCAGCACCGCCCCCACCGACCACTCGCCGCCGAAGCCGAAGCCCTGCATGGCGCGGGTGAAGAAGAGCTGCTCGAAGGAATTGGTAAAGCCGGAAAGGAAGGTGAACAGGGTGAACCAGGCCACCGTCCATTGCAGCACCCGCACCCGGCCATACTTGTCGGCCAGCACGCCGGCCGCCCAGCCACCGATGGCCGAAGTGACCAGGGCGCCGGTGGCGATATAGCCGGCTTCCACCTTGGTCATCGCCCAGGCCGCCATCAGCGTCGGGATGATGAAGGTGTAGATCATGTAGTCGAAGGCATCGACCCCGTAGCCGGCAAAGGCGGCTACGAGGGTCTTCTTCTCGTCCTTGCTTGTTTCAGATATCCACACGGCGGTCTCCTTGGTGGTGGATGGTCGATGGCCGCGGCCGCCGGTCTGTCGCCGGCGTATCGCGCATGGGTTGCTCTCTCAAGTTCAAAGCGGTCAGGAAAAGGCCAGCTCGCTGTCCAGCCGGTCGGTGACCAGCATGCAGCCGGGGGCGTGGGTGATGCAGAAGTCGGGCTTGGCCGCCATCACCACCGCCTGGGGGGTGACGCCGCAGGCCCAGAAGACCGGCAGCTCGCCGGGCAGGACCGCCACCGGGTCGCCGAAATCGGGCCGGGCAAGGTCGGCGATGCCGATCAGGGCCGGGTCGCCGAGGTGCACCGGCGCCCCGTGCACCTGGGGCACCCGGGCCGTCACCTGCACCGCCTTGATGGCGTCGGCGGCGGTCATCGGCCGCATCGACACCACCAGCGGGCCGTGGAAGGGCCCCGCCGGCACCGTCTCGATGGCGGTGCGGTACATGGCGACGTTCTTGCCCTCGCGGACGTGGCGCAGCGGAATGCCGGCGTCGAGCAGCGGCTGCTCGAAGGAAAAGGAGCAGCCGATGACGAAGGTCACCAGGTCGTCCCGCCAGAGATCGCCGATGGCGGTGGGTTCCGCCGCCAGTTCGCCGTGGCGCCAGACCCGGTAACGGGGAACGTCGCTGCGGATGTCGAGGTCGTCGCCCAGGCCCGGCAGGCGCGGGTCGCCGGGTTCGGAGACGGCGAGCAAGGGGCAGGGCTTGGGATTGCGCTGGCAGAAGCGCAGAAAATCGCTGGCCAGGGCTGCGGGCAGGATGACCACGTTGCCCTGGACGAAATGGGGAGCGGTGCCGCTGGTATGGCCGCTCCAGGCGCCGCTGCGGATGGCCCGGCGGGCCTCGGCGCCGGTGGTCGCCGGCAGGGGGCCGGTGGCGGTAGTCGTAGGCATGGGTGTCTCCTCTGTGGGTCTAGCTTTGAACCGAGTATGGACGACCGCCCATGAGCCCACAAACGAGAAATTTCGTTATCACCTCATCGATTTTTTTGTTGTCGGCAGCCGTCGGCGCCGCCGGTTTGGCGCTACCATTCCGGCTGGTCAACACCCCGCTCCGTTCGCCCTGAGCCTGTCGAAGGGCGGTGCACCGAGGGCTTCGACAGGCTCAGGGCGAACGGCTCGGTGGTCTATTGCATTGCCGGGCAAAGAGGCTCGGCCCATCGACGAGGAGCCGCCAATGAACCTGCGTTTCGTCGAAGCCTTCGTCTGGGTCGCCCGCCTGAAGAGCGTTACCCGGGCCGCCGAGAAGCTGTTCCTCACCCAGTCGGCGGTGTCCAGCCGCATCGCCGCCCTCGAGGAGGAACTGGGGGCGCCCCTGGTGGACCGCCGGGACCGGGTCTTCCGGCTGACCAACGCCGGCACCCGCTTTCTCGACTACGCCGAGCGCTTTCTCGCCCTCCAGCGCGAGGTCCGGCGCGAACTGGGGGCTTCCGAGCAGTTGCCGCTCTCGCTGCGCATCGGCGGCATCGAGACCGTCCTCCACACCTGGCTGATTCCCCTGGTGGAATGGCTCAAGGACAGCAACCCCCAGCTCGAATTCGAACTCAACGTGGAAATGACCCACGTCCTCAACGAACAGGTGCGGCGGGGCGGCCTCGACCTCATCTTCTCCGCCACCCCGGCGGTGGGCCAGGGCCTGGTCAACGAGCCCTTGCCTCCCATGGAAATGGTCTTCGTCGGCCCCGCCGACGCTGCCAACGGCCTGCTCAGCATCGACGACCTGCTGGCCCGGGAACTCTTGACCTTCCAGCGCGGCTCCCAGCCCCACGTGGCGCTGCTGGAAAGCCTGCGCGCCGCCGGCGTGAACGACAAGCGGGTGCATACCATTTCGTCCATTTCGGCACTGGTCAAGCTGGTGGAAAGCGGCTTCGGCCTGGCCACCCTGCCCCGGGCCGCCGCCGTCGAATTGGCCCGGCGCCACGACATCGCCATCCTCGCCACCGAACTCCAGCTGGCCCCCCTGCCCCTGCACGCCAGCTACTGGCGCTACCCGGCTGCCCCGGCCCTGGAACAAGCCATCGCCAGCGCCCTCGAATTCACCCGCCGGGCGACCCAACCGGATGGTAGAGAAGGAAAGCGCGCCGGCGGCGTCCAAAAGGAGTAGAGTGGATAAATCGCCCGGGCACCCGATGGCGCCCGGCCCCAGCGCAATCCGTCGCCCCGGAGACCGTCATGATCGTTAGGCGCCGCACCTGGTTGTACCGTCTGGCCGGTCAGGAATTTGCCCAAATCGTATCCTTCGATCACCCCGTCACCGCCGCCAAGGCCCGGGACGCCCTGAGCCGTTCGGTGGGCAAGCCCCTCGACCTGTGGGGGCGGGACAAGGGCGATCCGCTGACAGTGCCCGGCAAGACGCGCTGACCGGCTTCAAGCGTATCCGCCATTACGGCCTCTTGGCGCCGGCCAGGAAGCGGGACGGTCTGGCCGCCGCCCGGGCGGCGCTCAACCTGCCGCCGCCGCAGCCGGCGGTGATCGAGTCGGTGGCTGCCTTTCTCTTGCGGGTCGCCCGCATCGAATCAACATGCTGTCCCCATTGTGGGGGCACTTTGCGAACCGTCGGCATCCTGGCACCGATACGCTATGCCTGGCCCGGGCGGGGACCGCCTTGACCGCCCCCAGGTGGCAGGCACGGGCAGGGGATCGGGGCGACCAAGGCGTCGGCCACGCCACCGTTCGCCCTGAGACTGGCCGGCGCGCCCTGTGCGGCTGGACGGGCCGCCACCGCGCAGCACAATCCGTCACGTTTGCTGCAGGTTCGCGCCCCGCCCGCTCCAGGGAAAGCCTCTCATTCCATGCCATTCGATTGACTTCGCAAGACCCCGCCTTACAATCCCCATAGCCACCGCCGACCCGGCGGTCCAGTCCAACGAGGTTTATCCGCCGATATGCCGCCTCGCCCTTCTCAATCGCTTCCGCGTCGGCGGATAAACGCTATTCGTTAGGAGAAACCATGCGACTAATCGCTCCAATTAGCCTTGTACTCATGTTGACGGGGTGTGCAACGGCTTATCAACGCCAAGGGTTTAGTGGTGGTTTCTCCGAGTTACAACTGTCCGAGAATGTTTGGAAGGTGTCATTCCAAGGAAACGGCTACACCCGCGCAGAGCGATCTGAAGAGTTAGCTTTACTTCGCTGTGCTGAGCTTACCCTTGAGAAGGGCTACACCCACTTTGGGTTGGCCGACTCAAAGTCAGGGAAAGATTTTTCTACCATGACAACGCCAACCACTTCCTATACCACTGGGAACGCATATGTTTCTGGAAACAATGTCTACGGTAGTGCCACAACGAATACCTATGGCGGGCAAACCTTCTTGATTACGAAGCCATCCAATACAAACATCATCGTGATGTTTAAGCAAAAGCCAGAGAATGCGGGAATGACTTTCGATGCAAAGTTCATTTGTCAGTCGGTGGGGGCTAAATACGAGGTTGTCTGTGGTGCCCCGAAATAAAATCTCTCCTAACACTTCGGTCAACCGGGACAATAGGGGACAGACCCAATGCTGTTCACTTAACATAAAATCGCCTATACTGCTCCCATCACCACTCGTGCATGGAGGTTGGGCATGGTTGGCAAGGCACAGGAATTGGGTGGCCCGATCCGCGTAGCGGACTATTTGAGCTTGGGCCTGCTGGCTCGCCTGGTGCCGCCCGCCCTGGTGGAACGAGCCTTGACGGAACACGGCAAGCACAGCCAACGGCAACGTGATCTGCCGGCCCATGCGGTGGCCTACTACGTGATGGCCCTGTCGCTGTACCGAGGCATCAACACCGAAGAGGTGCTGCGTGTCGTCACCGAAGGCATGGAATACCTGGGGGCGAACGCCATCCGGCGCGAGGTGGGCAAGTCGGCGATCAGCGCCGCCCGGTCGCGTCTGGGAGCGCAAGTGATGCAATCGATTGCCCGGGAAGCCCTGAAGCCCCTGGCGACGGAACAGACGCCCAATACGTTCTACCGGGGCATGCGTCTCGTCAGCCTGGACGGCTCCGGTCTCGAAGTGGCCGATGAGGCAGCCAATCGGGAAGCCTTCGGCGTGCCGGGCACCCAGCAAGGTCGTACCGGCTACCCGCAACTGCGCTTCGTCGGCTTGCTGGAGAACGGCACCCATGTCCTCTTTGGTGTGGCCCTGGGGGGCTACCAGGACGCCGAGGTCAGCTTGGCCCACCAGGCCATTCGGTACTTGCAGCCGGGCATGCTGTGCTTGGCTGACCGAGGATTGTCGGGCTATCCGCTCTGGGCTGCAGCCAGCCGAACGGGCGCCCAGTTGCTCTGGCGCATTCCGAAGAATCGCTTGTTGCCGGTACGGGAGCGGCTGGGCGATGGTTCCTATCTTTCCGAGATCGTCCCGGCGCCGCTGACTCGCAAGAAGATGGAGGTTCAGGAGGCGCCTCCCCTCACGGTCAGGGTGATCGACTATCGCCTGCCTGGGGTACCGGATGCCGAACCTATCTATCGGTTGATGACTACGCTGCTCGATCCGCTTGCTGCCCCGGCCCAGGAGTTGGCAGCGCTGTATCAGTCGCGCTGGACGATCGAGACGACCTTGGCGGAAATGAAGACAACCCTCAAGGGTGCGGATGTCATCCTGCGCAGCAAAACACCGGAATTGGTGCGCCAGGAATTCTGGGGCCTGCTGCTGGCGCATCATGTGGTGCGACGGCTGATGCTGGAGGCGGCTCTGACGCGAGAGCGACCCCCGGACAGCTTGAGTTTCAAGCACACACTTGCCCTCATGCGCCGCAAACTCCCCGCCAGCGGCGCCCTTCCCCCCAGAGCAGTTCCAGAAGTGGTGGCGGAGTCTGCTTGAGTCCGCCGCAGCAGGCATTATCGCCAGCCCAAGGGGGCGATCCAATCCCCGATTGGTCAAGCGCCGAACCAAGCAATACTTGCCCCGTAAGGGTGACGAGCCTCTCAATCAACGCCATGATTGGGCGCCGGAGATTGTAAAGTGAACAGCATTGGGTCCGTCCCCGTTTAACGCCGTTTAACGCGTGTCCCCGTTTAACGCGCGTCCCCGTTTAACGCGCCCGTTTAACGCGATGCCCGCTGACGGTGAGGCCGAGGATCAACATCCGTCACCGCTTGCCCATGGCCGCCGCCGTGTCGCTAATGGCTGGGGAAGTACATCTTGGCCTTGTCGAGCTTATAGCTCCAGGGCAGGCTGGCGTTCTTCCAGCCATTGACCGCCCGGCGGCCGGCGGCGGGACCTTCCTTGGCAATGTCGCCCTCGAAGCCTTCGGCCACGCTGTACACCTTGGTGAAGCCGTGCATGGCCAGCAGGTCGGCGGCCTTGGCGCTGCGGTCACCGGAGCGGCAAAGGAGGATCACGGCGTCGGCCTTGGTCAGGCCCTTGTCCTGGAGGCGGCGCTCCACGTCCTTGGCGAATTCGACGTTGGGCTCCAGCAGGTAGATGTTCCGCTTGTCGTCCCACTCGGTCATGATTTCCTGGTGTTCGACGTAGGGCACCAGGGCGTCGGCGACGGTGGGCATGCCCACGTACATGGCTTCGGCCCGGGTGCGGATGTCGATGAAGAGGGTCTTGCCGCCCGCCTTTTGCATGGTGTCCCAGGCCTGCTGCGGCGTCAGGTAGAGGCTCAGCTTGCTGCGCTTGATCTCGGGCAGCTTCGCCCAGTCGGCGGTGCCGGGAGCCCATTCCTGGGCCTGGAGGGCGGGGGCCAGGGCGGCGAGCAGGGCGAAGGCGGCGAGGATGCGGGTCATGGGCCTATCCATTAGCAAACAGTAATAGGCTGACAGTCTAGGGGAGGCGCCGCCGCCGGGCAAGGCGGACGGCCTTCAGCGGCCCAGGGCCTCCTGCTCCATGCCGATGTAGACGTTGTAGGCGTTGCCCCGATTGGCGGCGGCAAAGGCCGGCAGGCCGGCGAAGGCAGACCAGTCGGTGCGGGCGTAGGCTTCCTCGAAGGGGATCAGTTCGGCCACGGCCCGGCCCATGGTTTCGCGCAGGTAGGCCAGGTAGCGGCGGGTGAGGTCGATGTCCGGCAGGGGGTCGCGGGAGGCGGCGCCATGGCCCGGCACCACCACGGCGGGGCGGCCGTCCTGCATGCGGTCCAGGGCCTGCAGCCAGCGCCCGGTGTCGGCGTCGCCGACGAAGGGCAGGCGGCCAGCGAAGAAGAGGTCGCCGGCAAAAAGGACGCCCTGCCCCGGCACCAGGACCATGAGATCCTCCGGCGAATGGGCGCCGCCGACGGCGGTGATGCGGAAGTCGACTCCGCCCCGGCGCACCGTGGTGTCGCCCGCCAGCAGGATGTCGGGCGGGACGAGGCGGGTGTGCTCGTCCACCGACAGGGGCAGATCCCGGCGGCGCTGGGCGAGGCGCTCCCGGGCGGCGTCGGAATCGACCGCCCCCTTGGCCGCAGTCTGGGCCCAGACCTCCGCCCCCACGGCCTTGAAGGCTTGCAGGCCGTAGTAATGGTCGGCGTGGTAGTGGGTGACGATGACCAGTTTCACCGGCAGCGGCGTCACCCGGCGGATGGCGGCGAGCATGGCTTCGCCCAGCGCCGGGGTGCCGAGGGCGTCAATGGCCACCACCTGGTCGTCGGTGACGACGAAGCCGGCGTTGGACATGTAGCCCTCGTTGGACTGGGAGGCGGGGCCGGCCTCCCCCTGGAAATAGTAGACCCGGGGGGCGACCTGGATGGGGATGAGATCCGCCGCGGCCGCTCCGAGGGCGGCGCCGAGGCAGCAGGCGGCGGCCAGGAGCCGCCCGAGGGCGCCGCCCCGCCGGGCCATCACACCATCCCCGGATTGCGGGCGACGCCCTTGAGGGTGGGCAGGTTGAGACGCACCGGCTTCACCGTCTTGACGTCCCGCAGGTATTTCGCCACCACGTCCCAGATGGGTTCGCCGATACCCTTGGCCTCCTCCGACACCGGCGCCCAGCCGGCCACCTTGTAGGTGCGGCCGGCATCGAGGGGCTGGCCGCCCAGCATCAGGTTCTGGATGCGCTCGCCCATCCTGGCCGTCGGGTCGCAGGTGTAGGCGAGGCCGCCGACGCGCACCATGTCGCCCCCCTGCTGGTAGTAGGGGTCCGGGTTGAAGAGGTTGTCGCAGACGTCTTCCAGGATGGTCTTGATGGTGGCGCCGGTCATGGCGGTGACGGTGGTCCATGGGTAGGTGATGGCGGTCTGGTCCATGACGTGCTCCATCAGGATGGGCTGCCCGGGGAGCAGCGAGGTGCCCCAGCGGAAACCCGGCGAGAAGGCGATCTCGGCGTCCTTGCCCGCCATCAGGGCGTCGAGGATGACCTGGTCGAAGGTGCCGTTGAAATTGCCCCGGCGGTAGAGAAGCCCCTCGGTCACCGCCAGCTTTTCGTTGAGCTTGTCCAGGTAGGGGGCGCGCACCTTGTCGATGAGGGCCTGCATGTCCTTATCCGCCGGCAGCAGGTTGGCGAAGACGGGCAGCAACTTGTAGCGGAAGTCGGCCACCTTGCCGTTCCTGACGTCGAAATCGAGCACCCCCAGGTACTTGCCGTTGGAGCCGGCGTTGGTGACCAGGGTCTGGCCGCCGGCATTCTTCACCACCACCGGCGCCGGCACCCCGTCGTGGGTATGGCCGCCGAGGATGGCGTCGATGCCGCGCACCCGGGAGGCCATCTTGAGGTCCACGTCCATGCCGTTGTGGGAGAGCACCACCACCACCTGGGCGCCCTGGGCACGTGCCTCGTCCACCATCTTCTGCATGTTGTCTTCCTGGATGCCGTAGCTCCAGTTGGGAATCTGCCAGCGGGGGTTGGCGATGGGGGTATAGGGGAAGGCCTGGCCGATGACGGCCACGGGCACGCCGTTCATGTTGCGGATGACGTAGGGCTTGAAGACGGGGTCGCCGAAATCGGTGGTCTTGACGTTCTGGGCGACGATGTCGATCTTGCCGGCGAAATCCTTCTCCTCGATTTCCTTGACCCGGGCCTCGCCGACGGTGGCTTCCCAGTGCAGGGTCATGATGTCGACGCCGAGGGCCTTGCAGGCGTCCACCATGTCCTGGGCGTTGGTCCACAGCGCGGTGGCGGAACCCTGCCAGGTGTCACCGCCGTCGAGCAGCAGGGCGCCGGGCCGGCCGGCTTTGACGCGCTTGACCAGGGTGGCCAGGTGGGCGAAGCCGCCGACCTTGCCGTAGGTCTTGGCCGCCCTTTCGAAATCGAGGCAGGTGAAGGCGTGGGCCTCGATGCCCCGGGGCTTGAAGCCAAAATGTTTGAGGAGATGCTCGCCCACCAGGTGGGGCACCTGCCCCCGCTGGCCGCCGATGCCGAGATTGACGCTGGGCTCGCGGAAGTAGATGGGCAGCAATTGGGCGTGGCAATCGGTGATGTGGAGCAGGCTGACGTTGCCGAACTTGGGCAGGTCGTACATCCTGGCGGCGCCCTGTTCGGCCAGGGCCCCTTCGCTGTGCAGCGCCATGCCGCCGGCGGCGGCGACGGCCAGAACCTGGAGGAACTCCCGGCGGTTCATGCTCATGTTCAATCCTCGAAAAAATGCCCGGCAGGCCAGCGCCCGCCGGGCCAAACACGCAAGGTCAGTCCTTGTTCACCGGCGACTCGGGGTCGAGCAGGAAGGCCACGATGTGGGTGACCTGCTCCGGGGTCAGCCAGTTGTGCAGGCCGAAGCGGGGCATGTTGGTGCAGGCGGTGAAGGCATTGGAGTTGTACACCTTGTCGTAGACGTACTTGACCATGTCCTCGCCAGTTCCCCGGATCTTGCCGAAGTGCTGCAGGCTGGGGCCGATGGTGCCGTAGGCGATTTCCTTCCTGGCCAGTTGGTGGCAGGCGTAGCAGTTGCCGC
The DNA here is from genome assembly GCA_036732025.1 of Rhodocyclaceae bacterium. Taxonomy (GTDB): domain Bacteria; phylum Pseudomonadota; class Gammaproteobacteria; order Burkholderiales; family Rhodocyclaceae; genus SSSZ01. Next base: position 51,620 of record DAINDE010000007.1, read on the forward strand.
CGCGCGTGCGGCCCGGGGGATCGGGCTGGATGAAGCCGATGTGGCCACCGGTGCCGACCGCGGCCAGCTTCTCGCCTTCCTTCCAGTCGCCCATCAGCTTGCCGTCGACGGGATAACGGATGGTGGCCTTGTTGAGCTTCTCGATCTGCTCACCGACCTTGCGCGGGGGGTTGTCCCGGTACTGGCCGCAGAGGCGCATGGATTCGTCCTGCTCGACCCGGCTCATCCAGTACTTGGGGTTGTCCTCGCGGAAGGAACCGCGGAACATCTGCTCCGCCTCCTTGGCGTATTTCCCGCCCGGCGCTTCGACGGCCTTGGCCTTGTCGGCGGCGATGGCGGTGAGCGCCCCGGTGGCGAGCAGGACGGCGGCGATGGCTTGCTTGCTGAATTTCATCTTCCCTCTCCCTTAGCGCTTGATGCCCGGCGTTTCCATGACGGTGCCGGTGGCGTTCTTCTGCAGGAACGTCTCCAGGGCGACCACGGAATCGGCAAGGTACTTGGGTTCGGGGAAGCGAGCCTGGCGCATGCAGTCGATGAGGCGGCGCTGCATGGTCCACACGGCCCCCTGGGAGACCCGGTAGGAAGGCCAGGTTTTCATGGCGGTGCCGGCCCCGTCCTTGGTGGTCAGGTTGCCGAGTTCCTGCAGGCGGATGCGCTTGCCTTCCTGGCCGTGGCAGATGGAGCAGGAAAAATCCTGGGGCCCGGACCGGCGGTAGAAGATGTACTCGCCCATCCTGGCCATCTTCGCCTCTTCCGGATGGGTGGCCGGCACGTTGATCGGCTTGCCGTTGGAGCGGGTGCCGACGAAGGTCACCAGGGCCTCGATGTCGGAATCGGTGCCCGGCTTGGAGAACCAGTTCTTCGTCGCCTGCTCGAAGCTGAGCCCCTGCAGCGTCATCATGCAATGGACCAGGCGGGACTCGACGTCCATCACCTTGTTGGCGTCCTTGAAGTACCGGGGCAGTTGGGCGTAGGCGCCGTCCAGCACGCCGGGGCCAAGGCCGAGGTCGCACTGCTCGAGGGAAGCGTTCCTGGGGCCACGCTTCTCCTTCCACAGGGCTTCGCCCTTCATTTCGATCAGTTCCGCCGGGTTGCCGTCGGCCAGGGCCTCGCGGTACTTGGCCAGCTCGTCGGCGGTCTTGTCCTGGGCCTGGGCCAGCCCGCCCAGGGCGGCAGCGGCAAGGGCCGCGGCCAGCGTCTTGCACAAACGTTGGGTAATCATCGACTCCTCCGGAGTGAGTCGGCGGGCGGGGTCTTGCGCCCCGTCGCCGCCTGGGTTCGTCCTGCCGCCGTCAGGCGATCTGGGCTTCGTCGGTGCGGCTCTCGCCCTTGTTGTCCTTCCAGGACACGGTGATCTTGTCGCCCTTGGCCCCGCCCTTGAACTTGAAGGCCAGGTAAGGGTTCTTGGACACCGCCGTGCCGAATTCGCCGGCCAGCACCACCTTGTCGTTATGCTTGGCGGTGAGTTCGGTGATGAACCAGGCGGGTACCACGCCACCGGTGGAATCCTTGCGCTGGCCGGTTTCCATCTCGTGGCTCATGAGGACTTTCACCTCGGTCACGCCGTCCTTGTTGGCGGCGCGGATCTTCATGGGGTTTGCAGCCATTTATAGCTCCTTCAATTCAAAACGGATGTTCAAAACGGGGAACGAAGCGCAAGTCGCTTCGAACCCGTTTCTAGCCACCGCAGCCACCCAGGGTGACCTTGATTTCCTTGGTGGCCATGAAGAACTTGTCGCCGGCCTTGACCAGGGCATAGACATTGGAGGTCTGGCCCATCTTGACCCGGGTCTGCACGTTGGCCTCGGTACCTTCCGGCAGGGTGAAGCTGGCGGCCAGGGGGTTGGGGTTCTTCTCGATGAGGATGGCCACCATGGTGGTCCCGGGCAGGGTGGTGGAAACGCCCACCGGCACCACGGCGCCGTTCTCGGCGATGTCCGGGCCGGTGACCTGCACATCCTTGCTGTCGGCCGGGGTGCCGGCGCCGATGGCCTTCAGGGTGTCGGCCAGGGTCTTGGCGTCGAAGGCTCCCTTGTTCCAGTCGGCCAGGGCCGTGCCCGGGGCAATGAAGCCGGCGGCGGCCAGGGCAGCCAGCAGCGAGGCCCCGGAACCAGCCTTGAGTACGTCACGTCGTTGCTTGTTCATGTTTGCTCCTCTTGATGAATCGGTTACTTGGCGCCTGACAGAATCCACTTGACGAGGGTCGCCAGGTCCTCGTCCTTGACATGGCCGTTGGGGGGCATGGGAATGCTGCCCCACGCGCCCTGGCCGCCGTCCTTGACCTTGGCCGCCAGCTTGATCTCGGCCCCGGCCTGGCCCGCATAGCGGGAGGCGACTTCGTTGTAGCCCGGGCCGACGATCTTGCCGTTGATCCCGTGGCAGGCCATGCAGCCGCTCTTGGTCGCCAGCTCCAGGGTCGTCGCCGCGGCCTTGGGGGCGGCGGCGGCCGGGGCGAGGGTGCGGGTGCCCCGCACCGGGCCGAAGGCGCGGGTCTGGTCCGCCAGTTCGCCGTGGGCGTTGCGGGCGTAGTCGGGCAGGGTGGAGCCGATGGTCACCTCGGCCTTGCAGTGCTTCATGCAGGCTACGTTCTTCACGTCGGGGACGCCGCCGTTGCCGATGCCGCCCTTCTTCGCCGGCGCCCCCGGCCAGAGGCCGTGGTCGGTGGTCATGCCGAAGCGGTTGGGCATCTTCTGCTGCACCTCGGCGATGTTGCGGTCGGAAAGGGTGAAGTCCGCCGGCACAATCTCGGCCAGGTTGAGGAAGTAGGCGAGGATGGCGTACACGTCGTCCGGCTTCAGGGACTTGGGCGCCGTCCACGGCATGGCCCGGTAGATGTAGTCCCAGATGGTGGAGATGGTGGCCACCTTGGTGAAGGTGGTGCGCTGGGGAATGTCGCCGGTGAGGAAGCCGCCGACGCGGCCGGCCTCGATGTCCTTCTTGGTGGTGCCGCCGACGAGGGGGGTGAACACCTCGTTGGATTCGCCGAAGGAGCCGTGGCAGGAGGCGCACTTTTCCTCGAACAGTTCCTGGCCCCGCTCCACGGTGCCCGAACCCTTGGGCAGGCCCTTGAAATCCGGCCGCACGTCGATGTCCCAGGCCTTCACCTCGGCCGGTGTGGCCTCGCGGCCGAGGCCCCGGAAATTGTCGACGGCGGCGGCGCCGCCGGCACAGGCCGCCAGGGCGAGGGCGACGAGCGTCTTAGAGAACCTGGACATTGGTCACCTCCCCGCCTTCCGCCACCTTCCAGGACTGGATGGCGTTGTTGTGATAGATGGACTTGGTGCCCCGCACCTTGCGCAACTGGCCGTAGCCGGGCTGCACGTAGCCGGTCTCGTCCATGGCCCGGGACTGCAGGATGGCGGGCTTGCCGTCCCACACCCAGCCGATGTTGAAGCGGGTCAGGGCCTTGTTCTGCACCGGCCCTTCGAGGCGGGCGGTCTGCCAGTTGATGCCGCCGTCGAAGGAGACGTCCACCTGCTTGATCCTGCCGCGGCCGGACCAGGCGAGGCCGGAGACGTTGTAGAAGCCCTTGTCCAGCAGCGTCTGGCCGCCGGAGGGGGTGGTGATCACCGACTTGCACTCCTGGATGGAGGAATACTGGCGGTGCAAGCCGTTGGGCAGCAGGTCGATGTAATGGACCGCCTCGTCCTTGCTGGCCCAGGGCTTGTCGCCCACCTCGATGCGGCGCAGCCACTTGACCCAGGAGACGCCCTGGACGCCGGGCACGACCAGGCGCAGGGGATAGCCGTTTTCCGGGCGCAGCATCTCGCCGTTCTGGCCGTAGGCGACGAAGACTTCGCCGTTTTCCACCATTTCCATGGGAATGGTGCGGGTCATGGAGGAGCCGTCAGCCCCCTCGGCCAGGACGTAGCGGGCCTTCTTGTAGTCGACGCCGCAGTCTTCCAGCAGGGTCTTGAGGGGCACGCCGGTGAATTCCGAGCAGGAGAGCATGCCGTGGGTGTATTGCACCGTGGGCACGGCCACGTTGCCCCATTCCAGGCCGGTGTTGGCGCCGCACTCGATGAAGTGGATGCGCGACACGGACGGCAGGCGCATCAGCTCGTCCATGGTGTAGACCTTGGGCTTCTTGAGGAAAGCCGGGTCCGAGGCGTTGATCATCAGCCGGTGCCGGGACGGGTCGATATCGTGCCAGCCCTGGTGATGGCGCTCGAAATGCAGGCCGGAAGGGGTGATGATGCCGAACAGGCCCTGCAACGGACAGAAGGAGACGGAAGCCCCGCCCACCCGCGTCAGCCCCGGCGATTCCCGCCGCAGAAGCTGGCTCTCGTATTTGGACGGCTGGCCGTAGGGCCGCGTCGCCACCGGTTGGCCGAGGCTGGTCGACCATTCGGGCAGGTTGAGGATGGCGGGATCGCCCTCCCCCGCCGCCCGGGCCGCCACCGGCACCGTCAGCGCCGCGCCCGCGGCCAGGAAGCTCCGGCGCAGGAAGCGCCGGCGCCCGGCCGAAATCTCCTTGACCTCCTCGTCGGTCAGGAAGTTCTCCGGGGCGCGGCGCAGGCGCCCCGGCGGTTGTGTCTTATCCACCATTGGAAATCCCCTCGTTGCTTTGATTGGTCACGAATCGCTTGCTGCCTGCATTCCCATGTGCTCGCCGATATCGCGGCTGGCGACGGTGATGCTCACCGTCCGGCAGATGTCGACGAAATTCGGGTCCACCACCCGGTAGAGGACGGAGCTGCCCTCCCGGCGGCGCTCCACCACGCCGGCGCGGAACAGGATGTTGAGGTGGCGGGAGATGTTGGCCTGGGTCAGGCCGATCTCGTCCACCACCTCATGGACCGGCCGCTCCCGGCCGCACAGGCAGGAGAGGATGCGCAGCCGGGTGGGATCGGCGAGCAGCGCGAAGTACTCCGCCACCTGCTGAAAAACCTGTTCCGCTTCGTTCATGGTATTTTACGAATAAAGTAATTTACTTATGGTTTGGTAAATATATAATCGCATACTTATAAAGTCAACGCTTATATAGATAGACGCAAATATTCTTGAACCACCCCCCCAGTCCCGGATGACGCCGGTCTCGGCGCTGTCCTATACTGCAAGCGCCCGTTGTTCCACCAGACCGTCGGAATAAAACCCAAAAGAGGAGATGTCTCGATGAAACTGCTGCACACCGCTACCGCGCTGTGCCTGGCTGCCGCAGCCAGCACCGCCCTCGCTGCCGACCCCAACCTCGGCCGCAACCTGGCCGCCACCTGCGCCAACTGCCACGGCACCAACGGCAAGGCCCTCGAAGGCTCGGGCATCGATGCCCTGGCCGGCGTGGACAAGGCCAAGATCCTGCAGAAGCTGGCCGACTTCAAGAGCGGGGTGAAACCCGCCTCGATCATGCACCAGATCTCCAAGGGCTATACCGACGAGCAACTGGATCTGATCGCCGCCTACTTCGCCGCGCAGAAATAAGGGAGACGACCATGATGCTCATGCAACGACGCGATTTCCTCAAGGCCGGTGCCGCCGCGACGGCCATGGCCGCCCTCTACGGTTGCGCCGGCGGCACCCGGGCCAACGGCCACGTGGTGGTGGTGGGCGGCGGCTTCGGCGGCGCCACCGCCGCCAAGTACCTGCGCATGTGGAGCGAAGGCGGCGTCCAGGTGACGCTCATCGAGCGCAACACCGAGTTCGTCTCCTGCCCCATGTCGAACCTGGTCATCGGCGGCATGAAGACCCTGGCCGACATCACCGTCTCCTACGACAACCTGAAGAGCAAGTGGGGCGTGCGGGTGATCCAGGACGAGGTCACCGGCATCGACGCGGGCAAGCGCACGGTGAAGCTGGCCAAGGGCGGCGAGGTTTCCTACGACCGCCTGGTGCTCTCCCCCGGCATCGACTTCATGTTCGACCAGATCCCCGGCCTCAACAACGCCGACGCCCAGGGCAAGATCCTCCACGCCTGGAAGGCGGGCCCCCAGACGGTGGCGCTCAGGAAGCAGCTGGAAGACATGAAGGACGGCGGCGTCTACGCCCTCTCCATCCCCAAGGCCCCCTACCGCTGCCCCCCCGGCCCCTACGAGCGGGCCTGCCTGGTGGCCAACTACTTCAAGCAGCACAAGCCCAAATCCAAGGTCGTCATCCTCGACGCCAACGAGGACGTGATGTCCAAGAAGGCCCTCTTCACCAAGGCCTGGGACGACCTCTACAAGGGCATCATCGAGTACCGCAACAACAGCGAGGTGAAGGACGTGGAGGTGGCCTCCAACACCGCCATCCTCGAATTCGACAAGTTCAAGGCCGATGTGCTCAACGTGGTGCCCCCACACCGGGCAGCCCACGTCGCCGCCCAGACCGGCCTCAAGCTGGTCAACAACCGCTGGGTGGACGTCAACTGGCTGTCCATGGAATCCACCAGCACCCCGGGCGTCCATGTCCTGGGCGACGCCATCTTCCCGGCGCCGACCATGCCCAAGTCCGGCCACATGGCCAACCAGCACGCCAAGCTGGCCGCCGCCGCCATCCTCAACCTGCTGGCCGGCCAGGAGCCCAACCCGGCGCCGGTGGTGATGAACACCTGCTACAGCTTCGTGGACGCCAAGAACGTCATCCACGTCTCCTCGGTGCACCAGTACGATCCCGCCACCAAGCTGGTGCAGCCGGTCAAGGGCGCCGGCGGCGTCTCGGCGGCGCGGAACGAGATCGAAGGCAAGGTGGCCCTGGGCTGGGCCAAGAACATCTGGGCCGACATGCTGGCCTGATCGGCCGCCCGCCGCCCCCAAGGCCGCCGCGGCGGCCTTTTTCTTTGGCCGCGGCGGTCAGCGCACCGCCGCCGTTCCCGCAAACCCCCAATCTCGATACACCGAACCATCCGCCCGGCGCCAGGCGTAATGGTAGCCGTGCTGCAGGAAATGGCCGGCGTCCACGTCGCCCTGGTCGGCCAGCTTTCGGAACATGGCCAGGGCCCCTTGCCGGTCGGCCGCCACGCCGACGCCGAAATAGAGGGCCGTCGCGTACTGCACCCGGGCCTTGACGCTGTAGCCGGGCGTGCCGGCCTCGGCGGCGAGGCGCAGATATTCGGTCATGCGTTCCGGGCGCTTGGGCACGGCGTAGCCGTTTTCGAAATGCTGGGAGAGGCGCAGGATGCCCAGGGAATTCTTCTCGCGCACGCAGGCGGCGAGGATTTTCAGGGCCGACTCGTGGTCGGCGCACTTCTCCAGTTCGAAAAGGGCCGCCGCGAACTTGCCGATGCCGCACTCCGGCGCTTCACCCGGGGTGATGTCCACGAAGCCCACCGCCAAGTCGCTGGCGTCTCCCTGACGGCAGTAGAGATTCTCCTGGGGCAGTGCAGCGGCGTCGGCGACCACCTGCTCCAGCCAGCGGCCGGTCGCCTGGACGGCGGCCGGGGTGTCGCCCGTCCAGGCTAGCGCCGTGCCGCCGCTCGCCTCGTCCCAATCGACGCTGACCCGGACCGCTCCCGCCGGCTGCAGCAGACGGAGTTCGAAGCGCTCGGCGTCGAGGTCGGCATGGGGCAGGCCGTCCCGCGCCAGGTCGGCGCGCAGGGCGCGCCATACCCGCTCGGGGGCGATGTCGACCTGCAGCCGGCCGCTCTCGGCGGCGACTGTGGGCGCGCTGACGGCAATGGCGGCAACAACGGCGAGGCTGGCGCAAGCGGCCGGGAAACGATAAACACCCATGAGGTTCTCCTGGCGAAGGCTGTAAGCTGCCTACGATAGAGAAAGGTTCGCCGGGGCGGCAGAGCAAACTGCCTGCGGCTCGCCGGGCATGATGCCCGACGGGGCGGCATCCTGGCCCGCATCCAGTTCCTTCGCCACGCCGTACAAGAAACGGACTGCCCCTCGCCGGCACCCCCAGCATCAACGGAGAACGACCATGATCGAACTCACCCTGCCCCGCGACACCCCGCCCGCCGTCGACCCTGCCGCCTATGCCCATACCGCCATGAAAGCGGCGGAGGGCTTCGGCCATGCGCCGGGACTGTTGGAACTGCGCGCCCAACAGAGTCTCCGGGGATCGCCCCAGGTGCGGATGCGAGGTCCCTCGCCCCTGCTGCCCGCGCCCGCGATCACCGGCCACTGATGGCCGCCCCCGCCAGGTCTTCGTCACCGGCGCCAACGGCTACCTGGGCAGCCGCCTGGTGCCGCGCCTCATCGGCCGCGGCCACCGGGTTTCCGCCCTCGTCCGCCCGGGGCGGGAAGGCGCCCTGCCCACGGCCTGCCGGGTGGTGACCGGGAATGCCCTGGACGCCGCCAGTTTCCGGGATCGCCTCCGCGGCGCCGACACCCTGGTCCATCTGGTCGGCGTCGCTCATCCCAGCCCGGCCAAGGCGGCCGCCTTCACCGCCGTCGACCTCGCCTCACTGCAGGCGGCGGTGGCAGCGGCCCGCCACGCCGGAGTGGCGCATTTCGTCTATGTCAGCGTCGCCCAGCCGGCGCCGGCCATGCAGGCCTACGTCGCCGCCCGGGCTGCCGCGGAAGCGCTGCTGCGGGAAAGCGGCCTCGCCGCCACCGTCCTGCGGCCCTGGTACGTCCTCGGCCGGGGCCACCGCTGGCCCCTGGCGCTGCTGCCCTTCTACTGGCTGGCCGAAAGCCTGCCCGCCACGCGGGAAGCGGCCCGGCGTCTGGGCCTGGTCACCCTGGACCAGATGCAGGCAACCCTGGTGGCGGCAGTGGAAAATCCGGCTACGACATTCCGCATCGCCGAGGTGCCCGCCATCCGCCGGGGAATGGCCGCCTAATCCAGCGTCGCCAGATACTCCGCGACGGCGTGGGTTTCCAGCTCGGTGAGCTTGGAGGCGATGGTGTGCATCACCGCGTTGTCGTTGGTCCGCTCCCGCTTGTTGAATTGCTTGAGCTGGTCCTCGATGTAGCGGGGATGCTGCCCGGCCAGCCGCGGCAGCAGCGGCGTGCCGTGGGCCTTGGCGCCGTGGCAACTGGCACAGGCGGGCAGGCCGGTGAAGCGGTTGCCCTTGGTGAAGACATAGCGGCCGACGGCTATCAGGTCGCCGTCCAGGGCGGCCTTGACCGGTGCCTTCCTGGCTTCGAAGTAGGCGCCCAGGGCCCTCATCTCGTCGGGGGTCAAGTCCTCGGCCTGGGGCTTCATGGTGTCGCTCTTGCGCTTGCCGCTCTGGAAATCGCCCAACTGCTTGGCCACGTACTCGGCATGCTGCCCCGCCAGGCGCGGGAAGACGGCGCTCGCCGCCTCGCCTTCCACGCCGTGGCAAAGGAAGCAGCGGCCGGAAACGATTTCCTCGGCCCGCTTGAGATCGACCTTGTCAGCGGCCAAGGCCTGCGTAGCCAGCGACGCAGCCAGCGCGGCGAGCGCCAGCGCAAATTTCTTGTGACCCATATTTCCCCCGTGGATGTGCAATTACATAATTAAATCGTAATTTGCTTACGCACGGCTTGCAATCCGGGGGCGTTCAGGCGTGGCCCGTGCTGCCGAAGCCACCCTCGCCCCGCTCGCTGGCGGCGAATTCGTCCACCACGTTGAAGCCGACCTGGAGCACCGGCACCACCACCAGTTGGGCGATGCGATCCAGCGGGTTGAGGGTAAAGGATTCCTTGCCCCGGTTCCACACCGACACCATGATCTCGCCCTGGTAGTCGCTGTCGATGAGCCCCACCAGGTTGCCCAGCACGATGCCGTACTTGTGGCCCAGCCCGGAGCGCGGCAGGATCATGGCGGCCAGGCCCGGATCGGCCAGGTGGATGGCGATTCCCGTCGGCACCAGGATGGTTCCGCCCGGCGGCAGATGCACCGGCGCCTCCAGGCAGGCCCGCAGATCGAGGCCGGCGGCCCCCGGGGTGGCGTAGTGGGGGGGCGAGTCCTTCAAGCGTTGGTCGAGGATCTTGACGTCGATACGGTGCATCAGCGGCTTCCTGTCAGCGTGGCGATGTGGTCGATGAGCTGGCGCGCAAGCGTGGCCTTGGGCGCCGGCGCCAGGGGATGGGTGCCCTTGTCGTCGCAGAGGACAAGGCGGTTGTCGTCGCCGCCGAAGCCCTCGTGGATCAAATTGCCGACGATGAGGGGCACTTTCTTCTTGCGCCGCTTGGCCTGGGCGTATTCCTCCAGGTTGCGGCTCTCGGCGGCGAAGCCGACGCAGAAGGGGCCCTTCTTCATGGCTGCCACGTCGGCCAGGATGTCCGGGTTCTCGACCAGGGCGATGGCGGGGATGCCGCCTTCGTCCTTCTTCAGCTTGTGGTCGGCCACTTCGGCGACGGCGTAGTCGGCCACCGCCGCCACGCCGATGAAGATATCCGCCGCGCCGGCCCGGGCCATTACCGCCTGGTGCATGTCGACGGCGCTCTTCACCGGCACCCGCTCCACCCCCGCCGGCACCGGCAGGCTGACGGGGCCGGAGACCAGGGTGACATCCGCCCCGGCATGCCGCGCCGCCCGGGCGATGGCGTAGCCCATCTTGCCGGAAGAAAGATTGGTGATGCCCCGCACCGGGTCGATGGCCTCGAAGGTGGGCCCGGCAGTGATGAGCACCCGGCGCCCGGCCAGGCGCTTGGGGGCGAAGAAGGCGATCATCTCCTCGAGGAGTTCCCCGGCTTCCAGCATGCGCCCCTCGCCCACCTCGCCGCAGGCCTGCTCGCCGCTGGCGGGGCCGAGGATGGCGACGCCGTCGGCCTGCAACTGGGCGACGTTGCGGCGGGTGGCCGGGTTCTCCCACATCTGGCGGTTCATGGCCGGCGCCACCAGCAGCGGGCAATCCCGGGCCAGGACCATGGTGGCGAGCAGGTCGTCGGCCAGGCCGTGGGCCGCCTTGGCCAGGAAATCCGCCGAGGCGGGCGCCACCAGGATGGCGTCGGCCTGCCGGGAGAGGTCGATGTGGGCCATGGCATTGGGCATGCGGGCGTCCCACTGGTCGGTAAATACCGGCTTGCCGGAAAGGGCCTGGAAGGTCACCGGTGTCACGAAGTGGGTGGCCGCCTCGGTCATGGCCACCTGCACCTCGGCGCCGGCCTTGCCCAGGAGGCGCACCAGCTCCGCCGCCTTGTAGGCCGCGATGCCGCCGGTGACGCCGAGGACGATGCGTTTTCCCTGTAATTCCATTGTCTTACCAGTAGAATGGCATGCAAACCATTCTACTGGAAAACAAAAATGGCGATCACCGACTGGCCGGCAGGCGAACGCCCCCGGGAACGGCTGCTGAAGCACGGCCCGGAAGCCCTTTCCGACGCCGAGCTGCTGGCCATCTACCTGCGCGTCGGGGTGCGGGGCAAAAGCGCCGTCGATCTCGCCCGCGACCTCCTGCACCGCTTCGAGGGCCAGCTCGCCCGCCTGGTGGAGGCGCCCGTAACCCAGCTCGCCACCGTCCCCGGCATCGGCCAGGCCAAGGCCGCCCAGTTGAAGGCCAGCTTCGAACTCGCCCGCCGGGCGCTGGCCCAGGAAATGGCCACCCGCGACACCTTCGCCTCCCCCGGCGCCGTGCGCGAATGGCTGCGCCTGCAACTGGCGGGCCGTCCCCACGAGGTGTTCATGGCCCTCTGGCTGGATGCCCAGAACCGCCTCATCGCCGCCGAGGAGCTCTTCCGCGGCAGCCTCACCGCCACCAGCGTCTACCCGCGGGAAGTGGTCAAGGCCGGGCTGGCCCACAACGCCGCGGCAGTCATCCTGGCCCACAACCACCCCAGCGGCGTGGCCGAGCCCTCCCGGGCCGACGAGGCCCTCACCCGCGCCCTCAAGGACGGCCTGGCCCTGGTGGATATCAAGGTGCTGGACCATTTTGTCGTGGCCGGCAGCGCCCCGCCCCTCTCCTTCGCCGAACGGGGTTTCCTCTAAAAGACAAAAAGCGCTTGAAAGCCAAGTGGATTTTTGGTTAGAATCACGGGCTTTCTTCTAGCGAATTCTGGAGCACCAATCATGGCGCGAGTCTGCCAAGTAACGGGCAAGGGCCCGATGGTTGGGAACAACGTTTCCCACGCCAACAACAAAACGAAGCGCCGCTTCCTGCCGAACCTGCAGTACCGCCGCTTCTGGGTCGAATCTGAAAACCGCTTCGTGCGCCTGCGCGTTTCCAACGCCGGCCTGCGCGTCATCGACAAGAACGGCATCGACGCCGTCCTCGCCGACCTGCGCGCCCGTGGCGAAGTCTGATTAAGGAAGGATAGGAAAAATGGCTAAAGGCGGTCGCGAAAAGATCAAGCTGGAATCCACTGCCGGTACCGGCTACTTCTACACCACCTCCAAGAACAAGCGCACGACGCCTGAGAAGCTGGAGTTCGTGAAGTACGACCCGAAGGCCCGCAAGCATGTGGCCTTCAAGGAAGTGAAGCTGAAGTAATTCGGCGCCTTCCCGGCAAGAAAAACCCGCCTTTCGGCGGGTTTTGTTTTTTCAGGCTTTCCGCCTGACGGCCAGCCAGGCCCCAAAGCCGGCAAAGCCCAGGAAAATGGGCACCGACCAGTTGGCCATGGAAAGCCCGAGGAAGACCCAGTCGCGGCTGGTGCAGAAGCCGGTGGCGAGGAACAGGGTCGGCCATTGCATGCCCAGGAAATCCACCAGTCGCTCGATGGCGTTGGGTTCGGCGTAGCCGCAGGCGGTGGCTAGTTCCGGATAGGCCTGCATCCAGCTCTGGTAGGCGGCGACGGCACTGCCCCCCAGGCCGGTGAGGGCGATGAGCCCGCCCCAAAGGGGACGCCCCGGCAGGAACGTTCCCAGGAGCGCCAGCGCGCCGATGGTCAGGTAGAGCAGCCGCTGGAAAATACATAGGGGGCAAGGCGCCAGGCGTAACAGCACCTGCAGTTCCATACCCACCGCCACCAGGCCGACAGCTCCCAGGGCCAAGGTGGCGAACCAGGCCCGGCTCGGAATATCACGCCAGGACATAGCTGCGCATCCTCATGGACAGATCCTGCAACTGGCGGATGCCCGAGGCCTCCGCCTTCTGGCACCAGGCCTGGAGTTCGGCGACCAACTGCTCGCGGGTGGCGTTGGTGCGGCTCCACACGGCCGCCAACTCCTCGCGCATGGCGTAGAGGGTGGCCAGCACCTGGCTGCGGGCCAACAGGTTGTCGAGGCGGGCACGCAGTTCCGCCGGCACCTTCCCGGCATCCGCCGCCAGCCAGCCCTTGAGGCCCTGGAACTGGGCCTTGTCCTGCAGCTTGGCCAGTTCGACGGCATAGACCTGCTTCAGGGAGCGGGCGTAGCGGGCCAGCACGTCGTAGCGGTTGTCGATGACCGCCTGCAGGGTATCGCCATCCACCACCGGGCGCGGCACCCCGACCCTGGGGACGGGCGCCAGCTTTTTCACCTTCGCCTGGCCCAGGGCCGCCAGGATGCGGATGTACAGCCAGCCGATGTCGAACTCGTACCACTTGCTGGACAGGCGGGCGGAGGTGGCGAAGGAATGGTGATTGTTGTGCAGTTCCTCGCCGCCGATGAGGATGCCCCAGGGGACGATATTGGTGGAGGCGTCGGCGCAGTCGTAATTGCGGTAGCCCCAGTAGTGCCCGATGCCGTTGATGACGCCGGCCGCCCAGAAGGGAATCCACACCATCTGCACGCCCCAGATCAGCGCTCCGGGCAGGAAGCCGAACAGCGCCAGGTCGATGGCCAGCATGAGGAGGATGCCGTACTTCTGCAGGGGCGTGTAGATGCGGCGCTCCAGCCAGTCGTCCGGCGTGCCGTGGCCGTAGCGGCGCAGGGTTTCGGCATTGTGCGATTCCCTGACGTAGAGGATGACACCGCCCCACAGCACCCGGTTGATGCCCAGCACCTGGGGCGAATGGGGATCGTCGGCAGTCTCGCACTTGGCGTGGTGCTTGCGGTGGATGGCCGCCCACTCCTTGGTCACCATGCCGGTGGTCAGCCACAGCCAGAAGCGGAAGAAATGCGACGGCAAAGGCCCCAGATCCAGGGCCCGGTGGGCCTGGTGGCGGTGCAGGAAGATGGTGACGGCGGCGATGGTGACGTGGGTCAGCGCCAGCGCCGCCAGCACGTAACCCCACCAGGGCAGGACAAGGACACCCGAATACGAACCCACTCGACGACTCCCGGAAAGGTACAATTTTGAATTTTACGGCATGGGCCGGCCGGGCCACAGCATTTCCCCGGCTGGCTTTGTACGAAGACGCCCGCCCGCTAAACTAGTTCCATGACTGCACGCATCCTCCTCGTCGAAGACGACGAACGCCTGGCGGAACTGACCGCCGAATACCTGCGCCGCAACGACCTCGAGGTTGCCATCGAGGGCCGGGGCGACGTGGCCGAGACCCGCATCCAGCAGGAACAGCCCGACCTCGTCATCCTCGACGTCATGCTCCCCGGCAAGGACGGCTTCGAGGTCTGCCGCGCCGTGCGCCCCCATTACCGCGGCGTGATCCTCATGCTCACCGCCCGCGACGAGGATTTCGACCAGATCCTCGGCCTCGAGATGGGTGCCGACGACTACATCGCCAAGCCGGTCCAGCCGCGCCTGCTGCTGGCCCGCATCAAGGCCCTGCTGCGGCGCTTCCCCACTGCCGCCGAGGCGGGGCCGGCCAACGCCGAGGAACAGGTCTTCGGCCAGTTCCGCATCAGCCAGGCCACCCGCACGGCGAGCCTGGGGGGCGAAACCATCGACCTGACCACCGCCGAATTCGACCTCCTCTGGCTGCTCGCCTGCCATGCCGGCAACGTGCTGTCCCGCGACGACCTGCTGCAGGAACTGCGCGGCATCGGCTTCGACGGCCTCGACCGCTCCATCGATGCCCGCATCTCGCGGCTGCGCAAGAAGCTGAACGACGATCCGGAAAACCCCACCCGCATCAAGACCGTGCGCGGCAAGGGCTACCTCTTCAGCAAGCATGACTGGAACTGAGCGCCCGGCCGAACACGGCCTGCTGCGTTCCCTCCTGCGCGTCTCCATGCCCCGCTGGCGGGGCGGGCGCTACAGCCTGTCGAGGCTGTTCTTCAACTTCTACCTGCTGGCCATGGGTTCCTTCGTGGCCATCGCCTTCACCGCCGACTTCATCATCTCCACCGCCCAGCGCGGCATCACCGACGACTACGCCCGCCGCTTCATGCGCGGCACCATCACCCTCATCGAGGACGAACTCTTCCGCCATCCGCGCCACCAGTGGGAAAGACGGATCAAGGAACTGGATGAGAAATTTTCCTATCGCCTGGACATCGTCGAACGCATCACCCTCGACCGCATCCTGACAGCCTCCCAGGTAGTCAAGCTCGACGCCGGCGACATCGCCATCGACCATGACGGCGAGGTGATGTACCACCGGCTGGGCACCAGCAGCCGGGTGCTGGTGGTCGGCCCCCTGGCCGCCAACCGCAATCAGGAAAGCCAGGAGCGCATCCCCCTCGACCTGCGGCTGCGGCTCCTCACCTGGAGCCTGATCGGCGTCATCTTCGCCGTCGCCCTCTGGTTCTGGGTACGCCCCATCTGGCGCGACCTCGAGGCGGTGCGCCAGACCGCCCGCAACCTGGGCGACGGCCAGCTCGACGCCCGCTCCCCTACCCCCCGCACCCAGCTCATCGCCCCCCTCGCCGACACCCTCAACGGCATGGCGGAGCGCATCCAGCAACTCATCGCCACCCACAAGGAACTCTCCTCCGGCATTTCCCATGAGCTGCGCACCCCCATCGCCCGCCTGCGCTTCGCCCTGGAAATGCTCAACGAGACCGACGTCCGGGAAGAGCGCGAGCGCCTGTGGATCATGATGGAAACCGACCTGGACGAACTGGACAACCTCATCGACTCCAGCCTGACCTACGCCCGCTTCGAGCGGGAAGCGCCGCAACCGCACTTTTCCCGCGTCAATCTGGGCGAATGGCTGGCCGACGAGATCCAGTCCCTGCGGGTCCTCGGCCGCCAGCTCGACATCGCCGTGGACACCGACGCCATCCCCGACGGCCAGCAGGTCGATCTGGACCGCAAGGCCATGCCCTACGCCATCCGCAACCTGATGCGCAATGCCATCAAGTATGCCAATGCCCGCATCGTGGTGAGCGCCGAGCTGGCCGACGGGCGCGTCCTGGTGCACGTGGACGACGACGGCATCGGCATTCCACCCGAAGAGCGGGAAAACGTCTTCTCCGCCTTCACCCGCCTGGACCGCTCCCGGGACCGCTCCACCGGCGGCTACGGCCTGGGCCTGGCCATTGCCCGGCGCGTCCTCGAACTCCACGGCGGCACCGCCGTCGCCGGCGACTCGCCCCTGGGCGGCGCCCGTTTCACCCTGGTCTGGCCAGTACGGCAATAAGAGCCCATTCCGGCGGGCCCTCGCCCGGTCACAGACCGTCACATTCCATCATTTTGCGTTACCCCTTCGCTCACGAAGGACAACAGACGCCTTGCGCCCGGCTCCCTAGAATGCAATCCATCGCAACAAGCTAGCAAGGAGAAAAACAATGAGCGAAAACGATCGCAAGGCGTTTCTGGCTGCCGCCCGCCAGTACCTGTTCGGCGCCGCCCGGATGCAGAGCTGCTGACATGTCCTTCAGCGACGGCCTCCCGGTCAGCGAAACCATCGGCGTCTTCCTCGGCGTCAGCGGTATCGACTGGCTGACCGACGGCGACGCCGACCCGAGCCGTGCCGTCATCGCCGCCGTCGCCGTTGGTGCCGTGATCTACCTGGCCCGCCATTTCTTCGGACGCCGCCGACAGGACTGAACGATTACCCTCCTCTCGAAATCCCCCTTTCGAGACCTCCCTGTTACCCCGCCACCCGGCGGGGTTTTTTTTGGCACAAAAATGCCGTTGTCACAATCCGTCACAGATAGGCCAACGACCGGAACAGTCCAGGCGGCCGCCATGGGCTAAATTATGCCGGTCGCAAACAATGCAGGAGACACCCATGGAAAAGAGCGACCAACCCCCCGAATTCATCGCCGCCGAGGCCTGGAAGGTGGTCCTCAGGACCCGCGTGCCGGCCGCCGGACGAACCGACCCCGCCGATCTGCCGGCCTTCGGCAAGGAACGGGAAGCCCCGGCCGAGGCCGCGGACTACTGGGAGGCAGCGTGGACGGAGCGCTGAGGCGCCGCCCCGCCCCCTGCGGCGGAATCAGGCGCCGCCGAGCAGGCGCACTTCCCGCTGGGGGAAGGGAATGACCACGCCCTGGTCGCGGAAAGCGCGCCAGATGGCGAGATTGACCTCGGAACGGACGTTGCCCGTGCCGGCTTCGGGGTCCTCGATCCAAAACCCCACTTCCAGGTCGATGCTGCTGTCGCCGAAGCGGATCAGTGCGGTGGCGGGCGCCGGATCGGCCAGCACCCGCGGCTGAGCGGCGGCGGCCTCCCGCATGAGGGCCATGGCCTGTTCCAGGTCGGTATCGTAGGCCACCCCGACGGTGGTGGCGACCCGTACCCGGTTGTCGGAGAAGGTCTGGTTCTGCACGATGTTGGACACCAGGTTCTCGTTGGGCACGATGAACTCGATACCGGCGGGATTGCGCAGCACGGTGTAGCGGGTGGTGATCTGGGAGACGGCGCCGGCGGTGCTGGCGTCGACCTGCACCACGTTGCCGATGCGGATGGAACGGTCGAGCAGGATGATGAAGCCGGAGACGTAGTTGCTGGCGATCTTCTGCAGGCCGAAGCCCAGGCCGACGCCGAGGGCGCCGGTGAAGACCGACAGCGCCGTCATGTCGATGCCCACCAGGGAAAGGCTGACGAGGATGGCCACCAGCGTGAGCAGGGCCTTGACCACCCGCACGGCGACGATGCGCAGGCTGGAATCGAGGTCCATGCCGAGCAACCGGCTTTCCAGCAGCCCCGCCAGCCAGAGGGCGATGACCACGGTGAGGAAGACGGTGACCACGCCGTGGAGGACCATCCACAGGTCGATGCGCTGCTTGCCGACGGCGAAGGACACCTGCTCCAGGGCGTCGATGGCCAGGGGCGCCAGATCGGTGATGTAGAGCGCCAGCCAGCCCCAGATGAGGAAGGCGATGACCCGCTCCCAGGCCGCCAGCCAGGCGGCGCTGCGGAAGGTGCGGCGCAGCACGTAGACGATGGCCCGCACCAGCGCCATGGAGGCCAGCAGGGGCATCGCCACCTTGAGCAGGTTGACGTGGAAGAAGGGTTTCATCGCCAGCCGGCTGGCTGCTACCAGGATCAGGGCGGTGAGGGGGAAGGCCAGGCGGGAACCGGCCGCGTGCAGGGCCGCCGGGCGGTGCTCGCCACCCCGCCGGCGCCACCAGCGGGCCACCAGCGCGGCCACCGCGAGGCAGGCGGCCAGGGCCAGCACCTGCCAGATGAAGTTCGGGTCGCCGAGGTCGCCCCACAGGTCGCGGAGGAGGATCAGGGCCTGTTTTTCGTTCATGGCTGTTTTTCCAGGATGACGGCGAAGAAGCCGTCGCTGCCGTGGCGGTGGGGCAGGAGCCGCAGGCGCTCGCCGGGCAGCGCCACCCCCTGCTTCTCCAGCGTTTCGCCGGCGGAGACGATTCTATAGTCGGGATGGGCGGCGAGGAAGGCATCCACCACCCCGTCGTTTTCCGCCGCCAGCAGGCTGCAGGTGGCATAGACCAGGCGCCCGCCGGGGCGCGGCAGGGTGGCGGCGGCGGCCAGGATGGCGCCCTGCTTGGCCACCAGCTCGGCGACGGCGGATTCCCCCTGGCGCCACTTGAGGTCGGGATTGCGGCGCAGGGTGCCGAGGCCGGAACAGGGGGCGTCCACCAGCACCCGGTCGGCCTTGCCGGCGAGGCGCTTGATCTTGGCGTCGCGCTCGTGCTCGATGCGTGCGGGATGGACGTTGGAAAGCCCGGAGCGGGCCAGCCGCGGCTTGAGGTTGGCCAGGCGCTTGTCGGAAACGTCGAAGGCGTAGAGCCGCCCGGTGTTCTTCATCAGGCTGCCGAGGAGCAGGGTCTTGCCGCCGGCGCCGGCGCAGAAATCGACCACCATTTCGCCCCGCCGCGGCGCCAGCAGCAGGCCGAGGAGCTGGCTGCCCTCGTCCTGGACTTCGAAGCTGCCGTCCAGGAAACGCGGGTGTTTGGCCAGGGCCGGCTTGCCGTCCAGGCGGATGGCCAGGGGCGACAGTGCCCCCGGCCGGGCGCCGATGCCGTCGGCGGCCAGGGCGGCAAGGAGGCCGTCCCGGTCCGCCTTGAGGGTATTGACCCGCAGGTCGAGGGGCGCCGGCTGGTTGAGGGCGGCAGCCAGCTCGGCGGTTTCGGCTTCGCCATACTGGGCGACCAAGGCGCCATAAAGCCAGTCGGGCAGGTTGCAGCGGACGGCGGCGGGGAGTTCGGCCTCGCGCACCGCCTTGGCGGCGCCCAGCCACTCGACTTCGCTGGCCTTGAGCACCGGCTCCAGGCTCTTCTGGCTCCAGCCGCCGAAACAGGCCAGGGCGGCAAGGAGCAGCCGACGCGGCTTCGCCTCGCCGCCGCAGCGGGCTTCCAGGCTGCGCTTCCGGCGCAGGACGGCGAAGACGGTCTCGGCCACGAAGCCCCGGTCGGCGTGGCCCAGTTCCCGGTGTTCGCGGAAATAGCGGGAAACCACGGCGTCGGCGGGGTGCTCGAAGCGCAGCAGTTCGGCGAGCAGCTTCTCGGCATGGGCAAAGAGGGCGGGGGTGAAACGTGCTTTCATGGGGCTCCCAGTTCGGTGGCGACCTGCTCGAAGCTGTCGCCCTTCCTGTCGGTGTAGCGGATCTTCACCGGCAGCATGAGGCGGTCCAGGGCCAGCCACAGCTCGGTGACGGAATCGGTCTGCACCCGCACGTGCAGGGTGCGGAAACGGCCGGCGGGGGTGGTGGTCTCCTCCTCGCCGAGGGCGTCGAAACGGTAGCGCTCGAACTTCTTGCCGCTGGCCACGCCCATGGTGGCGCCATCCACCAGCTTGGCCAGGTAGCCGAGCTGGTAATGGAAGGAGAGGAGGTCCTGGGCGCCGTCGCGGACCTCGTGGCGGCTACCGTCCCGGGCCAGGGTCACCTGGCGGGCGGCCCAGTCGAAGTCGGCATTTTCGTTGGTGGCGGCGCCGTTGCGGCGGGTGGCGAAATGCTCCGGCTGCAGGCCCAGGGCTGTGACGCGGCCGCTACTTTCGAGTTCGATGCGCACCGGCTTGAAGAGGGCGGCAAGGCCGGAAGTCTCGGTGACGGCGGTGAGGCGGTAGCGGCCGTCGGCAAACTCCCAGGCATGTTCGGCCCGGCCCACTTCGAAGCCGCGGTCGCCGCGGTAGACGGCGAAGCGGATGCGCCCTTGGGCCGGCAGGCGGGGTTCCGCCGGCGGGTTGGGGGCTTCGACGGCGGGGGCTTCGACGGCGGGGGCCGCGTCGGCCGGCGGCGGGGTGGCCGGTTCAGGGGGAGCTGGCGGGACCGGCGCGGGGGCGACCGTTTCCGCGTGGGCCACCCGGGGCCGGGGCGGCCGCGGCTTGGGCGGAAGTTCGGCGGGTTTGCGTGCCTCCGGCTCGGCGGGCGGCCTGGGCAGGGGCTTGAGTTCCGCCGTCAGGGGCGGCGGCTCGGGGGCGGTGGACAAATCCACGTCGGGCAGGAAGAGCGCTGCCGCATGGATGGACAGGGAACCGAGGAGAGCCGCAAGGAGGGCGAGGGGCATCGGGATTTAACGGATCACCGGCGCGATCAGCCGACCGTCGCCGTCCTGGGCCGCGTCGAGGCGGACCCGGCCGCCTTCCAGCCGCAGGCGGCCCTCGGCGAACCATCGCACGGCCTGGGGGTAGATGCGGTGCTCCTCGGCCAGCACCCGCGCCGCCAGGGAGGCCTCGTCGTCGCCGTCGAGGACCGGCACGGCGGCCTGGATGATGACCGGCCCGTGGTCCAGGGCCGGGGTGACGAAGTGGACCGTGCAGCCGTGGATGCGCACGCCCTCTTCCAGGGCCTTGCGGTGGGTGTGCAGGCCGGGGAAGGCCGGCAGCAGGGAGGGATGGATGTTGAGGAGCCGCCCCTCGTAACGGCGCACGAAGCCTTCGCTGAGGATGCGCATGAAGCCGGCCAGCACCACCAGGTCCGGGGCGAAGCCGTCGATGCACTCGGCCAGGGCGGCGTCGAAGGCTTCCCGCCCGGGGAAGCCCTTGTGGTCGATGTAATGGGCGACGATGCCGGCCCGGGCCGCGGTTTCCAGCCCCGCCGCATCGGGCCGGTTGCTGACGACGGCGGCGATGTTCACCGGCAGTTCCCCGGCATCCCGCGCCCGGATGAGGGCCTCCATGTTGCTGCCACGGCCGGAGATGAGAATGACGACGTTTTTCATTTGATGAATCCAACGGGGAGGAAGATGGCCGTGGCCACCGACTGGGTGAAGCGGGTCACGGTGCGGCCGTTCTTGTCGGCAATGATCCGGGAGAAGAAGTCGAGGAGCCCGATGACCCGTCCGAATTCCCGCTCGAAGGAGAGGTTGGGGTTGGCGGAATCGAGCTCGTTGGCCAGGATGAGCGGCTCGCCGCCGGCAGCGCGGGTGGAATTGAGCTTCCACACGGCGATTTCCAGGTTGCGGGCAAAATTGTAGAGCTGCTGCTCGTCCAGGCTGTCGAAGAGGTAGAAGTCGTCCTTGAAGTTGAAGGCGGCGTCGGCCATGGTGAGCAGACCGAACATGAGGGCCGCCACCCGGTCACCGGCGAAATCCTCGCGGAAGGCGAGCATGGCCGCCGGCCCTTCCCGCCGGCCGCCCAGCTCCGCCGGCAGCGAAGCCCGCCATTTCAGGCGCTCCAGGGCCGCCTCCCGGCTCGCCGCGGATTTCTTCCACTCCCGCGGGTTGCGCTTGTAAAGCTTGTCGGCGATGAGCATCAGGTCGCCCACCACCTCCGCCCGGGCGGAATCGGCCAGGCGGTCGATCTCGGTCTTGGCCAGGAAGCGCGGCTCCATGGTGGTCTGCCGCTGGCCGTCCCGCCCCACCTTGGTGGCGCAGGCGGTCAGCGCCAGGGCCAGCAGGAGGGCCAGCAAGCGCATCAGGCGGCGCTCTTGTGCTTGAAGTAGCCCACCGCCACCGGCACCAGGGAAATGACGATGATGGCGACGATGACCAGGGAGAGGTTCTGCTTGATCCAGGGCATGTTGCCGAACCAGTAGCCGAGAAGGCACAGGCCGCACACCCAGGAGACGGCGCCGATGAAGTTGAAGAGCGTGAAGCGGGCGTAGGACATGGCGCCGATGCCGGCGACGAAGGGCGCGAAGGTGCGGAACAGCGGCAGGAAACGGGAGATGACCAGGGTCTTGCCGCCGTGCAGCTCGTAGAAGGCGTGGGTCTTCATCAGCGCCGCCTTGTTGAAGAAGCGGGAATTCTCCCAGTGGAAGACCCGCGGCCCGATGAAGCGGCCGATCTGGTAATTGACCATGTTGCCGAGGATGGCGCCGGCGGAAAGCACCAGTATGAGGGTGCCGATGTCCATGCCCCCCTCGCCGATGGCCGCCAGGGCCCCGGCCACGAAAAGCAGCGAATCGCCGGGCAGGAAGGGCGTCACCACGAAGCCGGTCTCGGCGAAGATGATGGCGAAGAGGATGCCGTAAATCCACAGCCCATACTGCTGCACGAGGACGGCCAGGTGCTTGTCGAGGTGCAGGACGATGTCGAGAAACTGGGCGAGGAATTCCATGGGCGAGGGCGGACGTGGGAAAGGGGGGATTTTACCCCAAGGTATAATCGCCCCATGCCCACCATCCGCCCCCTGCCCGACCTCCTCGTCAGCCAGATTGCCGCCGGCGAAGTTGTCGAGCGGCCGGCCTCGGTCCTCAAGGAACTCCTGGAAAACAGCCTCGACGCCGGCAGCACGGTGATCCAGGTGGCCCTCGAAGAAGGCGGCGTCAAGCTCATCCGCGTCACCGACGACGGCTGCGGCATCGCCCGGGACGAGCTGGCCCTGGCCCTCACCCGCCACGCCACCTCCAAGATCGCCACCCTGGAAGACCTGGAGCGGGTCGGCACCCTCGGCTTCCGCGGCGAGGCCCTGGCCTCGGTGGCCTCCGTCGCCCGCCTCAGCCTCACCAGCCGGGAACGGGTTGCCGCCCACGCCTGGAAGCTGGCCGGCACCGCCGGCGCCACCCCGGAACCGGCCGCCCTCATGGCCGGCACGGTGGTGGAAATGCGCGACCTCTATTTCAATACCCCCGCCCGGCGCAAGTTCCTGAAGGCCGAAGGCACCGAATTCGCCCACTGCGCCGAGGCGGTGAAGCGCATCGCCCTCACCCGCCCGGACGTGGCCTTCAGCCTCAGCCACAACGGCCGGACCAGCCTGCAACTCCCCCCGGCAGACCAGGAACGCCGCATCGCCGACATCCTCGGCCGCGAATTCGTCGCCGCCGCCCGTCCGGTGGCCGCCCATGCCGGCGAGCAACTGGCCCTGGCCGGCCTCGTCATCGACCCCACCCGCGCCTCCGAAGCCAAGGACGGCCAGTACGTCTTCGTCAACGGCCGCTTCGTGCGCGACAAGGTGCTCGCCCACGCCCTGCGCGAAGCCTACCAGGACGTGCTGCACGGCCACCGGCAGCCCCAGGTCTGCCTCTTCCTCACCATCGACCCGGCCCTGGTCGATGTGAACGTGCACCCGGCCAAGACCGAGGTCCGCTTCCGGGATTCCCGGGCGGTGCATCAGTTCGTCTATCACGCCGTCGGGCGCACCCTGGCGGCCACGGCCGGCAGTGCTTCGCCGACCGCCCCGGCAACGCCAGCCGCCCCGGCTTACAACCCTTCACCGTCAGCCCGCCCGGCGGTCGCTGCCTACAGCGGCACGCCCTACCTGCCTTCCCGGCAGGGCAGCCTCGGCGTCGCCGCGCCCGCCGCCGCGGCCTACCTGGCCTTCGCCCGCGCCGCTGCCGAAACCATGCCCGCGCCCGGCGCCGCGCCCGAACCGATGCCGTTGCCCGCCAACGCCCCGGACGCCCCCCCGCCCCTGGGCTATGCCCTCGCCCAGCTCCACGGCATCTACATCCTGGCCCAGAACGCCGACGGCCTGGTGCTCGTCGACATGCACGCCGCCCACGAGCGCATCCTCTACGAAAAATTGAAGACGGCCTTCGACAGCCGCCAGGTGGCCACCCAGGCCCTGCTCATCCCCGCCGTCTTCGCCGCCGACCCCATCGACGTGGCGGCAGTGGAGGAACACGGCGAAGCCCTCGCCGACCTCGGCTTCCAGATCGCCCCCCTCGGCCCCGGCCAGCTCGGCGTGCGCGCCGTCCCGGTCCTGCTCCAGGGCGGCGACCCGGTGGCCCTGGCTCGTTCCCTCATTGCCGAACTGCGGGAACACGGCATCACCCAGCTCGCCACCGCCCACCGCAACGAACTGCTGGCCACCATGGCCTGCCACGGGGCGGTGCGCGCCCGCCGCCAGCTCACCCTGCCGGAAATGAACGCCCTGCTCCGCCAGATGGAAGAAACCGAACGGGCCGGCCAGTGCAACCACGGCCGGCCGACCTGGCTGGCGTGGTCGATGGCGGAGTTGGATGGTTTCTTTTTGCGCGGGAAGTAGCGCGCTTGCGCCTCAGCGCTTGAGCGGATGCGCGGTCAGCAGTCGCGGACTACCGCCATCGGCGATTTCCCAGACCGTACGGATACACGGGTTGGCACCATCTGGCGTCGGGCAGTGGCAATCGACCTGATAACGGGTACCCCATTCCGTCGCCGTCACCCGGGTCACGCCGTTGTTTCGCCCTTGCTCGGAGAGGGCCGCGGCAAACAGGCTCCAATCGGCCAGGCTGAATCCGCGGGCGGTGAAGAAGCGGGCCTTCGACGCCCCATCCGCGTGGTCGCTGTTGAGCAGATAGTCGCGGATTTTCCGTTCCTCTACCCGCGTCTGGTCTGCCAGGGGAAGCTTCGCCTCCATCAGGCGACCGCTGCCAGATCGCCGGCCTGGATGCTCACCACCGCCATTTCGCCCGCCACATCGGCGAATTCAACTGCGTAGGCCCTTCCCCCACCGTAGACGGACACCACGGTGCCGGCGAGCCCTGCCGGCAGTGCAATCCCCTCGCTCTCGACCGCCCGCAGCAGACGCACCCGCGTATGCTCGGCCAGGACCGCACCACCGACGGCATTGCGCAACTGCGCGGCCACGTCCCGCCCGACGGCATCCCGCTCCACGGCGAAAACGAAGCAGTTGCCGCTCAGCCGCGCCCAGTACTCGCCGATACGGGCCTTCTCCCAAGAATCATCGGTGGTTTTGTAACCCTCACCCTTGTATTCCACCACCAGCAGGCGGCCGTCGTTCAGTTCTGCGACGAAGTCCGGGTAGAAACGGTCCTTCGCCGTCGGCAGCCAGAAGGAGAATTCCGGAAAGCGCGGCAGGTTGCGCACCCAATGGCGCACCTCCGGCAATTCGTCCAGGGCCACGGCGCAGTGGTATTCGTGGTCGGCCTGGCGGGGCGGCGCTTCCTTCAGGTCGCCGATCACGCCGTAGTAATGCTTCAGGAAGCGGTAGCGTCCCTGGTAATAGGGCGGCCGGGCGGGATAGCAGCCAATGCCGAAGCGGAAGACGTAATCCGCGCTCACACAGCCCCGCGGATTGTCGCCCAGGAAGGAAAGCTGGAAACCCCGCTGCCGCGCCTCCCCGGCCAGCCCGTTCAGGCGCTCCAGCAGGGCGTCGCACAATTGGTTGCGATGGCGCACCAGGGCGGTGAGGGTGTAGCCGCCCTCCCGTTGCAGCCAGCGCAGCACCCGGGTCAGCCAGGCCAGGCGCTGGGCCTGGGTGGTCTCCACGCCGCGCAGGTGGGCGTCCAGCCAGCGCAGCAGGTCCACCTCACTGATTTCCGTGGGCACCAGGTCGAGATTCACGGAGAAGGATGCCGTCTCCTGCTCGATGCGCAGATGCCCACCGGCCACGTCCAGCAGATAGGGTCGCCGCTCGCTGTCGGGCGCGAAACCCGGCAGCTCCGCCGGCACCTCGGCCAGGGAAAATCCGGCAAGGTCCAGCAGGGCTTCCTTTTCGGCAAGGTCCAGTTCGCCCTGGCTGTCCCGCACGCAGAGCATGGGAATCGGCGCAAAGGGCACGCCGCGCACGGAGGGCGCCAGAGCAGCCTGATGGCGCAGGGCGAAGCGTTCAAGGAGCTTTTCCACACCTTCCCTGGCCTTGCGGTCGCTCACTGCCGCCACCAGGGCCGCTGCCACCTCCGGCGACGGGGGCGCAGCCAGGTGCACGGTCACGCCTCCATCTGGGCTGGCGGTCAGGCTGAGGCCCGGCACCTCTCGGCCTTCCAGCCGGGGCGTGCCTGGCAGCAGGCCGCCTGCCAGATCGGCGGCGAAGGCCGGCGGCGCCGGCAGGGTCAGCTCCAGGGCCGCCGCCGGCAATTCCCCCGCCGCCTGGTCGGCCGCGAACAGGGGCAGGCTGGAAGGAAACACCGCCTGGGCCGCCTCCAGTTCCTCGAAACCCATAGCCACCAGACGGTCGGCCAGCTCGTTGGCCACCTGGGCGGTGCGGGCACTGGCCAGGTGGGCATAGGCCCGGTTGAGCAGCGGGCTCCTGCGGGCGCGGGCGTAGGGCATGCGCAGCACCCGTCCGAGAAGCTGCTCCATGTCGCGGCTCGAACCAATTTTCTGCAGGGAGCAGAAAACATAGGCGAAGGAACAGTCCCAGCCTTCCTTCAAGGCCTCGACGGTGATCACCACTTCCACCGGGCAACGCGGATCAAAGAGATTCACCCCGTCCAGTTCCCGCTGGCTGCCGGTGGCGACGGCGATGCGCTCGGCCGGAACGTGCTCCTGGGTGAGCAGATGCTGGCGCAGCACCTCCACCGTCACTTCCCCCGCCTTGTCCTCGGCTTGCAGGAGCAGGATGGGGCGCAGGTAATCGGCTTCGCTCGCCGCCTCCTCCGCCAGTCGCTTCCTCGTCAGCAGGGCGTCGCGCACCGCCTCCTGCCAGTTGGGATGGCTCTGGAGGACGATGGGCAGCTTGATCATCTGCTCCGCCTTCAGTTCCTCGGCGGAAACGTGGTACAGCACGTTGCTGCGGTGCTCGCCCTTCCTGATCGGCGTCGCCGTCATTTCCACCAGGGCCGCCGGGTTGAGGCGGGTGAAGCTGTCGTAGGTGAGTGGCGTGCGGGCATTGTGGGCCTCGTCGATGATCACCACCGGCCGGTGCCAGAACATCAAGTTGGCAAAACTGCGCTTGATCTTGCCCAGATCGGCCCGGGTCAGGTAAGGCTGGGCCGCCAGATCCCGCTCCGTCACCCGCTCGAAGCCGGAAAGCTCCGGCGCCCCGGCAAAATGGGGTTCGAAAGCCTCCTTGTAGGCGTACACATCGCGCCCCGACGTGTCGTCCACCCGCAGGGTCTGCAAGGTGCCGACGACGACGATGGCCTTCTGGCCGAAATCCTGGGGGCGCAACTGCTCGCACTCGGCAATGTCGAGCACCCGCAGGCCATCGACGCCGAAATGCGCCTCCAGGGCCTCCCGGTAAGGGTGACCGGGCGTGCGCAGCGCAGCCAGGGTCTGGGCGCGGATGATGTTGGAAGGCACCAGCCACAGGGCCAGGGGCCGTTCGCCGCCGGTGTAGTGGCGGGCGGCGACGGCGACGGCATGGGTACCCAGCAGCGTCTTGCCGCCCCCGGTGGGAATGCGGACGCATACGTAGGGCGTCGCCCCGGCCTCGGACACGAATCCCTGGGCAAGATAGGGGGGAATGTTCTCCGGAGCGATCTCCTGCTCCCGCAGGGCCTGCCGGAAAGCGGCATCCAGCCCCGCCTCGTCCCGCGCCCCCCGGGCCAGGTCGAAGAAGCGGGCCAGGGCCGTCAAAGCTTCTTCCTGATAGCGTTTCAGTTGCAAGGCCATGATTGTCGGTTCCTAGCGGGCGCGGATATCGTAGGGAATCTGTTTGAAGACGATGCCCTGGGCCTTCAGGCGGGCCGGCGACAGGCGGCAGGATTCGCCGTAGATGACCCGCGGCCCGGCATGGGGCAAGCGCTCGTCCAGGGCTTTCAGGAGCGGCCCGGTGAGCACGTTGCCGCCGTCCGGCCGGCGGTCGCCAAGGATGCCGTTGTAGAGCAGGTAAAAGGCCGTGCCCTCATGGACACCGAGGCGCGGCGTCGGGGAGCATCCAGCCGGGGGCATGGCCCAGGGGGTAAGGGTTTCCTGGTACCACACCCAGGCCGCCAGGGTGGGAAAGCGGATGGCCGGATTGATACGGCCGTCCGCCTCGAACACCGGCTCCCCCAGGCGGAAGAAGCGGAAGCCGCCGCCCCCGGCCCAGCCCACCGCCGCCGAAATGCCCCCCGCCTCCCCCGCCACCACCTTCCGCAGGCGCGGCAGGCAATGGGTTTCGGCATGCTCGCCCATTTCGATGCCGATCCAGCGCCGGCCCATCTTGTGGGCGACGGCGGCGGTGGTGCCGGAACCGAGGAAGGAGTCGAGGACGAGGTCGCCGGGGTTGGTGGCGATGTGAAGAATCGTGTGCAATAGCTTCTCGGGCTTAGGCGTACTAAATGGCGCATCGCCAAACAGCGCAAGCATTTCCTTCATTGCATCCTGGGTATGGCCCGCCAATCCATGCTTCCACAAGGACATAGGCATCATTCCTTGGTTGATTTCCGAGAAGAAGTTTTTCAGTGCAGGAACGCTGTTTGTGCCTTTTGCTCCCCACCACAACCGGTTTTCGGAAACGTTTCTCTGATGGACCTCGCGAGACATGGCCCAAACCCGCGTTCGCTTAGGCCAGATTTCTTCGCCAGTCACCGGCTGTGTGATTGGATAGTAAAGATTGGGGCGTTCCTCCGCACTGAAGCGGCATGTGTAATCCATCGCCTTCCACGGCCCTCGTGGATCTTCATCGGGATTCTTGTACCGCCCCGCCTGATCTTCAGTCAGCGGCAACAAATTTCGGCGAAAGGCAGGGCTTTTCCGATAACAAAGCACCAAGTCATGCACATAGCCAAAATCCTTTGTATCCGGCGGTGGCGAGTAGCGCTTTTCCCAAGCTATCCCGCAAAGAAAATTCCCCCGCCCGAACACCTCGTCCATCACCACCTTGAGGTAATGGGCCTCGTTGTCGTCGATGGAAACCCAGATGCTGCCGTCCTCGGCCAGCAGTTCCCGCAGGAGTTCGAGCCGGGGATAGATCATCGACAGCCACTGGCTGTGTTCCAGGTTGTCGTCGTAGTGCTCGAAGGCGCTCCGGGTGTTGTAGGGCGGGTCGATGTAGATGCACTTCACCCGGCCGGCGAAGAAGGGAAGCAGGGCCTTCAAGGCTTCCAGGTTGTCGCCGCGGATGAGCCAGTTGTCGTTGCCGGCGCCGGCCACGTCGCCCTCGACGGCAACGTTTTCCAGGAGCCGGAAGGGCACCCGGCCGGCGGCCCGGAGGGCATGGGTCTTGTTGAGCCAGTCGAGAAGGGGCATGGGTGTCGCGGCGGCCGTTGAAGTCTGGGCGCCATTATAGGCGCAGGCCGGGCGTTTTCTCCCGGGCCGATGCCGTGGGGATAGGGGCGGCGGCGCCCCTGGCCCTTTCGACCGGGCTCAGGGCCGGAATACCAAACGGCCCGCCCCCCCTCCGTTCGCCCTGAGCAGCCCACGCAACGGATGTATCGAAGGGCCTGGCCGCGCCCGACTGCGGCAATCAGGATCAACGCTTGTCCGTCCCGGCCTCAAACGAAGAACATCACCGTCTCGTAGATGCTCTCGGTGTAGTGCCGCAGGTAGAGGCGGTAGTCGTCGCGCCAGGCCAGCACCTGCCGGGGGATGCGCCAGAAGTCGCCGGCGCGGTGGTAGACGCTGACCGCCAGGCGCGGCCGGTGGGCGGCGATGGTGCCGGCGGCGCCGGCCAGGGCGTCGGCTTCCCAGCCTTCGGTGTCGATCTTGATGAAGGTGGGCGTATCGACCGGGAGGTCGTCAAGGCGGGCCACGCGGATGTTGACGGTGCCCTCGGCGGCGACCCGGGAGGCGGAGCCTTGCGGCTCCAGGCGCAGGTCTTGCGGCGCGGCGGCGAGGCCCAGGCCGTGGCAATGGACGTTGGGATGGCCGGCCAGGGCCGCCCGGCAGCGGGCCAGGTTGGCGGGTTCCGGCTCGAAGAGATGCACCGCCCGGTAGCCGGGGCAGCGGCGGATGAATTCCAGGCTGGTGGTGCCGTCGAAGCCGCCCACGTCCACGAAGACCTCGCCGGCGGGGGCCAGGGCCAGGAAATCCTCGAAATACTGTTCGTGCTCCCGCTGGGCGAGGCCCCGCAGGAGTTCGATGTCGAGCTTCACCCGAAAGCTGGCCAGTTGGGCCAGCAGGCGGCGGGATTCGTCGTCGGCCAGGCGGCCGGCCAGCCAGGCGTACTGGTCGGCATGGGCGACGTAGTCTTCGCCGAAGCCTTCGTTGAAGACCACCGGCGCGAGGGGCAGGCCGGCCACCTTGAGGAAGGCGAAGTAGTCGAGGTTGACGAGCCCGAGGGCGTCTAGGCGGGCCTTGGCGGTGAGGGGCCGGCCGCCGGCGGCGTTGATGACGAGGGCGTCCCGGGGTACGCCATCGGCCCGCACCACGGGCAGGCCCTGCCAGGCGCCGCCCGGTGCGGCGTCGTCGATGACGCCGGCCAGGGGCAGGGCGCGGGCGAGGCTGGCGGCGTAGACGTTGCGTCCGAGGACGTAGCGGGGTGCCCCGCCGGGGGCCAGGAAGGCGGCGGCGAAGCGGCGGGCGGCGGCTTCCCGCCCGGCTTCACCGGGGGCGCTGAGGATCAGGCCGGCACCGGCGTCCATGCCCGGCTCGCGGAGGAATCGGCGATGGCCTGGAGGAGGTGCATGCCCTGCAGGGCCTCGGCGATGCCGAAGACGTAGGGGTTGCCGCCGGGGGCGCCCGCCAGGTGGGCTTCCAGGGCGTCGGCCACGTCCTGGTAATAGTTGGCGAAGGCTTCGATGAAACCCGCCGGGTGGCCCACCTTGAAGCGCGTGTAGCGGGGGAGGTTGGCCACCTGGGTGTCGCCGCTGGCGCGGTCGAGGATGGATTTGGTGCCGTGGCGGTCGGTGACGGAGAGGTATTCCGGGTTTTCCTGCAGCCATTCGGCCCCGCCCTGGTCGCCGAAGAGCCGCAGCTTGAGGCCGTTGCGGTAGCCCAGGGCGGTCTTGCCGTACCAGATGTTGCAGGTGAGGTCGTCGCTGTAGCGGGCGATACAGGAAACGTTGTCCACCACCGGGAAATTGCCGTAGGTGCTGCTGGCGGCCACCACCTCCAGGGGCCGGGCATCGGTGAGGAAGCGCACCATCATGTGCAGGTGGACGCCCAGGTCGAGGGAGACGGTGGGCACGGGCCCGTCGTGGAGCCGCCATTCCTGGGGCTTGAGGGGCGTGCCGTCGCTGGCCAGGCGGACGAAGCCGTCCTGGGGCATTTCCACGTGGATCTGCTCGATGCGCCCGAAGCGGCCCGCCGCCACCAGGCGCTTCAACTCCCGCAGCATGGGGTAGCCGGTGTAGTTGTAGGTGACGGCGAGGAAGCCGCCGGTGTGGGCGAGGGTGTCGGCGATGGCCCGGGCCTGGGGCACGCTGGTGGCCAGGGCCTTTTCGCAGATGACCGGGAGGCCGGCTTCGAGGCAGCGCCGCACCTGGGGTTCGTGCTGGTCGGTGGGGGTGAGGATGACGATGGCGTCCACCTGCTCGCCGGCCCGGGCCAGGAGTTCGTCCAGGCTGCCGTAGGCCGTGGCCGGGTCGAGGCCGTATTCCCGGGCCGAGGCGAGGTTGGCCTCGGGGCTGCGGGAGAAGCAGCCGGCGGCCAGCTCGAAGCGCTGGTCCATGTCGATGGCGATGCGGTGCACCCGCCCCACCGCCGAGTGGTAGGCGCCGCCGAGGAAGGCCAGTTGCAGTTTGCCGTCGGGCCGGCGGCGGGTTCTCGGGGTCAGCATGGGGTTCCTTTGCGGGCGGGGGCGGCGGCCGGCGTCCAGGGTGCGTGGGGGTGGATGTCCACCCGCTCGGCGAAATGGGGGGTGACGGCTGCCATGGCGGCGGCGTCGGCGAATTCGGCGAAGACGATGGCCAGCTTGTCGAAGGGTGCCGGGTCGAGGGGCTGGCCGCTGTCCTTCAGGGGGACGATGCGCAGGTCGCGGGCCTCGGGCAGCCGGCAGGAGAAGCTGTAGGGCACCAGGGGCACCGCCCGGGA
The DNA here is from genome assembly GCA_036732025.1 of Rhodocyclaceae bacterium. Lineage (GTDB taxonomy): Bacteria > Pseudomonadota > Gammaproteobacteria > Burkholderiales > Rhodocyclaceae > SSSZ01. The sequence goes on from DAINDE010000007.1 coordinate 83,517, forward strand.
AATGGTGTGACGGCCCACCGGCCTGGCCTCGGCGACGGGTAGCGAGGCCGGCAGGGTTTCGCCGATGAAGGGGCGGAGAAAGAGGTCGGTGTAGGGCGCGCCGGCGGAGAGTTCCACCAGGTGGCCGTAGAGGTCGCCGGGGCAACGGCGCATGCACTCGACGATCCAGAACCGTTCGCCATCGGCGATGAACTGGGTGTGCAGCAGGCCGTCGGCGAGGCCCAGGCCCTGCGCCAGCCGCGTCATGGCGGCGCGAACGCCGTCCCGCAGGGCCGCCGGCAGGGACGACGGGTGGTGGGAGCAATTGACCTGGTAGGGATAGACGGTGCAGTACTCGTCCACGAAGAAGTCGGCGGCCACGGCCTGGTCGCGGATGAAGGCGGAATGGCTGTAGAGGCGGCCTTCGACGAATTCCTCCAGCACCGCCTCGCCGGTGCGGGAGGCGGCCCGGGCATGGGCCAGGGCGGCGGGCAGGGCGGCGGGATCGGCCACCCGGGTGACGCCGCGGCCGCTGAAGCTGTCTACCGGCTTGACGAGGTAGGGGGGCGGCAGGTCGCCGGTCACCGCCGGCCCCGCCGCGCCCTGGGCGAGGCAGCGGGGGCTGGGCAGGCCGTGGGCGGCCATCGCCTCGCGGAAGGCGGCCTTGGTGTGCAGGAGGTGGGCCACCGGCCAGGGGTCGAAGCCGGGGTAGCCCCGCCGCTCCGCCACCCAGGCGGCGGAAAGGTAGGCGAAGTCGTTGCAGGTGGGCACCAGCCAGTCGAAGGACTCCGCCTCCACCAGGGCCAGCAGGTCTTCCCGCCGGGAATAGTCGATGAAGTGGGAAGCGTCGGCGTAGCGGTGGCAGGGGTCCCCGGCCAGGGCGCCGCAGACGGCGACGTGGAAGCCGCGCGCCTTGAGGGCGAAGAAGATGGGGGCGGCGCTGAAGCTGCTGCCGACGAGGAGCGCTCGCTGGGTCATCGGATGCCGTTGGAAATCAAGGTTCGGTCTCGGAAAGGCGCGCCATTGCCTGATCGGGGCGTCTAGGATAGCATCCCCGCGGAATGTGGGGTTGCCGGCGACGCCCGGCGCCGAACCACTGTTTCGGGGACCATCCCATGACGCCACCCTTGCAGCCGGACACCAGCAACGACGAATTGCCCCTGCTGCCCGGCCTGCGCCATGCCGACACCGCCCACGGCATCGCCGCCCGCCTCGCCGAACTCCCGCCCGCCGCCTTCCAGCAGGCCATCGACGGCTCCGCGGCCCCACCCGACCTGTGGCTCGACCTGGTGCTCATTTTCGACGAGCGCCGCCAGCAGGACGCGGTGGTCCGCCTCCTGCGGCGCCTGGCGACGGCCATCGCCGGCGAGCGCGAGTGCAAGCTGGCCTGCCTGCGGCTCATCGCCAATTTCCGCTTCACCCTGGCCAACGTGCTCATGGCGGCGCTGATCGAACGCCACGGCCCCCTGCCCGTCCTCGCCGAATGGCGGGAGGTGGCCCGCCGCTACTGCTACCGGCAATCCCTGGCGGGGCTGCCCGATCACGGCGCCCTCACCCCGGCTTTCGACCGGCTGTCCTCCTGCGCCGCCGCCATCGGCGACGGCGGCGCCCCCTTCGCCACCCTGCCCGTCCTCCCCGCCGGCGACCTCGGCCGCCCCCTGGCCGATGCCGGCGGCGCCCCGGTGACGCTGCGCCCTTCCCGCCCCCTGCACCTGACGCCGGCCGGCGACCTGGAAGCCTGCCCGGCCGCCGGCGAGCCCCTGGAGGCAGGCGCCTTCACGCTCCTGGAAAACGCCGTCGTCACCGGCGGCGCCCACCCCGTGCTGGTGGACGGGCGCGCCCTCGCCGACGACGTGCTGCACTGGATGGAGCCGGCGGAGTTCAACCCCCTGGGCGCCGACGCCGCCTACGCCGGCATCGTCTACCGCTACGGCGACGACGACGCCGGCCGCCGGGCCATCACCCGCCGGCGCCCGCCCCAGCGCACGCTCGCCCGGGGCATCTTCCTCAACGGCCCCCACCAGGGCAACTATTACCACTGGGTCACGGAAACCCTGACCCGGGCCGCCTTCCTGGACGACCTGCCGGCGGCCATGGACGACTGGCCCCTCCTCGTCTGCCGCGACGCCCTCGCCCACCCCAACCTGCCGGCGGCCCTGGCGGCGGTGCTGGGGGAGCGCCCCCGCCCCCTTCTCTGGCTGGAGCGGGGCGAAACCCTGCGGGTGGAATCCCTGCTGATGCCGCCCCGGGTTTCCCGGGTCAAGGCCTGCGTGCAGTGGCAGCGGCACGAGGAGCCGCGGGACTGCCTGGTCGCCGACGAGGCTGTGCAGCGCCTGCACCGGCGCCTGGCCCTGCCCGGCCAGCGCCGCCGCCGCCTCTTCCTGGAACGGGGCGGGGCGGCGCGCCTGGCCAACCAGGCCGAGGTGAAGGCTGCCCTGGCCGCCCGCGGTTTCGAGAGCGTCCACCCGGGCGAACTCGATTTCGAAGCCGCCCGCCGGCTCTACGCCGAGGCCGCGGTCATCGTCAGCCCGGCCGGGGCCGCCCTCGCCAACCTTGTCCTCGCCCCCCGGGGCTGCGTGGCCCTCAACCTGACCTACGAGCTTTGCCGCCACTGCGGCGTCTTCTCCGCCCTCGGCACGCCCGTCGACCAGCCGGTGGTCAACGTCTGCGAGCACGGCCGCCAGCCGGACACCCTCGACCCCTTCACCCTGCGGCCCGAGCTGGTCGGCCGCGTCCTCGACGCCTTCGCCCTGTAACCCCATGCCCGATCCCAACCTGCCCCTCGTCAGCTTCGCCATCCCCTGCTACAACCACGAGCGCTTCATCGGCGAGACCCTGGAATCCTGCCTGGCCCAGACCTACCCCCACATCGAGGTGGTGGTGGTGGACGACGCGTCCACCGACGGCAGCCGGCGGGTCATCGAGGACTTCGCCCGCCGCTACCCGGACCGCCTGCGCGCCGACTTCAACGACAAGAACCTCGGGCAGGCCCTCACCGCCCGCAAGGCGGTGCGCCTCACCCGGGGCGAGCTCATCGCCGGCATCGGTTCCGATGACGTCTCCCTGCCCCACCGCATCGCCGCCGGCGTCGACCTGCTGCGGGCCAACCCGGCCCTGGGGGCGGTGTTTTCCCGGGTGGAGGTCATCGACGACGACGGGCGCATCATCGACTCGCCGGTGGCGGACATCTTCAACGCCCGCTACGACAACCTGCGCTGGCGGCTGCTGGCCGGCAACTGCCTGTGCGGCCCCAGCGTGCTCGCCCGGGGCGAGCTGATCCGCCGCCACCGGCCCAATTCCGCCCTGCGCTACGTGGAGGATTTCGACCAGTGGCTGCGCCTCCTCGACGACCATGAAATCCACCGGGACGACGACATCTGGGTGAAGTACCGCCAGCACGGCAGCAACCTCTCCATCTTCACCGTGGACACCGCCCCCCTGGCGCCCCATTACGAGACCGCCGTGTGCATCATCCGTGCCCTGCAGCGCTGGCCCCTGGACAAGCTCTTCCATTTCCAGGCCCCGGCCGGCACCCCCGAGCGGGAGCGGGAGGAGGCCCAGGGCCACGCCCGCCTGGCCGAGCACTGCCTGAAGATGGACGAGATTTCCTTCGGCCGCCCCTACCTCTACAGCCAGGAGGCCTACCGGCAACTGGTCCTCGCCTGCGAACTGGACCCGGCCAACGACCTGGCCAACACCCTGCTGCCCGAAGCCTGGCGCCGCCTGGGCGACACCGGCCGGGCCGCCGGCGGCAAACCCACCACCTACGTGGCCTGGAAGGAAGCCGCCCCGGCCACCCTGGCCGCCGCCGAGCCGGCCGCCGACCCTTTCCGCGAGGCCTTCCGTGCCTGGCAGGAGAAGACCGCCCTGCGCGACATCGACGGCGAGCACCTGGCCCGCCGCATGCACGGCCAGTGGTTCCTGCACCCCCGCTTCACGGTCTTTCTCGACGGCAGCGACGGGGCCGCCGCCGGGCGCGCCCTGGCCAGCCTGGAGCGGCAGCTCTACGGCCAGTGGCAGGCCGTGATGTTGGGCGGCACGACCGGGGCCGGCCCCCGGGTCGCCCCCGTCCCCGCCGGCACCCCGCCCGCGGCGGTACTCCCGGCCCTGGGCCGGGACACCCCGGAGGACTGGGCACTCCTCCTGCCCCCCGGCACCACCCTCGAACCCCAGGCCCTCTACGCCCTGGCCGACCACATCAACCTCAAGCCCCAGTGGCAGGCCCTCTACGCCGACGACGCCAGCGCCGCCGGCACACCCCGCTTCAAGCCCGATTTCGACCCGGTGCTCCTGGCCGGCGGCGACTACATCGGCGCCCTGGCCGTGGCGGCACCCGTCGTCGTTCCGCTGGCGGCGGGGCTGCCCCTGTCGGCAGGCCTGGGCACCGCCCTCGCCTGGCAGATCGCCGACACCCTGGGCGAGGCCAGCATCGGCCACGTGGCCGACGTACTCAGCCGCACCCCGGACGCCGCCGCCCCCCTCCTCGAACTGACTCGGGCCTGCGCCGAAGCCCATTTCGCCCGGGCGGGCCTCGCCGTACACCAGGCCGACGGCCCCGTGGCCGGCAGCAACTGGGCCGTGCCGGCGCTGCCCGCCCTGCCGCCGGTCACCGTCGTCGGCCTGGGAGGTGCCATCGACGCCCTGCTCGCCGGCACCGACTATCCCGCCCTGCAGGCCGCCGCCGGCCTGCCCCCCACGCCCGCTGCCCTGGCCGAGGCCCTGGCGGCGGCGCCCAGCGACCTCGTCCTCGTCTGCGTCCCCGGCCTGCGTCCGGCCAACCCGGAATGGCTGCAGATACTGGTGGCCGCCCAGCAGGGCTGGAAAGCCCCCCTGGCCGCCCCCGCCATCGCCGACGGCGAGGGCCGCCTGGAAGGCGCCGGCCTGGCCCTGGGCATCGGCGGCAGCCTGGGCCCGGTGCTGCCGGGCACGCCCTACGGGCAGTCCGGCGATGCGCTCCAGCGGGCCGCCCTGCCGCGCCGGGTCGCCGCCGTGGAGTCCTCGTGCCTGCTCCTCTCCCGCGCCGCGGTGGCGGCAGCCGGCGGCCTCGATACCGGCTACGCCAGCCTTCCCGGCTGCCTGGCCGACCTCTGCCTGCGTCTCTCCAGCCGCGGCGATTCGCCCCTGTGGCTGCCCTGCGCCCTTCTCGACCGCACCGCACCGCCGCCGGCAGGACTGCCCGAAGACCCGGCGCCCTTCGTCCAGCGCTGGCTGCCAGCCCTGGCGGCGGATCCCTGGTGGAACCGCCACCTCACCCTGCGGGACGGCTCCGGCCGGGCGGAAACCGACCTGGCGGCCCGCTGGCAGCCGGGACGCCGGGACGCCCTGCGCATCCTCTCCCTGCCCCTGCCGCCTTCCGGCCAGGCGGAATACCGCATGACGGCGCCCCTGGCCATGCTCGACCGCCTCGGCCTGGCCCAGGTGGCGACGGCCTGCGAGCCCCTGCCCGGCCGGGAACGGGCGCCCACCCCGGTGGAGCTGGCCCGCCTCGACCCCGACGTGCTCTACGGCCAGGCCGTGGTGGACGACGTCCGTCTGGAGGGCTACGTGGCCGCCGCCCGGCTGCTGCCCCGGGTGTTCCGCATCTTTTCCCTGGACGACCGCATCTCCGACGTTCCCGAATACAACGAGGCCAGCCGCAAGCTGCCCCGGGCGGCGGTCACCGAGCGCATGCGCATCGCCCTGGCCCATTCCGATCGCCTCGTCGTCAGCACCGCCCCCCTGGCCGACCTCTACGCCAAGGACATCGGCGACATCCGCATCGTCCCCAACCGCCTGGAAAAGGCCCTGTGGGGCAAGCTCCCGCCCCGGCCGCCCCGCCCGGCCGGCGGGCGCAAGCCCCGCGTGGGCTGGGCCGGCGCCGTGCAGCACGCCGGCGACCTGGCCATCGTGGCTCCGGTCATCGAGGCCCTGGCCGGGGAGGTGGACTGGGTATTCTTCGGCATGATCCCAGCCGGCTGCGAGCGCTTCGTCGCCGAATTCCACCCGCCGGTACGCCCCTACGCCGCCTACCCGCCCTAGCTCGCCGCCCTCGACCTGGACCTGGCGCTGGCGCCCCTGGAGATCAACCTCTTCAACGAGGCCAAGAGCAACCTGCGCCTCCTGGAATACGGCATCCTCGGCTGGCCGGTGATCGCCTCCGACATCGAGCCCTACCGCACCGACAACGCCCCGGTGATGCGGGTGGCCAACACCGCGGCGGCCTGGCGGGAAGCCATCCGCGCCCACCTCGCCGACCCCGCCGCCACCCGCCGCCAGGGCGAAGCCCTCAAGGCCTGGGTCGAGGCCGGCTACCTCCTCGAGGACCACTCCCAGGAATGGCTGGGGGTGCTAACTCCCTAAGAATCACAGACCAACTTGAGTCGCGCAGATACCCGGGCATCCCCCAGCGCCGACTTGTCGCAGTTTTTTCAGCGCTGTCGCGACAGGGATATAATCAGCAGTGGAGATTCTGTCGCTGGGCGGCTTCGCACGAGGTGGCTTGGCAGGCTTTATCTCCTTTTCTTTTTTGCCGCCTTCATCGCCCGTCGCCGTAGGGATTGGGTACAAAGTTGATGCCGTAGGAGTCGAAGACTCTTCCCTCCCGATACCCTTGTCCCCGGTATTGCAACTGGCTGAGCCATGGCCCGAACTCTCTGGCAATCTCTTCTTGCGCCGGTTGATCCATCCCGACGCCGGCCAACCTGAACCCCCAGTTCACGCAGTAAATCGCTAGGTCGGCGGCCTGCACCGGCATGCTGAGATCGGAGGAGACGAACATGGGCACAGGCACTATCCACGCAGCCCGATAGCGCCCCGTCTGCGTTTTCGTGAAGTACCGTTCCATTTGCCGGACGAATCGCCGGTCGGCGCCCTTTTCCACTTCGTCGAATACCAGCAGGCCGTGTTCCTGCTGAGCTTCCAGAAAATAGAAGTAGCACTCCAGAAGGAATACGTGATCCTTGCGCAAGTCTTCCCCCGCCTCGAAGGTTGCCGGCTTCTCGGCGGTCACCGGAATGGCCGACGCAAATAGTTGGGCCTCGAAGGTTCGCAAGGCCTGAAACACGGACCGCGCCATTTCGATGCAAGCCTGACCGTATGCAGTAAACTCGTCGCGCGAAGGCGGCAGCTTCTCCAAACCCTTCGTCAAGAATCCCCGGCAATGCTTGCGCCGCGCCTCGTCTGTCATCCAGTCGCCTTGTGCCGCCCACTTGAAGCGATCCTTGTCGAGGAGTTTGGCTCCCTTCAGTTCCTTGCGCTACTCGTGCAGACGCGCTCCAAAGGCAGCGAGTTCGGCCTGCTGCAACTGTTGGACGAACGGCCAAAGCTTCCCGGCGTGCAGGGCCACGCCACCCCGTACCTCGTAGGGGCAAGTTTTGTGGTCATGGCCGGATTCATCGAGAAATAGAAGCCAACTCATTTCGGCCGGTCGCTAAATATCCCCGAGCGCCGCCAGTACCGCCGCCCCGACCCCGGCCCAATCCCCCGGGGTCGCCTGGCGGAAGAGACGCAGGGACGGGTACCAGGGGGTGTCGCTACGCCCCTGCAGCCAGCGCCATTCCCCCTCGCTGGAGAGGAGCAGCCAGGCGGGCTTGCCCAAAGCGCCGGCCAGGTGGGCGACGGCGGTGTCGGTGGTGACGACCAGGTCGAGGCTGGCCACCAGGGCGGCGGTGTCGTCGAAATCCCGCACCAGGCCCATGGGGTCGGTGAGGCGGCCGGCGGCAGCCTGGCCCTGGCGCCACTCGTCGAAGCCGGACTGCTGCAGCCCGACCCAGGCAACACCCTGGCAGGCCAGCAGGGTTTCCACCACCGGCAGGGGCAGGTCGAAGCGGTGGCGGTGGCGGGGACGCTTGCCGCCGGACCAGCACAGACCCACCCGGCGCTTGCCAGGGGCCGGCAGGTAGGACTGCCAGAGCATGGCCTTGAGGGGGTCGGACCGCAGGTAGGGCTGGTCCATGGTCCATTCCGCCACCGGCAGGGCGAGCGCACAGGCGATGCTGACCAGGGGCACTTGCCAGGTGAAGGCCGTTTCGTCCGGCGTTTCGCTGACCACTTCGGCGATGCCCTCCAGGGCGCGGGCGAAGAGGGTCGCCAGGGCCGGCCGGGCCACCAGGACGACGCGGGCGAAGGCGGGCCGGATGCGGGCCAGCAGGCGGACGAACTGGAGGTTGTCGCCGAAGCCCTGCTCGCAATAGACGAGGAGCGCGTCGCCGGCGGGATCGGTGGCTTCGCCGCACCACTGGGGCAGGCGGCTCGGGGGCCGGCGGGTGCGGGCGGTGTCGCCGCGCTCCCAGCGGGCCTCGTAATACTGCCAGCCGGGATCGGTACGCCCCCGCATGAGAAGGAAGCAGGCGTAGGAGAAGCGGGCCTCCGGGTCTTCCGGCGCCGCGGCCAGGGCCTGCCGATAGCCGGCTTCCGCCGTTTCGTCCCGGCCCAGCCAGGCGAGGGCGTTGGCCCGGTTGGTGTGGAGGGCGGCATTGCCCGGCTCCAGTGCGAGCCCGGCGTCGAAGCGTTCCACCGCCTCGGCGTAGCGGTACTGCTCGCGGCAGGCGATGCCTTCCAGGTTGCAGAGTTCCAGGGAATCGGCGCCGAAACGGCGGGCCATGGCCAGGGCGTTGCGGGCGTCGGCGAACCAGCCCTGGTCGAGGAAGACCTTGGCCATGGCCACGTAGACGCCGGCGTCTTCGGGCTGCTCCTGGACGAGGGCGGTGAACATCTCGATGGCGTCGCGCACGTCGCCGGCAGCGGCCTTGGCCTCGGCCAGGTTGCCCCGCACCAGGCGGTCCCCCGGCACCATTTCCAGGGCCTGGCTGAAGTTGCGCACGGCGGCGGCGGCTTCGCCCAGGTCGAGGCAGGCCACGCCCAGGTTGTTGAACAGCTCGAAGGAGCGGGCACCGGCATCCACCACCGCCTGGTAGTGGCGGCGGGCGCCTTCCAGGTCGCCGCCGGCGTGGAGGCAGGCGGCCAGTTGGCAGCGGGCCTCGAAATCGCCGGGGTCGGCAGCGCAGAGCGCTTCCAGGGCGGCAATGGCGGCGGCGCCATCCCCCGCCGCCAGGGCGGCCTGGGCGGCTTCCCGCCGGGCGTCGAGGTTCGCCTGGCCGGCGCCGTCCATGACCAGGCGGCCGGCGGGCTTGATGACCTGCAGGGTGGCCTGGTAGTTGGCGTACACGTTCCACTGGCTGTCGCCGGCGGCGCGCAGGGCTTCCTCGCTGATCTCGCCCCGCTGCAGGCGCTCCAGCCAGGGGCGCTTGGGAATCAGGTTGGAGGCCACCAGTTCCAGGTCGATGCCCAGGTACTCGCCCAGGGGCGTGTTGGCGGCGCCGATGCGGGCGTACTCGGCATTGTTGCGCCGGCTGAAGAGGGCCAGGCCGTCGGCGGTGATGGGCCGCACGTGGGTGGGGTCGCCCCAGAATTCGTCGGAGCGGGGGTGGGGCACCTCGATGTGGATGCGGGCGCCGTCGCAGCAGACCCGCCACAGCTCCTGCATGACCTTGAGGAAGACGGCGGGCTGCTGGCCCAGGTGCTCCAGCACGTGGATGAGGACGACCTCCCCGACGGCGTCGTCGGGCCAGGGCCAGGGCGTCTGTTCCAGGTCGAGGACGACGTCGGGCCGGCACACCGGCGAGGCGTCCACGTTGATGTAACCGGGCCGCTGGCGGGAGCCGCAGCCGAGGTTGAGCTTGAGTTTTCCCGGGGGGCTGGTCACGGTCGTTCCTTTTCGGTCACTGGCAGGCGTCGGGGTAAAGGCCCGAGCCGCCGCGGATGAACATCAGGTTGAAGACGTAGGGGCAGTCGGGCGCGGCCGGTTCCCGGGAATCCAGGTAGCGGTAATAGCTGCCGCCGCCGAGATCCAGGCCCGGCGCCCCCGGAATGTTGATGAGGGCGGCCCGGTAGCCGCGGGCGCTGAAGAAGTCCCGCAGTTCCATCTCCCCGGCGCCGGCGCTGGCCAGGGCGCCGCGGTTGATTTCGCAGATCACCATGTCCGGCCCCTGCTCGTCGAACCAGCGGCGGCCACCCCGCAGGATGGCGGGTTCGACGCCTTCCGCATCCATCTTGAGCAGTCGGGGCCGGGCCGGCAGGCCGTCGCGGAAGAGGTCGTCGAGGCAGGTCACCTGCACCTGACATGATTCGCCGCCATCGGTGCCGAGGAGGGAGCTTTCCCCCTCGTTCTCCGGGCAAATGTGGAAAACGGCCGTACCGCTCCGGTCGGCCACCGCCAGGGGCAGGGGCAACACGTTGGTGAAACGGTTCTGCATGACGTTGCGCAGCAGGCGCCGATAAGTGTCGGGCATGGGCTCGAAAGCGAAGACGGTGCCCGCCGGCCCCACCGCCAGCCGGAAAAGAAGGGAAAAGTAGCCCACGTGGGCGCCGATGTCGATGGCGATGTCGCCGGGGCGCAGCGCCCCCAGCGCCAGCAGGGAGGTGGCGGGTTCGTAGAGCCTCTCCTCCTCGGCGAAGAGCCGGTACATGACCTGCTGGGTGTGGGCCTGCCGGCTCACCGTCAGCCGCGCCGTCTCCGGGGCGCTCCCCTGGCGCGCCAGGGCCAGGCCGCAGACGCCGTCGCCGCCGTCTTCGCCGTGGAAGAGCCAGAGGGCGGGATTGCCCCCCGGATTGACCAGCCGCATACCCCGGGGATCGCTCATCGCCGCCTCCTTGCCGTTGTCACGAAGCCGCCCATGCGGCCAGGGCCGCCGCCGCCCGCTCCACCACCGGCGTCCAGTCGCCGAAACGCTCCTGGCGGAAGACGCGCAGGGTCGGATACCAGGGGCTGTCCTCCCGCGGCGGCAGCCAGCGCCAGTCGGTGTCGAAACGGTCGAGCATCCACACCGGCCGGCCCAGGGCGCCGGCCAGGTGGGCCACCGCCGTATCGACGCTGATGACCAGGTCGAGAGCATCGACGATGGCCGCGGTATCGGAGAAATCCCGGGCTTGCCCCATGGCGTCGAAGAAGCGCCCGGCCAGCCCGGCGGCGGCTATTTCTTCCTTCTCCTTGCCGAACTGGAGATTGACCCAGGTCACCGGCGCCGCCTCGACCAGGGGCCGCAGGCGCTCCAGGGGAATGGTCTTGGCCGAACGGTAGATGAAGGATTCGGCGGTGGCCCAGACCAGGCCGACGCGGGGACCGGGCAAGGCGGCGAGCCGCTCCCGCCAGCGCGCGGCCTGCTCCGCCGGCGGCCGCAGGTAGGGGATGCCCAGGGGTACCGTCTCCGGCGTGGTGGCGCAGCGCCAGGGCAGCGACAGCAGGCCGGCGTGGCAGTCGTGGGGCGGAACGGGGTCGCCCCAGCGCAGCACCGCGCATTCCTCCGGGGCCAGGGAGGCGCGGATCAGGTCGGTGAGGCTGTGCAGGGCGTAATAGGTGAGCCGTGCCGTCGGGAAGCGCCGCTTCACTTCCCGCAGGTAGCGCACGAACTGGATGTTGTCGCCGAAGCCCTGCTCACTGAAGACGAAGAGGTGCCGGCCGTCCAGGGGTTCGCCGGTCCACGCGGGGGTCGCCAGGGCCGGGCGCTTTTCCGCCAGTTGGGGCATCTTCCAGCGGGATTCGTAATAGGGCCAGCCCTCCGCGAAATTCCCCCGGGTCAACTGGAGCAGGCCCAGGTTGAGTTCGGCAGAAGCCTGGCCCGGCACCATGGCCAGCACCTGGCGCAGTTCCGCCTCGGCCTCGGCGTAGCGCCGCTGGCGCATGAGCAACGCGCCATAGTTGCAGCGGGCGTCGATGCACCCCGGGTCGAGCCGCACTGCCCGGGAAAGCATGGCCTCCGCCTCGTCCAGGGCGTTGTGCTGGCTGAGGATGGCCCCCAGGTTGGTCTGGGCCGCCACCATGTCTGGATTGATGCGCACCGCCTCGGCGAAGGCGGCCCGGGCCGCTTCTGCCTGCCCGAGGGCGCCCAGCACCAGGGCCAGGTTGTTGTGGGCCTCGGCCATGGCAGGCTCCAGGGCCACCGCCCGCTCGTAGGCGGCCTTGGCCGCCTCCAGGCTGCCCTCGGCCCGCAGGGCGTTGCCCAGGAAGAAGAACACCACGCCGTGGGCGTCCGGCGCCATGGCCAGCTGCGCCCAGAGCTGGCGATGATCGGCAGGATTGCCGTGCAGCTCCAGCATCACCCCCAGGTCGTTGAGGTAGGCCGGGTTGGCGGGCGCCAGCTGGAGCGCCTGCATATAAGAGTGCATGGCGCCCCGCCAGTCGCCCAGTTCCTTTTGCAGGTCGCCGCGCAATTTGTATACGTCGTCGCCCTCCTGGCGCAGTTCCTTCAGGACCTCGAGGGCTTCCGGGAAGCGGCCGGCCAGTTGCAGGCAACGGGCCAGGTTGAAGAACAGGTTGTCGTCCGGCCCGCAGGCGGCAAGCGCCGAGCGCAACGCCCCTTCGGCTTCCTGCAGGCGGCCGGCGGCCGTCAGGGCGCCCCCGTAGTCGGCCCAGATGGGCGCCTCCCCGGGGGCCAGGCGGGCCGCCCGGCCCAGCAGGTCCACGGCGGCTGCCGTATCGCCCTGCTGCAGGCGCACCCCGCCGAGGGCCGCCAGAAGCCCGGGGTGATCCGGCCGGGCGGCAAGCGCCCCGCGGATTTCCCGTTCGACCTCTGCCAGTTCGCTGATGGCGCTCCCCATTGGCGGCGAATCCCCCTGTTTTCCGGGCTTCGAGTTTAGCACTCCGGAAATTGATAAAAAGCACTAAAGTTTTTTTTCCGGGGGTCGTAATTGGACTCAAGGGATGAATCCCGTCAAGCTCCGAAGACTCGGAGATCCGATTACCGGTTTCAAGGAGATCCAAAATGGCACAAGTCGTATTCACCAATGTCTACTCGCTCAACGCGCAACGCAACCTGAACAAGAACGACGCCGGCCTGGCCACCGCCCTCCAGCGTCTGTCCTCCGGTCTGCGCGTGAACTCCTCCATGGACGACGCGGCCGGCCTGGCCGTGGCCTCCAAGATGGAAGCCCAGGCCCGCGGCATGACCGTTGCCATGCGCAACGCCTCCGACGGCATTTCCTACGCCCAGACCGCCGACAGCGCCCTGGCCAGCGTCAGCGACATGCTGCAGCGGATGCGCGAACTGGCCACCCAGTCCCTGAACGGCGCCATCGGCGATACGGAACGCGGCTACATCAACAACGAATACTCGCAGCTCCAGGCGGAAGCCTCCCGCGTCCAGAGCGTCGCCAAGATCAACGGCACCAGCGTGTTCGGCAGCTTCACCTTCCAGATCGGCGCCGACTCCACCGACACCCTGTCCGCCACCTTCACCAGCACCTCCGTCACCGGCACCAGCGTGTCCACCTCCGCCGCCGCCTCCACCGCCCTGTCGAGCGTCGATGCCTGGATCAGCTCCATGGCTTCCAACCGTTCCACCATCGGCGGTATCCAGTCCCGGCTGACCAACACCATCAGCTACCTGGAAGCTGCCCGCGAGAACCAGACCGCCGCCCGCAGCCGCATCATGGACGCCGATTTCGCCGCGGAAACCGCTTCCCTGACCCGTTACCAGATCCTGCAACAAGCCGGTACGGCGATGGTCTCCCAGGCCAACGCCATCCCGAACAACGTGCTGAGCCTGCTGCGCTGATCGCGGGTAACGTAACGGCTGTGCCATAAAAGGGTCGGCCCCCGCCGTCGAGGCCGGGGCCGACCTCTCATCAAGCGACAGGGGATTACCATGGCAATCTCATCGATCAACGGGCAAAACCCGGTCCCGGTCCTGATTCCGGGGCAAGGCAACCGCAACGACTCGGCGGACACGGCCCGCGTCGCGGGAGTGGCCGGCGACGCCGGCGCCACTGCCGCCATCGACCGCCAGGCCGCCGTGCTGGGCACCCAGAAATCCGACGCCGGCAACGACGACGCCTCCAACCCGAACCGGGAACCGGATGCCAAGACCTTGCAGGAAGCGGTGGAGCGGGTGAAGAAATTCGTCCAGACCGCCGCCAGCGATGTACAGTTCTCGGTGGATGACGAGAGCGGCATCCGCGTCGTCAAGGTGGTCGACAAGGAAACCCAGGAGGTCATCCGCCAGATGCCTTCCAAGGAAGTGGTTGAATTGGCCAAGGCGCTCGATAAACTGCAAGGTTTGATGATCAAGCAGACGGCCTGAACTCCTTCTGGCCGTCTTGAAGTGGACTGAAGGAGGCATTCATGGCTACCGTCTCTTCCCTCGGCATCGGCTCCGGTGTCGACCTCAACAGCCTTCTGTCCAAGCTGGTGGCGGCGGAAAGTACGCCGATCACGCAGCTCAACACCAAGCAGACCAGCTACAAGAGCCAGTTGTCGGCCTACGGGCGCATCAAGAGCGCCATGGAAAAACTGGCCACGGCCGCCGAGAACATCGGTTCCGAAACCAAGTTCAAGGGGTTCACCGCCACCGTCGCCGACACCGGCTACGCCTCGGCCACGGCCACCAGCTTCGCCGCCAAGGGCACCTTCGACCTGCGGGTCGAACAGCTGGCCCAGGCCAACAAACTGCAGTCGGGCATCAACCCGACGGTCAGCGCCGGCACCCTGCAGATCGAGCTGGGAGACATCTCCGGCGGCTCCTTCGTGGCCAAGGGCGGCTATACGCCGGTCACCGTCAATTTCACCGGCAGCACCCTGGAAGACCTGCGCTCGGCCATCAACGACGCCGACGCCGGCGTGACCGCCACCATCGTGAACGGCACCAACGGGAAGCAACTGGTGCTCACCAGCAACGAAACCGGCGTGGAGAACACCGTCCGCCTGACCGGCACCGGCGGCCTCTCCGGGCTGACCTACAACCCCCTCGCCCCCAGCGCCGCCTTCACGGAAAAGTCGGCCGCCCAGGATGCCGAGGCCTACCTCGACGGCGTACTGGTCAGTTCTTCCACCAACACCATCAGCGAGGCCATGACCGGGGTGTCCATCACCCTCAAGAAGGCCCATGACCCCCTCACCCCCACCGACCAGACGACCCTGACCATCGGCGCCGACAGCGAGGGCATGAGCACCCGGGCCAAGGATTTCACCACCGCCTGGAACGAGCTCAACAGCCTGTTCAAGGAACTGACCAAGTTCGACACCACCAACAACAAGGCCTCGACCCTCACCGGCGACGCCTCGGTGGGGGGCATGGGGCGCCAGTTGCGGGACATCCTCTTTTCCTCGCCGGCCGCCGCCAGCAGCGAACTCCCCCGCCTCTCGGACCTCGGCATCACGCTGGGCGCCGACGGTTCACTGTCTCTCGATGCCACCGATTTCGAAAACGCCGTCGCCTCCAACCTGACCGCCGTGACGGCGACCATCACCGCCTTCGGCGCCTCGTTCCAGACCACCGCCGAGAATTTCCTCGATACCGACGGCATCATCACCACCCGCCAAGACAGCCTCAACACAATCATCGCCAATCTCGACGACCGGCGTGAAGAGCTGCAGCGGCGGGTCGACGCCATCGAGGCCCGCTACCGGGCGCAGTTCACCGCACTGGACACCTTGATGAGCCGCATGCAAACTCAGTCTACCTACCTGACCCAACAGCTCGCCGCGCTCTCCGGCTAAAATCGGAACACCATGTTCACCTCCCAGCGCAACCCCCTCAAGGCCTACGAAAACGTCGGCCTGGAGACCTCGGTCCAGTCGGCCAGCCCCTATCAGCTCATCCTGATGCTCTTCGACGGAGCCAAGCAGGCCATCGCCAACGCCCGCCTGGGGATCGAGATGCAGGACATCCCCAAGAAGGGCATGGCCATCTCCAAGGCCATCGACATCATCCTCAACGGCCTGCGCGCCAGCATCAACATGGAAGGCGGCGGCAAGCTCTCGGAAGATCTCTACGCCCTCTACGATTACATGGGCCGTCGCCTGCTGCACGCCAACCTCAACAACGACCTCGCCGCCCTCGACGAAGTCTCCCGCCTGCTCGGGGAAATCCATTCCGCCTGGATCGAGATCGGCGACAAGGTCGCCGCCCTGCCGGAAAGCGACTCGCCCGGCGCGCCCTGAGGCCGACGCCATGGCGAGCCCCTACCTGACGAGCCTGCGCCGCCTCCACGAGCACGCCGCCCGGCTCCGCCAACTGGGCACCAACGGCAACTGGGACGCCCTGGCGCGGGAAGCCGCCGACAACCCCGCCCTCTTCGCCGCCTATCAGAGCGAGGCCGCCACCCCGCCGCCCCCCGGCGAAAGAGAGGAGGCCCGGCGCCTGCTGCAGGAAATCCTCGCCAGCTACCAGGGCCTGTCGGCCCAGGCCGGGCCCTGGCTGCAGGACGTGGACATCCTGCTCAAGGGCATGGGCGGCCGCTAAGCCGCCGCCCGTCGCGCCATGATCCCCGCCGACGTCGCCAGCCGCCTGCGCCTGGTCCTCCCCGACCAGCCGGCGCCCCCCCAGCCGGCGGCGCCCGCCCAGAAACTGGCCGACGTCCTCGGCGACCTCGTGCCCGGCCAGCGGCTGATGGCCGAAATCCAGGCGCTGCTGCCCAACGGCACCTATCGCGCCGTCGTCGCCCAGCGCGACATCACCCTGGCCCTGCCCTTCACCGCCAAGCCCGGCGACAGCCTGGAATTGGAGGTGGTGGACCACGACGGCAGACTGGCCCTGGCCGTGGTCGCCAACCGTACTGCCGGGGCACCGGCGGAGCGCCCCGCCGTTGCCACCACCCTGAGCCCGGCCGGACAGCTCATCGGCGACCTCCTCGGCAACGTCGAAGGCGGCGGCAAGCGCGCCGCCCCCGCTCCCCTCAACGGCAACCAGCCCCTCGTCACCACTTTTCCCGACGACCCGGCCGAGCTGGCCCCCCTTCTCAAGGATGCCGTGGCCCGCAGCGGCGTGTTCTACGAGGCCAACCAGGCCCGCTGGGTCAAAGGCGACCTGCCGACGGAAACCCTGCTGCAGCAACCCCAGGGCAAGCACTCCCCGCTCCTCCACGAAGCGCCACCACCACTGCGCTCCGCCCCCCCGGAAGCCACGCCTGCCGCCACCGTCGAATCCCCTCGTCCGGCCGCTGCCAGCGGCGGCGAAACAACTGTTCCTGTCCGCAGCCAAGCCGCCGCCGTCATCCCCCCGGACCTGACCCCCATCGTCCAGCAGCAACTGGACGGTCTGGCCACCCAGAACTTCGTCTGGCAGGGTCAGGCCTGGCCGGGCCAGGCCATGGAATGGTCCATCGAAGAGGACGGCCCGGGGCGCTCCGCCGACGGCGAGATTCCGGAACAATGGAAGACCAGCCTGCGCCTGACCCTGCCCCACCTGGGGGAGGTGAGCGCCACCCTGCAGATCCGCGGCGGCAACGACCTGGAACTTGCCCTGGCGGTGCCCGATGCGGGCTCCCGCGAGGCGCTCGGCGCGGCCCTGCCCACCCTGCGCCGCAGCCTCGAGAATGCCGGCCTGCGCCTGACCGCCGCCCGGCTCGACGATGGCCAGCAAACCGGGTGATCCGCAGCGGGAGGCGGTGGCCCTGGCCTACCGCCAGACCGACGCGGCGCCGCGGGTGGTGGCCCGGGGCCGCGGCCTGGTGGCCGAGGAAATCATCTCCCGGGCCCGGGAACACGGCGTCTACGTTCACGAATCCCCGGAACTGGTCGCCCTGCTGGTGCAGGTGGACATCGACCAGCACATCCCCCCCCAGCTCTACCGGGCCGTCGCCGAACTGCTGGCCTGGCTCTACCGTCTGGAGCACGGCAGCCAGGAGCCGCCCCCCGCCTTCAAGCCGCCCCCCGAGGTCGGTTGATCGTATAAACTCCCGGGATCGCCGGCACCGGACATCCCATGGAAGTATCCGCGCAAGCACCCGCCCATCCCGCCCGCTTCGAGGTGGAAGAAGTCGACATGTACGGCAAGTACCTGCTCGAGAGCCGCGTCGACATCCTCTTCGTCCTGCGCGCCCTGCACAAGCAGAGCAACCTGGCCACAGTCTATTTCGACCGGGGCCGCGCCTTCTTCCTCACCGCCCTGCTGGCCGTGGATGATGGCAACGACCGCCTGCTCCTCGACCCAGCCGCCGATCCGGCCATCAACGAGGCGGCGGCGGCGGCATCCCGGCTGATCGTCACCGCCAGCCAGGACAAGGTGAAGGTCCAGTTCGTCCTCGACGGCGTCGCCCCGGCCACCCACGACGGCCGGCCCGCGCTGCAGGCCCGCCTCCCCGGCACCCTGCTGCGCCTGCAGCGCCGCGAGTACTTCCGCCTGGAAACCCCGGTGGCGCCGCCGGTCACCTGCCTGATCCCCCTTCCCGGCGCCGGGGCGAGCCGCCTGCCGCTCCTCGACATCAGCGGCGGCGGCCTCGGCCTCATGGTGGACAACGCCACGGCGCCGCATTTCCAGCCGGATGCCGTCTTCGCCGACTGCCGCTTCGAACTGCCCGAGGAAGGCGTCGTCAACGCCATCCTCCACGTGCGCACCGCTTTCCCCGTCACCGCGCGCAACGGCTACACTTTCACCCGCGTCGGCTGCGAATTCGTGGACCTGCCGGGTGCGCGGCTCGCCCAGATCCAGCGCTACATCACCCGCATCGAGCGGGAACGCAAGGCCCGCCTGGCCGGGCTGGAATGAAAAAGGCCGGCGATTGCCGGCCTCCTTCGCACCACTGCGCCAGTCCGTCAAACCTGGGTGTTCATGATGTCCTGGTAGGCGGAAACCAGCTTGTTGCGCACCTGCACCATCTCCTGGAAGGAGACGCTGGCGGTCTGCAGGGCGATCATCACCTCGTGCAGATTCTGGGAGCTGTCGCCGGCGGCAAGTTTTTCCGCCATCTGGGTGGCCTGCACCTGGGTTTCGTTGACCTTGTCGATGGAGTTCTTCAGGACCTGGGCGAAATCGGTGCCGCCCGTCGCCGCGGCGCTTTCCGCCGGCCGGCCGGCCGCCTGCCCGGCCGTGGCCCGCAGCGCGCTCAGCATTTGTTCGATACCCTTGGTGTCCATATCGGTTTCCTTTCCGGCAAACCCCACGCAAACTTCGCGCCAGGTCAGCCGTTGAAATAGCCCTCGTCCCGGTACTGCTGCAGCTTGTAGCGCAGGGTGCGCTCGGAGATGCCCAGGCGCTCCACCGCCAGCTTGCGGGAACCTCCTACTTCGGCCAGCGTGCGCAGGATATGTTCCCGTTCCAGGTCACGCATATTATCGACCTTTTTTCCCGGCTCCAGCGCTTCCGTCACCGGAACAGCCACCGGAGCGGCCACGCTCGGCCGCGGGCCGAGGTTGAGGTGGGCCGGCTCGATGGTGTCGCCGGGCGCCAGGATGAGGGCGCGCTGGACGGCGTTTTCCAGCTCCCGCACGTTGCCCGGCCAGGCGTGGGCCCGCAGCGCCGCCTCGGCGGCGGCGGACAGCCGGGCGTTGCCGCGCCCGAAGCGGGGGCCGTGTTCGGCGATGAAGTGGCGGGCGATGGCGGCGATGTCGCCGGGCCGTTCCCGGAGGGCGGGGATGGCCACGGGGAAGACGTTCAGGCGGTAATAGAGATCCTCGCGGAAAACCCCTTTGGCCACGGCTTCCGCCATGTCCCGGTTGGAGGTGGCAATGATGCGGATATCCAGGGCCACCGGCTGCTTGCCGCCGACCCGCTCCACTTCCCGCTCCTGGAGGACGCGCAGGAGCTTGGCCTGCAGCCCCATGGGCATTTCCGTCACTTCGTCGAGGAGCAGGGTGCCGTGCTGGGCCTGCTCGAACTTGCCGGCCTGGGCCTGCTGGGCACCGGTGAAGGCCCCCTTCTCGTAGCCGAAGAGGGTGGCTTCCAGCAGGCTATCGGGGATGGCGGCGCAGTTGATGGCGACGAAAGGGCCTTCCCGGCGGGCGGAATGGCGGTGGATGTAGCGGGCCACCACCTCCTTGCCGACGCCGGATTCGCCGGTGAGCAGCACGGTGGCGTCGGTCTGGGCGACGCGGGCGGCGACGGCAAAGAGATCCCGGCTGGCCGGATCGTCGGCCACCACCCCCGCCTCGCCCTGGGTCGCCGGCAATTCGTAACGGGCAATGAGGGTAAGCAGCGCCTGGGGTTCGAAGGGCTTCAGGAGAAAATCGCAGGCGCCGGAACGCATGGCGTCCACCGCCTTTTCGACTTCGGCGTAGGCGGTCATCAGCACCACCGGCAGGTGGGGCAGGCGGGCGCGGATCTCCTTGAGAAGGGCAATGCCGTCCATGGGCATCATGCGCACGTCGCTGACGACGATGGAAAACGCCTGGCCGGCCAGGGCGCGCAGGGCGGTCTCGCCCCCGTCCGCGGCCACGAAGGCGCGGCCGGCCAGCTCCAGGGTGTCGCAGATGGCCTCGCGCAGGCTGGGGTCGTCCTCGACGACAAGGATGGGAAGATTGTGGCTGGTCATGGGTTTTCGCCGGCCCCCGGGGCCCGGGGCAGGGTGATGGTGAAGCAAGCCCCCTGCCCGGGCTCGCTGTGGAGGTCGATGCCGCCGCCATGGGCCCGGGCCACGCCGAGGGCGATGGCCAGGCCGAGGCCGGTGCCCAGGCCGCGGGTGGTGAAGAAGGGCTCGAAGATGCGCTCCCTGAGTTCCGGCCCGACGCCGGGGCCGTCGTCGCGCACGGCAAAGGTGACGGCGTCGCCCTCGCTCTTGCCGGAGAGGCAAATTTTGCCGCCCCCCGGCAGGGCCTGCATGGCGTTCTCCAGGAGATTGACCAGGGCGCCGAAGAGGGCCTTGCGCCCGCCGACGAGGACGGCGTCGCCGCAGCCGTCCGCCAGCTCGAAGGCGATGCCGGTTTCGCGCAACAGGGGCTCCACGGTCTGGGCCGCCTCCTGCAGGAGTTCCGAGGCCAGGAAGACATCGCGGCCGATGCTCTCGCCCCGGGCGAAAAGCAGCACGTCCTGGATGAGGCGTTCGAGGCGCCGCAACTGGCCGGAAGCCTTGCCGGCGAACTTCTCCCGGGCTTCGTCGGCCAGCCCCGGCTGCCCCAGGTTGGAGGTGTAGAGGAGCGCCGCGGCCAGCGGCGTGCGCAACTGGTGGGCGAGGGAGGCCGCCATCTCGCCCATGGCCGCCAGGCGCTGGTTGCGTTCGAGTTCCGCCTTCAGGCTGTGGGCCGCCGTCACGTCATGGACCAGCAGGATCTTGCCGCCGGCGGCCGCCAGCGCGCTTTCCGCCAGGCTCACCCGCCGCTCGCCGGCCAGCCACTCCCCCGCCGCCAGGGTCGGCTCCAGGTGGGCCCGGGCCACGTCGCCCCAGTGCCGGCCGATCACGTCGTCGCCGAAGAGGGCGCGGGCCGCCGGGTTGGCGGCGGTGACACGGGCGCCGCCATCGAGGACCACCACCCCGGCGGGCAGGGCGTCGAGCAAGAGGGAAAGCCGCTCGGACAGGGCTTCCTTTTCCTCGAACTGGCGGCGCAGCTCGCCGTTGGCCACGGCCAGTTCCTCGGTCAGGGAGGCGACCCGGGCCTGCAGGGCGCCGTAGGCCTGGGTCAGCTCCGCCGAAACCTGGTTGAACATGTCGAAGGCCCGCTGCAACTCGGCAGTCTTGGCATCCGTTGCGGCGGGGGCTGGCGCGGTTTCGGGCATCGAAAAAAGCAGGCGATATTTCGGCCCGGCTAATAGTAGAATATTTCTAGGAAAATTTGGCTTCCCACTTGATTATTCTTCTGTTTCGCAGGGCTTAACCCGAGGATAGATGGCAGCGACGACGGACACCACGGCAGGGACGGCACCGGCAGGCTCGGTGGTGGAGCGCCTGCGCGAGGCCCTCGGCCGCCTCAACGCCCAGCAGAAGCTGCTGCTCATGGTCGGCATCGCCGCCATCGTCGCCATCGTCATCGGCACGGTGCTGTGGAGCCGTCATGCCGACTACAAGGTGCTTTTCTCCAATATCGGCGAAAAGGATGGCGGCGCCATCATCGCCGCCCTGGAGCAGCAGAACATCCCCCACCGCATGTCGGACAGCGGTGCCATCCTGGTGCCTTCCGACCGGGTGCACGAGGTGCGCCTCAAGCTCGCCTCCCAGGGCCTGCCCCGGGGCGGTTCCGTCGGTTTCGAGCTGATGGAGAACCAGAAGTTCGGCATCAGCCAGTTCGCCGAACAGGTCAATTACCAGCGCGGGCTGGAGGGCGAGCTGGCCCGCACCATCCAGTCCATCGGCGCGGTGCAGGCGGCACGGGTGCATCTGGCCATCCCCAAGCCATCCGTCTTCGTGCGCGACGAGCAGAAGCCCTCGGCCTCGGTGCTGCTCACCCTCTACCCGGGCCGCGTGCTGGACCCCGCCCAGATTGCCGGCATCACCCACCTGGTGGCGGCCAGCGTGCCCCAGTTGCCGATCGCCAACGTCACCGTCCTGGACCAGAACGGCGCCCTCCTCTCGCAACTCAAGAGCAAACTCACCGAAGCCGGCCTCGACCCCGCCCAGATCAAGTACGTGCGCGAGGTCGAGGACAGCATCGGCAAGCGCATCGAGGAGATTCTCAAGCCGGTGCTGGGGCCGGAGAACTACAAGGTGCAGGTGGCCGCCGACATCGATTTCTCCCAGAGCGAGCAGACGGCCGAGAGCTTCCGCCCCAACAACACGCCGGACAGCACCGTCATCCGCAGCCAGCAGACCGCCGAATCGGCCAACGTCAACCAGACGGCGGGCGGCGTGCCGGGCGCCCTCACCAACCAGCCGCCGGTGCCCGCCACGGCGCCGCTGACCGCTCCCGCCGTGGGCGGCGCCCCGGGGGGCGCCCAGCCGGCCAAGCCGGGCGAGCCCGCCGGCAAGCTCGAGGCCGCCGGCGACACCACGCCCCACAATCCCCACAGCCCCCCCCAAAACACCCCCAAACCACACCCCACGCCCCCGCAGACCCCCACAAAACAACCACAA
>DAINDE010000008.1:0-102628 GCA_036732025.1 Rhodocyclaceae bacterium
CAGCGGCGCCGGCCTGGGCGGCCCTGGCGCCGGCCGAGCGCCGGGAGCGCCTGGCCGCCCTGGCCGACGCCCTGGAGGGCTACGCCGAACACTTCGCCAAGCTGCTGGGCCAGGAAACCGGCCGCGTCCCGGCCGACGGCCTGGGCGACGTGCAGGCGGCGGTGGCGGCCCTGCGCTCCCCCGGGGCCGGCGCCGCCGAACTCCTGGTCGCCGTTGCCGACGATGGGCGACCCCTGGCCGCCCTGGCGGAACTGGCAGCGCCTGTCCTGGCCGCCGGGGGGACGGTGGTCCTCAAGCCCAGCCCCCGCGCGCCCGGCGCCGCCTACGCCCTGTGCGAACTGACTGCCCGCACCGGCTGGCCCGGCGGTGTGGTCAATCTGGTGCAGGGCGACGAGGAAGCCATCGACGGGCTCTGCGCCCAGGCCACCGTCAGCCGCCTCGCCTTTGCCGGTGGCGCCGCCCTGGCCGAGCGCATCGCCGCCGTCGCCGCCCGCCACGGCAAGGCGTTCTCGGCCGCCTGAGCGCCATGCACCGCATCGTCTGCCTGGAGCGGGAATCCGTCATCGCCGACCTGCGGCGCCCGGCCTTTCCCCATGAGTGGGTCGAGTACCCCGCCACCCGAGCCGGGGAAGTCGAGGAACGCCTTCAGGGCGCCACCATCGCCATCGTCAACAAGGTGCCCCTGACCGGGGAGATCGTCGCCCGCCTGCCCGATCTCGCCATGGTCGCCGTCTCCGCCACCGGCACCAATGTCGTCGACCTGGAAGCCTGCCGGCAACGGGGCATCGTCGTTGCCAACATCCGCGGCTACGCCGAACACACGGTGCCCGAGCACACCTTCATGCTGCTGCTCGCCCTGGCGCGCAACCTCGTCGCCTACCGCGATGCGGTGCAGGCCGGGCGCTGGCAGCGTTCCACACAGTTCTGCTTCTTCGACCATCCCATCCGCGACCTCCACGGCGCCACCCTGGGCGTCGTCGGCGGCGGCAGTCTGGGGGGCGGCGTCATCCGCCTGGCCGAAGCCTTCGGCATGCGTGTCCTGCGGGCCGAGCACAAGGGGGCGGCGACGGTGCGGCCTGGCTACACCGCCTTTGCCGAGGTGCTGCAGCAGGCCGACGCCCTCACCCTGCACTGCCCGCTCCTGCCGGAAACCCGCGGCCTCATCGGCGAGACGGAACTCAAGGCCATGAAGCCGACGGCGCTGCTCATCAATACCGCCCGCGGCGGCCTGGTGGACGAGGCGGCGCTGATCCGCGCCCTCAAGGAAGGCTGGATCGCCGGCGCCGGCTTCGACGTCATCACCGCCGAGCCGCCCCCCGCCGACCACCCCATGGTGGCGCCGGAACTCCTGGCCCTGCCCAATTTCCTCCTCACGCCCCACGTCGCCTGGGCCAGCCGGCCGGCCATGCAGGCCCTGGCCGACCAGTTGATCGACAACATCGAGGCCTTCGTCGCCGGCCGGCCCCGCAACCGGGTTGCCTAGGGTCTGTTCTCATTCAGCTCGCGATCGGCGCCTGGCGCTGCATCCCCGCCACTCCCCTGCGTGACCGTGACCTGAATGACAACAGACCCTAGATCGAAATCCGCGGCGGACCGTTCCCCCGGGCCGGGCAGGAGTGCCCTTCGGTGCCGGTCATGAAGGGATGGACGGCGGACGGCTCGCGGCCGGTGCCCACGGCCAGCGCGGCGACCAGGGAGAGGGTGGCGCCGACGGTGAGGACGATGCGCAGGGGCAGGTACCAGGGCGGCAGCGGCTGCTGCCGGGCGAGCTGGTAATCGAAGGCGAAATGCACCCAGAAGGCGGCGATGAGCACCGCCAGGTCGATCCCCACCGGCAGCATGACCGCCAGCCAGGCGAGGAGGGCGGGCACCGCGCTCCAGCCCATGGCCAGGAGGCGCTGGCCGGTGCTGGCGGCCGGCAGCATGAGGGCGATGCCCCAGTGCAGGGCGCCGGCGAAGGCGAGGATGACGGCGCCGTAAGCCACCAGGGGCATGTGCACGGCCACCCGGTAGGCGGGATCGAGGACGGCGGCGCTGGCCAGGAAGAAGAAGGGCAGGAGGCTGGCGATGCCGAGCCCGAGGGCGGAGCGGGCGATGGGGTGGGAAGGTGCAGACATGGTGTCTCTCCCGAAAACGGTCCCGCCGCGGGGCGCCGGGACCATGGGTAAGACCGCGCCGGGGGCGGGGGGTTCGCCCGCCCGCTTCAGTGCGGATTTCCGCACATCGCCCCGGCTGCTTTCCGGAAAACCGCTCGGCCCCCGACCGGCGTTTCGCCACCGTTTCCTGCAAAACGTCGAATAAACAATGCCGTGGGATTCTGTCCCGGCCTGGCACGGGGCCTGCAATGGTGATGGCAGCGGCCGCCCACAGGCCGCAACCATTCGATCCGGAGGAGCTTTCCATGCGCAACTTGTTCCCGGCCGCCGTCGCGGCCACCCTGCTGTTTGCCGGCAACGCCCTGGCCGAGGACGTGGTCCGCCTGGGCAACCTGAAATTCGCCCACTACGGCGCCGTTTCCTACATGAAGGAGCTGTGCGGCAAGTACGGCCTCAAGGTCGAGGAACGCATGTTCCCCAAGGGGCCGGACATCATGCCCGCCATCGTCGCCGGCGAGATCGACATCGCCGCCCTGGCCTCCGACGGCGCCATTTCCGGCCGTGCCAACGGGGTGCCGATCTATACCGTGGCCGGCTTCGCCAAGGGCGGGGCGCGCATCGTCGCCGGCATGGACAGCGGCATCAAGACCATGGCCGATCTCAAGGGCAAGAAGGTCGGCGTCACCCGCGGCGGCGCCCACGAACTGCTGCTCTACGCCGAGCTGGAAAAGGCCGGCCTCGCCTGGTCCGACAAACCGGGCAAGGACGTGCAGATCGTCTTCCTGGCCTTTGCCGACCTCAACCAGGCCCTAGCCGCCAGGCAGATCGACGCCATGTGCCAGTCCGAGCCCCAGTCCTCCCAGTCTCTCAACAAGAAGTTCGGGGTGGAGATCATGAAGCCCTACACGACCAAGATGGGCGAGCCGGTGCGTCTACTGGTGATGACCGAGAAGATGTACAACGAGAAGAAGGACGTCGCCCAGCGCGTCATGCAGTGCTTCGTGGAGTCGACGGCCCTGTTCAACAAGGACGCGGCCCTGGCCGAGAAATACGTGCGCGAGCAGATGTTCAAGGGCCAGATCACGCCCCAGGACTTCAAGGACGCCATGGACAACGCGGACTACACCTACGATGTCACCCTCGAGCACATCGACATCACCACCGACTACATGCAGAAGTACGGCGTGGGCCGCATGAGCAAGCCTCCCAAGGCGGCGGAATGGGTGCGGCTGGATCTGCTGCAGAAGGCCAAGGCGGAACTGAAGGTGAAGTGAGGCAGACATGCTTGCCAAGGTGAAAGCCTTTGCCCAAGGCGCGCTGGTGCCGGTGCTGGTGCTCATCCTGTGGGAGGCCAGCGCCCGCGCCGGGCTGTTTTCCGAGGTGGTGCTGCCGGCGCCCTCGGCGGTGGCCGCCAAATGGTGGGCCTACCTGCTTCCCGCCCAGCCGCGGGAAGCAGGGCAGGGCTGGCTGGCCTGGGCCTTGTCGGGGGAACTGATCCACGACGCCTACTCCAGCCTCTACCGGGTAATGAGCGGCTTCCTCATCGGGGCAGGGCTGGCCTTGCCCCTGGGGCTGCTCATGGGCGCCAGGCCGCGCATCTACGACCTGCTCAACCCGCTGGTGCAGATCCTGAGGCCCATTCCCCCCATCGCCTACATTCCCCTGGCCATTCTCTGGTTCGGGCTCGGCAACCCGCCGTCCTTCTTCCTGATTGCCATTGGCGCGTTCTTTCCGGTGCTGATGAACACCATTGCCGGCGTGCGCCAGGTGGACGGCATTTACATCCGCGCCGCCCGCAATCTGGGGGTGGGGCCGTGGACCCTGTTCACCCGCGTCATCCTGCCGGCGGCCACGCCCTACATTCTGGCCGGCGTGCGGATCGGCATCGGCACCGCCTTCATCGTGGTGATCGTCTCCGAGATGATCGCGGTCAATGATGGGCTCGGCTTTCGTATCCTGGAGGCGCGGGAGTTCATGTGGTCCGACAAGATCATCGCCGGCATGATCACCATCGGCCTCCTCGGTCTCCTCATCGACACCGCCGTCAGCCGCCTCAACAACCACCTGCTGCGCTGGCACCGCGGCCTGGAGCATTGACCATGAGCGCCATCCTCATCAACAACGTGCAGAAGGTGTTCCGCACTCCCGGCGGCGACGTCGTCGCCCTCAAGGACATCAACCTCGCCATCCAGCCCGGGGAGTTCGTCTGCCTGCTGGGCCCCTCCGGCTGCGGCAAATCGACGCTGCTCAACGCCGTGGCCGGCTTCCAGCCGCCCTCCGCCGGCGAGATCGTCATCGACCGCAAGACCATCCTTTCCCCCGGCCCGGATCGCGGCATGGTCTTCCAGGAATACGCGCTGTTCCCCTGGATGACCGTGGCCGAGAACATCGCCTTCGGCATGGAAGTGCAGAAGAAGGATCGGGCCGAGATCGAGCTGACGGTGAGCCAGCTCCTCGACCTCCTCCACCTCAAGGATTTCCGCGACCGTTTCCCCAAGGACCTCTCCGGCGGCATGCGCCAGCGGGTCGCCATCGCCCGCGTCCTCGCGCTCGATTCGCCCATCATGCTCATGGACGAGCCCTTCGGCGCCCTCGACGCCCTGACCCGGCGCAACCTGCAGGACGAACTGCTGCGCATCTGGGAGAAGCTGGGCAAGACCATCCTTTTCGTCACCCATTCCATCGAAGAGTCCATCTACCTCGCCGACCGCATCGTGGTCATGACCTACCGCCCGGGCACCGTCAAGCGCGACCAGCGGGTGGACATGCCCCGCCCCCGGGACCCCGCCTCGGCGGCCTTCAACGACCTGAAGCGGGAGCTGGGGCGGCTGGTGATGGAGGAACAGGAAAGGCATGCGGAGGCGGAGATGAAGATGGCGGCGGTGGATTGAAGTCCAGGGCTGCTCGATTCGGGGGGTGATGTGCGGGAGGGGCCTGATGTGCTGCTTTCCGCATCCCCGCCGGCGTCCAGACGCCCCAACCCGCGTTAGCATAACCCCATGCCCCGCCGCCTCCGTCCCCTGACCCTCGCCACCGCCGCCGTCGCCCTCTGCCTCCTCCTCGGCGGGCTGGCCTACCGCGCCCTCTTCGCCATCCACCTCGACGACGAACGGCGGCTGGCGGCGCAGCGGCTGGATGCCTTCGCCCTCTCGCTGGAGGCCACCCTCAGCCGCCACGAGTCGCTGCCTGGCCTGCTCGCCCTCGACCCTTCCCTGGCGGCCGTGCTGCGGGCGCCGGGGGAGGCGGGGCGGGTGGCGGCCGCCAATGCCTACCTGGAGGCGGCGCAACAGGGGGCGGCGGTGGCGGTGGCCTTCCTCATCGACGCCTCGGGGCTCACCGTGGCGGCCAGCAACTGGCGCCAGCCCCGCAGCTTCGTCGGCCACAACTACGCCTTCCGCCCCTACTTCCGCGACGCCATGGAGACTGGCCTCGGCCGCTTCTACGGGGTCGGCGTCACCACCGGCGAGCCGGGCTATTTCCTCGCTGCGCCGGTGCGGGAGGGGGGGCGCGTCCTCGGCATCGTCGTCCTCAAGGTCGGCCTGGAAAGCCTGGAACAGGCCCTGGGCGGCGCCGGCGAGGCGCTGTTCCTGGTCGATGGCGACGGCGTCGTCTTCCTGGCCAGCGATCGCCGCTGGCGCTACCGGGCCCTGGCGCCGTTGCCTGACGCGGTGAAGGCGCGGCTGGCGGAAACCCAGCAATACGGCGGCCAGCCCATCCCTTTGCTGGCCGACCGGCCGCTGCCCACCGAAGGCGGCGAACCCCTGGCCCTGGCCCTGCCCGGCGAGCCGGCGCGGGAGCGGCTGGTGCACGCCCGCCCCCTCGGCAGCCTGGGCTGGCGCGTCGTGCAGCTGGGCGACCCCGGCGAGGCCCGGGCGGCGGCGCTGGGGGCCGGGATCGCCGTCGCCTTCGCCTGTGCCTTCGCCCTCGGCCTGGCGGCCCATTTCCGCCACCGCGCCCGGCGGCGGGAGGAGTTGCGCCGGATCCACGCCGGTCTGGAGGCGCGCATCGCCGAGCGCACCGCCGACCTCACCGCCAAGATCGAGGCCCTGAAGACCACCGAGGCGATCCTGCGGGAGACCCGGGACGCCGCGGTGCAGGCCGGCAAGCTGGCCGTCCTCGGGCAGATGGCGGCGGGCATCAGCCACGAGCTGAACCAGCCCCTGGCGGCACTGCGCACCTTCGCCGACAACGCCGTGGCCCTGCTGGCCAAGGGGCGCCAAGCGGAGGCCGCGGAAAACCTGGCCACCATCGGCGACCTGGTCGAGCGGGCCGGGCGCATCGTCCGGCAGTTGAAGACCTTCGCCCGCAAGGGGCCGGCGGAAATGGCGCCGGTGGGGGTGGCGGCGGTCATCGACCATGCCCTGCTCATCGTCGAGTCCCGCCGGCGGGAACTGGGCGCCGCCATCGCCGTGGCGGGATGTCCCGCCGGCCTCGCCGTCTCCGCCGAGCCGGTGCGGCTGGAACAGGTGCTGGTCAATCTCCTGCGCAACGGCCTCGACGCCATGGCCGGCCAGCCGGCGCCCCGCCTGGAGGTCGCCGCCGCCAGCCTCGGCGAGCGGGTGGAGATCGCCATCCGCGACCACGGCCCCGGCCTGCCCCCGGAAGTGTTGCCCCACCTCTTCGAGCCCTTCTACACCACCAAGCCGGTGGGCGAGGGCCTGGGCCTCGGCCTCGCCATTTCGCTGGCCATCGTCGAGGGCTTCGGCGGCCGCCTGGAGGCGCGGAACCGGGCCGAGGGCGGGGCCGAATTCGCTATCATCCTCGATGCCGTTCCCCTGGAGGATCACGCCCATGCCCCACCTCACCCTTGAATACAGCGCCGGCATCGCCGGCTTCGACGGGGGCGGCGCCCTCGCCGGCCTGAACGAGGCCATGCTCGCCTCCGGCCTCTTCGCCGAGGCGGACATCAAGAGCCGTGCCGTCGAATACGCGGTCTTCCGCATCGGCCGGGCGAGCGGCCAGCGCCGCTTCGTCCATGTGCGGGCGGCCCTGCTTTCGGGCCGCACGGCGGAACAGAAGAGAGCCCTGGCGGCGGCCCTGCTGGCGGCGCTCCGGGCCGTCTGCCCGGCGCCGGCCGAAGGCGAGGTGCAATTGAGCGTGGAAACCGTGGACATGGACCGGCCGAGCTATGCCAAGGAGGTGCTGCGTGGCGCCTGAAGCCCTGTCCGTCTTCCTGGTGGAGGATGACGCCGCCGTCCGCAAGGGCTGCGAGCAGGCGCTCACTATCGCCGACATCCCGGTGCAGGGCTTCGCCGACGCCGAGGCCCTGCTCGCCGCCCTGGCCCGGGGCGCACGGCCGGGGCTGGTGGTGTCCGACGTGCGCCTGCCGGGCCGCGACGGCCTGGCACTCCTGCGGGAATTGCGCCAGCTCGACCGGGAACTGCCGGTGCTCCTCGTCACCGGCCACGGCGACGTGGCCATGGCGGTGGAAGCCATGCGCGAGGGGGCCCACGATTTCATCGAGAAACCCTTCGCCTCGGAGCGGCTGGTGGCGGCGGTGCAGGGCGCCCTGGAAAAGCGCGCCCTGCTGCTGGAAAACCGCCGCCTCAAGGAACAGCTCGCCGGCCAGGGGGCCGCCGCCATCATCGGCCAGTCCCCGGGCATGCAGGCGGTGCGCCGGCTGGTGGAGGCCCTGGCGGCCACCGACGTCGACATCCTCATCAACGGCGAGACCGGCTGCGGCAAGGAGGTGGTGGCCCGGGCCATCCACGCTGCCAGCGGCCGCCGGGGGGCCTTCGTCGCCATCAACTGCGGCGCCCTGCCGGAGAGCGTTTTCGAGAGCGAGCTCTTCGGCCACGAGGCGGGCGCCTTCACCGGCGCCGGCAAGCGCCGCATCGGCCGCATCGAGTACGCCAGCGGCGGCACCGTCTTCCTCGACGAAATCGAGTCCATGCCCCTGGCCCTGCAGGTCAAGCTCCTGCGCGTCCTGCAGGAGCGGGTGGTGGAGCGCCTGGGCAGCAATGCGGCCATCCCCGTGGACTGCCGGGTGCTCGCCGCCACCAAGACCGACCTCAAGGCCCTGGCCGAGGCCGGGCGCTTCCGGGGCGACCTCTACTACCGCCTCAACGTGGTCAGCCTCGACCTGCCGCCGCTGCGCGAGCGGCGCCAGGACATCCCCCTGCTGATGGCCCATTTCCTGGCCGAGGCAGCGGCCCGCTACCGGCGCGAGGCGCCTGCCTGGAGCCCGGCCGACCTGGCCCGCTGGCAGGCCCACGACTGGCCGGGCAACGTGCGGGAGCTGAAGAACGTCGCCGACCGCTGGTGCCTGGGCCTGCCCGACGGCCTGGCGCCGGCCGTGGCCCCTGCCGCCGCCGGCCGGTCCCTGGCCGAGCAGGTGGATGCTGCCGAGGCGGCGGCCATCGCCGAAGCCCTGCGGGCCTGTGCCGGCAACGTGGCGCGGGCGGCCCAGGCGCTGCAGGTGCCGAAAAAGACCCTCTACGACAAGCTGCACCGCCACGGCCTCGACCCGGAATCCTGGCGGGGCTGATATCCTTGCCGCCTGCCTCTTTCCCGGATACGCCATGAAGATCACCTTTGCCGTGCGCGGCGACCACATCCAGCTCGACCAACTGCTCAAGGCCACGGGCCTCGTCGAATCGGGCGGGGCCGCCCATGCCGCCATCGCCGACGGTCTGGTACAGGTGGATGGCCGCTACGAAACCCGCAAGCGGGCCAAGCTGCGGCCGGGGCAGGTGGTGGTGTTCTACGGCCAGACGGTGGAGCTGGTGGGCGAAGCCTGACCGTCAGTTCTCCCGCAGGCGGGCGTTGAGTTCGTCGATGACGCCGGCCCAGTCCGCGTCTTCGATGATTTCCTCCTTGAGGAAGGCGCGTTGGGCCGGGGTCCAGAAGGCGGCCCGGTAGAGCGGGATCGCCTGGCTCAGCCGGTGGGAATCGAGAAAGGCTTCCATGCCCTCGGGATCGCTGGGCAGTCCCAGTTGGGCGAAGAGGTTGCGCATGGTGTGCAGGCCGGCTTCCATGTCTTGTCCTTTCCTGGGTGGTGGTCGGTGACTCTTTGATGCCACGGGGCTGGGCGGGGTTCCTCGGGCGCCGTTGGACCCGCCCCCGGCAATCGGTTATCGTTGCGCCACACAAAAATATTCTGGAGACAGACCCATGGAGAACCGCCTGCCCCCTCTCGGGCCGGATGCGGCTGCGCCGCTGCCTTTCAACGTCGCCGGCCCCGATGCCGACCTGCACCAGATCGTCGTCGTCGGCGGCGGCGCCGGCGGCCTGGAACTGGTGACCAAGCTGGGGGAGCGCCTCGGGCGCCGCAGGAAGGCGGCCGTCACCCTCATCGAGAAGGCCCGAACCCATTTCTGGAAGCCCCACCTGCACGAGATCGCGGCGGGCAGCATGGATCTCGGCGTCTACGAGCTCAACCACCTCGCCCAGTCCTACTGGCACGGCTACCGCTACCGCTTCGGCGAGGTGGTGGGCATCGACCGGGAGCGGAAACTGGTCTTCACCGCCCCCTACGTGGATGAATACGGCGAGGAAGTCATCGCCGCGCCCCGGGCCTTCCGCTACGACACCCTGGTCATTTCCGTCGGCAGCCTGACCAACGACTTCGGCACCCCGGGGGTGAAGGAGCACGCCATCTGCCTGGAAACGCCTGCCCAGGCGGCCCACTTCCACCGGCGCATGGTCAATGCCTGCATCCGCGCCCATGCCCAGAGCGAACCCCGGCGGCCGGGCCAGCTCACCGTGGCCATCATCGGCGCCGGCGCCACCGGCATCGAACTGGCGGCGGAACTGCACAACACCACCCGCGCCCTGGTGTCCTTCGGCCTCGACCGCATCGATCCGGGCAAGGACATCCGCATCATCGTCATCGAGGCCGCCCCGCGCATCCTGCCGGCGGTGCCCGAGCGCGTGTCCGACTCGGCCATGAAGCTCCTCGACAAGATCGGCGTCGAGGTGCGCACCGGCGCCGCCGTGGCCGAGGTGCTGCCCGACGGCGTGCGCCTGCAGGGCGGCGAGGTCATTCCGGCGGAGCTGGTGGTCTGGGCGGCCGGTGTCAAGGCGCCGGAAATGCTCAAGGATTTCGGCGGCCTGGAAAGCAACCGCATCAACCAGTTGGTGGTGGAACCCACCCTGCAGACCACCCGCGACCCCGACATCTTCGCCCTGGGCGACTGCGCCGCCTGCCAGTGGCAAGGCAAGCCGGCCGGCGTCAATGTGCCGCCCCGGGCCCAGGCCGCCCACCAGCAGGCCTCCCACCTGGTCCGGCAGATCGAGGCCCGGCTCGCCGGGCGCCCCCTCAAACCCTGGCGCTACCGGGATTTCGGCTCCCTGGTGTCACTGGGCAAGTATTCCACCGTGGGCAACCTGATGGGCAGCCTGGTGGGGGGCAACCTGTGGCTGGAAGGGCGCTTCGCCAGCCTCATGTACCTGTCCCTCTACAAGCTCCACGAACTGGCGCTGCACGGCATCGTCAAGGTCACCCTGGATACCCTGGCCCGGCTCATCACCCGGCGCACCGAGCCCCACGTCAAGCTGCACTGAGACTCACAAGGGCGCGCAGGGCAGGCCGAGGGCGGCGGCGACGGCGGGGTGGGTCAGGCGCCCGCCCTGGACGTTGATGCCCGCCGCCAGGTGCCGGTCGGCGGCGGCCGCCCCCTGCCAGCCGCGCTCCGCCAGGGCCAGCACGAAGGGGCGGGTGGCGTTGTTGAGCGCCAGGGCCGAGGTGCGGGGGACGGCGCCGGGCATGTTGGCGACGCAGTAATGGAGGACGCCCTCCTCGACGAATACTGGCGCGGCATGGGTGGTGGGGCGGGAGGTTTCGACGCAGCCGCCCTGGTCGATGGCGACGTCGACGATGACGCTGGCCGGCTTCATGCGCTGCAACAGCTCCCGCGTCACCAGCTTGGGTGCCGTGGCGCCGGGCACGAGGACGGCACCGATGACCAGGTCGGCCCGGGCGACGAAGGCCTCCACCGTCTCCGGGGTGGCGGCGACGGTGCGCAGGCGCCCGCCGTATTCCCGGTCGAGGGCCTCCAGGCGGGGCAGGGAGAGGTCGAGGATGGTGGTTTCCGCCCCCAGGCCGACGGCGACGCGGGCGGCATGGCTGCCGACGGTGCCGGCGCCGAGGATGGCCACCTGGCCGGCGGGTACCCCCGGCACCCCGCCCAGCAGCACGCCGCGGCCGCCCTGGGCCTTTTCCAGCCAGTGGGCGCCGGCTTGCACCGCCAGGCGGCCTGCCACGGCCGACATGGGGGCGAGGAGCGGCAGGCCGCCGGCGGTGTCGGTGACCGTCTCGTAGGCGATGGCGGTGCAGCCGGAGGCGAGCAGGGCCTGGGCCTGGGCCGGATCGGGGGCGAGGTGGAGATAAGTGAACAGGGTCAGGTCCGGGCGCAGGAAGGGGAATTCCGCCGGCTGCGGCTCCTTCACCTTGACCACCAGGTCGGCGGCCCAGGCGTCGGGGGCGGTGGCCACCAGGCGGGCCCCGGCGGCCGCGTAGGCGGCGTCCTCGAAGCCGCCGCCCAGGCCGGCGCCCTGCTCGACCAGGACCTCGTGGCCGCGGGCGGCCAGCTCGCGCACGGTGGCCGGCACCAGGCCGACGCGGTATTCGTTGTTCTTGGTTTCCCGGGGTACGCCGATCCGCATGGCTTCCTCCTTCAGCACATCTTGACGACGATGTCGTGGAGCGTATTGGCGCAATTGGCCATGCGGTCCGCGCAGTTGGAAAGGTGGCGGTAGATTTCCCGCCGCTTGAACATGTGGATGTAGTCGTCGCCCTGGAAGAGGTCGGCGATGGCCCGCCGGTAGGCCTTTTCCACCCGCCGCTCGGCCTTGCGCCCGGCATCGGCGTCGGTGGCGGCGGCGGCCGGCTCCCGGGCCAGCCGGGCGTAGCCGGTCACCAGGGCGTCGGTGCCCAGCTTGATGTGCATGGCCATCTCCAGGCAGTGCTTGTCCGGGGCCAGGCCGAGGACATCCATCTCGCTCACCGTCGTCTTGCAGTAATTGACGATCTCGTCGAGATCGACGATGGCGCGGTAGATGTCCTCCCGGTCGATGGGGGTGGCGAAGGCCTCGTTCAGGGTGTGCAGGTTGCGCACCTTGAGGCGGTCCGCCTCGTGCTCGTCCTGGCGGATCTGCTGGCCGGTGGCGGGGTCGCCGGTTTCCATGAACTCCACCAGCAGGCCCGTGGTATGCGACACCTGCTGGCATTGCTCGGCCAGCAGGGCGAAGAAATCGG
This sequence comes from Rhodocyclaceae bacterium, assembly GCA_036732025.1. Classification (GTDB taxonomy): domain Bacteria; phylum Pseudomonadota; class Gammaproteobacteria; order Burkholderiales; family Rhodocyclaceae; genus SSSZ01. The sequence goes on from DAINDE010000008.1 coordinate 12,295, forward strand.
GCATCTTGGGAAAGACCCGCTCGAACAGGCGGCGGAAGACGGAAGGGGAGGTTTTCCCCGAGGGGACTTCTTTCAGGGCGTCGCTCATGGCGTGCTCCTCACAGGCGGTCGAGGTAGAGGTTCATCAAGGCATAGGCCTGGATGGCGGCGATGGCGGCGCCGGGAATGGTGATCAGCCAGGTGAGGGCGATGTCCTTGGCCTTCGTCCAGCGCACCGCCCGCGGGCGCTCCGAGGCGCCGATGCCCATGATCGAGGTGGCCACCACATGGGTGGTCGATACCGGGGCCCCGGCAAGGGAGGCGGCCAGGATCACCGAGGCGGCCGTCACCTGGGAGCCGAGGGCATGGACCGGGCGCACCCGGTAGATGGCGAAGCCCAGGGTGCGCACGATGCGCCAGCCGCCGGAAAGGATGCCCAGGGTGATGGCCGAGGCGCAGGCCAGCATCACCCAGAAGGGCACCTCGAAGCGGGGAATGAAGCCGCCGAGCAGCAACACCAGGGTGAGGATGCCCATGCTCTTCTGGGCGTCGTTGGCCCCGTGGGAAAAGGCCAGGCCGGCGGCGGTGACGAACTGGGCCGCCCGCAGGCGGGAATTGGCGGCGGGGTTGGCGGCCATGAGCAGGCGGTTCAGCAGGCGGTGGATGAGGAAACCGGCCCAGAAGCCGATGAGGGGCGACAGCACCAGGGCCGCCAGCACCTTGACGACGCCGGTGAGATGGCCCCGGGCCAGCTCGGCGAAGCCCCACACCACGTGGTCGCCGCCCACCGCCACCACCACCGCCCCGGCCAGCCCGCCCACCAGGGCGTGGGACGACGAGGAGGGAATGCCGAAATACCAGGTGCCCAGGTTCCAGACGATGGCCCCGACCAGGCCGCAGAGCAGGATGGCCAGGGCGCCGTCGGCCGGGATGCCGTCGAGGCGGACGAAGGAGCCGATGGTGTTGGCCACCGCCGTGCCCCCCAGCAGGGGGCCGAGGAATTCGAAAAAGCCCACCACCACCACCGCCTGGGCCGGCGTCATGGCCCGCGAGGCGATCACCGTCGCCACGATGTTGGCCGCGTCGTGGAAGCCGTTGGTGTAATCGAAAAGCAGCACCACGGCGATGGCGGCAAGGGTGAGGAGGAGCAGGGTGTCCACGGTGTCATTGTTCTAGGGACTTGTCTCGTCGTCGATTATGACACGAGGCCCGGGCCCAAGAGCGCAAGATCCGGGTCGACGGCCGCGGGTGGCCGGGGCGACCATGGCGCCGTCAACACGCTTACGGAGTCGAACATGCACCAGTCGATCGAACCTGCCATCCTCTACTTCGGTACCCCAGTGGTGCTGGTCAGCACCCTCAACTCCGACGGCAGCGCCAACCTGGCGCCCATTTCGTCCATCTTCTGGCTGGGCTGGCGCTGCATGATCGGCGTCGAAGGGACCTCCCGGACGGCGGGCAACTTGCGCCGCACCGGCCAATGCGTACTCAATCTGCCTTCCGTCTGCGAGATGCCGGCGGTGAACCTCTTGGCGCTCACCACCGGCGCCGACCCCGTGCCGCCCCACAAAGCAGCCCGCGGCTACCGGCATGTGGGCGACAAGTTCGCCGCCGCGGGGCTGACCGCGGCCGGCGCCGAAACCGTGGCCCCGCCGCGGGTGGCGGAGTGCCCGGTGCAACTGGAGGCCGTGCTCGAAGGAATCCACCCGATGGCCGATAATGACGCGACCCTGCGCGGCTTTGTCGCCTGCTTCGAGCTGCGCATCCAGCGGGTGCATGTGCACGAATCTCTGCTTCTCACCGGGGAGCCTAACCGCGTCGATCCGGAAAAATGGAGGCCTTTGATCATGAGTTTCCAGCGCTTCTACGGCCTGGGGCCGGAAATCGCCGGCTCCCGCCTGGCCATGGTGCCGGAGCGTGCCTACCGCAGCCCGGACGTGGACCGGGCGCGCCGGGCGGAGCGCCACCGCCATGGATGAGGTGCAGCGCAGCGCCGCCGCCGACTACGAGCGCATCGCCCGGGCCATCGCCTTCATCGCCCGGCGGGTGGGCGAGCAGCCGACCCTGGAAGCCGTGGCCGACCACGTGCATCTCAGCCCCTTCCACTTCCAGCGCCTCTTCTGCCGCTGGGCCGGCACCACCCCCAAGCGCTTCCTGCAGGTGCTGACGGTGGAACGGGCCAAGGGCCTGCTCGACGCATCGCGCCCCCTGCTGGCGGTTGCGGAGGAACTCGGCCTGAGCAGCAGTTCCCGCCTCTATGACCATTTCGTGCAACTGGAGGCCATGACCCCCGGCGAATACCGGGCCGGAGGTGCCGGCCTGGCCATCGAGTACGGGCTCCACGCCACGCCCTTCGGGGAGGCCCTCGTCGGCCTTACGCCGCGGGGGGTGTGCAGCTTCGAATTCATCGATGGCGCCGGGGCCGCCCAGGCCATCGCGCGGCTCCAGGCTCGCTGGCCGCGGGCTGCCTGGGTGTCCGCCCAGGCAGCCACCGCCGCCGTCGTCGAGCGCCTGTTCGGCGCCGAGCCGAAGGCCGCGGGGCCGCTGTCGCTCCATGTCGCCGGTACCAACTTCCAGCTCAGTGTCTGGAAGGCGCTACTCCGCATCCCCCCGGGGACGGTCGCCAGCTATGGTCAGGTGGCCGCCGCCCTCGGCCGGCCCCGGGCCGCCCGGGCCGTGGGGGCGGCGGTGGGCGCCAACCCGGTGGCCTTCCTCATCCCCTGCCACCGGGTAATCCGGGAGACGGGCGAGTTGGGCGGCTACCGCTGGGGCGTCGCCCGCAAGCAGGCGATGCATTGCTGGGAGGCGGCCCGCGGCAGCTGATGGGGCGGGGCGTCAGCCAGCGGCCCGGCCGGCGCTCCGGCACCCGGTCCGCGGGCATCCCCGGTCGCGGTGCGGAGAGGCTTGCCCTATCATGGTCAATGATCCATGCGGGGGTGATGCCATGTTCGATGCCAGCTACGAGATTCGCACCGTGCCCGTCGGCGATACGCACCTCAACGTGCGCCTGCGGCAAAACGACGGCAAGCCACCGTTGCTGCTACTGCACGGCTACCCGGAAACCCACGCCATGTGGCACAAGGTGGCGCCGCTGGTGCAGGCGCATTTCTCCCTGGTGCTGCCCGACCTGCGGGGCTACGGCGACTCCGGCAAGCCGCCGTCGCAAGCGGATTTCGCCAACCAGTCCAAGCGCGCCATGGCCCGGGACATGGCGGAACTGATGAGCGCCCTCGGCCACCGGCAGTTCTGTCTCGCCGGCCACGACCGCGGCGCCCGCGTCACGCACCGCCTCTGCCTCGACCACCCGGAGCGCGTCCTGGCCGCCTGCATCATGGACATCGCCCCCACGGCCACCACCTTCGCCCTCACCAACCAGGCCCTGGCGACCGCCTACTTCCACTGGTTCTTCCTCATCCAGCCGGCCCCCCTGCCCGAACGCATGATCGCCCCCGACCCCGCCGCCTGGCTCAAGGGCTGCCTCTCCCGGTGGAGCATGGGCAACGAAGCCGCCTTCGACCCGGAGATCGTCGCCGAATACGTCCGCTGCTTCGCCGACCCCGAAACCCTCCGCGCCAGCTGCGACGACTACCGCGCCGCCGCCGGCATCGACCTACAACACGACGCTGACGATGCCGATAAGCGAATCCGCTGCCCGCTCCTCGTGCTGTGGGGCACCAAGGGCTTCGTCGGCCGCAACTACGACGCTCTCGCCCTATGGCGGGAAAAGGCCGGCGACGTTTCTGGAAAAGGCCTGCCCTGCGGGCATTTCCTGCCGGAGGAGGAACCGGAGGCGGTGGCGGAGGAACTCATTGGGTTTTTCGAGCGGGCGCGGGGTTAGCTCCAATGAGCAGCAAATGATTTGCCAGCGTCTGGGGTGCCGTCGAGGACAACCGGAAGAAGCGGAGAAAATGAAGCTGAATTCTGTCCTGACGACGGCGCTGAGAAATTGCATTGCCCTCATCGAAATGAGCTAGGCTCGGACCGCCAAGCCCTTCGCCGACCTTCGTTTCCGAGAAGGCTGCCGGTGCTCGGGCGTCGCCCGCAAATAGGAGCTGCACTGCTGGGAGCGGCGCGGGCAAAGGGAACGGGAACTGTCGGGCGATGGCGACCTGAGATTCATTCGGCGGATTTGTCTGGACGAGCCAAGGACGGGCTTACTTGTGGACTTGCTTCCCCGGTGTGAAATCGGGGATGGCGCGGCACATGAATTCATCGAACAAGGGAACGGTGAAGGCGATCTCGCCGTGAGCAGGGCTGTAGATCATTCCCTTTCTGATGAGCTTGGCGCGGACTGGTCCGATACCGCTGACGGTGGTGCCGAGGGCCGCAGCGATGTCGCCGGTACGCTGGCTGCCCGGCCCCAGGTGGGCCATGGCACGCAGGAAGCTCTTTTCACTGGGTGTCAGACGGTCGAAGCGAACACGGAAGAAGTTCTTGTCCAGTCGTCCAATGACAGCCGGGGTGGTCTGCTGGACGATGGCCAGGGTGATGGGGCTGGCGGCAGCGTGGTTCCAGGCCTGATAGCCCCACTCCTGGACGAAATAGGGATAGCCGCGGGTGAGGCGGAATACCTCGCGGAGCGCGTCATCCTGGAATTCGACCCCCATGCCGCCGGCCGGGTCGCGCAGGGCCTGGGCGGCCTCGCTTTCCGACAGAGCGCCGATGTCCGGGAAATTGAAGAGCCGCTGGGCATAGGATTTCGATTCGCCGGCCATGCCGGGCAAGACTGGCAAGCCGGCGGCCAACAGCACCAGCGGCAACCGCTTCTGCTGCATCCGGTGCATGGCCATGATGAGGGCACCCAATTCCTTCTGGCTGAGGTACTGGATTTCGTCGATCAGGATGGCGACGGCGGTCCGGCGCTCCACAGCCGCTTCGCCAATGGCCTGAAATAGGTTGGGCAGGTCGATCTCGATGTCACCGCTGTCAGCCGTGCCTTTGGCCGGTTCGATATCGAGACCGATGGCGACGTCGCCGACGGTCAGCTTGACGCTGCCGATGAAGGCGCGCAGGACGGCCAGACCGCGCTTGACCTTGTCGCCGGTACCGGCCAGGCGATCCAATTCGAACAGCAGGCTGCGCAGTGCCGGGTAGATGAGCTCACCGAGGGACTTTTCTTCGTGGGCTTCCAGAAGAATGGTCTGGTAGCCGGTGGCTTTCGCCATGCGCTCGATTTCGTTGAGCAATACAGTCTTGCCCACGCCGCGCAGGCCGGTGAGCAGTAAGCTCTTTTCGGGACGCCCTTGCAGGACGCGGCCGAGAAGAATGCGCGCCTCGTCAAGGAGTTGGTCGCGTCCGACGAGTTCCGGCGGCGGTGCGCCGGCACCCGGGGAAAAGGGGTTGCGGATGGGGTCCATGGGGTCGCCGTTTGGGAATTCCTATCAATCTATATCGACTTATACCATAAAGTAGATATAAATCAGTATGGATTGTTGGCGGGAATGGTTTGACTGGCAGCCTCCACTCTTAGGCGCCCCTGGTCAGTCGGCAACCGTCTCCACCGTCAGGTGGCTGATCCCCTCGATTTCCCCCAGCGCTTCCCGCACCCCGCGAACATCTTCCGGTCCTCCGCCCTGCAGGGCGATGATGCAGGCGTGGCGGCCGTTGCCGACGCGCCAGACGTGGAGGTCGGCGATGGCGATGGCGGGGGCGGCGGTGGCGACGGTGCGGCGGATGGTGTCGACGATGGCGCCGCTGGGGGCGGCGTCGAGGAGCGCCGCGGCGGTGTCGCGGATGAGGCCGACGGCCCAGGCGGCGACCAGCACGGCGCCGGCCAGGCCGATGGCGGGGTCCATCCAGCCGAGGCCGAGGAACTTGCCGGAGAGGAGGGCGACGATGGCGAGCACCGAGGTGGCGGCGTCGGTCAGCACGTGCAGGTAGGCGGCCCGCAGGTTGAGGTCGTGGTGGTGATGGTGGCTGTGATCGTGCCCGTGGTCATGGTCGTTCTCATGATCGTGGTGGTGGTGGCCCGTGGCGTGCAGCCAGTAGGCGGAGAGCAGGTTGACCGCCAGGCCCAGCACGGCGACGGCGAGGGCCTCGTCGTAGGCGACGGCCAGCGGCACGATCAGGCGCTGCACCGATTCCACCGCCATCACTCCGGCGATGCCCAGCAGCAGAAGGGCGCTGGTGTAGCCGCCCAGGACCTCGATCTTCCAGGTGCCGAAGGTGAAGCGGCCGTCGCCGGCGTGGCGGCGGGCCAGCACGTAGGCACCCCAGGAGAGCCCGAGGGCGAGGACATGGGAGCCCATGTGCCAGCCGTCCGCCAGCAGGGCCATGGAGCCGGACCACCAGCCGACGACGATCTCCAGGACCATGGTGGCGGCGGTGAGGAACATCACCCGCCGGGTGCGGCTTTCGGCGACGGGGGAGCCGCCGTGGGTGATGGGGCTGTGGCAGAGGTGGTCTTGCATGGCCGAGAAGCGGGGGTGGTGCGTCGATTCTACAGGTAATGGCCGGTGGCGCCACGGGAGGGGCGGACGGGGGTGGGTATGCCGGAATTTGCATGGGATAATCTAAAGTCATATCCACTCGGCTGACGCCATTTCCTGGCCATGACCTCTTCTCTTCGCCGCCCCTCTCCAAGAATGTTGTGCCTTGCCGGGCTGCTTGCGGCCACGGGGGCGGCACTCGGCGCGGCGCCCACGGCCAGCGAGGTCTTCGCGCGGGCCGGGCAGGCCGTTTCGGCGCTGGAGGTCACCCGGGAATCGCCGGCGGGGGCGGTGCCGGCCAGCGCATTGGCGCTGGGTGGGGGGCAGTACGCCACCACGTGCGACGCCCTTGGCGGTCATCGGGAGATCGTCCTGGTGGCCGGCCGCGACCGTGCCAAGGTCAAGCTTCTCGCCCAGGACGCGGCGCGCAACCTCTGCCTGCTGGAAAGCGCGGCGCTTCCGGGGCGCCGTGCCGATCGGCGGGAAACCCAGCCCACCGTGGGGGAGCGCGTCTATGCCCTGACCAACAGCCTGGGGCTGGGCATCGGCATTTCGGAAGGGATCGTTTCCGGCGTCCGCAAACTTGGCAAGGACGAATACATTCAATTCACCGCGCCCATCGCCCCGGGCTCCGAAGGGGGCGGCCTGTTCGATGGCGAAGGCCGCCTGCTGGGCGTGATCGACTATCGCTGGCGGGACGGCCAGAACGTCAATTTCGCGGCGCCGGCTGCCTGGCTGGACGAAATCGCCAGCCGGGACGGCGAAGGCCGGAAGCGAGTCCAGTTTCGGGATCGGGCCCTGGAGCTGGCCCGCCAGGAGAAGGTGAAGGAACTGCTGGCGTCGGTCGGCGAATGGACCCAGGCCTATCCGGAAGACGCCGAGGCCTGGACCTGGCTCGGCGCCGCCAGGGAGGCGGCAGACGATCCGGGCGGGGCGGAGAAGGCCTATCGCGAGGTGCGTCGCCTGGATGCCCAGTCGGTACGCGGCGGGCTGGGGCTGGCACGATCGCTGATGCGGCAGAAGCGCTGGACGGAAGCCCGGGATCTGGCGCGCGGCCTGCTCGACATCCGCAAGGAGGACGCCGACATCTGGGTTTCCATTGCCTACGCCGAGTTGTCGCTGAACAACCTCAAGGAAGCCGAAGAGGCCTATCGCAAGGCGACGGCGCTGGCGCCCTATTTCGAGGGGGGGTATTTTGGCCTGGCCGAACTGGCCAGGCGCCGGGGGGATCTCGATACCCAGGAGATGGTCTGGCGCCGCCTTTCGGCCATGCCGCCGGAGCGGCCGCAATTCCGCCTGGCCCTCGCCGACGTCTATCTGATGCGGGGCGATACGGGCAGGGCTTACAACATTGTCGAAGAAATTCTCCAGGCCCACCCGGAAAACGCGGACGCGTGGTATCACAAGGGCAAGGTGCTGTTCAGGTTGGGGCGGCCGCTGGCTGCCGTGGAGGCCTTGCGCAAAGGGGTGGAGTTGAAACCAAAGAACCCGGGGCCCATCTGGGCCGCCATGGGGACAGTCTATGCCGAGTTGCGCATGTGGCCCGAAGCGGTGGCCGCCTATCGGGCGTGCGTGGCGGCGGTTCCCGGCGAGTCCGAATGGCAGGGGAATCTGGGCGTGGTGCTCAAGGATGCCGGTCAGTTCGAGGAAGCCCGGAAAATCTTCCTGGAACTGACCGAGAAACATCCGGCCGATGCCTTCGGCTGGCGGCAACTGGGATTCACCCACGCTTTGCAGGGGCACCTCGCGGAAAGCGCCAAGGCCCTCGAAAATTCCCTGAATATCGATCCCAAGCAGGCGAAAACCTGGCTGGCCCTGATGGAGGTCTACCACCAGCAAGGCCGGCCTGAGGACCTGCGCCGGGCCTACCAGCAGTTGCGGGGCGTTGATCAGGAATACGCCGAAAGGGCCTACAAGTTCCTGATCGTCCCCCTGGAGGTGGCGCCGTGAGGATCGCCGGACTCTTACTGTATCTGCTATCCCTTGGCGCCCTGGCCGCCAACCAGGCAGATCAGGTGTTCGCCAGGGTTTCCCCCGCGGTGGTCACCGTCCTCGCCCTGGGGCCCGCCGGGCAGGTCGAATCCATGGGCAGCGGCGTCGTCATCGCCCCGGGGCGTGTGGCCACCAACTGCCATGTGGTGAGGGATGCGAAGACCCTCAAGGTCCGCCAGGGCGATGCAACCCTGGGGGCTCGCTGGGTGCTGGGCGATCAGGGCCGCGATCTTTGTCTGCTGGATGTGGCGGGCCTGCGGGCGCCGGCGGTCGAGGTGCGCGAGAGCACGGGGCTGGCGATCGGTGAACGGGTGTTTGCGGTGGGGAACCCCCTGGGGTTCGGCCTTGCCGTCAGCGAAGGGCTTCTCGCCCATGCGGCGCGGCCCGCCTCGGGTGACGTCCGGCTTTTCATCACCGCCGCGGTGTCGCCGGGATCCAGTGGCGGCGGCCTGTTCGACGACAAGGGCAGGCTGATCGGCATCGTCACCGCCTCCATGAGCCTCGGCCAGAATTTCAACGTCGCCTTGCCTGCCGAATGGATCGCCCAGGTGTCAAGGAGCGGCAAGGCCCCGCCGGCAGCCATGGCGATCCCGGGGGCGGAACCGGCGTGGCTGGCAGAAGCCGAAAAGCTGGCGCTTGCGCGCAATTGGCCGGAGCTGGAGGCATGGGCGAAGAACTGGCGGGACGCCATGCCGGGCACGGCGGAGCCTTATCGCTACCTCGGCCTTTCCCTGCTCCGGCAGTCCCGTGCCCAGGCCGCCATCGCACCCCTGCGGGGGGCCCTGGAGCGCCATCCCTGCCATGTCCAGGCCCTGGTGCACCTCGCCGGGGCGCTGCACGCCAACGGTGACCGGGATGAGGCCGACAAGACCCTGGCGCGGGCCATGCAGTGCAGCCCTGCCGCCGGCTTGCCCTATGGGGAAATGGCCCGGTTGCGGGCCGGCGATGGCCGGCTGGAAGAGGCCGAGCAGGCGATCCGGAAAGCGCTCCTCCTGCTTCCGTTCGATACCTGGAACTGGTGGATGTTTGGCCAGATCAGGGAGCGGCGGCTGGACCAGGCCGGGGCGGCACGGGCCTATCAGGTTGCCGTGCGGCAGGATCCGGAAAATGCTGGCTACCAGGCCGACCTGGCCCGGGCCCTGGCGGCTTCCGGCAAAGGCGGTCAGGCCCGCCAGGTCATGGCCCAACTGCCCACCGGTGCCGCCAATTCGGCCAGGACCTGGCTGCAGGTGGGGGTGCGGGACCTCCAGCAGAACCGCCTGTCCGATGCGGAATTCGCCGCGCGCAAGGCCCTGGAGATCGATGCCGGGTCCGTGGAGGGGATGGTTCTCCTCGGCATAGTGCTGGCGCAGACCGGCAGGGAGCAGGAAGCCGCGGATACCTGGCACAAGGCGCTGGCGATTCGCCCCAACGATCCCGAGGTCCTGATCAAGCTGGCGGAGCTGCGGATCAAGCAGCGTGAATTTTCAGCGGCCGGGGACTTGCTGAAGCGTGTCCTGTCGCAAAAGCCGGTACCGCCCCAGGCATTGCGCCTGAGCGGCGCGGTGCGCTTCGAGCAGCGGGATTTCGTCGGCGCGGTGGAGGCCTACCAGCAACTGACCCGAAGCGACAACGCGACCGCCGCCGACTGGCGCGGACTGGCCAAGTCCCTCATCTCGATCAATCGCCTGCCCGAGGGGGAGAAGGCGCTGCGCGAGGCGGAAAGGCTGGCGCCGGAGGACGTGGATACGCTGTTCACCCTTTCAACGCTCTACGGCAGGCAGGGCAATTCCCAGCAGGCCCTGGCCTATGTGGAAAAGGTCCTGGCCAAGGACGCCAGCCTGGGCTTGGCATGGAGCAGCAAGGGCTACGCGCTGCTGACCCTGGGCCGCCTGGACGAAGCCGTATCGGCGCTGGAAACGGCGGTGCGCTTGCAGCCCAACCTGGCCAACGGATGGATCAATCTGGGGCAGGCGATGATGGCCAAGAAGCAGTTCGGCAACGCTATCGTCGCCCTCGAGAAAGCGACGCAGCTTTCGCCCCGGGCGGCGGATGCCCGTCTTTATCTGGCCCAGGCCTACGCCCAGGGCAACCTGTTCGACAAATCCCGGGCGCAACTGCAGGTGCACCGCGAACTCCATCCGGATTCCATCCCCGGCTACGCCCTGGCGATTTCCCTGGACCTCGCCCAGGGGCGGCAGGCCGAGGCCCTGGATGCCTACCAGCAGATGAAGGCGCGCAATCCCGCAGCCGCCGCCCAGTTCCGCAGCTTGTCCATCAGCCGGGGCTTTCCAGGCGCGGCATCGCTGCCGGAGTGATCCCGCCCCGGCAGCGATGCCGCCAGGGAGGCTACGGCAGCATGAACGACGCTTTCTCCTTGAGGTGGATGTCGGCGTTGTCCACCGCCTCGATCTCGAAGTGGATGGGGTTGGCGCCCTTCTTGCCGGCTTCCGGCGGCGACTGCACGGTGGTCAGGATGGCGCGCAGGCTGGCGGCGGGGACTTCCACCTCCGCAGCGCTGGCGAGCTTGATGCCGTCCAGGCCGGTGACGGCGATGCGGTAGCGGCGTGGCTGTTCCTCGGTGTTCATGAACTGCAGGGTGAACACGTTCTCGATGCTGCCGTCGTCGGCCTCCCGGGCGAGGGTGGAGCGGTCGCGGATGACGTCCACCTTGAGGGGGATGCGGTGGGCCATGAACCAGGAGGCCAGGCCGACGACGAGGGCGAGGATGGCCGTGTACAGCAGGATGCGGGGGCGGACGATGTGCCCGAAGATCTCCCGGCGGGTGAGGTGCCGGGCCATGGCGTTCTCGGTGGAGTAGCGGATGAGGCCGCGGGGGTAGGCCATCTTGTCCATGATCTCGTCGCAGGCGTCCACGCAGGCGGCGCAGCCGATGCATTCGTACTGCAGGCCGTTGCGGATGTCGATGCCGGTGGGACAGACCTGGACGCAGACGCCGCAATCGACGCATTCCCCCAGGGCGGCGGCCTTGAAGTCGGCGCCCTTCTTGCGGGTGCCGCGGGGCTCGCCCCGTTCCGGGTCGTAGGTGATGATGAGGGTGTCCGGGTCGAACATGACGCTCTGGAAGCGGGCGTAGGGGCACATGTACTTGCACACCTGTTCGCGCATGAAGCCGGCCATGAGGAAGGTGAAGCCGGCGTAGAAGAAGATCCAGAAGGTTTCCCAGGGGCCGAAGGCGAAGGATTTGGCTTCATCCAGCAGTTCGCTCATGGGGGTGAAGTAGCCGGTGAGGGTGAAGCCGGTCCACAGCGCCAGCAGCCCCCAGAGGGCGAACTTGGTCGCGCGGATACGCAGCTTGCGGCCGCTCATGGGTTCCTTGTCGAGTTTGAGGCGGGCGTTGCGGTCGCCTTCCACCCAGTGCTCGATCCACATGAAGACTTCCGTATAGACCGTCTGCGGGCAGGCGTAGCCGCAAAACAGCCGGCCGGCGATGGCGGTGACGAGGAAGAGCCCGTAGGCCGAGATGATGAGCAGCACCGCCAGGTAGATGACGTCCTGGGGCCAGAGGATGAGGCCGAAGAGGTAGAACTTGCGTTCCACCAGATGGAAGAGCAGGGCCTGGCGGTCGTTCCACTGCAGCCAGGGGCCGCCGTAGAAGATCAGCTGGGTGACGATGACCAGGGCGATGCGCCAGTTGTCGAAGAAGCCGCGGACCCGCTTGACCTGGATCTTCTTGCGCTTCTCGTAGAGGGATACCGTGACTTCCGGTGTGGCCGGCGGGGCGGGGACCGCTGCGGCTTCGGCGTTGTCGCTCATGGGGATTTCCTTTATCGGCGGATGGGGATTCAGTCGGGAGCGCCGCAGCGCAGGTTGGCGGCGATGCAGGCCGCCGCGTCGGGGGGAGGGGCGTCGTCGCCAGCGGCCCGGCGGGAAATGAATTCGTCCCGGCTGACGCCGGCGAACAAGGGGTTGCAGCGCCGCTCCTCGCCGATGCAGCCGACCCGCCGGCCCTGGTGATCGTGGCCGGGGTAGAGCAGCGTCTCGTCGGGCAGGGGCAGGAGGACGCGGGTCACGCTGTCGTAGAGCCGCCCGGCGTCCCCGCCCGGCTCGCCGGTACCGCCGGCGCTGCCGATGAGGAGGCTGTCGCCGGTGAACAGCCGGTCCCGCCAGCGCAGGGTCAGGCTGTGGGCGGTGTGGCCAGGGGTGGCCAGCACCTCCAGGGCGATGGTGCCGGCGGTCAGGCGGTCGCCATCGGCCAGCAGCAGGTCGCAGCCGCCGGCGCCGCAGTGGCGGGGCACGGCGATGCGGGCGCCGGTGGCCGCGCGCAGGGCGGCGGCGCCGGTGACATGGTCGGCATGGAGGTGGGTGTCCACGGCGTAGGCGAGGCAAAGGCCCAGTTCGTCGAGGACGCCCAGGTAGAGCGACAGGTCGCCCTGCACCGGGTCGATCATCACCGCCTGGCGGCTGTCGGCACAAGCCAGCAGGTAGGAGAGGGCGCCCGTCGCCCGGTCGGCGAACTGGCGCAGGAGGGTCGGGCTGCCGCCCGGGGGGCGGAGGTCGTCGTTGGCGTTCATGGCGGGTCAGCGAGGTCGGAAGCCGGCCGCCGAGCGGGGCCGGAAGCTAGGCCGCTACAGACAAGCCTGCGGGGCGAGCGAAAACGTAAAGCGACCGTGGCATCCGTTGGGGAAGGAGGAGCGCCATGTTCGCGTTCCGGACCACCGGCGAACCGGCCGACAAGTGGCGGGGGAGTCGGACGGATCGCCGACGGCAGCCGGCTTCCTGGCGGAGCTGATACAAGAGCCGTGCCAAGCCGTTGTTTCCGATGGTTGTGACTGAAAAACAATGGCTTGGGAAAAACGCGCCGGGTTTGGCTAGGCACCGGGCACGGGCCTGTGTCAATATTGACATGTCAGATACCGGAATTGGCACCCATGGCTACCCCCCTCCTCGCCGACCTCCTCAGCTTCCTGGACAGCCTGGAAGAGCCCCGCATCGTCATGGACGCCGACTACCGCATCGTCGCCGCCAACCGGGCCTACACGGCGGAATTCGGCGCCGGCCAGCCCATCCGCGGGCGCACCTGCTACGAGGTCTCCCACCACTTCTCGGTGCCCTGCGACCAGGCCGGGGAATCCTGCCCCCTCAAGCAGTGCCAGGAGAGCGGTACGCCCCAGCGGGTGCTGCACCTGCACCACACCCCCCGCGGCGAAGAACACGTGGACGTGGAAACCACCCCCATCCACGACGAGCACGGCCAGGTGGCCTACTTCGTCGAAACCCTGCGCCTGGTGCGCCAGGCGAGCAGCCGGCCGGCGGCCCAGGGCCTGGTGGGGCGCTCTCCCGCCTTCCTGCGCATGCTGGAGCGGGTGCTGCGGGTGGCCGGCGCCAACGCCGTCGTACTCCTCCTGGGCGAGACCGGCACCGGCAAGGAACTGGTGGCCCGGGCCATCCACGAGGCCAGCGAGCGGGCCAAGGGGCCCTTCGTGGCGGTGGACTGCGCCGGCCTTACCGAAACCCTTTTCGAAAGCGAGCTCTTCGGCTACGAAAAGGGTGCCTTCACCGGCGCCGGCAGTCGCAAGCAGGGCCTGGTGGAAGCCGCCAGCGGCGGCACCCTCTTCCTGGACGAGGTCGGCGAGCTGCCGCTTTCCTTGCAGGTCAAGCTCCTGCGCCTCCTGGAAACCGGCACCTACCGGCGGGTCGGCGGGCTGGACGCCCTGCGCGCCGACTTCCGCCTGGTGGCTGCCACCCACCGGGATCTGGCGGCCATGGTGCGGGAAGGCAGCTTCCGCCAGGATCTCTACTACCGCCTCAACGTCTTCCCCATCCGCACCCCGGCCCTGCATGAGCGGCCCGAGGACATCCCCCTGCTGGCCAACTCCCTCCTGGAGCGGGTAGACCGGCGCAATGGCCGGCGCTTCTCGCCTGCGGCCCTGGAGTGGCTCGCCCGCCGCCACTACGCCGGCAACATCCGCGAACTGCGCAACCTCATCGAGCGGGTGACCCTGCTGGCGGATGGCGAGGTGATCGAGGCGGCCCGCCTGGCCGAAGCCGCCGACGAGAGCAGCACCCCGGAGCCGGTGGCAGCCGGGGATTTCCGCGTCCACGAAGCCATCCCCCTGGCCGACCTCGAACAGGCCTACCTGCGCTGGGCCAGGCTGCGCTACGGCGCCGACCCGGCCGATCTCGCCCGGCGGCTGGGGGTCAGCCTGCGTACCCTCTACCGCAAGCTGCAGGGGTTGCGGGAAGGGGGGTAGAGGTTGGGCGGTTCCGACCGGCCATTGTAAGTTTCCCCTTTCCTCCTCGACAAAACGCTGTATGGCGCGGGATCAAACGCCGCGCGCCGCTGTCACATCCCCCAAACCGGAGAGATCGCCCCATGCCACGCTACACCCGTAACGAAGCCGCCATCGCCGCCCTCAACGCCGAGCAGTATCACGTCACCCAGCAGAACGGCACCGAATACCCTGGCACCGGCGAGTACCTGCACAACCACGCGCCCGGCATCTACGTCGATGTCGTCTCCGGCGAACCGCTTTTCGCCTCGAGCGACAAGTTCGAATCCGGCTGCGGCTGGCCCAGCTTCACCAGGCCCATCGTGCCCGCGTTCGTGAGCGAGCGGCGCGACACCAGCCACGGCATGGTCCGTGTCGAAGTCCGCTCCGCCCACGGCGACAGCCACCTCGGCCACGTCTTCCCGGACGGTCCCAGGGACCGGGGCGGCCTGCGCTACTGCATCAACTCGGCGGCCCTGCGCTTCATCCCCCTCGAACGGATGGAAGCCGAAGGCTACGGCGAGTACATCGACCAGGTGGAGGTGAAGTGATGGCGGCGACCGAACGCGCCGTCCTCGCCGGCGGCTGCTTCTGGGGCATGCAGGACCTCATCCGCCGCCTGCCCGGGGTGGTCGCCACCCGCGTCGGCTACACCGGCGGCGACGTGCCCCGGGCCACCTACCGCAACCACGGCAGCCACGCCGAGGGCATCGAGATCCTCTTCGACCCCGAGCGGCTGAGCTACCGGCGCCTCCTCGAATTCTTCTTCCAGATCCACGACCCCACCACCCGCAACCGTCAGGGCAACGACATCGGCACCTCCTACCGCTCCGCCATCTACTACGTGGACGAGAGCCAGCGCCAGGCCGCCCTCGACACCATCGCCGACGTCAATGCCTCCGGCCTCTGGCCCGGCAGGGTGGTCACCGAAGTCGCCCCCGCCGGCGATTTCTGGGAAGCGGAGCCGGAACACCAGGATTACCTGCAACGCTACCCCGGCGGCTACACCTGCCATTTCCCCCGGGCCAGCTGGGTGCTGCCGCAGGGGGGCGGGCCAAAGTGATCCGCGGGCTCGATGAGAACACGCCCTGGGCCCGGCTCCGGAGGCGGGGCAAAATGGCGGTCCGCAAGATGGTGAGGAAAGCGTCGTGAGAGTGGTGGTGCAGCGGGTCAGCGAAGCGAGGGTGGGCGTGGCCGGGGAGACGGTGGGGGCCATCGGCCCGGGGCTCCTGGTCTTGGCCGGGTTTGAGGAGGCCGACGCGGAGGCCGACCTCGACTGGATGGCGGGCAAGATCGTGCGCATGCGCGTCTTCGCCGATGCTGCCGGGGTGATGAACTGCAGCGTCGCCGACGTCGGTGGCGACATCCTGGCCGTTTCCCAGTTCACCCTCTACGCCTCGGTGAAGAAGGGCAACCGGCCTTCCTGGGGCCGTGCCGCCCGGGGCGAGGTGTCCGGGCCCCTCTTCGGGCGTTTCGCGGACAAGCTGGCGGCGGCCCTGGGCAAGCCCGTTCCCACCGGCGTCTTCGGCGCCGACATGGCGGTGGGCCTGGTAAACGACGGGCCGGTGACCGTGGTCATCGATTCCAGGCAGCCGGAATAGGCGCCGCCACGGGCGCGCTGGCGCGGGAGTGCCGGGGGGCGTTTGCGGGTAACATTCCCGGCAGAAAGCCTGAAGGCCGCGCCGCGATGCCCCACGATACCCTTTTCGTCGTCCTGCTTCTGCTGACTTCCGTCGTCGGCGCTGTCTTCCTCGCCCGGCGGGTCGGCCTGCCCTCGCTGCTCGCCTATCTGCTCGTCGGCATCGCCCTCGGCCCTTACGGACTCAAGGTGCTGGCGGAGTCCGCTGCGGTGGAGACGCTGGCGGAGTTCGGCGTCGTCTTCCTCATGTTCTCCATCGGACTTGAATTCAGCATCGCCCGGCTGCGCGCCATGCAGGCAACCGTCTTTGGCTTCGGCGGCGCCCAGGTGGCGCTGACGGCGGCGGCGACGGCGCTGGTGGCGTGGTTCGGCTACGGCCAGCGTTGGGAATCCGGCCTGGTGGTCGGGCTGGCCGTCGCCATGTCGTCCACCGCCATTGTCGCCCGCCTGCTGTCGGAACGCTTCGAACTGCACTCTCGTTCCGGGCGCCAGACTATGGGCGTGCTTCTCTTCCAGGACCTGGCGGTGGTGCCCGGCCTGATCCTCTTTCCCGCCCTGGCGCACCCCCAGGGCGGCCTGGGGGCGGCCATGGCCGTCGCCGCGTTGCAGAGCGCGGCGGTCCTGGCGCTCCTCGTCGGCCTTGGCCGCCGGCCCATGCGCATGCTCCTGGATGCGGTAGCCGGCAGCCGTTCGGAGGAGCTGTTCGTCCTTGCCGCCCTGTGGATCGTCGTTGCCCTCGGGGTTGCCACCCATGCTGCCGGGCTTTCCCTGGCCCTGGGCGCCTTCATCGGCGGCATGCTGATTTCCGAGACCATGTACCGGCACCAGGTGGAGGCCGACATCCGGCCCTTCCGCGACATCCTGCTTGGCCTCTTCTTCGTCACCGTGGGCATGATGCTGGACCTCGCCTATGTCCTCGCCCACCTGCCGCTCCTCGTCATGGCGGTGCTCCTGCTGGTCGGCGGCAAGGGGGCAGTGGTGCTCCTCCTGGCCCGGCTTGCCGGGAGCCCCCTGCACACCTGCCTGCGCACCGCCGCCCAGCTTTGCCAGGCTGGCGAGTTCGGGCTGGTGCTGGTCCAGCTTGGCTACGAAACGCGGTTGATCGACCGGGATGTCTTCCAGATGACCCTGTCGGCCATGCTCATCTCGATGTTCGCCGCCCCCTTCCTGATCGAATGGGCGGCCCGGCTGTCCGGCGAACTGGCGTGCGGCGACTGGGCCCACAAGGCCAAGACCCTGCACGACGTTGCCGTCGGCGCCTTCGCCCTGGATAACCACGTCATCATTTGCGGCTACGGCCGGACCGGCGAGCGGGTGGGACGCTTCCTGGCGGCGGAGGGGATTCCCTTCGTCGCCCTCGATCTCAGTCCGGCCCGGGTCAAGCAGCCGGCTCCGCCCGGCGGGACGGTGGTCTTCGGCAACGCCGACCGGCCGGAGGTGCTCAAGGCGGCCGGGCTTGCCCGGGCGCGGGGGGTGGTCGTCGCCTATCCCGACGCCCATTCGGCGGAACGGGTGATCGGCCTGGTGCGGCAGGCGCGGGAAGGCATCCCCGTCGTCGTGCGGGCCGCCGACGATACGACGGTGAACCGGCTGAAGGCGGCCGGCGCCACCGAGGTGATTCCCGAAGTGCTCGAAGGTAGCCTCATGATCGCCGCCGAATGCCTCGTCCAGTTCGGCGTTCCCGTGGAGCAGGCGATGACCCGGGTGCGCGCCGTCCGGGCCGAGCGCTATTCGTCCCTGCGGGAGTTCTACCGGCAGGCCGAAGCGACGCCGCCTTCCGGTGAAGAGCGGTGAGGGTGCGCGTTTCGCGCCGCAGGTGGGTATGATGCGCACTTGGCGGGCGACGGGCGGGATCAGCCCGGGCCGCCCGTTTTGTCAGGGGAGGGTCATGAGAAAGCTGTTCGTCATCGTGGCGCTGTGCCTGGGCGTCGGCGTCGCCGCAGCCCAGGAGGCGCGGCCGTTGTCCCGGGGGCAGTCGCTCTACCTGCCCATCTATTCCCACATGCTCTACGGCAACATCGGCCGGTCCGGGGCTGCCAGCAAGGTGTTGCTCTCGGCCCTGGTGAGCATCCGCAACACCGACGGCAAGCGCCCCCTGCGCGTGACGTCGGCCCGCTATTACGAAACCCAGGGCCGCTTCCTGCGGGAATACGTGCCGACGCCGGTGGTCCTGCCGCCCTTCGGCACCCACGAGCTGTTCGTGGAGCTGCACGACGAGAGCGGCGGCTCGGGGGCCAATTTCCTCATCAAGTGGGAGGCCGAGGCGGCCGTCAATCCGCCCCTGGTGGAGGCGCTGCACGCCAACATGGATTCGGGCAAGGCGGTGATCCTCACCACCCAGGCCGTGCCGGTGCTGGCGGAGTAGGGCCGTGCGGCTGGAAAGCGAAATCGCCCGCCACCCGGTGGCGGCCCGCCTGCAGACCAACTACATCCTGCGCCTGCTCAACATCGCCCTGGCCGGGCTGCTGGCGGTGCATCTGCTGGGCACTCTCGGCTACCACTACCTGACCGGCGGCAAGTATTCCTGGTTCGACAGCTTCTACATGACCTTCATCACCGTCGCCACCATCGGCTTCGGGGAAATCATCGACATGTCGAACAACCCGCCGGCGCGGGCCTTTACCGTCGTCATCGGCATCCTCGGGGCGGGCAACCTGTCGCTCCTCTTCTCCATCGTCACCGTCGCCCTGCTGGAGACGGACCTCAACGGCACCCTGCAAAGGAAGCGCATGGAAAAAACCATCAAGAAGCTGAAGGGCCACTACATCCTCTGCGGCTTCGGCCGCGTCGGCCGCAACGTGGCGGGGGAGCTGGAAGCCACCAACCGCCATTTCGTCGCCATCGACGAGGACGTGCAGCGGCTGCAGGACCACAAGGAAAAGAATCCGGGCTTCCTCTTCCTGCACGGCGACGCCAGCGACGACGACGTGCTGCTGCGCGCCGACCTGGAGGACGCCAAGGGCGTCTTCGCCATCACCGGCGACGATTCCCGCAACCTGATGATCGTCATCACCGCCAAGCAGTTGAAGCCGGAGGTGCGGGTGGTGGCCCGCTGCCACGAGATCCGCAACATCGAGAAGATGAAGAAGGCCGGCGCCGACGAGATCGTCTCCCCGGACTTCACCGGCGGCATGCGCATCGCCTCGGCCATGATCCGGCCCCACGTGGTGTCCTTCCTCGACGAGATGCTCAAGACCGAGAAGAACCTGCGGGTGGAGGAAATCCCCGTGCCGGCCGCCTTCATCCCCAAGCCCCTCGGCGACATGCAGTTGCGCAGCGCCGACTACGTGCTCATCGCCATCCGCGAGCGCAACGGCCAGTGGCAGTTCAACCCGCCCAAGGATTTCCTCATCAAGCCCGGCTTCTGCCTCATCGCCATGGCCAGCCCGGCCGGGCGCATGGAACTGGAGAACCTCCTGGTGGAGATGCTCGCCTGAGCGCATAAGGGAAATCCACAGGGCGGCCGGGGCGAGGGCCGGTGCTAGAATCCGGCCAAAATTTCATCCAAGGAAACAGCATGTTGCGCCTTTGCCTGACCTTCTTCATCGCCCTCGCCGCCACGCCGGCCCTGGCTGCCGGCGGGCCGGCGGTGGCCGGCATCCCCGTCGATTTCATCCTTTTTGCCTTGACGCTGCTGGGGGTGGCGCTGTTCCATAGCCATACCTTCCACGTGGCCCTGGCCGGCCTGGCCACCATCTCCCTCTACAAGATCGTCTTCACCGGCTTCAAGACCGGCGTCGGCGTGGCCGGCTTCCTGGCGCACCTGGGCCACGAGTGGGTGGTGCTGGCCAACCTCTTCTGCCTGCTCATGGGGTTCGCCCTCCTCGCCCGGCATTTCGAGAAGAGCCATGTGCCGGTAATCCTGCCCAAATACCTGCCGGACGACTGGCGGGGCGCCTTCCTCCTGCTGGTGATGGTGTGGTTCATCTCCAGCTTCCTCGACAACATCGCCGCCGCCCTCATCGGCGGCGCCATGGCCCACCAGCTCTTCAAGGCCCGGGTGCACATCGGCTACCTGGCAGCCATCGTCGCCGCCTCCAATGCCGGCGGCGCCTGGTCGGTGGTGGGCGACACCACCACCACCATGATGTGGATCGCCGGGGTCAGTCCGACCCAGGTGTTCGAAGCCATTGTCGCGTCCACGGTGGCCCTGGGCATCACCGGCTACGTGGCGGCCAAGCAGCAGCACGCCTACTCGCCCATCCTCAGGAGCGCCCACGCCCATACCCGGGTGGATTGGGTGCGGGTGGGCATCGTGCTGCTCATCCTCGCCTTCGCCATCATTGCCAACGTCGTCATGAACACCCGCTTCCAGGCCCTGGCCGACAGCTTCCCGGCCATCGGCATCGCCGTCTGGGCGGCCATCCTGCTCACCGTCGGCCTGCGCCGGCCGGACTGGGAGGTGCTGCCGGAGAACCTCAAGGGCACCATCTTCCTCCTCTCCCTGGTCACCTGCGCCTCCATGATGCCGGTGGAGGAACTGCCGGCGGCTTCCCTCCTGACGGCCCTGGGCCTCGGGTTCGTCTCCGCTGTCTTCGACAACATCCCGCTCACCGCCCTGGCCCTCAAGCAGGGGGGCTACGACTGGGGCTTCCTGGCCTATGCCGTCGGTTTCGGTGGTTCCATGATCTGGTTCGGCTCCTCCGCCGGCGTGGCGCTTTCCAACATGTACCCGGAAGCCAAATCGGTGGGGCAGTGGCTGCGCCACGGCTGGCACGTGGCCCTGGCTTACGTGGTCGGCTTCGCGGTGATGGCGGCGGTGCTCGGCTGGCAACCCGAGGCGCCCCATCGGGCCGTGGCGGCGGAATCTTCCGCGGCCCCCGCCGCGATTCATTGATATGACGGCTGGGCATGCTATGCTCCAAGTCGGAGCGGAGCCATGCCAAGAACAACAAATACCTCAGTCGAACTGCCAGCCGATTCAAACCAGTGGGACGAGACGCCGGATGACGGCGTCGATGCCGGGGAGATTGCCGCCGTCCTGGAACTGCTGCGCGGCGAAATCGGTTTCGATCTGGCCGACTACAAGCAATCCACCCTCGTCCGCCGCATCCAGCGCCGCATGGCTTTCCGCCAGATCGATCGCCTGGCCGACTACCGGACCCTGCTGGCCGGCGAGGCGGCGGAGCGGGAGGCCCTGGCCGAGGACCTGCTGATCGGCGTCACCGCCTTCTACCGTGATCCGGAAGTGTTCCAGTACCTGGCGACCAGCGTCCTGCCGGAACTTCTCCGCGATCGCTCCCCCCGCCACGACCTGCGCATCTGGTCGGCGGGCTGCGCCACCGGCGAGGAGGCCTACACCCTGGCGCTGCTGGCCCTGGAGGCGGCTGAGCGGTCGGGTTTCGAGGGGGCCGTCAAGGTTTTCGCCACCGACATCCAGCAGCGCAGCCTCGACCTCGCCGCACGGGGCGTCTTTTCGGCGGAAGCCATGGCCGTCCTGCCGGAATCCTGCCGGGAGCGCTGGTTCCGGCCGGAGGCCGACGGCTCCTGGCGCATCTCCCCCGAGGTCCGGCGCAACGTCGTCTTCGCCCGCCACAACCTGCTGGTGGACCCGCCCTTCACCCGCATCGACCTGGCGGTCTGCCGCAACCTGCTCATCTACCTGAAGCCGGCGGCCCAGCGGCGCGCCCTGGCCCAGATCCACTTCGCCCTTCAGCCCAATGGTTGCCTCCTTCTCGGTTCCAGCGAGACGGTGGGCGACCTGGAGGGCAGCGAGTTCGCCGCCCAGGAAAGGGGCCGGCGTCTCTTCCGCAAACTGGGGGACAACCGGCCGCGGCACCTGGCGGCGGTGGCGACGATGCCCACCGGGCCGCAGTTCCTCGGCGGCGATGGCGGTGTCGTCGATCGTCGCCTGCTGCGCGATTACGACCATCTCCTCAAGCGCTACATGCCGCCGGGCATGCTGGTGGATGGGGAACGGCGGGTGTTGCACTGGTTCGGCGACCTTACCCCCTTCCTGCGGCCGCCCGAGGGCCGGGCCGAGGAGGATGTGCTCCAACAGGTGAGGGAACCCCTCCAGTCGGCCCTTGGCGTCGCCCTCCTGCGCAGCGCGGAAATCCATGGCCAGGCCACGGCCGAGGGGATTCCTCTCGAACTGTCCGGCGAGCAGCGGCTGGTGAACATCGGGGTGGATTGCATCCCCGACGACCGCTCCCACGTCGAGCATTTCCACGTCACCTTCGATCTTCTCGGCGCCGAGGCCGCCGCGGCCTCCCGCATCGTCGCCGGCGGCTACCGGGTGGGCGTCGAGCAGGAACTGCAAGCGGTCCGCGATCGGCTGCACCACACCATCATGGAGCTGCAGGCGAGCAACGAGCGCCTCGACCTGGCCAACGAGGAATTGACCGCTTCCAACGAGGAGCTGCAGAGCACCAACGAGGAGCTGAAGTCGGTCAACGAGGATCTCTACAGCCTCAATGCCGAGCTGGAGGGGCGCAACGCCGAGCTGGCCCAGCTCAACCGGGACTACGACAACCTGCTGGCCAGCACCGAGATGGGGATGGTCTTCCTGGATTCCCGACTGAACATCCGCCGCTTCAACCCGCCGGTCACCGCCTTCCTGCAGTTGCTGCCCCAGGACATCGGCCGACCCATCGCCCACATCGCCTACCACCTGGCGGCCCGGGAAGACCTGCTCACCGATCTCCGCGCCGTCCTAGCCGACGGTTGCCGCGTCGAACGGGAGCTGGAGGCCGACGGGCGCCACTACCTGAAGCGGGTGCTGCCCTTCCGCGACGAAACCGGCCGCCAGGACGGCGTCGTCCTCACCTTCACCGACATCACCGCCATCCGTACCGCCGAGGCCGAGCGGGAGCACCTCAAGAGCATCCTCGATGCCATGCCCGACGGCGTCTACATCGTCAACGAAGGGCTCGACATCGAGTACATCAATCCCGCCCTGGAGCGGGAATTCGGCCCCGTGCAGGGGCGCAAGTGCCACGACTATTTCCACGGCC
This sequence comes from Rhodocyclaceae bacterium, assembly GCA_036732025.1. Lineage (GTDB taxonomy): Bacteria > Pseudomonadota > Gammaproteobacteria > Burkholderiales > Rhodocyclaceae > SSSZ01. The sequence continues at coordinate 35,501 of DAINDE010000008.1, forward strand.
TGCCCGGCCAGTGCGACTGGTGCAAGAATCCGGAAGTCCTCGCCGGACAGGCGGTGCGCTGGGAATGGACCTCGCCCCGGGGACGCACCTACGATCTTTTCGACATGCCCTTCCGCAACCCCGACGGTTCGGTGAGCAAGCTCGAAATCTTCCACGACGTCACCGAACAGAAGGCGGCGGTGGCCGATCTCTGCCAGGCGGAAGCCCGCCAGCGCTCGATCCTGGCGGCCATGAACGAAGGGGTCATCCTGTGGGACACGGTGCCGCGGCTGGTCCTGGCCAACGAGGCCGCCCGGCGCATCCTCGGCCTGGCCGGCGACCCTGCCGGCCTCGGCGGCGAAGTCTGGCAGGGCGCCGTGGGGGAGGACGGTGCGCCCTGCGCCGCCGCCGAGCTTCCTTTGGCAAGGGTGCTGGCCGGAGGGCAGCGGGTGCTGCGCCAGGTGCTGGGCCTGCCCCAGGCCGACGGTTCCATGCGCTGGCTCCAGGTCAACGCCGAGCCGGTGGGGGAGGGCGGCGCCCTGGCCGGCGTGGTCACCTCCTTCGCCGACATCAGCCACCTCAAGGAAGTCGAAGGCATGCTGGGGCGGGCCCGGGACTACTACCTCTCGCTCCTGCAGAACTTCCCCGCCCTCATCCGCCGTTCCGGCCCGGACGGCCGCTGCGACTACGTCAACCAGACCTGGCTGGAGTTCACCGGCCGCAGCCTTGCCCAGGAACTGGGCGACGGCTGGAGCGAAGGCGTCCACCCCGACGATGCCGCCGGCTGCCTGGCCGCCTACCGGGACCGCTGCTCCGCCCGGGAACCCTTCGTGCTGGAGTACCGCTTGCGCCGCCGGGACGGCGAATACCGCTGGCTGATCGACATCGGCCGGCCGTTCACCGACGTTGCGGGGGAATTCGCCGGCTACCTGGGCGCCTGTTTCGACGTTTCCGAGCGCCGCGAGGCGGAGGACCGCCTGCGGCTCGCCAGCCGGGTCTTCGAGGAGAGCGGCGAGGGCATCATCATCACCGATGCCGAGCGGCGCATCATCGAAGTGAACCGCGGCTTCACGCGCATCACCGGCTATTCCGCGGCCGAAGCCCTGGGGCGGCATCCCCGCTTCCTCGCCTCGGGGCGCCATGACCGGCCGTTCTTCGAAGCCATGGAGGCCAGCCTGCGGGAACGGGACTACTGGCACGGCGAGATCTGGGACCGGCGCAAGAACGGCGAGGTTTATCCCGAATGGCTGGGCATTTCCGTGGTGCGCGACGCGGCGGGCCGGATCAGCCACTACCTTGGCATCTTCACCGACATCACCGAGCGCAAGGCGAGCGAAGCGCGCATCGAATACATGGCCCACCACGACGGCCTCACCGGCCTGCCCAACCGCAGCCTCTTCCGCGAGCGTTTCGCCATGGCCGTGGCCTACGCCCTGCGCAGCGGCAGCAAGGCGGCCCTGCTCCTCATCGACCTGGACCGCTTCAAGGCCATCAACGATTCCCTGGGCCATGGCGTCGGCGACGATCTCCTGCGGGGCGTGGCCAAGCGGCTGCAGGAGTCGGTGCGCGACACCGATACGGTCAGCCGCCAGGGGGGCGACGAATTCCTGGTGGTCCTGAGCGACCTCCACGACATCGACGCCATCGGCCAGGTGGTGGGCAAGATGCTGGAGGCGGGGGAGCGCCCCTTCTTCATCCAGGGCCAGGAGGTGGGCGTCTCGCTGTCGGTGGGCGTCGCCGTCTGCCCGGACGACGGCGAGGATTTCGACACCCTGCTCAAGATGGCCGAGACGGCCATGTACCACGCCAAGGAAGCCGGCCGCAACACCTACCGTTTCTTCGACCAGCGCATGAACGTGGATGCGGTGGCCCGCCTGCAGACCACCACGGGGCTGCGCCATGCCCTGGTGCGCAACGAATTCCGCCTGTATTACCAGCCCCAGATCGACATTGCCAGCGGCCGGGTCATCGGCGTCGAGGCCCTCATCCGCTGGCTCCACCCGGAGAAGGGCCTGGTGCCGCCGGCCCAGTTCATCCCGGTGGCCGAGGACAGCGGCCTCATCGTTCCCATCGGCGAGTGGGTCCTCAACGAGGCCTGCCGCCAGGCGGTGGCCTGGCAGCGGGCCGGGCGGCCGGAACTGACGATGGCGGTGAACCTTTCCGCCATCCAGTTCCGCCGGGGCGACATCGAGCAGACGGTGATGGGGGCGCTGGCCCGTTCCGGCCTGGAACCGCGCTACCTGGAGCTGGAATTGACGGAATCCCTGCTGCTCACCAATACCGAGCACGTTCTGGCCACCGTCCAGCGCCTGAAATCCCTGGGCCTCAAGCTTTCCATCGACGATTTCGGCACCGGCTACTCCAGTCTCGCCTATCTCAAGCGCTTCGCCGTGGATCGCCTGAAGATCGACCAGTCCTTCGTGCGCGACATGGCCAGCGATTCCGAGGCCGCCTCCATCGTGCGGGCCATCATCCAGATGGCGCGCAGTCTCAACCTGAGGACCGTCTCCGAAGGGGTCGAGGACGAGCGCCTCCTCGACTACCTGCGGGTGCTCCGCTGCGACGAAGCCCAGGGCTACTACTTCGCCCGGCCCATGCCGGCGGCCGAACTGGAGTCCTGGCTCGACACCCGCCCCTGAAGCCGCCGTCAACCCCGGGGTTTCCCTGATGTGGCACCTGTCAACCGGTGGCCGGATTCCGCCATAATCGGGGTTCCCCAAACCCGTTCCGCCCGACGATGACCAGAATTCCCGCCATCCTGCTGCTGGCCTGCCTCGCTACGCCAGCCCTGGCCTCCGGCGCCGGCGTCGTCGGCGAAAACCTGCTCTGGCTCGCCATGATCCTCATGGCCGCCCGCCTCTTCGCGCCGCTGGCCCAGCGCCTGGGCTTCCCCGCCGTCCTCGGCGAACTGCTGCTGGGCGTTCTCCTGGGCAATCTCTCGCTTCTCGGCTTCCATTATTTCGACTCGGTGGCGAAGGACCCCATCGTCGCCTTCCTGGCGGAGCTGGGGGTCATCGTCCTCCTCCTCCAGATCGGCCTGGAAACCCGCCTGGGCGACCTGGTGAAGGTGGGGGGCAAGGCCTTCCTCGTCGGCAGCGTCGGCATCGCCCTGCCTTTCCTCTTCGGCGCCTGGCTGGTGGGGCCGCTGCTGCTGCCGGGCAAGCCGGACAACGCCTATCTGTTCCTCGGCGCCACCCTCGCCGCCACATCCGTCGGCATCACCGGCCGCGTCTTCCGCGACCTGGGCCGTCTGGGCATGGCCGAGGCCCGCATCGTGCTGGGTGCCGCGGTGATCGACGACGTCCTCGGCCTGGTCATCCTGGCCGTGGTGTCCAGCCTGGTCCAGGCGGGGACGGTGAGCCTGGGCGAGGTGGGCTGGATCATCGCCAAGGCGGTCCTGTTCCTGGGGGGCTCCATCCTCGTCGGCCGGGCCGTGGCCCCCCATTCGTCGCGCTGGCTGGCCCGCCTCGACAGCGGCCATTCCATGCTCTTCGCCCAGGTGCTGGCCACCGGCCTGTTCCTCGCCTGGCTGGCCCACGTCATCGGGCTGGCCCCCATCATCGGCGCCTTCGCCGCCGGACTCCTCTTCGAACCGGTCTTCCTCAAGGAATTCGAGACGCCCAAGGTGGTACAGGACATCGAGCCCCTGCTGCCGGCGGAAAACCGCGACAGCCTGGTGGCGAACATCCGGGCGGCCCTGGCCAGGCATGCCAGCCACCAGCATGAGCACATGATCGAGCCCATCGGCTATTTCTTCGTGCCGGTCTTCTTTGTCCTCACCGGCATGCAGGTGGACCTGTCCACCCTGGCCGACCCGGGCCTGGTCGCCGTCGCCCTGGGGGTGACCGCGGCCGCCGTGCTGGGCAAACTCCTCGCCGGTTTCGCCGCCGGTCGCGGGCACAACCCCTGGATCGTCGGCTGGGGCATGGTGCCCCGGGGCGAGGTGGGCCTCATCTTCGCCATGGTGGGCAAGCAATTGGGGGTGATGAGCGAGGCCATGTTCTCGGTCATCGTCATCATGGTCATTCTCACCACCCTCATCACGCCGCCGGTGCTGACCGCGCTGCTGCGCCGCCGGTACAAGGGCTGACCGCCGGCCCGCCGCCACGAACCCGTTCAACCACTACCGCAGGAGAAGAAGATGAACAAGAAACTATCCGGATGCCTCGCCGCCGCGTTGCTGGTCGCCGCCACCGGCGCCCTGGCTTCGGAGGACCTGGCCAAGAGCAAGAACTGCCTGGGCTGCCACACCGTCGACAAGAAGCTGGTGGGGCCGAGCTACAAGGATATCGCCAAGCGGCGGGCCAGCGAAAAAGGGGCCGAGGCGGCCCTGGCGGGCAAGATCATGACCGGCAGCAAGGGGGAGGGGGGCGGGCCGGTGATGCCGGCCAACGCGGCAGTGAGCGATGCCGAGGCGGCGACCCTGGCCAAGTGGATCCTCACCCTCAAATAAAGACCCGTTACCGCCCGCCCCGCGGCTCCCGAGGCCGCGGGGCGGCTGATACTGCATGACTACCCCATCCCCCGCCCCCTCGCGCCGGCGCTGGATCGTCCTCGGCGTCGTCGCCGTGGCCTACGTGCTGTCCTTCTTCCAGCGCTTCGCCCCGGCCGGCATTGCCCAGGACCTGGCTGCCGCCTTTCAGACCTCCGCCGCCTCCCTGGGCGTGCTGGCGGCCACCTATTTCTACGTCTATACGGTGATGCAGATTCCCACCGGCGTCCTGGTGGATACCCTGGGACCGCGGCGCATCCTTTTCCTTGGCGGCTTGGTGGGCGGGGCCGGCAGCCTCATCTTCGGGCTCGCCCCCAGCCTGGAAGTAGCCCTGGCCGGCCGGACCCTGGTGGGCCTGGGGGTGTCGGTGACCTTCATCGCCATGTTGAAGATCATCGCCGTGTGGTTCGAGGAGAACCGTTTCGCTACCCTGGTCGGGGCATCGATGCTCGTCGGCAACCTGGGGTCGGTGCTGGCCGGGGCGCCGCTTTCCGCCCTGGCCCAGGCCGCCGGCTGGCGGGGCGTGTTCGTCGGCGTCGGCGCCGTCTCGGTGGTCATGGGCCTCCTCTGCTGGCTGCTGGTGCGCGATCGTCCCACTCCGGCGGGGGAGGGCGGCAACCGGCCCCGCTTCGACCGCACCGTCGTCCTCGGCGGGCTCCTGTCCGTGCTGCGCAACCGCGACACCTGGCCGGCGGCCCTGGTCAACCTGGGCATGTCCGGCAGCTTCTTCACCTTCGGCGGCCTCTGGGCCATGCCCTTCCTCACCCAGGCCCTGGGGCTCACCCGGGCCGTGGCCTCGGTGCACCTGTCCCTCTATTTCGCCGGCTTTGCCATCGGCTGCCTGGTCATCGGCAGCATTTCCGACCGCCTCGGCCGGCGCAAGCCGGTGGTCATCGTCGGCTCCCACCTCTACGGCCTGATCTGGCTGGTCTGGCTGAGCGGCGTGGCGCCCCCCCTGTGGGCGAGTTACGCCCTTTTCGCCGCCATGGGCCTCACCACCGCCAGCTTCTCCCTGACCTGGGCCTGCGCCAAGGAGGTCAATCCGCCGTTGCTGTCGGGCATGTCCACCTCGGTGGCCAATATGGGCGGCTTCCTGGCGGGGGCCATCCTGCAGCCCCTGGTGGGCTGGGTCATGGACCTCCACTGGCAGGGCGGCATGGCCAACGGCGTGCGGGTCTATTCGGTGGACGATTTCCGCTGGGGGCTCGCCCTGGTGGCCGCCGCCGCCTGGTTTGGCGCCGCCGCCGCCTGGCGCATCCGGGAGACCCGCTGCCGTAATATCTGGCAGGGCTGAGCAGCCGCGGAGGGTGCGTGAGCGCCTTGCTGCGCCATAAATATTAGTTTATGCTTATATTTATGAAAACGCATATCCTGCCCGCGCTGTTTCTTGCCCTGGCTGTCGCCGTCCGTGCCGACCCCTTGCCGGTGGTGGCGGTGCAGCCCCATGCCGTGGCCGTCACCTTCCCGGCCGAGGCCGTGGTGGAGGCGGTGCAGCAGGCCACGGTGGCGGCCCAGGTGGCGGGCCGGGTGGTGGAGGTGAAGGCGGATGCGGGGCAGGCGGTGAAGAAGGGCGAGGTGCTGATGCGTCTCGACGCCCGCGAGGCGGTGGAAGCCGCCGCCGCCGCCCAGGCCCAGTACATCAACGCCAAGGCCGCCTTCGAGCGCGCCCGGAGCCTGCAGCAGCAGAAATTCGTCAGCCAGGCTGCCGTGGACAAGGCCAAGGCCGATTTCGACGCCGCCGCCGCCGGCCGCAGCGCCGCCTCGGCCGGCCAGAGCCATGCCACCATCGTCGCCCCCATCACCGGCATCGTCGCCCGCCGCCACACCGAGCTGGGGGAGATGGCCAACCTGGGCAAGCCCCTGTTCTCCCTCTACGAGCCGGGCGGGCTGCGGGTGACGGCCAGCATCCCGCAATACCGCCTGCCCGCCTTGCGCGGGGTCAAGGGCGCCAAGGTGGAGTTTCCCGAACTGGGCAAGTGGGTCGATGCCACCGCCGTCAACGTGCTGCCGACGGCGGACGCGGCCACCCATGTCTCCCAGGTGCGGGTCAATCTGCCGCCCGTGGCGGAGGCGACGCCGGGCATGTTCGCCCGCGTCCATTTCGTCATCGGCGAGGCGGAGAAGCTGACGGTGCCGGCCGCCGCCGTGGTGCGGCGGGGCGAGGTGGCGGCGGTCTACGTGCAGGGGGCGGAGGGGCGCCTCGGCCTGCGGCAGTTGCGCCTGGGCGAAACCGTCGGCGCCGGCGAGATCGAGGTGCTGGCCGGGCTGGCCCCCGGGGAAAAGGTTGTCGTCGATGCGGTGAAGGCCGGCATCGCGCAGAAGCAGAACACAAAATAAGCGGCACGGCGAAGCCGCAGGTTGTCCCACCATCGTTGAGGAGAGATCTGTATGGCACACGTCGTGATCATTGGCAGCGGCCTGGGCGGTATGACCATGGCCTTCGAGATGCGGGAAAACGCCCGTCCCGAGGACCGCATCACCGTCGTTTCCAACAACCCGAAATTCCACTTCGTCCCTTCCAACCCCTGGGTGGCGGTGAACTGGCGCCAGCGCGAGGAAATCGAGCTGGAGGCTGGCCCCCTCCTGGAGCGGAAGAAGATCGGCTTCATCCCGGTGGGGGTGAAGCGCGTCCATCCCGAGCGCAACCAGCTCGAACTGGACGACGGCCGCAGCGTCGATTACGACTTCCTCATCGTCTCCACCGGCCCCAAGCTGGCCTTCGACGAGATCGAGGGGCTGGGGCCTAAGGGGCACACCCAGTCCATCTGCCACGTGGACCATGCCGTCGAGGCCGAAAAGGCGTGGCGGGAGTTCGTGCAGGACCCCGGCCCCATCGTCGTCGGCGCCGTGCAGGGGGCTTCCTGCTTCGGCCCCGCCTACGAGTTCGCCATGATCATGGAGACCGACCTGCGCCGGCGCAAGATCCGCGACCGGGTGCCCATGACCTTCGTCACCGCCGAACCCTACATCGGCCACCTGGGCCTGGGCGGCGTCGGCGACTCCAAGGGCTTGATGGAATCCACCTTCCGCAGCAAGCACATCAAGTGGATCTGCAACGCCAAGGTGACCAGGGTGGAAGCGGGCAAGATGTTCGTCACCGAGCACGACGACGAAGGCAAGCCGAAGAAGGACCACGAGCTGCCCTTCAAGTATTCGATGATGCTGCCGGCCTTCAAGGGCGTCGACGCCGTGTTCGGGGTCGAGGGCCTGAGCAACCCCCGGGGCTTCATTCCCATCGACGCCTTCCAGCGTAACCCCAAGTACCCGAACGTGTACGCCATCGGCGTCTGCGTCGCCATCCCGCCGGTGGAAGCGACGCCGATTCCCACCGGGACGCCCAAGACCGGCTACATGATCGAGTCCATGGTCACCGCCACGGCCAAGAACATCCGCGCCGTGCTGGAGGGCAAGGAACCGACCCGCAAGGCCACCTGGAACGCCGTCTGCCTCGCCGACTTCGGCGACACCGGCGCCGCCTTCGTCGCCCTGCCGCAGATCCCGCCCCGCAACGTGAGCTGGTTCGGCGAGGGCAAGTGGGTGCACCTGGCCAAGGTGGGTTTCGAAAAGTATTTCATGCACAAGCTGAAGAAGGGCACCAGCGAGACGGTCTATGAAAAGCTGGTCATGGACGCCCTGGGCATCCTGAAATTGAAAGGACATTGACGTTTGATGGGTATTTCCGGCCGCATCGCCAAGCTCTTCCTCCAGTCGCGGATGACGCCGCTGCTGGCGATCGTGGCATTCCTCCTGGGCCTCTTCGCCACCCTGGTGACGCCCCGGGAGGAGGAGCCCCAGATCGACGTGACCATGGCCGACGTGCTGGTGGCCTTCCCCGGCGCCTCGGCCAAGGACGTGGAGAATCTGGTGGCACGGCCGGGGGAGCAAGTGCTCTCGCGCATGCATGGCGTCGAGCACGTCTATTCCGTGTCGCGGCCGGGCATGGCGGTGATCACCGTGCAGTTCGACGTGGGGGTGAAATACAACGACGCTGTGGTGCGCCTCTACGACACCGTCCATTCCCATCGCGACTGGCTGCCCCCCAACCTCGGCGTGGCGGAACCGGTGATCAAGCCCAAGGGCATCGACGACGTGCCCATCGTCGGCCTGACCTTCTGGACCCGGGATGCCGCCCGTTCCGCCTTCGACCTGCAGCAGGTGGCGCGGGCCGTCGAGATCGAGCTGAAGCGCATCAAGGGCACCCGCGACGTGTCGACGATCGGTGGGCCGGACCACGTCATCCGCGTGCAGATGGACACTGAACGCATGAACGCCTTCGGCGTCACCCCCCAGGATCTGGCCGGTGCACTGAAGGTTTCCAACGCCCTGCAGTCCTCCGGCAGCCTGGTGAGTGGCAACCGGGACGTGCTGGTGCAGACCGGCACCTACCTGGAATCCGCCGCCGACGTGAAGCAACTGGTGGTGGCCGTGCGCGAGGGCAAGCCGGTATTCATGAGCGACGTGGCCAAGGTCGAGGACGGCGCCGACCAGCCGACGCGCTACGTCTGGTTCGGCACCCAGGAGGGCGAACTGCCCGCCGTCACCCTGCAGCTTTCCAAGCAGCCCGGGGTCAATGCGGCGGACGTCGCCAACGCCACCTTGAAGCGCATCGACGACCTCAAGGGCACCGTTATCCCCGAGGGCGTCGAGGTCACGGTCACCCGCAACTACGGCGAAACGGCCACCGAGAAGGCCCAGAAGCTTATCGGCAAGCTGGCCTTCGCCACCGCCTTCGTCGTGCTCCTGGTCTTTTTCGCCCTCGGCAAGCGGGAGGCGGTCATCGTCGGCGTCGCCGTCTCCCTGACCCTGGCCGCCACCCTCTTCGCCTCCTGGGCCTGGGGTTTCACCCTCAACCGGGTGTCGCTCTTCGCCCTGATCTTCTCCATCGGCATCCTGGTGGACGACGCCATCGTGGTGGTCGAGAACATCCACCGCTGGCAGGCCCTGCACCCCGACAAGCCGCTGCTCGAACTCATCCCGCCGGCGGTGGACGAGGTGGGCGGGCCCACCATCCTGGCTACCTTTACGGTCATCGCCGCCCTCCTGCCCATGGCCTTCGTCACCGGCCTCATGGGGCCGTACATGAGCCCCATCCCCATCAACTCGTCCATGGGCATGGCCATCTCCCTGGCCGTGGCCTTCGTGGTGACGCCCTGGCTGGCGGGCAAGCTGCTGGGTGGGGATCAGCATAAGTCCCTCCCCCTTCAAGGGGGGCGAAGCGGGGATTTCGCGGAGCACCGCTCCGCGCCCGCGCAGCCGGTCGGGCATGCAGGCCCGGCCGTGGGCGGACAGGAGGGGGATGGGGGAGCGGAATGCCAAGGCGGACAGGGTGTTGGAACCACCGTTTTCCCCCACCCCCACCCCAACCCTCCCCTTGAAGGGGAGGGAGTTGTTTCGCCCCGTTCCCTCGACGCCTACCTAGACACCACCTTCCGCAAGCTGCTGACACCCTTCCTCGACGAGGCCAAGGGCCGGGCCATGCGGATCAAGTTGGGCATCGCCATCGTCTTCCTCATTCTCGGTTCCGTATCGCTGGCCTACTTCCAGCTCGTCGTGCTGAAGATGCTGCCCTTCGACAACAAGAGCGAATTCCAGGTGGTGCTGGACATGCCGGTGGGCACGCCGGTGGAGGAAACCGCCCGGGTGCTGCACGAAATTGGCGCCGAGCTGGCCCAGGTGGAGGAGGTCACCAATTACCAGGCCTATGCCGGCACCGCCTCGCCCATCAACTTCAACGGCCTGGTGCGCCAGTACTACCTGCGGGGCTTGCCGGAGCAGGGCGACATCCAGGTGAACCTGGCCGACAAGCACCACCGCTCCCGCAGCAGCCACGCCATCGCGGTTTCCGTGCGCGAATCGGTAGAAGCCATCGGCAAGAAGTTCGGCGGCAACGCCAAAGTTGTCGAGGTGCCGCCGGGACCGCCGGTGCTGTCGCCCATCGTCGCCGAGATCTACGGTCCCGATTACCCGGGCCAGATCGCGGTAGGCAAGCAGGTGCGCACTGCTTTCGAAAAGACGCCGGACCTGGTGGCGGTGGACGACACCATCCAGGCCGACGCCAAGAAGACCGTGCTCCACGTGCTGCAGAGCAAGGCCGCCCTCCTGGGCGTGGCCCAGAGCGACATCGTCGAGGTGGTGGGCCTGGGGCTGGCCGGCCAGGACGTGACGCCGGCCCACAACGCCGATTCCAAGTTCGAGATTCCCGTCCGGGTCACCCTGCCGGCGGAAAAGCAATCCAGCCTCGATGCGCTCCTGAAGCTCAAGGTCCGTTCCCGGGAGGGACGGCTGGTGCCGGTTTCGGAATTGGTCGAGGTCCGCGAGCAGCCGCGGGAGAAGGCCATCTACCACAAGGATCTGCTGCCGGTGGTCTATGTGGTAGGTGACACCGGAGGCAAACTCGATTCGCCCCTCTACGGCATGTTCGACGTGCGCTCCAAGATCAACGGCATGGCGCTGAAGGAGGGCGGTACCCTGGGTGAGTGGTTCATTCGCCAGCCCAACGACCCCTATGCCGGTTTTTCGGTAAAGTGGGACGGCGAGTGGAAGGTCACCTACGAAACCTTCCGCGACATGGGGCTTGCTTATGGCGTCGGCCTCATCCTCATCTACCTGCTGGTGGTGGCCCACTTCGGCAGCTATCTGGTGCCGCTGATCATCATGGCGCCGATTCCGCTGACCATCATCGGCGTCATGCCCGGCCATGCCCTGTTCGGTTCGCAATTCACCGCCACCTCGATGATCGGCATGATCGCCCTGGCCGGCATCATCGTGCGCAATTCCATCCTGCTCGTCGATTTCATCCGGGAACAGGTGGCCGCCGGCATGCCCTTCAGGGAGGCCATCGTCCAATCGGCGGCGGTGCGGGCCAAGCCCATCGCCCTCACCGCCCTGGCCGCCATGCTCGGTGCCCTGTTCATTCTCGACGACCCCATCTTCAACGGACTCGCCTTGAGCCTCATCTTCGGCATCCTGGTATCGACCCTGCTCACCCTGGTCGTCATCCCGGTGCTCTACTACGCCGCTTTCAGAAAGGAACTCGAATGACCCCCACGCTCACCTTGTTCGCTGCCCCCCGAGGGGGAGCAATCCTCCTTGAGGCGGCCCTGCGGGAGGATTATCCATGACCATCGAACGCATCATCCGCAGCATGGCCGGCGGCTTCGTGCTGCTCTCCCTGGCCCTTGGCGTCGAAGGCAGTCCCATTTTCGTTTCCAAGTGGTTCCTCGCCTTCACCGCCTTCGTCGGGCTCAACCTCTTCCAGAGCGGTTTCACCGGCTTTTGCCCGCCGGAGAAACTGCTGGCCAAGCTGGGCGTCAAACGCGGGGACGGCGGCAACTGTTGCGGTTGAGGGGAGCGGCAGGGCGGATTTGACCATCCGGCCTTGACAACCGGTCCCTCCGGGCGCAGCCTCTCGCCCCATAACAATAGAGGTGGGCATGGCGACGAAGGGCAAGGGGGAAGCGCTGGCGGGGGGCGAGCGCGGCAAGGCCGCGGGTAGTTGCGCGCCCGGCGATTGCCGCCTGCTCTCCGCCCAGGAGGCGGTGTTCGAGGCCGCCACCGTCGGCCTGTTGCTCACTTCGGACCGGCGCTACCGGCGGGTGAACCGCAGCGCGGCGGAACTGCTGGGCTGCCGGCCGGAGGATCTGATCGGCCAGCCCGGTGCCCGCATCTTCCCTTCCGAGGCGGAGTATGTCCTCCTCAGCGAGCAGGCCGCCGGGCGACTGCGGGAGGGCCTGCCCTTCGCCGCCGACGCCCGGTTGCGCCGGTCGGACGGCTCCCTCTTCTGGGCCCGCCTTTCCGCCCGGGCGGTAGGCTACGGGGCAGCCGACCTGGGCACCCTGTGGATCATCCAGGACATCTCCACGGAGAAATACGCCCAGGATGCCTTGCAGAAGGCCATGCAGGAACTCTACGGCATCCTCAACACGGCGGTGGTGGGCATCGCCCTCCTGCGCAAGCGCAAGATCGACCGCTGCAATACCCGCCTGGAGGAAATTTTCGGCTTCGCTCCCGGCGAAATGTCCGGCTGCTCGACCCGGGTGTGGTATCCCTCCGAGGCGGTCTATCTGCAGGTGGGCGAGCAGGTGTACGGCGATCTGGCCGCCGGCCGGGAAGCGCGCATGGAGCTGGAGTTGCGGCGCCGCGACGGCTCGCTCTTCTGGGGACGTATCGCCGGCCGGGCCTTCGATCCGGCCGACCCCTACGCTGGTTCGGTGTGGATCGTCGAGGATCTGACGGCGGAGCAGGCGGCCAAGGAGCAACTGCTGCTCGCCCGCAAGGTGTTCGAAGTCAATTCCGAAGCCATCGTCATCACCGACGCGCAAAACCGCATCGTTTCGGTGAATGCCGCCTTCCAGGCCATCACCGGCTACAGCGAGGCCGAGGTGGTGGGGCGCGACCCCAAGATCATGAGTTCCGGCCGCCACGACGCCGCTTTCTTCCAGGATCTCTGGCGCCGGATCAACGACGAAGGCCACTGGTCAGGCGAAATCTGGGACAAGCGCAAGGACGGCAGCCTCTACCCCAAGTGGATGACCATCGACACCATCCGCGACGAGGCCGGCAGGATCACCCACCATGTGGCGGTCTTCTCCGACATCACCGAGCGCAAGGCGACGGAGGAGCGGGTCCATTTCCTCGCCCACCACGACGCCCTCACCGGCCTGCCCAACCGGGTCACCCTCATGCTCCATCTGGAACACGCCCTGAGCCAGGCCCGGCGCGAGGGGGAGCGCATGGCCGTGATGTTCATCGACCTGGACAACTTCAAGCGCATCAACGACACCCTCGGCCACCACGTCGGCGATCTCCTGCTGTGCGAAGTGGCCCGGCGTATCCGGGGTGCCGTGCGGGATTCCGACATCGTCGCCCGCATCGGCGGCGACGAGTTCGTGATGGTCCTAGAGCGCGGCCACCTGCCCGGGGACGCCGCCATGGTGGCGCAGAAGATCATCGACCGCCTCAACCAGCCCTACCGCTTCGAGGGCCAGGAACTGCACACCTCGCCCTCCATCGGCATCTGCGTCTTCCCCGAGGACGGCCTGGACATCGAGACCCTGATGAAGAACGCCGACACGGCCATGTACCATGCCAAGGGCCTGGGGCGGAACAACTTCCAGTTCTACGCCGCCGAGATGAACGCCGCAGCGACCCAGCGCCTGCAACTGGAGATGCGCCTGCGGGCGGCGGTGGCCCGGCGCGACGAATTCCTGCTCCACTACCAGCCCCAGGTGGACCTGGCGAGCGGCCGGGTGACCGGGGTCGAGGCCCTCATCCGCTGGCAGCCCCCCGATCACCTCCTGGTCATGCCCAGCCAGTTCATCCCCCTGGCCGAGGAAATCGGCGTCATCACCCACATCGGCGACTGGGTGCTGCGGGAAGCCTGTGCCCAGGCCCGGGCCTGGCTTGACGGGGGCGTGCCCTTCGGACGGGTGGCGGTGAACATTTCCCCCTACCAGTTCCGCCAACGCCGTTTCCCCCACCTGGTGGCGGCCATCCTCCGGGAGAGCGGCCTGCCTGCCCACTGCCTGGAACTGGAGATCACCGAGGGCACCCTGATGGAAACCGCCGAGGCGGCGGTGGACACCCTCATCGAACTCAAGCACCTGGGCGTCGGCCTGGCCATCGACGATTTCGGCACCGGTTATTCCTCCCTTGCCTACCTCAAGCGCTTCCCCCTCGACCGCCTGAAGATCGACCGCTCCTTCGTCATGGACATCGAGATCGATCCCTCCGACGCCACCATCGCCCAGTCGGTCATCGCCCTGGCCCGGGCCCTCGGCCTGGAGACCGTGGCGGAAGGGGTGGAGACCCCGGGGCAACTGGCCTTCCTGCGCACCCACGGCTGCGGCACGGCCCAGGGCTACCATTTCAGCCGCCCGGTGGCGCCGGCGGAAGCGGAAAAATTCTGCCGGGGAGCGTAAACTTCTCCGCTCGCCAACCCCGGAGAACGTCATGCGCATCGGTTTCATCGGCCTGGGCATCATGGGACGCCCCATGGCCCTCAACCTCCTGAAAGGCGGCCACGCCGTCACCGTCTGGGCCCGCCGCCCCGAATCCCGGCAGCCGCTGCTGGCCGCCGGCGCTGCCGAGGCCGGCAGCCCCGCCGAGGCGGCGAGGGATTGCGAACTGGTGATTTCCATGGTGGCCGACGCGCCGGACGTGGCCGAGGTCATGCTCGGCGAGGCCGGCGTCGCCCGCGGCGCCACCCCCGGCCTGGTGGCGGTGGACATGAGCACCATCGCTCCGGCCGCCGCCCGCGACATCGCTGCCCGCCTGGCCGCCGCCGGCGTCGATTTCCTCGACGCCCCGGTGTCCGGCGGCGAGGTGGGCGCCGTCGCCGGCACCTTGTCGATCATGGTGGGCGGTTCCGCCGCCGGCTTTGCCACCGCCCAGCCGGCCTTTGCCTGCATGGGCCGGAACATCGTCCACGTGGGCGCTTCCGGCGCCGGCCAGGTGGCCAAGGCCGCCAACCAGATCGTCACCGGCATGGGCGTCCTGGCGGTGGCCGAGGCCTTCGCCTTCGCCGCGAAGAGCGGCGTGGACCCGGCCAAGGTGCGGGAGGCCCTGCTGGGCGGCTTCGCCTACTCCAAGATCCTGGAAAACCACGGCCAGCGCATGCTCGACCGCAATTTCAAGCCGGGCTTCAAAAGCTGGATGCACGAGAAGGACCTCAACATCGTCATGCAGACGGCCCATGAACTCAACCTTTGCCTGCCCGGCGCGGCGGCGACGGCGCAGATGTTCAACGCCATGGTCGGCTCCGGCCTGGGCGAGGAGGATTCCATCGCCGTCTTGAAGCTGCTGGAGCGGCTTTCCGGGCAGGAGCGATAAATGCGCGTCGGCTTCATCGGCCTCGGCGCCATGGGCGGGCCCATGGCCGGGCACCTGCTGCGGGCCGGCCACGATCTGGCGGTCTGGGCGCGGCGCCCCGCGAGCGCCGTTCCCCTGGCCGGGCAGGGGGCCGTCCTCTGCGCCACCCCGGCGGAACTGGGGCGGCGCTGCGAGGTGGTTTTCACCATCATCACCGGCAGCGCCGACGTGGAGGCCGTCGCCCTCGGGCCGGACGGCTTGCGCGACGGCATGGCCCCGGGCAGCGTGCTGGTCGATTGCTCCACCATCGCTCCCGACGCGGCCCGGCGCATCGCCGCGGCCCTGGCCGAACGCGGCATCCATATGCTCGACGCCCCGGTTTCCGGTGGCGTCCAGGGGGCCATGGACGCCGCCCTGGCCATCATGGCCGGCGGCGAGGCGGCGGTGCTGGAGCGGGTGCGGCCCCTGCTCGAATGCCTGGGCCGGCGCATCGTCCATGTGGGCCCCAACGGCGCCGGGCAGGTGGCCAAGGCCTGCAACCAGATGATCATGGTGGCCGCCATCCAGGCCGCCGCCGAGGCCCTGCATCTCGCCGCCGCTTCCGGCGTCGAGTGCGGCAGGGTGAAGCAGGCCCTGGCCGGCGGCTCGGCTGCCAGCCGGGTGCTGGAGGTCATGGGCGAACGCATGGTGGGCCGTAATTTCACCGCCGGCATCGAGGCCCGCCTGCACCACAAGGATTTCGGCATCCTCCTCGATGCCGGCCGCCGGGCCGGCGTGCCCATGCCCCTGGCCGCCCAGGTCGGGCAGCAGTTGAACGCCCTGATGGCCCGGGGCTGGGGGCGGGACGACACGGCCTCCCTGCTGCGGGTCCTGGAAAACCTCGGCGGAGCCGCATGAACGGGCGCTTCCGGGCCCTGCTGCTGGCCCTGGCGATGGCCGCCTGCGCCACCCTGCGCGAAGCCCCCCAGGTCGCCCTGGTCGGCATCGAGCCGGGGGCGGTTTCCCCGACGGAACAGCAGTTCATCCTGCGGTTGCGGGTGAGCAATCCCAACGCCGTGGAGTTGCCCATCGAGCGGGTGGATTTCACGATGGACGTGGACGGCCGGCCCTTCGCTGCCGGGCAGTCCCTGCGGCCGGTGCGTGTGCCGCCCCGCGGGGAAGCCTTGCTCGACCTGCGGGCGGCCAGCGACCTGGGGCGTTTCCTGCGCCAGTTCCGGGGCTGGGGGCGCCTGGCCCGGGAAGGCGTCGAGGTGCGGGCGAAGGGGACGCTGACTGTCGAAGGCTATGGCCCGGTGCCCTTCGACAAGCGGCTGCGACTGAACTTGCCGGGCCTGCCGGGCACCGAAGAGAATGCCCCTGCCCGACCCCTGCCCGGAGCCGTATAGGCCATGGGCCGGATTGTCCGGACGTGCGGGGAGGCCGCGCAAGGCGGCCGCCGGGACCCGCATCCGGCGCTACACTGCCCGCGTCGAGCTTGAACGGCGGGAACGGGGCGGCTGACGGCTATTGCTGTCCGTAGGTGCGGAACTTCTCCAGCACCACCGCCATTTCGTCGGCCGAGAGCAACGCCGGCGCCCCCAGTTGGCAGGCCCGCCAGTACTGGCCGCACAATTCTTCCAGTTCGATGCCCAGGGCCAGCGCCCGGGGCAGGTCGCGGGCGAAGAGCAGCAGGCCATGGTTGGCCAGCAGGCAGGCGCTGCGGCCCTCCAGGGCGGCGAGGGCGGCGGCGGAGAGTTCCTGGGTGCCGAAGGTGGCATAGGCGGCGCAGCGCACGGTGTCGCCGCCGAAGCGGGCGATCATGTAGTGGAAGGGCGGGATGTCCCGGCGCAGGCAGGCCAGGCTGGTGGCGTAGGGCGAGTGGGCGTGGAGCACGGCGCCGGCTTCCGGTCGGGCGGCGTAGATGTCCCGGTGGAAGCGCCATTCGGAGGAGGGCCGGCGGCGGCCGGAAACCGCGCCGTCCAGGGTCATGAAGGGAATGTCGTCGGGCTCCAGGCCGGCATAGTCCATGCCCGTGGGGGTGATCCAGAAACCGTCGCCTTCCCGCAGGCTGAGGTTGCCGGCGGTGCCCTTGTTGAGCCCGGCGGCGGTCATGGCCCGGGCGGTGGCAATCAGTTCGGCGCGGGGGTCTCCCGCCGGAGCGTCTTTCCGGGCGTCCCCCGAGGGGACTTCTTTCCGGGCGTCCCCCAAGGGGACTTCTTTCAGGGCGTCCCCCAAGGGGACTTCTTTCAGGGCGTCGTTCATGGCGCCGACTCCGGGTAGAGGCCGGCGAGGCCCTCGCGGCTGGCCGGGCAGGCGCCGCGCTCGGTGACGATGGCGGCCACCAGGCGGGCCGGGGTGACGTCGAAGGCCGGGTTGCCGACGGCTTCCCGGGCGGGCAGTTGCCGTACCGCCGTCGGCGTGCCGCGGTCGTCGACGCCGGGGACCAGGCGCAGTTCGTCCCCTTCCCGTTCCTCGATGGGGATGGCGCCGCCGTGGGGACAGGCGAAGTCGAGGGTGGAACGGGGGGCGGCCACGTAGAAGGGCAGGCCATTGTCGGCGCAGGCCAGGGCCTTCAGGTAGGTGCCCACCTTGTTGGCGACGTCGCCGTTGGCGGCGATGCGGTCGGCGCCGACGATGACGGCGTCGACGCGGCCTTCTCCCATGAGGATGCCGGCGGCGTTGTCGGCAACGACGGTGTGGGGCACGCCGTGCTGGGCCAGCTCCCAGGCGGTGAGCAGGCCCTGGTTGCGGGGCCGGGTTTCGGACACCCAGACGTGGAGGTCGAGACCCGCTTCCCAGGCGGCGTAGATGGGAGCCAGGGCGGTGCCCCAGTCCACCGTGGCCAGCCAGCCGGCGTTGCAGTGGGTCATCAGGTTGAGGCGCCCGTCCCGGCGCGGGGAGAGGCCGCGCAGGAGGGCGAGGCCGTGCTCGCCGATGGCCCGGTTCTGGGCCACGTCCTCTTCCTCGATGGCGGCGGCCTCGGTCCAGGCGGCGTCGTGGCGCTGGGCGGGGGGCAGGGGGCGCAGGCGGGCCGCCATGCGGGCCAGGGCCCAGTGCAGGTTGACGGCGGTGGGCCGGGTGGCCGCGAGCGTCGCCAGGGCCTGGTCCAGGGCTTCGTTGGAGGCGTCGGCGCCGAGGGCGATGGCGACGCCGTAGGCAGCGGTGACGCCGATGAGGGGCGCGCCCCGCACCTGCATGGCGCGGATGGCGTGGGCCGCCGCGGCGCGGTTGGCGATGCGTACCCAATGCAGGGCATGGGGCAGCCGGGTCTGGTCGATGATGTCGATGGCGCCCAGGTCGGGATGGGCGCGCAGGGTGCGGGTGGGGATGCCGTCGATTTTCATGGGCGGATTGTTGCACATTATCTGCCGGCCAAAGAACTGGTTGCGGCGGGTATGTGCGCGTACATTGCCGTCATGCCGGTGTCACGTCGATGCCGGACGAACCGGGCAAAGGAGCACACCATGAACGAACAGGACATCGCCCGCTGGCAGGAGATCATCCTCCAGTACGCCGCCGATCTCGGCGTCAAGATTCTTGCCGCCATCGCCTTCTGGGTCATCGGCCGCTGGCTGATCGGGCTCGTCGGCCAGGCCATCCAGTCGGCCCTGGAGCGCCAGAAGGTCGACGCGACAGTCATGCGCTACCTGGGCACGGTGGTCAACGTGACCCTCAATATCCTCCTGGTAGTCGGCATCCTCGGCTACTTCGGTATCCAGACCACCACCTTCGCCGCGCTTTTCGCCGCCGCCGGCGTGGCCATCGGCCTGGCCTGGTCGGGATTGCTTTCCAACTTCGCGGCGGGGGTCTTCCTCATTGTCCTGCGGCCCATCAAGGTGGGGGATTTCGTCACCGTCGCCGGCATCACCGGCACGGTCAAGGAGGTCGGGCTCTTCGCCTCGGCCATCAACACGCCGGACAACATCATGACCCTGGTCGGCAACAACAAGATCTTCAGCGACACCATCCAGAACTTCAGCATCAACCCCTTCCGCCGGGTGGACCTGAAAGCGCAGCTTGCCGGCGCGGCCGACCACGCCGCTGCGGTGGCGCTGCTCAAGGCTCGGGTGGCGGCGGTCGCCAACGTGCTGACGGAGCCGCCGGTGGATGTGGAAATCCTCGAATTCAATCTGGTCGGCCCGGTGCTGGCGGTTCGGCCCTATTGCCACAACGATCACTACTGGCAGGTCTATTTCGACACCAACAAGGTGATCCGCGAGGCTCTGGGGAGTGCCGACTTCCCGGCGCCGACGCCGACGCAGATCGTCTTCGTCAAACAGTAGCGGCGCTCTCGACAGGGTACCGAAGCCCTGGCTACCATGGCGGCGTCCGTCTTGCAGGTGCCGCCATGATCGCTTCCTCCGTCGCCGTCAGTTCCAGGTTTCCCGGGATGGGGACCACCATCTTCACCGTTATGTCCCGGCTGGCGGCGGAGTGCGGGGCCATCAACCTGTCCCAGGGCTTTCCGGATTTCCAGGCGGAGCCGGAGTTGTTCGACGCCGCCCACCGCCACATGCTGGCCGGGCGCAACCAGTACGCACCTATGGCCGGCGTGCCGGAGCTGCGCCAGGCCATCGCCGACAAGGTGGCTGTCCTGTACGGCACGGCCTTCGATCCAGAAACGGAGGTGACCGTCACCGCCGGCGCCACCCAGGCCATCTTTACCGCTGTCGCCGCCTTCGTGCGGCCGGGGGACGAGGTCATCGTCTTCGAACCGGTGTACGACTCCTACGTGCCGGCCATCGAAACCGTCGGCGGCAAGGCGGTACGCTGCCAGCTCCGCTTCCCGGACTACGCCGTGGATTGGGAGGCGGTGGCGCGCGCCCTCACGCCCCGCACCCGCATGATCGTCATCAACAGCCCCCACAACCCTACCGGCAGCCTGCTCACCGGCGCCGACCTCGACCGGCTGGCGGCTGTCGTCGCCGGCACCGACATCGTGGTGCTTTCCGACGAGGTCTACGAGCACATCGCCTTCGACGGCGAGGGCCATGCCAGCGTCGCCGGGCACCGGGACCTGGCGGCCCGCAGCCTGGCGGTGTCGAGCTTCGGCAAGACCTATCACATTACCGGCTGGAAGATCGCCTATATCGTCGGGCCGGCGGAACTCATGGCGGAATTCCGCAAGGTGCACCAGTTCAACGTCTTCACCGTGCATACCCCCTCCCAACTGGCCCTGGCGGAATACATGCAGGATGCCGGGCGCCACCAGCGCCTGGCGGCCTTCTACCAGGAGAAGCGGGACTTCTTCCGCCGGTTGCTGGCGGCGACGCCGTTCGAGCTCTTGCCCTGCCGCGGCACCTATTTCCAGTTGGCGCGCTACGACGCCATCTCCGACCGGCCCGACGGCGAGTTCGCCGAATGGATGGCGCGGGAGATCGGGGTGGCGGTCATTCCCGTGTCAGCCTTTTTCGGCGACGGGCGGGACGACCGGGTGGTGCGCTTCTGTTTCGCCAAGCGGGAGGAAACCCTGCTGGCGGCTGCGGAACGGCTGGACAAGCTGCACAATTATTGCGGCTGACGGCTAGAAAGCGCCGTTGACGGGGTGCCATGCCCCCCGAATAATGGACGGCCATCCAAGCAATCCGTTCCACGACACAAGGAGGTTCCCATGAGCATGCTGAGTGAGTTCAAGGAGTTCGCCGTCAAGGGCAATGCCGTCGATCTGGCGGTGGGCGTCATCATCGGCGGGGCCTTCGGCAAGATCGTCGATTCGATCGTCGGCGACCTGATCATGCCCGTCGTGGGGGCGATGATCGGCAGCCTGGATTTTTCCAACCTGTTCTTCGTGCTGGGCAAGAACCCCAACAACCTCACCGCCCTTGCCGACATCAAGAAGGCCGGGATCCCCGTCTTCGCCTACGGCAGCTTCCTGACCATCCTGGTCAATTTCATCCTCCTGGCCTTTATCATCTTCATGATGGTCAAACAGATCAACCGCCTGCGCCCCAAGGAGGAGCCGGCGCCGCCTCCCGCCGCCGAGCCGGCAACGCCGGAAGACATCGTCCTTCTGCGCGAGATTCGCGATTCCCTGAAGAAGTAGCTTGCGACGGCAGCGCAATGGGAGGCCCCGCCGCGGCGGGGCCTCTTGCATTTGCGTAAACGACAAGACCCGGCCATGGCCGGGTCCCGGAGACAAGCGGAAGGCTTGTTACTTGGCGGTCTTCTTGGCGGCAGCAGCGGTGGCGCTGACGGCCTTGCCGGTGACCTTGCCGGCGGCCTGCATGTTGGCTTCGGCGATGTCGGAAAGCTGCTTGGCCATGGAGGTCATGTTGTCGAAGGCCTTGGTGGAGGCGTTGAGCATGGACTTCATGGCGGCGGCGAAGACGTCGCCACCCACGGGAGCGGAGGCGGTGGCCTTCTCGACGGCGCTGGAGGCGTTCTTGGTGAAGGAGTTGTACTGGGACTCCATCACGGTGGTGACTTCCTTCTGCATCTGGGACACCAGGTCGTAGATGCTGCGGGAGTACTCGGTCCACTTCTGGACGTTGGGCTGGGCAAGCTGGGCGTTCAGCTTGGCCATCTCGTTGGCGTCCTTGGCACCCATGATCTGCTGGGTGTTGGCCACGGCGTTGTTGAAGAACTCGCGGGAAGCGGCCATGTTCAGGGCGGTGAGGCGCTCGACGCCGTTGAAGGCGGTGCGCAGCAGAGCCATCATGACTTCGGCGTTGGCCTTTTGGGCGGCGGCGAGTTGGTCGAGATTCGGGTTGCTCATGGGTAGTTCCTCCGGGAAAGGTTGGTTGATTTTCTTGTCGGGGAATGCAAACCCCCGCTCGTGGCGGGGGTTCTGGGGAATGGCTGCTTAGGCGGCCTTCTTCTTGCCGGCGGTGGCGCCGACGGCCTTGACGGTGGCGTTGGTGGCGGCGGCAACGTTGGCTTCGGCGATCTCGGCAACCTGCTTGGCAGCCTTGTTCATGTTGTCGAAGGCGGAGTTGGCGGCAGCGATGGCGCTCTTGACGGCGGCGACGGCAACGTCGGAACCGGCGGGAGCGGACTTGGCGGCCTTGTCCAGCAGGGAAGCGACGGTCTTCTGGAATTCGCCGAACTGGGCCTCGACCATCTTGGACAGCTCTTCCTGGGTCTGGGCGGAGATTTCATAGACGGAACGGGAGTAGGCGACAGCCTTCTCGACGTTGGGCTGGGCCAGGGAAGCCTGGATGGACAGGGCTTCCTGGACGTCCTTGGCGCCCATCAGGGCCTTGGCGCCGGACACGCCGTCTTCCAGGATGGAGCGGGCGGTGTTCAGGTTGAGGGCGGCGATGCGCTCGGCGGAAGCCAGGGCGGTGTTGGCCAGGGACAGCAGGGAATCGACGGTGGCCTTGTTGGCGGAAGCGAATTGCTCGGGGGTGGTGAACATGGTGACATCTCCTAGGAAAGTTGGGTGCTGCGAAACATCCGTTGCAGCGCGCCATCAAGGGCGATGTTGCACTGCACCATGAGTCCCATTATAGGTAGGAATTTTCCGATGTCAACCTGTTTTTGTGCATTGCACAAAATTTGTTTCCCCCATGTTGCCGGGGGGTTTCGGAGCGATTGCAAACGGAACCGGCCGGCGATGCTGCGCCGCCGTACCGGCCGGGGAATCAGTGTTCCGGCAGGCGTTCCAGGCCGTTGGCGCCTTTGAGTTCAAGGGGCTGGCCGCGGCGGGGTGCCTCCTCGGCGGGCGGGGTGCCCTTGTTGCGGGGCTGGATGACGGCCCGGACGCGGGCCGGCGGGCCCTTGGGGTCGCGGCTTTCGCCGGCGGTGACCAGGTATTTTTCACTGAGGGAGTCGTACCAGATGTAGTCGCCCTTCAACTGGTCCTCGCCGCTCTTCACCCAGGCGCGGTGGAAAAGTTCGGCCACCTCGTTGCGGGAGTTGTATTCGATGCGCTCGGCTTCGCCCTCGACATACTCGTCCTTGCCCTCCCGCTTCTGGCGGAAGGTGGCGAGGCGGTCCTTGCCGGCGAAGGCGGTCCCCTTCTGGAAGCCGTACTGGTCCTCGGTGACGACGATGCGCTCGGCGCGGATGACCAGGGTGCCCTGGGTGAGCACCACGTCGCCTTCCAGGATCTGGATCTTCTTGGCGTCGTCTACCGTCACCTTCTGGGCTTCGAGCTGGATGGGCTTTTCGCGGTCCGCCTTTTCCGCCCGGGCGAGGACCGGCGCCAGGCAGAGCGAGGCGAGCGTCAGGGCGAGGAGCGGGGCTGGCGTTTTCATGGCTGGGCCTTGGGGCGGAGGTAGGAAGCGCGCACCTGCGATTGCAGGA
The DNA here is from genome assembly GCA_036732025.1 of Rhodocyclaceae bacterium. Classification (GTDB taxonomy): domain Bacteria; phylum Pseudomonadota; class Gammaproteobacteria; order Burkholderiales; family Rhodocyclaceae; genus SSSZ01. The sequence goes on from DAINDE010000008.1 coordinate 59,007, forward strand.
CGAGGATGGAAGTGTTGTTGTCCAGGTGCATGCCCACGCCGGTCATCCACGACTGGCCCTGGGTGACTTCCACAGGGCTGTCGGTGAAAGCGATGCCGGCATCCGGCTGGACGGTGAGGTCGGGCATGCGGGCGCGCATTTCCGGCCGGTTTTCGGTGGCGTCGCGGGTGGCGACCACATTGTCCCAGAAGAAGACAGTTTCGCCCTTGGCGGCGGCGTAGCCCTGGCCGCCGGCCAGGTGCATGTCGGGGGCGCCGGGCTTGTAATAGGTGAGGCGGGGTTCCCGGACGAGGGAGCTGTCGTCGTCGGCGAAGTGCTGCATGTAGGGGGCAGCGAGCCGGTACTGGAGGAGCCCTTCGGCACTGAAGCGGCGAATGGTGAAGTTCTCTACGAAACCGTCGGGGTCGTGGCGCTGCTTGCCGTCGCGCTTGGGCTCGGGCAGGTAGACGGCCTGTTCCAGCCAGAAGCTCAGCCCGGCCAGGAGGGCCAGGACGAGGAGCGGGTAGAGCTGGCTGGTCCAGTGCTTCATCAGGATTCCAGGTAGCGGGCGAAGACGGCTTCCAGCTTGCCCTGGGCGGCGAGGACGAATTCGGCGGCCTCGCGCACGGCGCCGCGGCCGCCGCTGGCGCCGGTGACGGCGTGGGCGCGTTCCTTGACCAGGGGGTGGGCGTTGGCGGGGGCGACGGCGAAGCCGCAGCGGACCATGGCCGGGATGTCGATGAGGTCGTCGCCCATGAAGGCCACTTCCGGCCAGTGCAGGCCCAGCTTCTCGATGAGGCCGGCGACGGCAGCGCCCTTGTCGGCGACGCCCTGGAAGACGTGGTCGATGCCCAGGTCGGCGGCGCGGGCCGCCACCACGCCGGAGGTGCGGCCGGTGACGATCGCCAGCTCGATGCCGGCCCGCTGCATGAACTTGAGGCCGAGGCCGTCCATGACGTTGAAGGTCTTCAGCTCGCGGCCGTCGTCGGTATAGGTGAGGCCGCCGTCGGTCATCACGCCGTCGATGTCGAAGGCCATGAGCTTGATGCGGGCGGCGCGTTGGCGGGCATCCATCAGATCACCTTGGCGTTGAAGAGGTCGTGCATGTTGAGGGCGCCCAGCAGGGTGCCGGCGGCATCGGTGACGAGCAGGGCGTTGATGCGGTAGCGCTCCATCATCTCCACGGCCTCCACCGCCAGGCGGTCGGGGCCGATGGTGCGGGGCGAGGGATGCATGAGGGCGGCGAGGGTGGCCGCGCGCAGGTCCAGGTCGCGCTCGAAGGCGCGGCGCAGGTCGCCGTCGGTGAAGATGCCCGCTACCCGGTCGCCGCTGCCGACGGCCACGAGGCCGAGCCCGCCCTTGGACATGGCGAGGATGGCCTGGGGCAGTGGCGTCTCCGGGGCGACGAGGGGGACGGCGTCGGCGGGGCGCATGACGTCCCGCACGTGGGTAAGGAGCCGCCGGCCGAGGGAGCCGCCGGGGTGGGAGCGGGCGAAATCCTCGGGGCCGAAGCCGCGGGCGTCGAGGAGCGACACCGCCAGGGCGTCGCCCAGGGCCAGGGCGGCGGTGGTGCTGGCGGTGGGCGCCAGGTTGTGGGGGCAGGCCTCCTGGGGAACGCCGGCGTCCAGGTGGATGTCCGCCTCCCGGGCGAGGGAGGAGTCCGGGTTGCCGGTCATGGCGATGAGGCGGGCGCCCTGGCGCTTGATGATCGGCACGATGCGGGCCAGTTCCTCCGATTCGCCGGAATTGGACAGGGCCAGCAGCACGTCGTCGCGGGTGATCATGCCCAGGTCGCCGTGACTGGCTTCGGCGGGATGGACGAAGTAGGCCGGAGTGCCGGTGCTGGCCATGGTGGCGGCGATCTTGCGGGCGATGTGGCCGGACTTGCCCATGCCGCTGACGATGAGGCGCCCGCGGCAGGCCAGGATGAGGGCCACGGCGTCGGCGAAGGCACCGTCCAGGCGCCCGGCGAGGCCGGCTACGGCTTCGGCTTCGATGCGCAAGGTCTGGCGAGCCAGGTCCAGGGCCCGTTGCGGACTGAAATTGGTGGCCGGGGCGCGTGTGTCCATGCTTTTCGTGCGATTATGATGCCCGGAGTATACCCGACTTCCCGCACTGACCTTGAACGCCCTCTCCCTCGTCCTCGTGCTGCTCGGCGCCTCCGTGGTGGCGGTGGTGCGCTTCCGTCGCCTCAACCTGCCGCCCATCCTCGGCTACCTCCTGGTCGGCAGCCTGATCGGCCCCCATGCCCTCAACCTGCTGCAGGACGTTTCCCGGGCCCAGAACCTGGCCGAGTTCGGCGTGGTCTTCCTGATGTTCTCCATCGGCCTGGAATTCTCCCTGCCCAAGCTTTATGCCATGAAGCGCATCGTCTTCGGGCTGGGGACGCTGCAGGTCGGCATCACCATGGCCCTGGTCGCCGGGGCGGTGATGGTCCTGGGGCTGTCCTGGCAATTGGGGGTCGCCCTCGGCGGCGTGTTGGCCATGTCGTCCACCGCCGTGCTCACCAAGCTCCTGGCCGACCGCCTGCAGGTCGATTCGCCCCACGGCCGCGACATCATGGGTGTGCTGCTCTTCCAGGATCTGGCGGTGGTGCCCCTGCTGGTGCTGATCCCCGCTCTGGCGCAGCCGCCGGAGATGCTCGCCATGCTCATGGGCAAGGCGCTGTTCAAGGCCGTGGTGGTGCTGGCGGTGATCCTCTTCTTCGGCCAGAGCCTGATGCGCCGCTGGTTCCACGTGGTGGCGCGGGCCAAGTCGTCGGAGGTGTTCGTCCTCAACGTGTTGCTCATTACCCTGGGGCTGGCCCAGATCACCGAACTGGCGGGGCTCTCCCTCGCCTTGGGGGCCTTCGTCGCCGGCATGCTGATATCCGAGACCGAGTACCGGGTGCAGGTGGAAGAGGACATCAAGCCCTTCCGCGACGTGCTGATGGGGTTGTTCTTCGTCACCATCGGCGTCAAGCTGGACATGCACCTCCTCATCGTCAACTGGTGGCTGGTGCTGGCGCTCCTCGTTGCCCTGCTGCTCTTCAAGGGACTGATCGTGGGCGTGCTCTCCTGGCGCCTCGGGGCGACCCCCGGCAACGCCATCCGCGCCGGCCTGTGGCTGGCCACCGGCGGCGAGTTCGGCTTCGTCCTCCTGGGCGAAATCGGCCAGATGCCGAAGGTGGTCGAGCAGGTGGTGCTGACGGCCCTGGTGCTGTCCATGCTGGCGGCGCCCTTCATCGTCCACTTCAGCGAAAAGATCGTCATGCGCTTCGTGGCCAGCGAGTGGCTGCTGCGCTCCATGCAGTTGACCCGGATCGCCGCCCAGTCCATGGGCACGGAAAAGCACGCCATCCTCTGCGGCTTCGGGCGCAACGGCCAGTTCCTGGCCCGTTTTCTCACCCAGGAGGGGGTCAATTACGTCGCCCTCGACCTGGACCCGGACCGGGTGCGGGAGGCTTCCGCTGCCGGCGAGAACGTCGTCTTCGGCGACGCCACCCGGCGGGAAAGCCTGATGGCCGCCGGTCTCATGCGCGCCAGCGTGGTCATCGTCGCCGTCGCCGACACCCCGGCCGCCGAGAAGATCCTCCACCACGTCCACGACCTGCGGCCGGAACTGCCCGTCGTCGTGCGCACCCTCGACGAGGGCGACATGGAGCGCCTGTCCAAAGCCGGTGCCGCCGAGGTGGTGCAGGAGCCGCTGGAAGCGAGCCTGATGCTGGCATCCCACGCCCTGGTCCTGGTCGGGGTGCCCCTCAACCGCGTGCTGCGTCGCATCCGGGAAGCGCGGGCGGAGCAGTACAAGTTGCTGCGCGGTTTCTTCCACGGCCTCTCCGACCGGGACGAGGACGAGGCCGGCCAGCCCCGCCTGCATTCGGTCTGGCTCGGCCCCGGCAGCGCCGCCATCGGCCGCAGCCTCGCGGACCTGCGGCTCGCCGACCTGGGTTGCGAGGTCAGCGCCATCCGCCGGCGGGGCATCCGCGCCGTGGAGCCGGCCGCCGAAACGAGGCTGGAGGAAGGGGACGTGGTGGTGTTGCTGGGCGGTCCCGAGGCCGTGGCCGCCGGCGAGACCAGGCTGCTGAAGAAATGAAAAAAGCCCGCCGGAGCGGGCCTAATGGTGATTCTTGCGGTCAAAAAGCGACACAGACGGTATAGGACTTCCCGTCCGCATAGGAGCTTGCTCCACCCTTTCCGCCATCAGTAGAACTGCCTTCCTGAGCACGTAGCGTGCCCTTATCCGGCGAGCCATCGTCAAGCGTGGTATCAAGCTGCAATGCCAGTTTGTTGTTGATTCCGGTGGAGCAAAGATAGTAGGTGCCGCTGAGTCCCTGTATTGGTGCAGTCATCTGCAAGCCGATTTGGCCGCCTTCGGCATTGGAGGGAAGGCCTGCTTTCGTTGAATCCGAAAAGTCGGTCGAACCGGCGGCCAAGCCCGCCAAGCGAACATGCTGCCAGAATAGGACGTTTTCGTCCTTGACGTCCTTGGAATCCCATTTCCCTTCGATAATGCCATTGCCGGCCGTAAACCCAGTCGGGCCGGATGCAGCGTTGGCAGTGGCGCCGAGATGGGTTTGCACATTCGGATCGTCGCCTGGCAATCGCTTGAATTTGTCTTGGTAGCCGTAAATGAATACCGGAATGGTGCGGAAGTCGTTGGCCAGATTCTTCACCTTGGCGCTATTGATGAGTTCCTGCCCCTTCAACACCCCGCCCAGCAGCAGGCCGATGATGACGAGGACGATGGCGATTTCGACGAGGGTGAAACCACCTTGTTGGTTTTTCATGGCATTCTCCGGTTTGATGCGTTACGGAAATGAATAAGCAATACTTGTGCCTATGAAAAACGTCATAGATGACGCGTTTTTGCGGGCTGGGTGCGGAAAAGTGTCGAAATCTCGACGGTTCGGTTGAAATATGGACAGTTCTGGCATGCGCAAACTGGGGGACTGGTTCGCCCGTTTCCCCAACCTGTTGCTGGCCGGCCATCTGCTGGTGCTCCATGTCATCGCCTTCGGTGGCTGGCAGGTGGAGCCGGTGCGTCTGCTGTGGCCGGTGGCGGTGGGGCTGCTGCTGCTCTGGCAGCCCTTCGTCGCCGGCGAGAAGACGGTCAGCCGGGGCCAGGGGCTCTTTCTCCTGGCGGTGGCGGCGGTCACCACGGCCCTGCTCAATCCCTGGCTGATCCTGGTCTGGTGCGGCGCCCTGGGGGCGGTCATCGGCGGCCGGGTGTTCTGGACGGCCCGGCGCCTTGAGCGCATCGGCTACCTGTGCGCCTTCGGCTACGTGCTCTGCCTGATCATCCTCGGCGTCGTGCCGGAACTGGCCGGGAACGCCGTGCGCCTGGAGCCGCTTTCCCGGGATGCCGTGTCCCGATCCATGGTGCTGGCGCTGCCCCTGCTGTTGCTCTTTCCTGCCCGGCAGCCGCGGCGCCGGGCGGGGGATGCCTTCGATTTCTTCTATGGCGTTCTGCTCTTCCTCTTCCTGGCGGTCTTCGTCCTCGGCAGCCTCGCCTACATGCTGGTGGGGGGCGTCGGCTACCTGGAGGCGGTGCTGCAGACGTCGTTCTCCCTGGCCGGCGCCCTGCTGGTGCTGGCCTGGGCCTGGAATCCGCGCTCGGGGTTTTCCGGCATCAGCTCCGCCTTCGCCCGGCATCTGCTGACCCTGGGCATGCCCCTGCAGCAATGGCTGATGCTGCTTAATGAGGAAAGCGAGGGCGAACCGGACCCGGAACGCTTCCTGGCCTCGGTGATGGGGAAGCTTCTCGACCTGCCCTGGGTCGTCGGGGCGCAATGGCGGGGCGGCGGAGCCCAGGCGACGCTCGGGCGGGAGACCCGCTTCCGTCACGAGTTCAGCCGGGGGCAGCAAATCGGGGCGGCGCTCTTCTTCCGCCAGCAGCCTTCGCCGGCGGTGCGCTGGCACATCGACCTGCTGCTGCGGCTGGCGGCGGAGTTCTACCTGGTCAAGCGCCAGGCCCGGGAGCTGCAGCAGGTCCATTACCAGCAGGCGGTCTACGAGACCGGGGCGCGGGTCACCCACGATGTGAAGAACCTGCTGCAGTCGCTGCAGGCCCTGTGCTACGCGGCCAGCCAGCCCGGCGAGCCGGCGGCCCTGGCGCAGCTCCTCAGCCGGCAGTTGCCGCAGATCGCCGACCGCCTCAAGGCGACGCTGGACAAGCTGCAACGGCCCGCCGGCGCCGACGACGACTGGGTGGACGCTGCCCATTGGTGGCAGGGCCTGCGGGAGCGCTACGGCGAGAGCGGCATCCGCTGGACGGCCACCCGGCTGGCCGGGGCGGCCAGGATTCCCCGGGGCCTGTTCGACAGCGTTGCCGAGAACCTCCTCCAGAACGCCCTGGCCAAGGGCCGGCGGGAAGAGGGGGTGACGGTGCGGGCGGAACTGGACGGGGATGGCGCGCGTGTCGCTTTCCGGGTGATCGACAGCGGCACACCCCTGGCAGCGGCCGCAGCGGAGCAGGTGTTGCGCCAGCCGGTGGCGTCGGAGGACGGACTGGGCATCGGCCTCTACCATGCGGCCCGGCAGGCCGAGGCGCAGGGATTCCGCCTTTCGCTCGCCAGCAACGAACCGGGGGCGGTCGGTTTCAGTCTGGAAGGGCCGGGCTGAAGCGGGGGGGCGCTGCGGCGGCCTGGCCGGATTTTCTGCTGATGAGGCGGTGGACGACGGTGTCGCCCTTGCCCTTCAGGTAAAGGGTCTGGGGTTCGTGGAAATCGAAATGGTCCCGCAGGCGGCGGTAGGTGGTCTCGTCCACCTGGATCATGCCGGGCACCCCCTCGCTGGTGATGCGGCTGGCCAGATTGACGGTGTCGCCCCACAGGTCGTAGATGAATTTCTTCTTGCCCACCACGCCAGCCACTACGGGGCCGGTGCCGATGCCGATGCGGATTTCCAGGTGCAGGGAATTGACGCTGAAGTCCCGGTGCAGCAGGTCGCGCATGGCCAGCGCCAGCTCGGCGATGGCGACGGTGTAGCTGTATTCCTCGTTGTTGAGCCCGCCGGCCACCATGTAGGCGTCGCCGATGGTCTTGATCTTTTCCATGCCGTACTGCTCGGCCAGCTCGTCGAAGGAGGAAAAGATCCGGTTGAGCATGGAGAACACCTGCTGGGGCGAGAGCCCTTCCGCCACCCGGGTGAAATTGACGATGTCGGCGAACATCACGGTGACGTCGGCGAAGCCGTCGGCGATGGTCTGCTGCTCGTGCTTCAGGCGCTCCGCCACGGGGCCGGGCAGGATGTTCAGGAGCAGCCGCTCGGAGCGCTCCTGCTCGGCCTTGACCAACTGGTGGGCCTGTTCCAGCTCCGCCTGGGCCTTGGCTTTTTCCTGCATGGAGTAGCGCAGGAGCAGGTAGACGATGGTGGAGATGGCGGCGAAGTTGAGGGCGAAGAAAAAGACGCTGGTGCGGATGGATATCTGGGGGGCGGAGAGGGCGACGCTGTCCGCCAGGTAGTAATCGAAAAAGCCGGACAGGGCGGTGAGGAAGAAATAGGCCAGGAACCAGGCCAGGGACTCCCTCGGGCCGATGAAGAGCACGGCGCCGATGGGCGCCAGCAGCCCCCACAGGCTGGTGCCGCTGGCGGTGATGAAGTTGCCGATGCTCCACTGCATGACGAAGGGCGCGAAGAGGAAGAGCGCCAGTTGCGTATGGCGGAAGACGTTGAAATTCCCCGTGCGCAGGTAGATCACCAGGTTGCCGGCCAGGAGGAGCTGGTAGACGATGGGCGGCGTCGAGGAGAACTGGGGGCCGAGTTGCCAGTAGAGGAACAGCCAAAGCATGGACCCCAGGCTGACCAGGCCGGTGGCGAAGACCAGCAGCGACTTCTTGAGCCGGGTCTCGGCGTCGTCGTCGGCGTTGAGGCCGGCGGTGCGCAGGGATTGCAACAGATGGGGTTCACTCATGGCGGCGTGCTGCAAAGGCAGTCGGTGCCGAGTTTGGCAGCAGCATCCCGCCCGGTCAAGACGTGGTCATTATCGCGGATTGTCGTCAGGGCAGGCGGCCGGCGGTGATCATGCGGTTGTAGAGGATGCTCGGGGAAAGCCAGACCACCAGATCGTCGAATTCGTTGGCGCCGGCGGGGGTGGGGGTGTGGAAAACGAAATCGTTGTCAGCGTCGGCGTTCTCCTTTTCATCGGCGCTGGCCGGCGTGGGATTGGCGACGTTGCTCGGGTTCATGGCGCCGAGGCCGTTCCTGCCGTGGGAGAGGATGACGGCTGGGAGGCTGGTGGCGAGCTTCGACGAACACGTGGCGTCCTCACAGACACGGAGGTTTGCAGAGGTCGAGAGGGTAAAGCCGTTGTCCGTCCGGGCGAAGATGGGTTCGACCCGATAGCGGAACCGGTTGCCCCAGGCATCCTGGCTGGCCAGCCCGAGGCTGGCCCAGGGCAGGTTGCCCTCGTTTTTGGGAGCGGGACAAGCACCGCTTCCATCACGGTTTTCCAACCCATCGCCGTCGGTATCCGGGCAGGGCAGGTAGGGCTTGCCATCGGCGGCGCTATGGGAGGCTGCATAGCCCAGCAGCGCCTCCCGGGCGTCCTGGAGTTGGCGCTGGGTGTCGCTGCGCTGGACCTGTTCCATCTGGGCGCTGAGGGTCATCATCATGCCGCCGGCCAGCAGGGAGACGATGACCAGGACGATGGCCAGTTCGATCAGCGTGAAGCCGGAGCTTCCGTGGCGGGTCAAGGGCATGGCAGGGTTGTGCATGGAAGGACCTGGAGAACCGCCGACCCGATTCCGATGCGGGCGCTGGTCGCCGAAATCCGGGTGTAGGAGACTTGCTGGAACCAGTTGTTGGCGGTCAGCCATCCTACCGTATTACTGTCAAATTTCAGCTCGCCATAGGGGAGCTGGCCGGTTGCCTGGCCCGTGTTGCCGAGGCCGTTCCCGTCGGTGTCGGCCCAGGGGAACTGGCCGTTGTCGCTGTAGTAGCGGCGCAGGCCGTTGACCGGCAGGTTGGGGGCCTGGTCGTCCAACCCGCGGATTTCGGCGAGTACCCGAAGGTTCACCGTCCGGAACAATTCGGCCTGGGTGATGACCATGACCCGGTCGTTGAAGGTATCCGGCGGACCGCCGGTAACGAAGGCACTGCCTCCGGCATTGCCCAATTCGAGGTAATCGGCGGGGGATGGCGGCGCGGTCGGGCCGGGGATGCCGCGCTTCTGCGCCGGGAGCGGCGGTCCCGGCGCGATGATGACGGCGACCGCGGCGTCGGGTACGCCATCGACCTGGAGCTGGCCGGGCGTGGTGTTGTTGATGGGTTTCTTTGAAAAACCGGGCGAAACCGCATACCACAGCGGCTCGCCATAGCCGTCGACCAGGCGCTCGGTGGCCAGCGTCGACCATGGCAGGCGCCCCAGCCGCTGGCCGGGCGCATTGCAGGAGCTCTGGGCTTGCCCTTCGCTGGGAGCACTGGGGGCAAGCCTTTCCGGACACCGGAGATGGCCGGGAAGAAAGGCGCTTCCCTGATAGCTGGCGGCATCGCCGAGCACGGCTTCCTTGGCCATCTGCAATGCCTGCATCGTGGCCAGGTCGCGTTGGGCCTGGGCCTGCTTGCCATTCCAGGCGAAGAGGAAGAGCGTCGCACCGACGGTGAAGAGCAGCAGCGCGAAAAGCAGGAGCGCGATGCCTTGTTGTCTGCCTTGCCGGAACGAGGGGGCGGCCATCGTCGCTTCAGGGCGTGCCGCGGCGTGGCGTGACGACGATGGTTCCGCCATTGAGCAGATCGGCTTTGACGCCGGCGCCAAGGGCCGTTTCGCCGGGGCGCAACGTGCCCGTCGGTGCGGGAGTGGATGCGGCATCCACCGGGACGCCGTTCAGCCACAGCGTCCTGCCGCCACTGCTGCGGGTCACCTGGCCGTTGAAGGTGAGGGGCGCATCGGAGTTCTCCTGGCTCCCGATCAGGCCGCTGCGCAGTCGCTGCCGATCCATCTGGGCCCGTTGTTCCGGGGTGAAGAACAGCCGGCCCAGGGGCGCCTGCTGGGCGAAGGTTCCGGCGGAGGCGAGGAGCAGGAAGGGGAGGGCGAGGAGGGGGGGGCTCATGGGCTGGGGCGCTCCCGTTTGACGCCCCGGGCGGTGATCCATTCCAGGTCGCAGTCGGCGGTCAGCCTGGCGATGGAGCCTTCCGCTGCGGCCAGCCGGCCGACGGTGCAGGCGCGGACGACGACCAGTGCCCGGGCACGCTGCTGGATGGCCCCGAGGAAGGCGGTCAGGTCGCCTTCATGGACGATCTGGAGGTGGGCCTTCATGGGACTGCTGAAGAAGACATAGCTGGCATCGCCGGCTTCGAGGGGGGCTTGCGGGGCGAATTCGTAGGCCAGTTGGGGAATACGGAACTCCTGCTGCAGTTGCCGAAGCAGTTCGGTCCACTCCAGGCGGCGCTCTTCGCCGATGACGCCGGTGCGGCTCAGGTGCAGGAAGAGGGCCGATTTGTCCTTGATTTCCTGCTCTTCCACCCGCACCTGGCGCAGCCGGTTTTCGGTCTGGCGGAAGCGGCTGGCGGCCTGGTCGCGCTCCTGCCGGGCCGCCAGTTCCTGGCCCCGGCTCCACCAGACGATGGCGGCGGCGATGGCGACCATGGCGGCCAGGGCCGCCAGGTGCCAGCGCAGCTTTTTCAGGTCGCGGGCGATTTCCGGTTTCACTGGGGCAGCTTCCGCGCGATGTGGACGGTAAAGGCGAGGGGCCGGCTTTCCCGCTCTTCCGGCCCGCCGCCCTTGAGGGGACGGCCGGGTTCGGTGTCGAAGGGCTGCTGGGGAACGCTGACGCGGGCTTCAGGATCGGCCCGCAGGCGGCGCAGGAATTCGTCGAAGGTGGCGACGATCAGCCGTGGCTGGGCGGTGCGGTCCAGGCGTACGGTGCCACGGATCACCGTCAGTTCCTCGCCGGCCTGGAGCAGCCCGCCCCGGGACTGGGCATTGGCCGCTTCCATCGGGGCCGCTTCGGCGATCCGCCATTCAAGGGCGTCCAGCTCGATGGCCGGGGAATCGTCCAAGGCACGGCTGACCACACCGAAGGCGTCGGCGGGCTGGCGGCGGACGCGCTCGATGGCCTGGTAGCGGCCGGCGACCTGGCGCAGCACGTCGTTGCCGACGCCGAGCTGGGGGAAGGTGGCGGAGATTTCCTGGTAGCGGCGCGCCAGTTGCGCCTCGTCGGCGTCCAGGGCGAGGGTTTCCTGGCGGTGGTCGAGGGTGGCGAAGAGCTGGGCCGTGGCGACGGCGACGGCGACGGCGAGGCTGGCCGCGCCGAGGCCGAGGAGGACGCGCTTGAAGGTGTGCAACTGGTGGTCGCGGCGCTGGGCGGCGGCCAGGTACTGCTGCCTTGGCGGGGCGGTGGCCAGAAGTTGCAGGAAGAGGGGGTCGCAGCGGTTGTCTTCGACCGGGGAGCGCAAGCCCAGGCGGGCGGCGGCGTCGCACAGGTCGATCACCTCGAAGTTGAGCCCGGCGGTGTCGGTGCACGCCGCCCGCACGGCGTCGACGGCCGTGGGATGGGCGAGGACGAAGACCGGGATGGCATCGTTGCGGCCGATCTGGCGCTGGCCCACCAGGTACTGGTGGAGCTTGCCGGCCTCGGTGGCCATGGCGGCGGCGGTGCCGGCGATGCTGCTGTCGGCGAGCGGCGCCATGCGGGAGAAGACGGGGATGCCCTTGACGATGAAGCTTTCGCGCAGGGAGTTGTCCTGCATGGTGACCAGGAGGCAGCGCTCCGGCGGCCGGGTCAGCCTGGCCAGCAGTTGCCCGCCCAGTTGGGAGACGGAATAGAGGCCGGCCAGGGGGGCGCCGGCGGCGGCGATGACGTCAAGCCAGGGCTGGAAGTGGGCGCTGTTGGTGAGGGCGGCGAGGAGCACGCGCTCGTTCTTGCGCCGGGTCTTCTCGTAGCCCAGGGAGAGGGAGGTGGCCAGGATGGCGCCGAAGAAGGCCTGGCTGATCTTGCGCTCGATGAGCAAGCGGCGGTCGCGGCCCTGGAGGAAGGGAATGACCTCGATCTGGTGGCTTTCCTCGGCGACGTTGGCGATGAGGCGGAAGGTGCTGGTGGGCAGGGCGCGCAGGTAGGCGCCCAGTTGTTCCTGGTCTTCCGGGGTGGCCTCGAAGGTGGCTTCCAGGCGCAGCCGGCCCCCTTCCCAGCCGTAGGCGCCGAGGCGGTGGGAGTTGAGGTAGAGGAGACGCAGGCCGCTCATGTCTTCAGCTTGCTGATGACGTCGTAGATGGGGCCGATGACCGACAGCATGATCCAGCCCAGGAGGGCGCCCATGATCAGGGTGAGCAACGGCTCCACCAGCGCCTGGGCGCGCTCGACGGATTCCTTGACGTCCCGGTTGTAGAAATAGCTGACGTTGAGCAGGGCCTTGTCCAGGCCGCCGGTGTTCTCGCCCACCCGCAGCATGCGCACGATGAGGGGCGGGAAGAGCCCGGCATCCTGGAAGGCGCCGGCGACGTTCTGGCCTTCCCGGATGGATTGCTCGACCCGTTCCAGGGCGTTGCGGATGACCCGGTTGCCGACGATGTCCTGGGTGGTGCGGATCGATTCCAGGATGGGGATGCCCGAAGCGTAGAGCATGGCAAATGTCTGGGCGAAACGGGAGAGGATGATCTTCTTGAGGATGTCGCCCAGCAGCGGCAGGCGTAGTTTCAGCCCGTCCAGGCGGGCGCGGGCCAGGGGGTTGCTGTGGAGGGAAAGCTGCAGGGCGCCGAAGGCCAGGATGGGGAGGGCGGCGAAGACGAACCAGTAGTCGACCAGAAGATCGGAGACGAAGAAGAGTATCTGTGTCTGCAAGGGCAAGGCCTGGCCCATGTTCTTCACGAACAACTTGAGCTGCGGCACCATGTACACCATGAGGAAGATGGTGGCCCCGAGGATCATGGTGGTGACGAAGGCCGGGTAGGTGAGCAGCCGCTTGGTGTGGGCCGTCAGTTCGTCCTCCCACTTCATCGATTCGGTCAGGTTGGCGAGGACGGTGGGCAAGTCGCCGGAGGATTCGCCGGCGCGGATGAGATTGACGAAGACCTGGCTGAAGACGTCCGGGTGGTTTTCCAGGGCTTGGGAGAGGGTTTGCCCGCCCTCGATACTTTCAATGAGGCCGGCCACCACCTCGCGGAAACGGGGGTGCTCCAGGGAATCGCGCAGGTCGGCCAGGCCTTCCAGGATGGGGACGCCGGTGCTGGTGAGCTGTTCCAGGTGAAAACAGAAGTTGATCAGCTCCCGGCGGGGGATGCGGCTGTTGCCGAACAGCCGGCGGAACTGCACCGGCTGCCCGGTGATGAGGTCCAGTTCCATGCGCTTCAGGCGCATTTCCAGGTCCACCAGATTGATGGCGTCGATGCGCCCGAATACCTTGCGCCCCTCCACGCTCACGGCCTTGTAGTCGAAGAGCATGGCTACATGCGGTCGGTGAGGTCCACCACCCGGCCGAGTTCTTCCAGGGAAGTGGTGCCGTCCAGGACACGGCGCATGCCGTCGTCGGCCAGGGAGGTGAAGCCGTTCTGCCGGGCCCGGTTGCGGATTTCGTGGGCGGTGGCGCGGCGGGCGATGAGTTCGTCGAGGCCGCTGTCGATGCGCAGCAGTTCCATGATGGCCAGCCGGCCCCGGTAGCCCTGGAAGTCGCAGTGCTCGCAGCCGGTGGGGCGGCAGAGGACGATCTGCCGGGACGATTCCGCTCCCAGGCCGAGGAGGCGCACCTCGTGGGGTTCGGCGGCGTAGGGCGACTTGCAGTGGTCGCACAGGCGGCGCACCAGGCGCTGGGCGACGATGCCGATGATGTTGCCGGCCATGATGTCGGGCAGGACGCCGATGTCCAGCAACCGCGGGATGGCGCCGATGGCCGAGCTGGTGTGCAGGGTGGTGTAGACCTGGTGGCCGGTCATGGCGGCGCGGAAGGCCATTTCGGCGGTTTCCGCGTCGCGGATTTCGCCCACCAGGATGACGTCCGGGTCCTGGCGCATCATGGAGCGGATGCCGTTGGCGAAATCCAGCTTGGCGGCATCGGCCACCGAGGTCTGGCGCACGAGGGCCATGGGGTACTCCACCGGATCCTCCAGGGTCATGATGTGGATGCCCTCGGAGTTGATGTGGTTGAGCACCGAGTAGAGGGTGGTGGTCTTGCCGCTGCCGGTGGGGCCGGTGACCAGGATGATGCCCTCCGGCCGGGCGATCATCACCTTGAGCTGCTGCAGGTGCTCCTCGGCTAGCCCCAGGCCTTCCAGCGGCACGATGCCCTTCTGCCGGTCGAGGACGCGCAGCACGATGTTCTCGCCGTGGATGGTGGGCTGGCAGGCCACCCGGAAATCCACCTGGCGGCCGGAGACGGTGAGGCCGATGCGGCCGTCCTGGGGGGCGCGCATTTCGGCGATGTTCATGCCGGAGAGCACCTTGACGCGCACCGTCATGGCCGGCCAGTAGGATTTGTGCAGGGCGCGGATCTGCCGCAGCATGCCGTCGATGCGGTAGCGGATGCGCAGGAAGTTGGCTTCCGGCTCGAAGTGGATGTCGGAAGCCTCGCGCTTCACCGCGTCGGTGAGGATAGCGTCGATGAGGCGCACCACCGGCTGGCTGTATTGGTCGTCGGTGGCCGAAAGGCTCTTCCAGTCGATCTCGCCGGTCTCGATCTCGTGCAGGATGCCGTCGATGGAGAGTTCGTAGCCGTAATACTGGTCGATGGCCCGGTCGATTTCCGATTCGCCGGCGAGCAGGGTGTCGAGGGCGATGCCCTCGGGAATGATGGAGCGCACCCGGTCGAGACCGACGAGGTCGTTGATGTCCGCCACCGCCAGGGTCAGGCGGTCGCTCAGGGCATCGAAATCCAGGGGCAGCAGGTGGTAGCGCTTGGCGACGTCGCGGGGGACCAGCTTCAGGGCCTGGGGATCCACCATGGCGTGGGACAGGTCGATGCTCTGCTTGCCCAGGTTTTCCGAGAGCGCCTCCCGAAGGGTCGCCTCGGAAACGAAGCCCAGCGACACCAGCAGCTTGCCGATGGGCTGGTTGGACTTCATCTGCTCCAGCAGCGCGATGCGCAACTGGTCTTCAGAGAGGATGCCCTCGGCGATGAGGATCTGGCCCAGGGGGCGGCGCTGCATGGCGGAAGTGCTCATGGGGCGGCGGCGCTCAGGGTTGCAGGTCCTGCAGGCGTTTCTTCGCCCGCTCCCGGTCGAAGGCGGCGGGACGTTTCTCCGCCGCCTCCAGGGCCAGCCGGTAATGCTGGGCCGCCAGCCGCGGCTGGCGCAGGTGGTCCAGGCTGACAGCCAGGTTGAAGAGATAGTCCGGGTTGTCGCCCTCGGCGGCGACGGCGTTGAAATAGGCCTGTTGGGCTTCCGGCCAGCGCTGCTGGCGGGCCAGGTGGTTGCCCAGGGCGAAGTTGAGGGCCGGCGCTTCGGGCTGGGCCGCAAGCAGCGAGCGCAGCCGGCTTTCCACGAGGGCCGGATCGGCGCCGGCGGAACCGATCACCGCCGCCTGGGCGGCGGCGTCCCGGGGGTCGGCCTCGTAGGCGCGCTGCTGGAACTGTTCGGCTTCGGCCGGCCGCCCCTGGCGCTGGGCGATGGCGGCCAGGGCGAGCAGGGCATCGACGTTGCGGGGATCGTTGCGCAGGGCCTGCTCGTATTCCAGGCGGGCGGCGTCGAGGCCGTTGCCCTGCAGGGCGGCGTAGCCCCGGGCGACGTTGGGGTCGGTGGCAGGGGGCGTCCGCTTGAGGCGGATGGCGGCGGTCGGAGCTTCCGGCGCCACCGGTGCTGCCGGGGCCGGAGCCGCCTCGGGCGCGGGGCGGAGGGATTCGGTCGGTGGCATGGCCAGGCGTTCCAGCGCGGCCCCGGCCGGGGGTGGCGGCACGAACGGCGGCGCCGACGGCGCCGGTGCCGCGGCGATGGCGGGCATGGGCGGCGGCGACGGTCGGGCAAGGGAATGCTGGTTGAGGGTGGCGAACTGGTAATAGAAATAGCCGGCCAGGGCCGCGGCACCGACGACGCCCGCCGCCACGGCCAACCAGAGCCCGCGGTGGCTTTCCCGAGGCGGCGGCAGCTTGGCGCCGAAGGCGTTGCGCACCCGCTCCCGGTTCGGGTCCGGCAGGGGCGCGGCAGGGGCCGCCCCCGGCCCCGCAGGACGCTGGGGACCGGCTGCCGGGGCGGAAGCCGCCAGGTCGGCATCCAGGGCGTCGATGTGGTCGGCCAGATCCGGCAACCCGGCCGGGGATTCGCCGGTGGCAGGCTCCAGGGTCAGCTCGCCCTCCCCAGGCCGGCCACCCCGGGTGATGGCGCGGGCGGCGTCCTGCTTGCTTTCCTCGGCCCGCTTGAGGGCGTCCATCAGCAGACTCATGAAATATCCGGGCTAGGGGCGAGGGGTGATGTTGAAAGGCTGGGCTTCCGGCGGCTGGCGGAAGAACTGGCCGTCCGGCAGCAGGTCGCGCAGGTTGGCGAAGTCGCCCGCCAGGCTGGCATCCCGGATCACCACCGGGCGCAGGAAGATGACCAGTTCGGACTTGCGGGCGCTGTTGTTGCGATTGTGGAAGGCTTCGCCCACCAGCGGCACCTGGCCGAGGATGGGGACGCGGCTGTTCTGGTAGTTGACGCCGTCTTCCATCAGACCGCCCAGCACGGCGATCTCGCCGCTGGCAACCCGCATCATGGACTCGATCTCGCGGGTGCGGATGGCGGGCACCTTGTTGGTGATGTTCCGCTCCTTGAGGGTTGGGTTGGGGTCGTCCACTTCCTTGCTGACGCTGGTGATGGAGGGGCGGACGTTGAGAATCACCATGTCGTTGTCGCTGATCTGCGGCGTCACGGCCAGGACCAGCCCCACCGAGACGGTCTGCGGCGTGGTGGTGAAGGTGGTGACGGCGGCGACGTTGGCGGAAATGGTGGTGTCCGCCTTGACGTTGAAATAGACGTAGTTTTCCACCACCTTGAGCAGCGCCGTCTGGTTGTTGAGCACCGACAGCCGCGGGCTGGACAGCACTTTGGCGGTGCCGAAGCTCTCCAGGAGACGGATGCCGGTGTCGATGGTGTTGCCGGCGAAAGTCATGTTGGCCGCCGAGCCGGCGGTGTTGAGGGCGGACATGGAAAGCTTGAAGGAGCCGGTGCCGATCAGCCGGGTCCAGTCGATGCCCTGCTCGTAGCCGTCGTTGAGGAGGACCTCGACGATGGTGGCTTCGATCATCACCTGGCGGCGGGAGGCGTTGACGACCCGGTCGATGAATTCCTGGACGCGTTCGTGCTGGCGCTGGGTGGCCCGCACCGTGACCACGCCGCTTTCCGGATTGACGATGACCGAGGCGGCTTCCCGGTAGGTGCTGCGGCGGACGACGGTGGTGCCCGCTCCCTGGCTGGCGCTGCTGGGGGCCGGATTGGTCGCCAGGGCGCCGGCAATGGCCTGGGCGGCGCGCTGGCCGGTGGATTGGGGCAGGGCCGCCGCGCCGGTGGCGCTTTGGCTCGAGGTCTGCTCGTACACCGTCTCGCTGGAACCCTCCGGCAGCACCTTGTCGGTTTCGTGCAGGATGTCCTTGACGTTCTTTTCCAACTGCTCCCAGAACTGGTTCTTCGAGGTGTTCTCGATGCGCGTGCTGGAAACGTTCCCCGTTCCCGAAGTGGCGCCGGCGGCGGCCGTGCTGGTGGCGATCTGGGTGTTGGCGGCGACGGTGCCGATGACGGCCCGCGCCATGTTGACGTAATCCACCTTGTAGTGGCGCAGGAAGGGTGAATCCGGCATCACGGAAAGGTTGGGGCCGTCCATCTCGAAGCGCATGTCCACCTGCTTGGCGATGCGGGAGAGGAGCTGGGGCAGGGTCTGGTCGATGGCGTTGAGGGTGACGTTGCCGGTGATGCCGGGGTGGACGTCCACATTGACCTTGGCGTCCCGGGCCAGGGCGAAGAGCAGGTCGCGCACCGGCACGTTGTTGACCACGACGCTGTAGGTTTCCGCCTTGGCCGTCGGCCTCGGCTTGGGCACGGCCAGGGTCTGCTGGACGGGAGCGGGAATGTCGCCGGCGGCCGCGGGGCGGGCCTGGTCGGCGGTCAGGTGGCCCTTGACCGGTTCCCGCGGGGAAGGTGCGGCGCAGGCGGCGACGACCAGGGAAATAACGACGGCGCAGTGAAGTCCGAATTTCACCGGGCAAGGCCTCCCATTCGAGCGCTAAGGCTGATCTGTTATTTACTTAAAAGATCATATTAGCATGTACTGCCGCCGCCACGGGCAAAGGCAGGCGCCGGGGGCTATGGCGACAGCCGGGAGACTTGCCGAGGATAGGGCTGCAGGGCGCGGATTGCTTCCGGCAGTGCCGCGATGGCGGCGCTCGCGGCGGCGCGGTCGGGGAATTCCCCGTAGACCACGCCGAGGCGGTCGCGGCCGGACAGGCTGGAGTGGTAGACCCGCAGCGATTCCTGGTCGAGGCTGCCGCCGTGGCGCTCGAGGAAGGCTTCCACTTCCCGGCCGTTGGCGGCGTCGGTGGCCAGCAACTGGATGAAATAGCGTCTCTTGTCTGCCGTCGCCAGCCAGGCTTCGCCGCTGGCGAGGAAGCGGCGGCCGAGGGGGCCCAGCGCCGCCGCGGGCGCGGTGGGCGTCACCAAGGCTGCCGGAGTTGCCGGCGTTTCCGCGGACGGCTTGACCACGGGCGCCACGGCGGCGGGTGCGAGGGGCGGTTCGGCCGGTGCCGGGGGGCGTGCCTGCAGCCAGAAGGCTGCGCCCAGAACGGTGGCGGCGATGGCGGCGCCAAGGGCGGCGCCGACGAGCAGGCCGCGGCGGGACAGGGGGGCGGCGCCGCGCAGGGGCGTGAAGCGGGCATCGTTGACGGCGGTGCGCACGGCCGCCGTGTCGACGGTGTGGGAACCGGAGGCGTAGGCTGCCAGCAGGGACTTGTCCGCCAGGATGTTGATGCGCCGGGAAAGCCCTTCGGAAACGTCGGCGACGAGGGCGAGGGCTTCCGCGGCAAAGGGATTGGGGCCCCGGTAGCCCGCCGCCCGCAGCCGGAAATCGATATAGGCGCCGACGTCGGTATGCTGCAGGGGGGCAAGGGTGAAATGCTGGGTGATGCGTTCCCGCAACTGGCGCATGTCGCTGGCGGCCAGGCGCTCGTCCAGCTCGGGCTGGGCGAAGAGGGCGATCTGCAGGAGCTTGTTGCTCTTCGATTCCAGGTTGGAGAGGAGCCGGATTTCCTCCAGGGACTCGCCGGGCATGGCATGGGCCTCGTCAATGAGGACCACGACCCGCTTGCCGGCGGCGTAGCGGTCGACCAGGGCGTCCTGCAGGGCGCGGATCATGGAATGGGCGCTCTGCCCGCCAAGGGGGATGCCCAGTTCGTCGGCGATGGCGGCGAGGATTTCCTGGCGGGACAGGGAGGGGTTGGCCAGGTAGATGGTCTCCACCTCGGCCGGCAGTTTTTCCAGCAACATGCGGCAGAGCATGGTCTTGCCGCTGCCCACCTCGCCGGTGACCTTGACGATGCCTTCGTCCTGGGTGATGGCGTAGATCAGGGCGTCCAGCGTCGGGCCGCGGTTGGCGCCGGCGAAGAAGAAGTCGGTGTGCGGCGTGATGCGGAAAGGGGGCTCGCGCAGGCCGAAGTGGGCGAGGTAGAGGCTCACGACCGGTTCCAGCCTTCCATGCGGTTGTAGAGCGTGGTGCGGTTGATGCCGAGGCGCCGGGCGGCTTGGGTGACGTTGCCCTGGGACAGCTGCAGGGCGGCCTCGATGTAGCCGCGCTCCCACAGGGCCAGGGTGGCATCCAGGTCGATGCTTTCCTTCTGCTGAAGGTGCTTGCCGGCGGCGTGGACGACGGCGTCCAGGTCGGTGGCGGCGAGGCCGGCCGTCGGGCCGGCGGGGAGCGGTTCCTCGCCGTCGTCCAGTTCCGGTTCCAGTTCGGCGGGACCGACGCTGCGGCCCGGATACTTGGCCGTCAGGCGGATGACGATGTTGCGCAGTTCCCGCACGTTGCCGGGAAAGGCATAACGGCACCACATGGCCTCGGCCTCCGGGGTCAGGGCGAAGGGCTCGGTCCGGGCCTGCCGGGCGTACAGGCGGCGGAAATGGGCGAGGAGGAGCAGGCGGTCGGCGCCCATCTCCCGCAGGGGCGGCACGTCGATGGAGAAGACCGACAGGCGGTGATATAGGTCGGCCCGGAAGCGGCCGGCCTTGACCTCGCGGCGCAGGTCCCGGTTGGTGGCGGCGATGATGCGGGCCCGCGAGGTGCGCGTCTGGGTTTCGCCGACCCGCTGGTATTCGCCGTTTTCCAGGACGCGCAGGAGCTTGGGCTGGAGGTCCAGGGGCAGTTCGCCGATTTCGTCGAGGAAGAGGGTGCCCTCGCCGGCATCCTCGAAATAGCCGGATTTCGCCGCAGTGGCGCCGGTGAAGGCGCCGCGGGCGTAGCCGAAGAGGGTGGGCTCCACCAGACTGGGGGAGATGGCGGCGCAGTTGAGGGCGAGGAAGGGGCGGTTGCGGCGGACGGTCTGGCGGTGCAGGCAGATGCTCGCCACCACGTCCTTGCCGCTGCCGGATTCGCCTTCGATCAGCACCGGGAAGCTGGAATCGCCGTATTGGGCGATCTGCAGGCGCAGGCGCTGCATGGGCAGGCTGTCGCCGATCAGGGGGCTGGCGTCGGCCGCGGGCTCCACCGGCGCTTCGCCGCCGAAGCGAAGGGCCTGTTTCAGCAGCGCCAGCAGTTTGCCCGGGTCGCAGGGCTTGCCGACGAAGTCGATGGCGCCCAGGGTGCGGGCGTGGCGGGCGTTGTCCTCGTCGCTCTGGCCGGAGAGAACCAGGATCTTCATGGCCGGCGACGCCGCCAGTAGGTCGCCGATGAGGGCGAAACCTTCGTCCGGGCGGTGGGGGAGCGGCGGCAGGCCGAGATCGACGATGGCCGCCTGGGGGATTTCCTTCAGCTGCCGCAGGAGCTGCAGGCTATGGCGTCGGGAATGGCTGCCGATCACCTCGAAATCCCCCGACAGCGCATAGCTCAGCGCGTCGCTGATGAGGGGGTCGTCGTCGACCAGGAGGAGCAGCGGTTTCGAGCCGGAAGCGTTCACGGGATGGCCGGGTGTGAGATTTCGCACGATTATAGCGCCGGCATTCCGCGGCCCGGACTGGCGTTCTGCTAAAATGCCGCGCTATTTGCCGAGGACCGCGTTTTGCCCGAAGACATCCTGGTCGACATCGAAGACCTGCATTTCACCTATGACGGCCGACCCGTGCTTCAGGGAATCAATATGAAGATTCCCCGCGGCAAGGTGGTGGCCATCATGGGCGGGTCCGGCTGCGGCAAGACGACCTTGCTGCGCTGTATCGGCGGCCAGTTGCAGGCGTCCGGCGGCGGCGTGCGGGTGGGGGAGCACCGCCTCTCCGAATTGGACAACGACGCGCTTTACCGCCTGCGCCGGCGCATGGGCATGCTCTTCCAGTTTGGCGCCCTGTTTACCGACCTATCGGTCTTCGACAACGTGGCTTTCCCCCTGCGCGAGCATACCGACCTGTCCCCGCAGATGATCCGCGACCTGGTCCTCATGAAACTCGAGGCCGTCGGTCTGCGCGGCGCCCATCGCCTCATGCCCAACGAGCTGTCGGGCGGCATGGCGCGGCGGGTGGCCCTGGCTCGCGCCATCGCCCTGGACCCCATGCTGATGATGTACGACGAGCCCTTCACCGGCCTCGATCCCATCGCCCTGGGCGTCATCGGCCGCCTCATCCGCAAGCTCAACGACGCCCTCGGTGCCACCTCCATCATGGTCACCCACGACGTGCAGGAGTCGCTGCTCATCGTGGATTACATCTATTTCGTTGCGGAAGGGCGCATCGTCGCCCAGGGGACGCCGGACGAGATACGCGCTTCCGATCACCCCTTCGTCCATCAATTCGTTCATGCCGAGCCGGACGGGCCGGTGCGCTTCGATTTCCCCGGCCCGACGCCGCGGGAGGAGTTCCTGGGGGCGGCCCGTGCCTGAGCGCATCAATCCCCTGCGCCGCCTCGGGCACGGCACCGTGGAGGGCATCTGGCGCCTCGGCTTCGCCGTGCGCTTCCTCTTCGCCGTCCTGCTCTATTCGGGATCCTCGTTCCGGCGCCTGCACCTGACGCTGCGGGAAATCTACTTCAGCGGCGTGCTCTCCCTGCTCATCATCCTGGTGTCCGGGCTCTTCGTCGGCCTGGTGCTCGGGCTGCAGGGCTACGAGACCCTGCAGCGCTACGGTTCCACCGAGGCCCTCGGCGTCCTGGTGGCCCTGTCGCTGACCCGCGAGCTGGGGCCCGTCGTGGCGGCCCTGCTCTTCGCTTCCCGGGCCGGTTCGTCGGTGACTGCCGAAATCGGCCTGATGAAGGCGACGGAGCAGCTCAAGGCCATGGACATGATGGCGGTCAATCCCATCGCCCGGGTTGTGGCGCCGCGCTTCTGGGGCGGGGTGATCTCCATGCCGCTGCTGGCTGCCCTGTTCTCCGCCATGGGGGTGATGGGCGGCTGGCTCATCGGCGTCGCCTTCATCGGCGTCGACGACGGCGCCTTCTGGTCCCAGATGCAGGCGGCGGTGGATTTTCGCTACGACGTCTGGAACGGCGTGGTGAAGAGCTTTGTTTTCGGCGTGGCGGTCAGCCTCATCGCCGTTTTCGAAGGTTATGATTCGGTACCCACGGCGGAAGGCGTCTCCCGGGCCATTACCCGGACCGTCGTCACTTCCGCGCTGGCCATCCTGGCCCTCGATTTCGTTCTCACTTCGTTCATGTTCCGAGGAACCTCATGAACCGTTCCGTCGTAGACCTGTGGGTCGGCATCTTTGTTGCCATCGGCATCGCCGCCCTGTTGTTTTTGGCCCTCAAGGTGGGGAATCTTTCCTCCGCCCACCTGTCGGAAAGCTACGTCCTCGTCGCCAAGTTTGATAACATCGGTGGCCTGAAGGTGCGGGGGCCGGTAAAAAGCGCCGGCGTGGTCGTGGGGCGGGTGGCGGATATCCATTTCGACGGCAAGACCTATGAGGCGGTGGTGACGCTAAAGATCGACCAGCGTTATCGCTTCCCGAAGGATACCTTTGCCGCCATCTACACCTCGGGCCTGCTGGGCGAGCAGTTCGTGGGCCTGGATGTGGGGGGCGACGACAAGCTGCTCAACCCCGGTGATACCATCGCCAAGACGCAGTCGGCGGTGGTGCTGGAAAAACTCATCAGTCAGTTTCTCTTCAACAAAGCGGCGGAAGGTCAGGAAAAACAATGAAGGCGATCTCTGGGAACAACGCTAAGGGCGCCGGCCGGTCGAGGTGGGCTCCTTTCCTCGGTGCAGTGGTGCTGTGCCTGGGAGGCTGCGCCAGCACCGCCAACAATCCCAAGGATCCCTACGAGGGATTCAACCGCGCCATGTTCGCGGTCAACGAAGGCATCGACACCGTCGTCGCCAAGCCGCTGGCCAAGGGCTACGACGCCGCCATGCCGCTTCCGGTCAAGGCCGGGGTCGGCAATTTCTTCGGCAACGTCGGCGACCTCTGGATCGGCGTCAACAGCGGCCTTCAGGGCAAGGGCGGCGATGCGGCCACCGACCTGGGGCGCCTGCTGATCAATTCCACTGTCGGCATCTTCGGACTCTTCGACGTGGCCAGCGAGCTGGGCCTCGATAAGCATGACGAGGATTTCGGCCAGACCCTGGCCCGCTGGGGCGTCGGCGATGGCGGTTACCTGTTCTGGCCGATCATCGGCCCGCGCACCCTGCGCGATACCGGCGGCTTCGCCGTCGATGCCTATGCCGATCCCGTCCGCTGGGGCATCGACAACATCCCGGTACGCAATACCGCCTACGCCGTTCGCTTTGTGGACGTGCGCGCCAGCCTCCTGCCTGCCGACAAGGTGGTGGAGGAGGCCGCCCTCGACAAGTATGCCTACATCCGCGATGCCTACCAGCAGCGGCGCCGCAGCCAGATCTACGACGGCAATCCGCCGAAGCAACTGGAAGACTGATTTCAACTCCAACAATAGCCTAGCCGTATGAAACGCCTGTTCGCCCTGTTGTTTACCGCTGTCGTATCGCTTTGCGCTTTTGCCGAAGAGGCTCCCGACATACTGGTCAAGCGCGTTACCGAAGAGGTGCTGGACGTCATTCGCAAGGACAAGGACATCCAGAACGGCAGCGTCAGGAAGGTGGTGGATCTGGTGGATTCCAAGGTCCTGCCGCATTTCAACTTCCAGCACATGGCGGCGCTGGCGGTCGGCAAGGAGTGGCGCAAGGCCACGCCCCAGCAGCAGGAGCGCCTGACCCAGGAGTTCAAGACCCTGCTGGTGCGCACCTATTCCAATGCCCTGACGGCCTACAAGAACGAGGTCATCAAGTACAAGCCCTTCAAGGCTGACCACGGCGAAACGGATGTGGTGGTGCGCACCGAGGTCCACCAGTCAGGCAGCAAGCCGATCCAGCTCGACTACAGCCTGGAGAAGCTGGATTCCGGCTGGAAGGTGTACGACGTGGTGGTGGCGGGCATCAGCCTGGTGACGAACTATCGCGAGCAGTTCGGCCAGGAAATCCGCAATGGCGGTATCGACGGCTTGATCCAGAGCGTCGCCGCCAAGAACAAGTCCCTGGAAGCCAAGACGGAGAAGAAATGATCGAGCGGCGACCTGACTGTCTGCGCGTCACGGCGCCGATGGTCATGGCCAATGCCTGCGGCCTGCTGGAAGCAGGCCGTTCTGCTTTCAGGGAGCCTCGGGAAACCGTGGATCTCGGGGCGGTGACCGAGGCCGATTCGTCGGCCCTGGCGGTCATGCTCGGCTGGGTCCGGGCCGCCCGGGAGCAGGGGTTGCAGCTGGCGTTCACCGGCACGCCTGCGGGAGTGCGGTCCCTGGCGGAACTGTACGGCGTCGTCGAGCTGCTTCCCCTCGCCTGAGGCGGGAGGTTTTTCATTCATGGCCGTCGCCGTTTCCGTCAACTCCGTCGTCAAGCGTTTCGGTACCCTTGCTGCCCTTGACGGGGTCTCCCTGGAAATTGCCGAGGGTGAGTTCTTCGGGCTCCTGGGCCCCAACGGCGCCGGCAAGACCACCCTCATTTCCTGTCTGGCTGGCCTGGTGCGGCCGGATGCCGGCAAGCTCACCGTCCTCGGCCGCGATGTGGTCGCCGATTACCGGGAAGCCCGGCGGCTCCTCGGGGTGGTCCCCCAGGAGCTGGTCTTCGACCCCTTCTTCACCGTGCGCGAGACGCTGCGCATCCAGTCTGGCTATTTCGGCATCCGCAGGAACGACGACTGGATTGACGAAATCCTCGCCAACCTGGATCTCGCCGGCAAGGCCGATACCAACATGCGCCGCCTTTCCGGCGGCATGAAGCGGCGGGTGCTGGTGGCCCAGGCGCTGGTACACAAGCCTCCGGTGATCGTCCTCGACGAGCCGACGGCCGGGGTGGACGTGGAATTGCGGCAGGGCCTATGGCAGTTCATCCGCCGCCTCAACGGCGAAGGACACACCATCATCCTCACCACCCACTACCTGGAAGAGGCGGAAGCCCTGTGCAGCCGCATCGCCCTCATGAAACAGGGAAAGGTGGTGGCACTCGACACCACCGAAAATCTCATGGCGGCCTATCCGGGGGCGAGCCTGGAAGAGGTTTTCGTTCGGACCATGCGGCAGTGATAGGTTTCTGGACCCTCTTCTCCAAGGAGGTGCTGCGCTTCTGGAAGGTCAGCTTCCAGACCATCGCCGCGCCGGTGCTGACCGCGCTCCTCTACCTGCTCATCTTCGGCCATGTCCTGGACGAACACGTGCAGGTCCACGGCGTGCGTTACACCGCCTTTCTCGTTCCCGGCCTGGTGATGATGCAGGTGCTGCAGAATGCCTTCGCCAATTCTTCCTCCAGCCTCATCCAGTCCAAGGTGACGGGCTCCATCGTCTTCGTCCTGCTGCCGCCCATTTCCTACGGCGCCTTCTTTGCCGCCTATGTCCTGGCCGCCGTGGCGCGGGGGCTGATGGTGGGTCTCGGCGTGCTCCTGGCCACCCTGTGGTTCGCGCCGCTGCGGGCGGAGGCGCCGCTGTGGATTCTGGCCTTCGCCCTGTGCGGCGGCGGCATCCTGGGCAGCCTCGGTGTCATCGCCGGCATCTGGGCGGAAAAGTTCGACCAGCTGGCGGCCTTCCAGAACTTTCTCATCATGCCGCTGACCATGCTTTCCGGCGTCTTTTACTCCATCCACTCGCTGCCCGGTTTCTGGCAGCAGGTGTCCCATTACAATCCCGTCTTTTACATGATCGACGGCTTCCGCTACGGGTTTTTCGGCGTTTCAGACGTACCGCCGGAAACCAGCCTGGCGGTGGTCGTCGCCTGCCTGATCGCGGTGTCCGGATTGACGCTGTGGCTCCTCAAGCAGGGCTGGAAACTCAGGGCCTGAACCATGATGCATCCCGACCAAATCAAAGCGCTCATCCTTGCCGGGCTTCCCTGCGAGCACCTCCACCTCGACGGCGACGGCCAGCATTTCGAGGCGGTGATCGTCAGTGCCGAATTCGTCGGCAAGAACCGCGTGCAGCGCCAGCAACGGGTCTACCAGACCCTGCGCGAGAAACTCGATTCGGGGGAGCTGCACGCCCTCTCCTTCAAGACCTTGACGCCCGAAGAATGGAGTGCGCAACGTGGATAAGCTGTTGATCCAGGGGGGCAGGCCCCTCGCCGGCGAAATCGCCATTTCCGGGGCCAAGAACGCGGCCCTGCCCATCCTCTGCGCCTCGCTCCTTACCGCGGAACCGCTGCGGCTGGGCAACGTGCCCCACCTCAACGACATCGCCACCATGCTCCGCCTCCTCGCCCAGATGGGGGTGGGCGTGACCATGGACGGGGCGGACGGACTGGTCCTCGAAGGCGGCGGCCTAAACAATCCGTTGGCCTCCTACGAGATGGTGAAGACCATGCGTGCCTCCATCCTCGTGCTCGGACCCCTGGTGGCCCGCTGCGGCGAGGCCCGGGTGTCGCTGCCCGGTGGCTGCGCCATCGGCGCCCGGCCAGTGGACCAGCACATCAAGGGCCTGCAGGCCATGGGCGCCGAGATCAAGGTGGAGCAGGGCTACGTCCATGCCAAGGCCAGCCGCCTCAAGGGCGCGCGCATCTGTACCGACATGGTCACGGTGACGGGTACCGAGAACCTGATGATGGCCGCCTGCCTGGCCGAAGGCGAAACCATCATCGAGAACGCCGCCCGCGAACCCGAGGTGGTGGATCTGGCCAACTGCCTGGTCAGCATGGGCGCACGCATTTCCGGCGCCGGCACCGACGTCATCCGCATCCAGGGCGTCGAGCGCCTCCACGGGGCAGCCCACGCCATCATGCCGGACCGCATCGAGACCGGCACCTACCTGTGCGCCGCCGCGGCCACCGGCGGCAACGTGCGCCTCACCCGTACCTCCGCCGCCTACCTGGACACGGTGGTGGACAAGCTGATGGACGCCGGCTGCGACATCGTCGTCGAACGCGATGCCATCAGGCTCCAGGCGCCGCGCCGACTCAAGGCGGTGAGCGTGCGCACAGCGCCCTATCCTGCCTTCCCGACGGACATGCAGGCCCAGTTCATGGCCATCAACGCCGTGGCCGAGGGTGTCGCCACCATCCGCGAGACCATTTTCGAGAACCGCTTCATGCATGCCGTCGAACTGATGCGCCTGGGGGCCGACATCCAGATCGAGGGCAGCAATGCCATCGTCCGCGGCGTCGACCGCCTGGAAGGGGCTACGGTCATGGCCACCGACCTGCGCGCCTCGGCTTCCCTGGTCATCGCCGCCCTGGTGGCCAGCGGCGAGACCCTCATCGACCGCATCTACCACCTGGACCGCGGCTACGAGCGCATCGAAGAAAAACTCGCGCGTCTTGGCGCTTCGGTAAAGCGAGTACATTGATTCGCGAATTTTCGGTGTAGGGTAACGCCGCCGCAGGCGGGGTTATGCCGGAGCCAAAAACTCGCGCGTCTTGGCGCTTCGGTAAAGCGAGTACATTAGCCGCAAGGCGCTGCTCCCGCCTTGCGGTAAAATGCTGCTTTTGCATTCAGGCGGCACTCCGTGAGCACCATCACCATCGCCCTCTCCAAGGGCCGCATCTACGACGAGACCCTGCCACTCCTGGCGGCGGCGGGAATCGTTCCCAACGAGAACCCGGAAACCTCCCGGAAGCTCATCATCGGCACCAACCGGCCCGAGGTGCGGGTGGTCATCGTCCGCGCCACCGACGTGCCGACCTACGTCCAGTACGGCGCCGCCGACCTCGGCGTGGCGGGCAAGGACGTGCTCATTGAGCACGGTGGCGAGGGCCTCTACGCCCCCCTGGACCTCAACATCGCCAAGTGCCGCATGATGGTCGCCGTGCCCGCCGGCTTCGATTACGAAAACGCCGTGCGCCAGGGGGCCCGCCTCAAGGTGGCCAGCAAGTACATCAAGACGGCCCGGGAGCACTTCGCCGCCAAGGGGGTCCATGTGGACCTCATCAAGCTTTACGGTTCCATGGAGCTCGCGCCCCTGGCTGGGCTGGCCGACGCCATCGTCGACCTGGTGTCCACCGGCGGCACCCTGAAGGCCAACAACCTGGTGGCGGTGGAGGACATCATGCCCATTTCCAGCCGCCTGGTGGTCAACCAGGCCTCCCTCAAGGTCAAGCGGGAAACCCTGCAACCCATCATCGACGCCTTTGCCGGGGCGGTGGAGAAATAACATGACGATACCCATCCAGCGCCTGTCCACGGTCGACGCGGATTTCCTTTCCCGGCTGAAAACCCTGCTCGCCTTCGAAGCGGCAGCCGACGACAACATCGAACGCACCGTCGCCGGCATCCTGGCCGACGTCAAGACCCGGGGCGACGCCGCCGTCATCGAATACACCAACAAGTTCGACCGCCTGGCGGCCAAGGCCATGGTCGATCTCGAACTGCGCCGGGACGAGTTGCAGAAGGCCCTCGACGGCCTGCCCGCCGAGCGCCGCGCCGCCCTGGAAGCCGCCGCCGGCCGCATCCGCGCCTACCACGAGCGGCAGAAGATGGAGGGCTGGGCCTTTACCGAGGCCGACGGCACCCAGCTGGGCATGATGGTCACCCCCCTGGACCGGGTGGGCCTCTACGTGCCCGGCGGCAAGGCGGCCTACCCGTCGTCGGTGCTGATGAACGCCATTCCGGCCAAGGTGGCCGGGGTCAAGGAACTGATCATGGTGGTGCCCACCCCGGACGGCGAGAAGAACCCGCTGGTCCTGGCCGCCGCCTGCCTGGCCGGCGTCGACCGCGTCTTCGCCATCGGCGGCGCCCAGGCCGTCGGCGCCCTGGCCTACGGCACCCAGACCGTGCCCCAGGTGGACAAGATCGTCGGCCCCGGCAACGCCTACGTCGCCACCGCCAAGCGCCGGGTCTTCGGCATCGTCGGCATCGACATGGTGGCCGGCCCCTCCGAGATCCTGGTGGTGTCCGACGGCTCCGGCAACCCGGACTGGGTGGCCATGGACCTCTTTTCCCAAGCCGAGCACGACGAACTGGCCCAGTCCATCCTCATCTGCACCGACGCCGCCTTCATCGACCGCGTCCAGGCCAGCATCGACAAGCTGTTGCCGACCATGCCCCGGCGGGCGGTGATCGAAACCTCCCTGACCAACCGCGGCGCCTTCATCCACGTCCGCGACCTGGCAGAGGCCATCGCCATCGCCAACCGGGTGTCACCGGAACACCTCGAGCTGTCCCTGGCCGACCCCGACCCCTGGGTGGAGAAAATCCACCACGCCGGGGCCATCTTCATCGGCCATTACACTTCCGAATCCCTGGGCGATTACTGCGCCGGCCCCAACCACGTGCTGCCCACCTCCGGCAGCGCTCGCTTCTCCTCACCGCTGGGAGTCTATGACTTCCAGAAGCGGACCAGCCTGATCAAGGTGTCCAAGGCAGGGGCGCAAACCCTGGGCCGGATCGCCTCGACCCTGGCCCACGGCGAAGGACTGCCGGCCCACGCCCAATCGGCCGAATACCGGCTGGAATCCTGATGGCCGGGGAGGGTACCCCCGTACCTGGCCTCAAGGAACTGTTTCTCGGCTTTTCCTCGGTGGGCCTCTCCGGTTTCGGCGGGGTCCTGCCCTTCGCCCGCCGCATGCTGGTGGAGGAACGGCGCTGGCTGGCGGCGGAGGAGTTCAACTTCCTCCTCGGCCTCTGCCAGTTCCTGCCCGGTCCCAACGTCATCAATCTCTCCGTGGCCGTCGGCTCCCGCTACCGCGGGCTGGCCGGCGCCGTCGCTGCCGTGGGCGGGCTCCTGGGCGGCCCGCTGCTCATCGTCCTGCTGCTGGCGCTGCTCTACGACCACTTCGGCGACCTGCCGGCGGTCCAGGGCATGCTGCGGGGCATCGCCGCCGTCGGCTGCGGGCTTCTCTTCGCCACCGCCATCCGCATGGGGACGGCGGTCCGGGAGAAACGCTGGTTTCTGCCCTTCGCCGCCCTCGTCTTCATCTCCATCGCCGTGCTGCGCTGGCCGCTGCCGGCGGTGATGGTGGCCTTGCTTGCCCTTTCGGCGGCCCTGGCCTATTGGCGCCTGCAGGATGCCGCTCCTCGCTGACCTCTTCCTCCAGTTCGCGCTGCTCTTCTGCGTCGCCTTCGGCGGAGCGACGGCGCTGCTGCCAGAAATGCAGCGGGTGGTGGTGGAGCAGAAGCACTGGCTGGACGACGCCACCTTCATCCATCTCTATGCCATCGCCCAGGCGGCGCCGGGGCCCAACGGCCTGGTGGTTACCCTCATCGGTTGGGAAATCGCCGGCCTGGCCGGTGCCCTGGTCGCCACCGTCGCCATGTGCCTGCCCATGAGCGTGGTGATCTATTTTCTCATTCCCCGCTGGGAGAGCTTCCGCGGCGCCCGCTGGCAGCAGGCGGTGCAGCTGGGGGTGGCGCCCCTGGCGGTGGGGCTGGTTTTCGCGGGGGCGACGCTGATCGGCCGCGGGGCGGGCCTTTCCTGGGGCGGCTGGGCCTTGGCAGCGGCCGCCGTGCTCGTCAACCTGCGCACCAAGCTGCATCCCCTGTGGTTCATCGCGGCCGGCGCCGCGGTGGGGCTGGCCGGCTGGGTCTAATCCAGGTCGTAGGGGTTTTCCAGGGAGGCGATCAGCTCCTGGAAGACCGCGCGGATCTGGGCTTCGGCGCATTCCATGAGCAGCGCGTCCTCGAAGGCGTCCTGGGCCACCTGGCGCAGTTCCTCCAGGTTTTCCCGCAACACCTTGATCTTCTCCGTGCAGGCCACGAGGGAGCCGTCCTCGCGGTACCAGAGGACTTCGCCGTTGGTTTGTTTGGGGGCGGGTACAGAACTCATGCTTTTCCCAGGATGTCCTTGAGGGCGGCGACCAGGGCGGCGCATTCGTCGTCGGTGCCGATGCTGATGCGCAGGAAATTGTCGATGCGCGGCAGCTTGAAGTGGCGGACGATAACGCTGCGCTGGCGCAGCGCAGCGGCCAGGGGGCCTGCCTCCTCCTTGGAGTGGCGGGCGAAAATGAAGTTCGCGCCGGAGGGCAGCACGTCGAAGCCCAGTTCCCGCAGGTCGGTGGCAAGGCGTTCGCGGGTGGCGATGACGGCCCGGCGGGTGCGGTCGAAGTGCTCCCGGTCCTCCAGGGCGGCGACGGCGCCGACGATGGCCAGACGGTCCAGGGGATAGGAGTTGAAGCTGTTCTTGACGCGCTCCAGGGCTTCGATCAGGTCCGGGTGGCCAATGGCGTAGCCGACCCGCAGGCCGGCCAGCGACCGGGACTTGGACAGGGTATGCACCACCAGCAGATTGGGGAAGCGCGCCACCAGCGGGATGGCGGTGTCGCCGCCGAAATCGATGTAGGCCTCGTCCACCAACACCACCGAATCCGGGTTGGCGGTGAGGATGGCTTCTATGGCCGCCAGGGGCAGGAGCCGCCCGGTAGGGGCGTTGGGGTTGGGGAAGATAATGCCGCCGTTGGGTCCGGCGTAATCCTCAACGCGGATGGAGAAATCATCAGCCAGCGGCACGGTGCGGTAATCGACGCCGTAGAGGCCGCAATAGACCGGATAGAAGCTGTAGGTGATGTCCGGGAAGAGGAGGGGGGCCTCGTGCTTCAAGAGCGCCTGGAAGGCATGGGCCAGGACCTCGTCGGAACCGTTGCCGACGAACACCTGGCGGGCTTCCACGCCATATTCCCGCGCCACGGCGGCCTTGAGCAGATCGGCGTTGGGGTCCGGGTAGAGGCGCAGCCGGGCGGCGTCGCCCCCCAGTTCGGTCTGGATGGCGGCCAGCACCCGGGGCGAGGGCGGGTAGGGGTTCTCGTTGGTGTTGAGCTTGACGAGGTTGGCGAGCTTGGGCTGCTCGCCCGGCACGTAGGGCGTCAGGCTGCTGACGACGGGGCTCCAGAAACGGGACATGGTGCGGCGGCGGGAAATGCGTGAAGGGCCCGAAATGGTATCATGCCCCTTTGTTCAATCGCTTTCGCACCCATGCGCCAAGCCGAAATCACCCGCAACACCCTGGAGACGCAGATCACCGTGCGCCTCGACCTGGACGGCAGCGGCCAGGGCAAGTTCGCCACCGGCGTCCCCTTCCTCGACCACATGCTGGACCAGATCGCCCGTCATGGTCTCATCGATCTCGATGTCAGCGCCAAGGGCGACCTGCACATCGATGCCCACCACACCGTCGAGGACATCGGCATCACCGTCGGCCAGGCCCTGGCCCAGGCCTGGGGCGACAAGAAGGGCCTGACCCGCTACGGCCACGCCTACGTGCCCCTGGACGAGGCCCTTTCAAGGGTGGTCATCGACCTCTCCGGCCGTCCCGGCATCGAGTTCAACTGCACCTTCAGCCGCGCCTGGATCGGCCAGTTCGACGTCGACCTGGTCCATGAATTCTTCCAGGGCCTGGTGAACCACGCCGGCATGACCCTGCACATCGACAACTTGCGCGGCGTCAACGCCCACCACCAGGCCGAGACCATCTTCAAGGCTTTCGGCCGGGCCCTGCGCATGGCGGCGACCCCCGATCCGCGCATGGCCGGCGCCATGCCCTCCACGAAGGGCACGCTGTGAGCGCTGGCAACACCATCGCCGTCATCGACTACGGCATGGGCAACCTGCGCTCGGTGTCGAAAGCCCTCGAGCATGTGGCCGGCGGCAAACCGGTGGTGGTCACCGCCGACCCGGCCGTGGTCGCCGCTGCCGAGCGCGTCGTCTTCCCCGGCCAGGGCGCCATGCCCGACTGCATGCGGGAACTGGACGCCCGCGGCCTGCGCCCGGCCGTGCTGGCGGCCGCCAAGGACAAGCCCTTTCTCGGCATCTGCATCGGCCTGCAGATGCTCTTCGAGCACAGCGAGGAAGGCGACGTCGCCGGCCTCGGCGTCTTCGCCGGCAATGTGCGCCGCTTCCCCGACGCCCGCATGGTGGCGGCCGACGGCCAGCGCCTGAAGGTGCCCCACATGGGCTGGAACGAGGTGCGCCAGCAGCCCCATGCCCTGTGGCAGGACATCGCCGACGGTGCCCGTTTCTATTTCGTCCACAGCTACTGCGTCGAGCCGCGCGATGCCGCCCTGGTGACGGGCACGGCGGAGTACGGCATACCCTTTACCTGTGCGGTGGGGCGGGATAATATCTTTGCCGTCCAGTTCCACCCGGAGAAAAGCGCCCGCGACGGGCTGCAGCTTTTGAAAAACTTTGTCGAGTGGCGCCCCTGAGCGCGCCTTTGCCGAGTTACTTCTCCCCCATATCCCATGCTGATCATTCCCGCCATCGATTTGAAGAACGGCCAGTGCGTCCGTTTGAAAC
The DNA here is from genome assembly GCA_036732025.1 of Rhodocyclaceae bacterium. GTDB lineage: Bacteria > Pseudomonadota > Gammaproteobacteria > Burkholderiales > Rhodocyclaceae > SSSZ01. The sequence continues at coordinate 92,637 of DAINDE010000008.1, forward strand.
AGGGCCTGATGGAACAGGCCACCGTCTTTTCCGAACACCCCGCCGAGATGGCGCGCCACTGGGTGAAGCAGGGGGCCCGCCGCCTGCACCTGGTGGATCTGGACGGCGCCTTCGCCGGCAAGCCCAAGAATGCCACCGCCATCAAGGCCATCCTCAAGGAAGTGGGCGATGACATTCCCGTCCAGTTGGGTGGTGGCATCCGCGACCTCGACACCATCGAGCGCTGCCTGGACGACGGTATCAGCTACGTCATCATCGGCACCGCGGCGGTGAAGAACCCCGGCTTCCTGCACGACGCCTGCGGCGCCTTCCCCGGCCACATCATCGTCGGTCTCGACGCCAAGGACGGCAAGGTGGCCACCGACGGCTGGTCCAAGCTGACCGGCCACGACGTGGTCGACCTGGCCAAGAAGTACGAGGATTACGGCGTCGAAGCCATCATCTACACCGACATCGGCCGCGACGGCATGCTCTCCGGCGTCAATATCGAAGCCACCGTGCGTCTGGCCCAGGCCCTCACCATCCCGGTCATCGCCTCCGGCGGACTGTCCAGCGTCGCCGACGTCGAGAAGCTCTGCGCCGTCGAGCACGAGGGCATCGTCGGTTCCATCGCCGGCCGCGCCATCTACGACGGCACCCTCGATTTCAAGGCAGCGCAGGCGGCGGCCGACAAGGCCGGCGGCCAGTAATGGGGCTGGCCAAGCGCATCATCCCCTGCCTCGACGTCACCGCCGGCCGCGTCGTCAAGGGCACCAATTTCGTCGATCTGCGGGACGCCGGCGACCCGGTGGAAATCGCCCGCCGCTACGACGAGCAGGGCGCCGACGAGGTGACCTTCCTCGACATCACCGCATCGAGCGACCAGCGCGACATCATCCTGCACATCGTCGAAGCCTGTGCCGAGCAGGTCTTCATCCCGCTGACCGTGGGCGGCGGCGTGCGCAAGGTGGAGGACGTGCGCCGCCTGCTCAATGCCGGCGCCGACAAGGTGTCCATGAATACTGCCGCCGTGCAGAACCCGGACCTGGTCCACGACGCCTCCAGCAAGGTGGGCTCCCAATGCATCGTCGTCGCCATCGACGCCAAGCAGACCGGCCCAGGCACCTGGAACGTGTTTACTCACGGCGGGCGCAACAACACCGGCCTGGATGCTGTCCAATGGGCAAGGCAGGTGGAGGCCCTGGGGGCCGGCGAAATTCTCCTCACCAGCATGGACCGGGACGGCACCAAGAACGGTTTCGACCTGGCGCTGACTCGCGCCGTGGCCGATGCGGTCAAGATTCCCGTCATCGCCTCCGGCGGGGTCGGCAACCTGCAGCACCTGGCCGACGGCGTCACCGAAGGCCGGGCTGACGCGGTGCTGGCTGCATCCATCTTCCATTTCGGCGAGTACACGGTGCGGCAGGCCAAGGAGTACATGCGTGGCCGCGGTATTGAAGTGCGACTGTGAGCGATCTCGACAACTCCCAACCCTGGCTCGACGCCCTCAAATGGGACGCCGACGGCATGATTCCGGCCATCGCCCAGGACGCGGTGACGGGGCGGGTGGTGATGTTCGCCTGGATGAACCGGGAATCCCTGGTCGAAACGGTGCAGGGCGGCAACGCGGTATACTGGTCCCGCTCCCGTAACCGGCTGTGGCGCAAGGGCGAGGAATCCGGGCATTTCCAGAAGATTCGCGCCATCCGCACCGATTGCGACGGCGACGTGCTGCTGCTGGCGGTCGAGCAGGTGGGCGGCATCGCCTGCCACACCGGCCGTGAAAGCTGTTTCTTCAACGAATTGCAGGGGGAACGCTGGGTTCCCGCCGATCCGGTATTGAAAGACCCGAAGGAAATCTACGCCAAATGAGCACCCACGACATCCTGCACCGTCTCTCCGAAACGCTGGCGTCGCGCAAGCACGCCGACCCGGAGAAGTCGTACACCGCCAAGCTCTTTTCCGAAGGCCCGGATTCCATCCTGAAGAAGATCGGCGAGGAAACTGCCGAGCTGATCATGGCGGCCAAGGACGGCAAGCGGCTCAACATCGTCTGGGAATCGACGGACGTCATCTACCACGTGCTCGTCCTGCTCGCATTCTACGATCTCGGCATCGAGGACGTGTCCCAGGAAATGCGCCGCCGCGAGGGCATTTCCGGCATCGATGAAAAGGCCGCCCGGAGCCAGAAAAAGTGAGCGACTGCATCTTCTGCAAGATCGTCGACGGCAAGATTCCCTCGGCGAAGGTGTATGAGGACGGCGATATCCTCGCCTTCAAGGACATCAATCCGGCACGCCCCGTGCACATCCTGGTCATCCCCAAGAAGCACATCACCTCCCTGGCCACGATTGGCCCCGAGGACACGCCGGTGCTGGGCACGATGCTGGCCAAGGCCAACGAAATCGCCGTCGCCCAGGGCAGCCCGGACGGTTTCCGTGTCATCATCAACACCGGGCGGGTCGGCTGTCAGGAAGTGCCGCACCTGCATGCACATATCGTGGGCGGGCCGGACCCGGTCGGCCCCATGCTGAAACGACTCTGAGGAGACATTCATGGGCAGTTTTTCCATCTGGCACTGGCTCATCGTTCTGGTCATCGTGCTGCTCATCTTCGGCACCAAGAAGCTGCGCAACATCGGCCAGGATCTCGGCGGCGCGGTCAAGGGCTTCAAGGACGGCATGAAGGACGCCAACGCCGACAAGCCGGCGGAACAGGCGCCACCCCAGCAGGTCGGTGGCCAGACCATCGACGTCGAGGTCAAGGAAAAGACCAAGAGCTAGGAGTCGGGATTCTGGATTTGGGATTTGGTAACCGAATGGTTCCTCGATCCCCTGTGGTTTTCCCTAAATCCTGAATCCTCGATCCAAAATCCAGCATGTTCGACATCGGCTTTTCCGAATTGATGGTCATCGGCATCGTGGCGCTCGTCGTCATCGGGCCGGAGCGCCTGCCTCGGGTGGCGAAAACCCTCGGGCACCTGCTCGGCCGTGCCCAGCGCTACGTTTCCGACGTCAAGGCCGACATCAACCGCGAAATCCAGCTCGACGAGCTGAAGAAGCTGCAGGCCTCGGTCACCGAGCAGGCGCGCTCCATCGAGGATTCCGTGCGCAAGGAATACGATGCCGCCAAGAGCGCCGTGGAGAGCCCGGCCCAGGCCGCGGTGGCAGAGCTTGAAGCCACCGCCCGCGAGGCGGAGGGCGCCGTCGAACAGGCGGCTGTCGCAGTGAAGGGGGCGCCGGTCGCGGTGCCGGACGATACGGGCAAGCACCCGGCATGAGCGAATCCCAGGAAGAGTCCTTCATCTCCCACCTCATCGAGCTGCGCGACCGCCTGTTGCGCAGTCTGATCGCCATCGGCATCGTCTTTGCCGGCCTGTGCCTCTATCCGGGGCCGGGGGTCATCTATGACTGGCTGGCCCTGCCCCTGACCCAGGCCCTCCCTGAAGGGACCAAGATGGTGGCCATCGGCGTCATCACTCCCTTCATGGTGCCCCTCAAGGTGACGGGCATGGTGGCCTTCGTCCTTGCCCTGCCCTTCGTGCTTTACCAGGTCTGGGCCTTCGTGGCGCCCGGGCTCTACGCCCACGAAAAGCGCCTGGGCCTGCCACTGATCATTTCCAGCACGATCCTGTTTGCCCTGGGCATGGCCTTCTGCTACTTCTTCGTCTTCGGCCAGGTTTTCACGTTCATCAACAGCTTTGCCCCCAAGAGCATCACGCCGGCGCCGGACATCGAAGCCTACCTGTCCTTCGTCATGACCATGTTCCTGGCCTTCGGCATCGCCTTCGAGGTGCCGGTGGCCCTGGTCGTCCTCGTCAAGCTGGGGGTGGTGACCGTCGAGAAGCTGAAGGAATGGCGCTCCTACTTCATCGTCGGCGCCTTTGTCATCGCCGCCGTGGTGACGCCGCCGGATGTCGTCTCCCAACTGGCGCTGGCCATACCGATGTGCCTGCTCTACGAACTGGGCATCATCGCTTCGCGCCTGGTGTCCCGGCCGGCACCACCTGCCGACGCCCCTGACGACGCGGCCCTGGATGCGGAGATGGATCGGGCCGAAGCCGAGTTCCGCAAGCTCTCCGACAAGTAGTCGGTCAGCCGGCCGTTTCCCGCGCCGGTCCGGGGCGCGTGGCCGCCGTGCGCAGCGGTTGTCCTGCCGAGAACCACCACAGGCTTCCCGCCGGCATCGTCTGCCAGACCTCGTTGTCCGTCAGCGGCACCGTGGCGATGACCGCCACCCGGTCGTCGGGCGTGGTGACCTCGCTGAAATCCACGGTCACGTCCTGATCCTTCAGGTGGGCCTGGGCGAAGGGCGCCTGGCGGACGATGTAGGCCAGGCGGGTGGAGGCATGGGCGTAGAGGCTATCGCCGCTGGCCAGAAGGAAGTTGAACTCGCCATGGCCGGCCACCGCCAGGGTCAGTTCCTGCAAGGCCGGGAACAGCGCCTCCTCGCCAGGCGGCGTGTTGCCGAAGCGCCGGCGCAACTCCTGCAGCAGCCAGCAGAAAGCCCGTTCGCTGTCGGTGCTGCCCACGGGCAGGCAACTGCCGTCGAGGGGCGGCGCGAAGTTCTCCAGGTTGCCGTTGTGGGCGAAGATCCAGTAGCGCCCCCACAGTTCCCGCATGAAGGGGTGGGTGTTCTCCAGGCCCACCGCTCCCTGGGTCGCCTTGCGGATATGGGCGATGACGTTGCGGGAGCGGATGGGGTAGCCGCGCACCAGTTCGGCCACCGGCGAGGTGCTGGAAGGCTGGGGATCGAGGAAGGCGCGGGCGCCCTTGCCCTCGAAGAAGGCAATGCCCCAGCCGTCGGTATGGACGTCGGTGGCGCCGCCCCGGGCCTGGAAGCCGGTGAAGGAAAAGCAGATGTCGGTCGGCACGTTGCAATTCATGCCGAGCAGTTGGCACATGATCGGGCCTCCTTCCGTCGTCGGGCGGGCCGCTGGCCGTCCCGCCCTATTCGCGGTCTTCCCGCTTCATGGCCGGGCGCTTGCCGATCTTCACCAGCACTTCCACGACATTCTTGTCGCGGCGCAGGCGGAAGCTGGCCTTGTCCTCCGGCTTCAGGGCGGCGATGAGGTCGAGCATCACCTGGGGATCCTTGACGCCCTTGCCATTGACGGCGAGCAGCACATCGCCGGGGCGCACGCCGGCGACGTCGGCCGGGCTGCCGCGGACCACGCCGGCGATCAGGGCACCTTCCACGTCCGGCAGGCCGAAGGATTCCGCCAGTTCCGGGGTGATCTCCTGGGCCTCGACGCCGATCCAGCCGCGGATGACGGCGCCGTTCTGGACGATCTGTTCCATGATGTTCTTGGCGCTGGACACCGGGATGGCGAAGCCGATGCCCAGGGAGCCGCCGCTGCGGGAATAGATGGCGGTGTTGATGCCCACCAGGTTGCCGTTGGCGTCCACCAGGGCGCCGCCGGAATTGCCGGGATTGATGGCGGCGTCAGTCTGGATGAAGTTCTCGAAGGTGTTGATGCCCAGGTGGGAGCGGCCCAGGGCCGAGACGATGCCCATGGTCACCGTCTGCCCGACGCCGAAGGGATTGCCGATGGCCAGCACCACGTCGCCGACCCGCAGGTTTTCCATCTGGCCGAAGGTGATGGCCGGCAGCTTGTCGCCCTTGATCTGCAGCACGGCGAGGTCCGATTCCGGGTCGCTGCCGATGACCTTGGCCTTGTAGGTATGGCCGTCGTTGAGGGCAACCTGGATGTCGTCGGCGGCCTCGACCACGTGGTAGTTGGTGAGGATGTAGCCGTTGGCGCTGACGATGACGCCGGAACCGAGGCCGGAACTGCGCTGGGGCTGGTTGTCCAGGCGATCGCCAAAGAAGTGGCGGAAAATCGGGTCGTCGAGCAGCGGGTGCCGTGGCGTCTTGATCTCCTGGGTCGTGTAGATATGCACCACGGCCGGCAGGGCCTTGCGGGCGGCGTCACGGTAGGAGGCGGCGGGCGGCGCGCCATCCTCGCCGCCAGACGGGGCTTCCTGGAGGGCCACCACGGTGGCCTGGCGGCCCAGCCATTCCGGCTTCAGGGTGGAGACGACGAAGAACACGGCGAGCGCAACCGTTACCGTTTGTGCAAAAATCAGCCACAGCTTGCGCATGGAAAGAGGCGGGACAGGAACGATGAAACGTGAGGAATTGGCGGGATATCTGGACGAATTGCTGGAACCGTCCAAGTTCCGGGATTATTGCCCAAACGGGTTGCAAGTGGAAGGATGCGCCGAGATAACGCGCGTCGTGGCCGGCGTCACCGCCAGCCAGGCCTTGCTCGACACGGCGGTGGACCGGGGCGCCCAGGCCGTCATCGTCCACCACGGCTACTTCTGGCGGGGCGAGGACGGCCGCGTCACCGGTATCCGGAGGAAGCGCCTGGGCACCCTGCTGGCCGCCGACATCAACCTCTTCGCCTACCACTTGCCCCTGGACGCCCACCCGGAACTGGGCAACAACGCCCAGTTGGCGGCGCGCCTTGGCTGGGAGGCCGACGGCCGCTTCGGGGAGCAGGACATCGCCTGGCTGGGCCACCCGGCGGCGCCGCTGGCGGCTGCCGAGTTGCACCAGCAACTGGCCGGCGCCCTGGGGCGGGAGCCGTTGCTCATCGGCGACCCCGGGCGGGAAATCCGGCGCCTCGCCTGGTGCACCGGCGGCGCCCAGGGCTACTTCGAGCAGGCCATCGCCCTCGGTGTCGACGCCTACGTCTCGGGGGAAGTGTCCGAGCAGACCACCCACCTGGCCCGGGAAAGCGGCGTTGCCTACCTGGCCTGCGGCCACCACGCCACGGAGCGTTTCGGCATCGCCGCCCTGGCCCGGCACCTGGAGGCCCGCTACGGTCTCGAGTGCGCCTTTGTCGACATCCCCAACCCCGTTTAATACGCCATGACCGACTACGTCTTCCCGCCCCCCATCGTTCCCTCGCTGCCCGTGGCCGGCACGACCGCCCGCTTCCCGGTGCGCCGCATCTTCTGCGTCGGCCGCAACTACGCTGACCACGCCCGGGAGATGGGCGCCGTGGACCAGGCCGCCGGCCGGGAGCCGCCCTTCTTCTTCATGAAGCCGGCGGACGCCCTGGTGACGGGGGAGGGCGAGTTGGCCGTGCGCTATCCGCCCCTGACCGCCAACCTGCACCACGAGGTGGAACTGGTCGTCGCCCTTGGCCGCGGCGGTGCCGACATCCCGGCGGCCGAGGCCCTGGCCTGCGTCTTCGGCTACACGGTGGGTCTCGACCTGACCCGCCGTGACATCCAGGGCCGGGCCAAGGAAAAAGGCCATCCCTGGGACATGGGCAAGGGCTTCGACCAGTCCGCGGTGGCGGGTGTGCTGCAGCCCGTGGCGGCCTGCGGTCACCCGGACGCGGGGCGCATCTGGCTGGCGGTCAATGGCCAGGTGCGGCAGGACGGCGACCTGGTCGCCATGGCCTGGAAGGTGGCGGAAATCATCGCCAACCTGTCCACCTCGGTGACCCTGGCCCCGGGGGACGTCATCTACACCGGCACCCCGGCGGGGGTCGGGCCGGTGGTGCGCGGCGATCTGCTGGAGGGCGGTGTGGCTGGCGTCGGGGAGTTGCGCGTCCGCATCCGGTGACGGGCGCGGGGCGGTGCCGCCCCGCCGTGCGACAATCCTGCCGATGTTCCTCGCCGCCGCCCGGGGGCTGGTCGCCCACGCCCTGCCCATCCTCATCGCCCAGTTGTCGTCCATCGGCATGATGCTGGTGGATACGGCGGTCCTCGGCCATGTCAGCGCCGAGGATCTGGCCGCCGTGGCCATCGGCGGCGGGCTGCACGTCTCGGTGGTCTTCGCCCTGGCCGGCATCCTGCAGGCGGTGGCGCCGGTGGTGGCTCGCCTGCACGGCGCCAAGCGCGACGGCGAGGTGGCGGGGGTGCTGCAGCAGGGTTTCTGGCTGGCCCTGCTGCTGTGCCTTCCAGGTGTCGTCTTCCTTCTCCATCCCGGCGCCGTCCTCGGCCTCTCGGCCATGGAGCCGGCGGTGGAAGCCAAGGTGCGGCAATACCTCTCACTGCTCGCCTGGGGCCTGCCGGCGGCCCTGTGCTACCGCACCTTCTACGCCTTCTGCAACGCCCTCGGGCGGCCCCGGGCCCTGATGCTCATCGGACTCGCCAGTCTCGCCATGCACGGGGTGCTGGCCTGGGGCTTCGCCCTCCAGGGGTGGCTGGGGCCGGGCCTGGGAGTGGCCGGTTGCGCCTTGTCCAACGTCTTCATCGCCTGGCTGGCCTGCCTGACGGGAGGGCTTTACCTGGGCTTCGGCCCCCTCGCGGCGCACCGGCCCTTTGCCCGCTGGCAGTGGCCCTCCTGGCGCGGCTGGCATGATTTGCTGCGCCTCGGGCTGCCGATGGGCCTGTCCAATCTGGTGGAGATCACTTCCTTCACCCTCATTGCCCTCTTCATCGCTTCCCTGGGCGCCGCCACGGTGGCCGGGCACCGCATCGTCGCCAACCTCGCCGCCCTCTGCTACATGGTGCCCCTGTCGCTCGCCATCGCCACCCTGGCCGCCGTCGGCCATGCGGTGGGCGCCCGGGACTGGCGGCGCGCCCACGCCACCATTGCCGCCGGCATGGCCCTGGCCGCCGCGCTGTCGACGCTGGCGGGGCTGCTCCTCTGGCTGACGGCAGGGCCGGTGGTGGCCGCCTATACGGACGATCCGGGTGTTCGCGCGGTAGCTGCCGGGCTCATCGCCTATGTCGCCCTCTACCAGTTCTTCGACGCCTTGCAGACGGTGGCCGGCCACGCCCTGCGGGCCTACCACGTGACCTTCCTGCCCATGCTGGTGCAGACCGGCTGCTTCTGGGGAGTGGGGCTGGGTGGGGGCTGGTGGCTCTGCTACCGCTGGTCGCCGCCCCTGGGGGTCGACGGTTTCTGGATCGCTTCCCTGATCAGTCTGATCCTGGCGGCGGCGACCCTCGGCCCCTTGCTGCGGCGGGTGGTTCGGGCCACGGAGACGGCTCCGTAATTATGAATTCTGGCGTGAAAGGTTCATGCAAGGTTGTGCTAATATCCTCGGTTTCTTTTCCGACGCTCTAACCGGGCGGTTGCCACAAGTGCCGCCCACTGCTCGCAACTCAACTAATCGCAAGGAAGACGCATGAAAATTCACGAATATCAGGGCAAACAAATCCTGAAAAAATTCGGCGTGACGGTTCCGCGTGGCATCCACTGCACAACGGTGGAAGACGCGGTCAAGGCGGCGGAGTCTCTGGGTGGGAACGTCTGGGTGGTGAAGGCCCAGATCCACGCCGGCGGCCGCGGCAAGGGTGGAGGGGTCAAGGTGGCGAAGTCCATCGACCAGGTGCGCGAATACGCCGGCCAGATCCTCGGCATGCAGCTCGTCACCCACCAGACTGGCCCCGAAGGCCAGAAGGTGCGTAACCTGCTGATCGAGGAAGGCGCCGACATCAAGCACGAATACTACGTCGCCGCCCTGACCGACCGTGCCTCCCAGAAGGTCGTCATGATGGCTTCCTACGAAGGCGGCATGGATATCGAAGAAGTCGCCCACAAGACCCCGGAAAAGATCATCAAGGTCTTCATCGACCCGCTGGTGGGCATGACCGACGAGCAGGCCATGACCCTGGCCAAGGGCATCAGCATGCCGGAAGGCTCCGTCGCCCAGGCCTGCGACACCTTCAAGAAGCTCTACACCTGCTACATGGAAACCGACGCGTCGCTGGCCGAGATCAACCCCCTGATCCACGAAGGCGACGGCACCGTCAAGGCCCTGGACGCCAAGTTCAACTTCGATTCCAACGCCCTCTACCGCCAGCCGGAAATCGTCGCCATGCGCGACCTGGACGAAGAAGACGCCGACGAAATCGAAGCCTCCAAGTTCGACCTCGCCTACATCTCCCTGGACGGCAACATCGGCTGCCTGGTGAACGGCGCCGGCCTGGCCATGGCCACCATGGACACCATCAAGCTCTACGGCGCCGAGCCAGCCAACTTCCTTTTTGTTTTAGTTTGGGCGACCACCGAGAAGGTGACCGAGGCGTTCAAGATCATGC
>DAINDE010000009.1:0-87667 GCA_036732025.1 Rhodocyclaceae bacterium
CGAAGGCGGCCGTACCGTCGGCGCCGGCGTCGTCGCCAAAATCGTCGAGTAATCGCTCTTTGTGAAACCCGGGGTGGAAGCGACTTCCGCCCCTCGCTCTTTGGAAATCGCCATGCAAAACCAAAAGATCCGCATCCGCCTCAAGGCCTTCGACTATCGCCTGATCGACCAGTCCGCCCAGGAAATCGTCGACACCGCCAAGCGCACTGGCGCCGTCGTTCGGGGGCCCGTGCCCCTGCCGACCCGCAAGCAGCGTTTCGACATCCTGCGGTCGCCGCACGTCAACAAGTCGTCCCGGGACCAGTTCGAGATCCGCACGCACCTGCGCCTGATGGATATCGTCGATCCCACCGACAAGACCGTGGATGCCCTGATGAAGCTCGACCTCCCCGCTGGCGTGGATGTCGAGATCAAGTTGCAGTAAGAGAAGTTTTGCGGGTATAATCCGCGCCTTTCGGGGGTGGCCGGCAACGGCTGCCCATTTGTTGTTTTACATCGACCGGCCAATCGCAGCCGGCGATGAGGAGAATAACCATGAGTCTAGGCCTTGTCGGTCGCAAGGTCGGCATGACTCGCATCTTCGCTGAGGATGGTGTTTCCATCCCGGTGACGGTGCTTGACGTGTCGAACAACCGTGTGACCCAAGTCAAAACGCCGGAGACCGATGGCTACGCAGCCATCCAGGTCACTTTCGGCCAGCGCCGTGCCTCGCGCGTCTCCAAGCCCCTGGCTGGCCATCTGGCCAAGGCGGGCGTGGAAGCCGGGCATGTCCTCAAGGAATTCCAGGTTTCTGCCGATCAGCTGGCCAATTTCAAGGCTGGCGACCAGGTGGCCGTCACCATCTTCACCGAAGGGCAGAAGGTGGATGTGACCGGCACCTCGATCGGTAAGGGTTTCCAGGGCGGCATCAAGCGCCACAACTTCAGTTCCAACCGTGCTTCCCACGGTAACTCGGTGTCCCACAACGCGCCGGGTTCCATCGGTATGGCGCAGGATCCGGGTCGCGTCTTCCCGGGCAAGCGCATGGCCGGCCACCTGGGTGCGGTGCAATCCACCATGCAGAGCCTGACGGTTGTGCGCGTGGATGCCGAGCGCCAGCTGCTGCTCGTGCGCGGCGCGGTGCCGGGTGCCAAGGGTTCCGACGTCGTCGTGCGTCCGGCGGTCAAGGCTTAAGGGGGCGGCATGGAACTCAAGGTCATTAACGAACAAGGTCAGGAAGCGGCCAAGCTGCAGGCTTCCGACGTGCTTTTCGCGCGCGACTTCAACGAGGCGCTGGTGCATCAGGTGGTTACCGCCTACCAGGCCAACGCCCGTGCCGGCAATCGCCAGCAGAAGGATCGCTCCGAAGTTCGCCATACCACCACCAAGCCCTGGCGCCAGAAGGGTACGGGCCGTGCCCGTGCTGGTAGCAACGGCAGCCCGCTGTGGCGTGGGGGCGGTCGCATCTTCCCGAATTCCCCGGAAGAGAACTTCAGCCAGAAGGTCAACAAGAAGATGTTCCGCGCCGGCATGGCCGCCATCCTCTCCGAGCTGGCCCGTCAGGACCGGCTGGTGGTGGTCGACGGCCTCTCCGTCGATGCGCCCAAGACCAGGCTCTTCGCCCAGAAGCTGAAGGGCATGGGTCTGGAAGGCAATCTCCTGGTCATTACCGACGAGCTGAACGAGAACCTCTATCTCTCGTCCCGCAACCTGCCCAACGTTCTGGTGCTGGAAGCCCAAGAGGCCGATCCGGTTTCCCTGGTTCGCTTCGCCAAAGTGCTGGTGACCAAGAACGCCGTGGCCAAGTTCGAGGAGATGTGGGCATGAGCGCTACCATGAATCAGGAACGTCTGCTGCAAGTGCTGCTGGCACCGCAGATTTCCGAAAAGGCGACTTTCATCGCCGACAAGAATGAACAGGTCGTCTTCCGCGTGGCCGGTGACGCCACCAAGCCGGAAATCAAGGCTGCCGTCGAGTTGCTGTTCAAGGTCCAGGTCGAGTCCGTCCAGGTCGCCAACGTCAAGGGCAAGGTCAAGCGCTTCAAGGGCATGACCGGCCAGCGCAAGGGCTGGAAAAAGGCTTACGTCAGCCTCAAGCCGGGCCAGGAAATCAACTTCGTCGAAGGGGGGAACGCCTGATGGCTCTCGTTAAAGTCAAGCCGACTTCCCCCGGCCGCCGTGCCGTGGTGCAGGTCGTCAATGCCAATCTGCACAAGGGCAAGCCCTACGCGCCGCTGACCGAGTCCCAGTCCAAGAAGGCTGGCCGCAACAACAACGGCCATGTGACCGTTCGCCATCAGGGCGGCGGCCACAAGCAAACCTACCGGATCATCGACTTCAAGCGCAACAAGGATGGCATCCCGGGCAAGGTCGAGCGTCTCGAATACGACCCTAATCGTACCGCCAACATCGCCCTGGTCTGCTACGCCGACGGCGAGCGTCGCTACATCATCGCCAACAAGGGCATGGTGGTCGGCCAGCAGGTTCTGTCCGGTTCCGAAGCGCCGATCAAGCCGGGCAACGCCCTGCCGATCCGCAATATTCCGGTCGGTACCACCATCTGCTGCGTTGAGATGCTGCCGGGCAAGGGTGCCCAGATCGCCCGCTCAGCCGGTACCTCCGTCCAGTTGCTGGCCCGGGAAGGCACCTACGCTCAGATTCGTCTGCGCTCTGGCGAAGTCCGCCGGGTTCACGTCGAGTGCCGCGCCACCATCGGTGAAGTCGGCAACGAGGAGAACAACCTGCGCAAGATCGGCAAGGCCGGTGCCCAGCGCTGGCGGGGTATCCGCCCGACTGTTCGCGGCGTGGCCATGAACCCGATCGACCACCCGCACGGCGGCGGCGAAGGCCGTACCGGCGAGGGTCGTGTGCCGGTCAATCCGTGGGGTCAGCCCACCAAGGGTTACCGCACCCGCAAGAACAAGCGCACGAACAGCATGATCGTTCAGCGCCGTCATAAGCGTTAAGGGGTAGGAAATGGGACGTTCTCTCAAAAAGGGCCCGTTTGTTGATGCGCATCTGATCGACAAGGTCGAAGCCGCGCGCGCCACCAACGACAAGCGCCCGATCAAGACCTGGTCGCGTCGTTCTACGATCCTCCCCGAGTTCATCGGCCTGACGATCGCGGTTCACAACGGCAAGCAGCATATTCCGGTGTTCGTCACCGAGAACATGGTTGGCCACAAGCTCGGCGAATTTTCGCTGACCCGGACGTTCAAGGGTCACACCGCCGGCAAGAAAGCCAAGAAGTAAGGAGCTGACATGGAAACTCGTGCAAGTCTGCGGGGCGTTCGCCTCTCTGCGCAGAAGGGCCGCCTGGTGGCGGATCTGGTGCGCGGCAAGCCGGTTGGTCAGGCTCTCAGCATCCTGGCCTTCTGCCCCAAGAAGGGCGCCGGTATCGTCAAGAAAGTGCTGGAGTCGGCCATCGCCAACGCCGAGCACAACGACGGCGCCGATATCGACGAACTGATGGTGAAGACCATCTACGTCGAAAAGGGCATGGTGCTGAAGCGCTTTACCGCGCGCGCCAAGGGTCGTGGCAATCGGATCATCAAGCCGACCTGCCACATTTATCTGACCGTTGGTAACTAAGGAAGAGCCATGGGACAGAAAATTCATCCGACTGGCTTCCGTCTGGCCGTCACCAAGAACTGGAGTTCCCGTTGGTACGCCAACAGCAAGGAATTCCCCGGCATGTTGCAGGAAGACGTGAAGGTACGCGAGTACCTGAAGCGTAAGCTCGCGCACGCCTCCGTTGGCCGCGTGCTCATCGAGCGCCCGGCCAAGAACGCCCGTGTCACCGTTTTCTCCGCCCGCCCGGGTGTGGTCATCGGCAAGAAGGGTGAGGACATCGAAGCGCTGCGCACGGATCTACAGCGCATCATGGGCGTTCCCGTCCATGTGTCCATCGAGGAAATCCGCAAGCCGGAGCTCGATGCCCAACTCATCGCCGACTCCATCGCCCAGCAGCTCGAGAAGCGCATCATGTTCCGCCGCGCCATGAAGCGCGCCATGCAGAACGCAATGCGCCTCGGTGCCCAGGGCATCAAGGTGATGAGTGCCGGCCGTCTGAACGGTGCCGAAATCGCCCGTAGCGAATGGTATCGCGAAGGCCGCGTGCCCCTGCACACCCTGCGTGCCGACATCGACTACGCTACCTCCGAGGCTCTGACCACCTACGGCATCATCGGCATCAAGGTCTGGGTTTACAAGGGCGAGATGCTTGGCCGCAACGAGCAGCCGGAAGTCGTCGAACCCGCCGGCGAGGACAAGAAGCCGCGCCGCGCGCCGGGCAAACCCGCCGGCGAAGGTGACAAGCCCCGCACCCGCACCGTCCAGAAGGCCGGTGGCGAGGGCGACGCCAAGGCGCCGGCCAAGCGTGTAAGAAAGGCAGGTGCCTAAATGCTGCAACCGAATCGTCGCAAGTACCGCAAGGAACACAAGGGCCGCAACGAGGGTCTGGCGACCCGCGGCACCAAGGTGTCCTTCGGTGAGTGGGGCCTCAAGGCCACCGGCCGTGGCCGGCTGACCGCCCGCCAGATCGAGGCGGCCCGTCGTGCCATGACCCGCCATATCAAGCGGGGCGGCCGTATCTGGATCCGTATCTTCCCGGACAAGCCGATTTCCAAGAAGCCGGCTGAAGTCCGTATGGGTAACGGTAAGGGCAACCCGGAATACTGGGTGGCCGAAATCCAGCCCGGCAAGGTCCTATACGAGATGGACGGTGTCAATGAGGCGCTCGCCCGCGAAGCTTTCGCGCTCGCCGCCGCAAAGCTGCCCATTTCCACCACCTTCGTCACTCGCCATCTGGGGTAATCATGAAAGCTAGTGAACTGAGAACCAAGAGCGTGGACGAGCTCAACAAGGAATTGCTGGACCTTCTGAAGGCCCAGTTCGGCCTGCGTATGCAGCTCGCTACCCAGCAGCTCGCCAATACCAGCCAAATGTCCAAGGTTCGCCGCGACATCGCGCGCGTGCGCACCGTCATCCGTCAGAAAGCGGTGCAGCAATGAGCGAAACCACCACTGTCAAGCGCACCCTGATCGGCCGCGTCGTCAGCGACAAGATGGAGAAGACGGTCACCGTCCTCGTCGAGCGCAAGGTCAAGCACCCGATGTACGGCAAGGTCATGGTCCGCTCCAAGAAGTACCACGCCCACAACGAGGGCAATACGGCCAAGGCCGGCGATCTCGTCGAGATCGTCGAAACCCGGCCGGTGTCCCGCACCAAGGCCTGGGCCGTTACCAGCGTCCTGGAGAAGGCCATCGTCGTCTGACGATTTCTTCTTCGGGTGCTTGTGCAGTTCAAAAGAGGCCGGTATAATCCGGCTTCTTTTTTCGCTGGATCGCATCCGCGAACCGGCGCAGAAGTTGTCATCCCGTACGGGATCCAAGACTGTCCGCGGTTTTGCGGGATAAGTTGGAGTTAATTTAAATGATTCAGATGCAGACGATCCTGGACGTCGCCGATAACACTGGCGCGCGTTCGGTAATGTGTATCAAGGTGCTTGGAGGCTCCAAGCGCCGCTATGCCGGCATCGGCGACATCATCAAGGTCAGCATCAAGGATGCTGCGCCGCGGGGGCGCGTCAAGAAGGGCGACGTGTACAACGCGGTGGTGGTGCGCACGGCAAAGGGTGTGCGTCGTCCGGACGGTTCGCTGGTCCGCTTTGATGGCAACGCCGCCGTGCTCCTCAACAACAAGCTGGAGCCCATTGGCACCCGCATCTTCGGCCCGGTGACGCGCGAATTGCGTACCGAGCGCTTCATGAAGATCGTGTCCCTGGCCCCTGAAGTGCTGTAAGGAGCGGATGATGGAAAAGATTCGCAAGGGTGACGACGTCGTCGTCATTACTGGCAAGGACAAGGGCAAGCGCGGTACCGTGCTGCGCCGCGTCGGCGACGAGCACGTCGTCGTCGAAGGCGTCAATCGGGCCAAGAAGCATGTCAAGCCGAACCCGATCAAAGGTGTGGCCGGCGGTATCGTCGACAAGGACATGCCGATTCATGTCTCCAACTTGGCGCTCTTCAATCCCGCCACCAAGAAGGCCGATCGTGTCGGCTTCAAGGTGCTGGAAGATGGTCGCAAGGTTCGCGTGTTCAAGTCGAACGGCGAACTGGTGAACGCTTAAGGAGCAGTCATGGCGCGTTTGCAACAGTTTTACAAGGAAACCGTCGTCGGCGAGCTGGCCAAGCAGTTCGGCTACAAGTCTGTGATGGAAGTGCCCCGCATCACCAAGATCACCCTCAACATGGGTGTCGGTGAGGCCGTGGCCGACAAGAAGGTTCTCGAGAACGCCGTTGGCGACATGCAGAAGATCGCCGGCCAGAAGCCGGTGACCACCAAGGCCCGGAAGTCCATCGCCGGCTTCAAGATCCGCGACGGCTACCCCATCGGCTGCATGGTGACCCTGCGCGGTCCCCGCATGTTCGAGTTCCTCGACCGCCTGGTCACCGTGGCACTGCCCCGTGTCCGCGACTTCCGCGGCATCTCCGGCAAGGGTTTCGACGGCCAGGGCAACTACAACATGGGCGTCAAGGAACAGATCATCTTCCCGGAAATCGAGTACGACAAGATCGATGCGCTCCGGGGTATGAACATCAGCATCACCACGACCGCGAAGACCGACGCAGAAGCCAAGGCCCTGCTCGCCGCGTTCAAGTTCCCGTTCAAGAATTGAGGCAATCATGGCAAAACTTGCTCTGATCAACCGTGAAGAGAAGCGCCGCAAGCTGGTGGCCCAGTACGCGAAGAAGCGTGCCGCCCTGGAGGCGATCATCAATAACGCGAGCCTCTCCGAAGCCGAGCGCTACGAAGCCCGCCTGAAGCTGCAGGCCCTGCCCCGCAACTCCAGCTCCTCTCGTCTGCGCAATCGTTGCCAGCTGACCGGCCGTCCGCGTGGTGTTTTCCGTAAGTTCGGTCTGTGCCGCAACAAGATCCGCGAACTCGCCTTCAACGGCGAAATCCCGGGTGTTGTCAAGGCTAGCTGGTAAGGAGATACAGAAATGGCTATGAGCGATCCGATCGCGGACATGCTGACCCGCATCCGCAACGCCCAGCTCGCCGAAAAGGCGTCTGTGTCCATGCCCTCGTCCAAGCTCAAGGTGGCCATCGCCGCCGTGCTCAAGGACGAAGGTTACGTTGAAGATTTCGCCGTCCGTCAGGCCGAAGGCAAGGCTACCCTGGACATCGCCCTCAAGTACTACGCCGGCCGTCCGGTCATCGAGCGCATTGAGCGGGTGTCCAAGCCTGGTCTGCGCATCTACAAGGGCTGCGAGGATATTCCCCGTGTCATGAACGGTCTGGGCGTGGCCATCGTGTCCACCCCCAAGGGGGTCATGACCGACCGCAAGGCCCGCGCCAGCAAGGTTGGCGGCGAAGTGCTCTGCATCGTGGCGTAAGGGAGGAGAAAATGTCTCGAGTTGGTAAGAATCCCATCGCCCTGCCGGCCGGCGTCGAAGTCAAGCTCGCCGGCGAGCAGATCACCGTCAAGGGCCCCCTGGGCACCCTGACGACCGCGGCCCATCCCGCCGTCACCGTCGCTGTCGATGGCCAGAGCGTTGTCGTCAGCAAGGTTGAGGGTGCGGCCAACGCCGGCGCCATGTGGGGCACCATGCGTGCCAACCTGAACAACATGGTGACCGGTGTTTCCAAGGGTTTTGAAAAGAAGCTGCAGTTGGTGGGCGTCGGTTACCGCGCCCAGGCTCAGGGCGACACCCTGAACCTCACCCTTGGCTTCTCCCACCCGGTGGCCCACAAGATGCCCGCCGGCGTGAAGGTCGAGTGCCCGACCCAGACGGAAATCCTTATCAAGGGTTCCGACAAGCAGCAGGTCGGTCAGGTCGCCGCCGAAGTCCGCGCGTATCGCAAGCCCGAGCCCTACAAGGGCAAGGGTGTCCGTTACGCCGACGAAGTGGTGGTTATCAAGGAAACCAAGAAGAAGTAAGGGTGGCATATGTTTAACAGGAAAGAAGCGCGACTGCGCCGTGCCCGCAAAACCCGGGCCAAAATCGCCGAGCTCAAAGCTGTGCGCCTGTGCGTCAACCGCACGAACTGCCACATTTACGCCCAGATCATCTCGCCCTGCGGCGGCAAGGTTCTGGCTTCGGCTTCCACGCTGGACAAGGACGTTCGCAAGGATGTCCCGAACGGCGGTAACAAGGCTGCTGCCACTGCCGTTGGCAAGCTGATCGCCGAGCGCGCCAAGGCCGCCGGCGTCGAGCAGGTGGCTTTCGATCGTTCCGGCCTCCAGTACCACGGTCGCGTTCAGGCGCTGGCGGAAGCCGCGCGTGAAGCTGGCCTGAAGTTCTGATCGGCGGCGAAAGGATAAGGTTAAGAAATGGCTAAACCTGAAAGAAACAAGAAGCCCCAGCAGGCTGAAGAGCGCGACGACGGTCTGCGCGAAAAGATGGTCTCGGTCAACCGCGTCACCAAGGTGGTGAAGGGCGGCCGGATCCTCGGTTTCGCGGCATTGACCGTAGTTGGTGATGGCGATGGCGGTATCGGCATGGGCAAGGGCAAGTCCCGCGAAGTGCCGGTGGCCGTGCAGAAGGCCATGGACGAAGCCCGTCGCAAGATGGCCAAGGTCAACCTCAAGAGCGGTACCGTGCATCACACCGTGATGGGCCGCCACGGCGCCACCACCGTGATGATCCAGCCGGCGCCGGAAGGCACCGGCATCATCGCCGGCGGCGCCATGCGCGCGGTCTTCGAGGTGGTCGGCGTCACCAACGTGGTGGCCAAGGCCCACGGTTCGACCAATCCTTACAACATCGTGCGCGCCACCATCGACGGGCTGTCGAAGGTGAATACGCCGGCCGAAGTTGCTGCCAAGCGCGGCAAGTCGGTGGAACAGATCCTGGGGTAAGCCATGGCTGACAAGAAGATCAAGGTGACCCTCGTCAAGAGCGTCATCGGTACCAAGCAGGACCACCGCGCCACCGTGCGCGGCCTGGGGCTGCGCAAGCTGAACAGTTCCGCTGAACTGCTGGACACGCCCGCCGTGCGGGGCATGATCCAGAAGGTCCAGTACCTGGTTAAGGTCGAGGGTTAAGCCATGCGTCTGAACACCATCAAGCCCGGCGAGGGCTCCAAGCACGCCGCCAAGCGCGTCGGTCGCGGCATCGGTTCCGGCCTCGGCAAGACCGCCGGCCGTGGCCACAAGGGCCAGAAGTCCCGTTCCGGCGGCTTCCACAAGGTCGGCTTCGAAGGCGGCCAGATGCCCCTGCAGCGTCGCCTGCCCAAGCGCGGCTTCAATTCCCTGACCCGCGCCCGCAACTACGAAGTGCGCCTGACCGATCTGGAGCGCCTGCCGGTCGACGAAATCGATCTGCTGGCCCTGCAGGCTGCCGGTGTGGTTCCCGGCGACGCCCTGTCTGCCAAGGTGATCCTGTCGGGTGCCATCACCCGCAAGGTTGCCCTCAAGGGCATCGGTGCCACCAAGGGCGCCAAGGCGGCTATCGAAGCCGTCGGCGGCTCCATCGCCGAGTAACGAGTCGGGAAAAGGACAGGACGTTGGCAGCGAATCCCAATACCGTAGGCAAGGGCGGCAAGTTCGGCGATCTCAAGCGCCGCTTGTGGTTCCTGTTGGGTGCCCTGGTGGTTTATCGCATTGGCGCCCACATCCCGGTGCCGGGCATCGACCCCAATGTCCTTTCCGATCTCTTCAACTCGCAGCAAGGCGGCATCCTGGGCATGTTCAACATGTTCTCGGGCGGTGCCCTCTCCCGTTTCACCATCTTTGCGCTGGGGATCATGCCGTACATCTCGGCATCGATCATCATGCAGTTGATGAGCGTTGCCAGTCCGCAACTCGAGGCCCTGAAGAAGGAAGGCGAGGCCGGACGGCGCAAGATCACCCAATACACCCGCTACGGCACCGTGGCCCTGGCCCTGTTCCAGGGGCTCGGCATCGCCATCGCCCTGGAGGCTCAGGCCGGCCTGGTCCACGAGCCCGGCTTCATGTTCCGCCTGACCACCGTCACCACTCTGGTGACCGGCACCATGTTCCTGATGTGGCTCGGTGAGCAGATCACGGAGCGGGGCCTGGGCAACGGCATCTCCATCATCATCTTTGCCGGTATCGCCGCGGGTCTGCCCAACGCCATTGGCGGGTTGCTCGAGCTGGTCCGTACCGGCGCCATGCACCCGCTGACCGCCCTCATCATCAGCGTCCTGGTCGTTCTGGTCACCGCCTTCGTCGTCTTTGTCGAGCGGGGTCAGCGCAAGATTCTGGTCAATTACGCCAAGCGCCAGGTGGGCAACAAGATCTATGGCGGGCAGAGTTCGCACCTGCCCCTCAAGCTCAACATGTCGGGCGTCATCCCGCCCATTTTCGCCTCGTCGATCATTCTCTTTCCCGCCACCGTGGCTGGCTGGTTCGGATCCGGCGACTCCATGCGCTGGCTGAAGGACCTCGCCGGTGCCCTGTCGCCCGGCCAGCCGATCTACGTGATGTTGTACACGGTGGCCATCATCTTCTTTTGCTTCTTTTATACCGCCTTGGTCTTCAATTCCAAGGAAACCGCGGACAACCTGAAGAAGAGTGGCGCCTTCGTTCCCGGCATCCGGCCCGGCGAACAGACCGCCCGCTACATCGACAAGATTCTGATGCGCCTGACCCTGGTGGGCGCCGCCTACATCACCGTCGTCTGCCTCCTGCCCGAGTTCCTCATCCTGAAGTGGAACGTTCCCTTCTATTTCGGCGGCACGTCGCTCCTGATCATCGTGGTCGTGACCATGGATTTCATGTCCCAGGTCCAGGCCTACGTCATGTCGCATCAATACGAGAGCCTGCTGAAGAAAGCCAATTTCAAGGGCTCGCCGCTGATCAAGTAAACCGGGTATGTCGAAGGAAGACGTCATCGAAATGCAGGGGGAGGTCATCGAAAACCTCCCCAACGCGACCTTCAAGGTCAAGCTGGAAAACGGCCACGTTGTCCACGCCTTCATTTCCGGCAAGATGCGCATGCACTACATCCGCATCCTGCCGGGGGACAAGGTGACGGTGCAATTGACGCCCTACGATTTGAGCAAGGCCCGGATCACCTTCCGGGCAAAGTAAACAGAATTCTCTACGCAATAAACCGCGGGGTTAGGAATCACGGCTGCTT
This sequence comes from Rhodocyclaceae bacterium, assembly GCA_036732025.1. Taxonomy (GTDB): domain Bacteria; phylum Pseudomonadota; class Gammaproteobacteria; order Burkholderiales; family Rhodocyclaceae; genus SSSZ01. The sequence continues at coordinate 11,090 of DAINDE010000009.1, forward strand.
CCGAGCTCTCGCAGACGAGGAGTGAAACATGAAAGTGCAACCTTCTGTGAAGTGTATCTGCCGCAATTGCAAGGTCATCCGTCGCAAGGGCGTCGTGCGCATCATCTGCAAGGACCCGCGTCATAAGCAGCGCCAGGGCTAAGTGCCCGGCGTGAGTCCGGTATTCGTTAATTTTCGAAAAATTGGAGTGATTCGATGGCCCGTATCGCAGGGGTAAACATTTCGAACCATCAGCATGCCGAAATCGCTCTGACCGCGATTTACGGTATCGGCCGTACCCGTGCCCAGAAGATCTGTGACGCGGCCGGCATTGTCCGTACCACCAAGGTGAAGGATCTGTCCGACGCCGACATGGATCGCCTGCGCGAGGAAGTGGGCAAATACACCGTCGAGGGCGATCTGCGCCGCGAGGTGACCATGAGCATCAAGCGCCTCATGGACCTGGGCTGCTACCGCGGCCTGCGTCACCGCAAGGGCCTGCCCTGCCGCGGCCAGCGCACCCGTACCAACGCTCGTACCCGCAAGGGTCCGCGCAAGGCCATCGCCGGCAAGAAGTAATAGGGACGAAACATGGCAAAGACTGCTACCAAAGTTCGCAAGAAGGTCAAGAAGAACGTGGCCGAGGGCATTGCCCACATCCACGCTTCCTTCAACAACACCATCATCACCATCACCGATCGCCAGGGCAATGCGCTGTCCTGGGCCACCTCCGGTGGTGCCGGCTTCCGCGGTTCCCGTAAGTCCACCCCTTTCGCCGCCCAGGTGGCTGCCGAGGCGGCTGGCAAAGCGGCCCAGGAATGTGGCGTCAAGAATCTGGAAGTCCGCATCAAGGGGCCCGGTCCCGGCCGCGAATCTTCGGTCCGCGCCCTCAACGCGCTGGGCATGAAGATCACCGCCATTTCCGACGTCACGCCGGTTCCCCACAACGGTTGCCGTCCGCCCAAGAAGCGCCGCATCTAAGGAGAAAGACAAGTGGCTCGTAATCTCGATCCGAAATGCCGTCAGTGCCGCCGCGAAGGCGAAAAGCTCTTTTTGAAGGGCGAAAAGTGCTACACGGACAAGTGCGCCATTGAGCGTCGTTCCTATGCGCCCGGCCAGCACGGCCAGAAATCCGGTGCCCGTCTTTCCGACTATGGCGTCCACCTGCGTGCCAAGCAGAAGATCCGTCGCGTTTATGGCGTGCTCGAAGGCCAATTCCGCAAGACCTTCTTCGAAGCCGAGCGCCGCAAGGGCCAGACCGGCGAAAACCTGCTGCAGTTGCTGGAAGCGCGCCTGGATTCCGTCGCCTACCGCATGGGCTTCGGTGCTTCCCGTGCCGAGTCCCGCCAGGTCGTCCGCCACAATGGGGTGCTGGTCAACGGCAAGCGGGTCAATATCCCGTCCTACGTGGTCAAGCCCGGCGACGTGGTGCAACTGACCGACCGTGCCAAGGGTTCCCTGCGCGTCAAGGCCGCCCTCGAGGCCGCCGAGTCCCGCGGCTTCCCCGAGTGGATCTCCGTCGACGTCAAGGAAGGCAAGGGTACCTTCAAGGCCATGCCGCAGCGTTCCGAATTGCCGTCGACCCTGAACGAAGGTCTGGTCATCGAACTTTATTCGAAGTAATCACCGAGGTCAGGAAACTTGCCCATGCAAAGCAGTGGACTTCTGAAACCCCGCATCATCGACGTGCAAAGCGTTTCTCCGGTGCAGGCCAAGGTTGTGATGGAGCCGTTCGAACGCGGCTTCGGTCACACCCTGGGCAATGCCCTGCGCCGCATCCTGCTCTCTTCCATGCCGGGCTACGCCCCCACGGAAGTGACCATGGATGGCGTTCTGCACGAGTACTCCACCGTGGATGGTGTCCAGGAAGATGTCGTTGACATCCTTCTCAACCTCAAGGGCGTGGTGTTCAAGCTGCACAACCGCGAGGTCGTCACCCTGAACCTGTCCAAGGAAGGCGAAGGCGTTGTCCGTGCCGGCGACATCGAGTTGCCCCACGACGTCGAGATCATCAACCCCGAGCACGTCATCGCTCACCTCTCCCCGGGCGGCAAGTTGTCCATGGAGATCAAGGTGGAGAAGGGCCGCGGCTACGTCCCCGGCAACGTGCGCAACCTGGGCGACTCCAAGACCATCGGCAAGCTGGTCCTGGACGCTTCCTACAGCCCCATCCGCCGCGTCGCCTACAACGTCGAGAGTGCCCGCGTCGAGCAGCGTACCGACCTGGACAAGCTGATCGTCGATATCGAAACCAACGGCGTCGTCGAGCCGGAAGAAGCCATCCGCTACGCCGCCCGCGTGCTGATGGAACAGCTCTCCGTCTTCGCCGACCTGGAAGGCACCGCCCCGGTGGCGGAGGCTTCCAAGCCGGCCCAGGTGGACCCGGTGCTGCTCCGCCCGGTGGACGATCTCGAATTGACGGTTCGCTCTGCCAACTGCCTGAAGGCCGAGAACATCTACTACATCGGCGACCTCATCCAGCGTACCGAGAACGAGCTCTTGAAGACCCCCAACCTGGGTCGCAAGTCGCTCAACGAAATCAAGGAAGTGCTGGCTGCCCGCGGTCTGACCCTGGGTATGAAACTCGAGAACTGGCCGCCCGCCGGTCTGGAAAAGGCCTGATCGGCCTTCCCCGACCGCGGCAGCCAAGGGACGCCTGCAGAATATAGAAAGGATTAACCATGCGTCACCGTAATGGACTTCGCAAACTCAACCGTACCAGCAGCCATCGCCTGGCGATGCTGCGCAACATGACCGTTTCGCTGCTCCGCCACGAAGCGATCAAGACCACGCTGCCCAAGGCCAAAGAACTGCGTCGCGTCGTCGAGCCCATGATTACCCTGGGCAAGACGCCGACCCTGGCCAACAAGCGCCTGGCCTTCGACCGCCTGCGCGACCGCGAGATCGTGGTCAAGCTCTTCGCCGAAATCGGCCCGCGCTACGCGGCCCGTCCCGGTGGCTACCTGCGCATCCTCAAGTGCGGTTTCCGCGTTGGCGACAACGCGCCGATGGCCTTCGTCGAACTCGTGGATCGCCCCGAGCCGACGGAGCCCGTCGAAGTGGCCGAGGAAGCTGCCGCCTAAGTCGGCTTGTTCACCGCTACGAAAGGCCGGAGGAAACTCCGGCCTTTTTTCTTGGGCGGTCCTCAGTGCTGCAGGATCTTGGCCAGGAACTGCTGGGCCCGCTCCGAGCGGGGGTTGGCGAAGAAGGTTTCCGTGCCCTCGTCCTCGACGATGCGGCCGTGGTCCATGAAGATCACCCGGTGGGCCACCCGCTTGGCGAAGCCCATCTCGTGGGTGACGCACATCATGGTCATGCCCTCCTGGGCCAGCTCGGTCATGACGTCCAGCACCTCGTTGATCATCTCCGGGTCCAGGGCCGAGGTGGGCTCGTCGAAAAGCATGCAGATGGGGTCCATGGCCAGGGCCCGGGCGATGGCCACCCGCTGCTGCTGGCCGCCGGAAAGCTGGCCGGGGAACTTGTGGGCGTGGGCCTTCAGCCCCACCCGGTCGAGGAGCTTCAGGCCCTTGTCCACCGCCTCGTCACGGCCGCGCTTCAACACCTTCATCTGGGCAATGGCCAGGTTGTCGGTGATGCTCATGTGGGGAAAGAGTTCGAAGTGCTGGAAGACCATGCCCACCCGGGCCCGCAGCTTGGACAGGTTGGTCCGGGGGTCGCCGACGGAGGTGCCATCGACGACGATGTTGCCGGCCTGGAAGGGCTCCAGGCCATTGACGCACTTGATGAGGGTGGACTTGCCGGAGCCCGAGGGGCCGCAGACCACCACCACCTCGCCCTTGGCGATGGTGGTGCTGCAGTCCTTGAGGACTTCGAAGCTGCCGTACCACTTGGATACCTTGTCGATCTCGATCACTTGACGTACCTCGCTTGCAGGCGGCGGACCAGTTGGGAGGCGGAGAAACAGAGGACGAAATAGACCGCGCCGGCGAAGAGCAGCAGTTCCACCAGGCGGCCGTCCCGGTCGCCCACCTTGTAGGCGGTACCGAAGAAGTCGGAGAGGCCGATGACATAGACCAGGGATGTGTCCTGGAAGAGGATGATGGCCTGGGTGAGCAGCAGGGGCACCATGTTGCGGAAGGCCTGGGGCAGCACCACCAGGCGCATCGTCTGGCCGGGCGTGAGGCCGAGGGCGAGCCCCGCCGCCACCTGGCCCTTGGGTACGCTCTGGATGCCGGCGCGGATGATTTCCGAATAGTAGGCCGCCTCGAAGAGGGCGAAGGCGACCAGGGCCGAGGTGAGCCGGATATCGGCGATGCCCTCCCCGAAGATCGCCCGCAGCACCTGGGGAACGATGAGGTAGAACCACAGGATGACCATCACCAGCGGCACCGAGCGGAAGAGATTGACATAGCCGGCGGCCAGGGCGGCGACGATGCGGTTGCTGCCTAGCCGGGCAACGGCCAGTACCGTGCCCCAGACAATGCCGACGACGATGGCGGTGGCCGTCACCTCGAGGGTGATGGTCATTCCCCTGGCGAGAAGGGGCAGGGCACCGGGAATGGAAGACCAGTCGAATTCGTACATGGGCTATTTCCCTCCCCCGACGTAGCCGGGAATCTGCACCCGCCTTTCCAGGCGGCGCATGAGGAACATCACCGTGGCGTTGATCAGGATGTAGAGCAGGGTCACGGCCAGGAAGGCCTCGTAGGGTTGGGCGGTGTAATCCACCAGTTGCTGGGCCTGGCGGGACAGTTCGATGAGGCCGATGGTGGTGGCGACGGCGGAGTTCTTGAAGATGTTGAGGAATTCCGAGGTGAGCGGCGGGATGACGATGCGCAGGGCCATGGGCAGCATGACATGGCGGTAGGTCTGGGGCAGGGTGAGGCCCAGGGCCAGGGCGGCGTTCTTCTGGCCCCGGGGCAGGGAACCGATGCCGGCCCGCACCTGCTCCGCCACCCGGGCACTGGTGAACAGCCCGAGGCAGAGCATCGCCGCCAGGAACTGCTGGAGGAGAGGGTCGGCCTGCTTGAAGGCGTTGCCCCACTGGGGCGGGAGCAGTTCGGGGAGGACGAAGTACCAGGAAAAGAGCTGGACGAGGAGAGGGACGTTGCGGAAGAGTTCCACCCAGGTCGCCGCCAGGCCCGCCAGCCAGCGGTTGGGTACAGTGCGCAGCACGCCGACCAGGGCGCCTACCGCCAGGGCGATGACCCAGGCGGAAAGGGAAAGGCCGATGGTCCACTTGAGCCCGGTGAACAACCAGCCCAGGTAGGTGCTGTCACCGGCCGGGGTCGGTTGCAGAAAGACCGACCAGTTCCAGTTGTAGCTCATGATGCCCCTCCACGGATGGGCAGCGGGCTGCCCCGCCCTGCCGGGTCGCCCCGGTGCCGGGCTGAATCAGTCGAAAGCCTTGTCGTTGGGCGCCTTGTAGAGGGTCTTCATGTCGTCCGACAGGGGCATGTTGAGATTCAGCCCCTTGGGCGGGATGGGGTTCATGAACCATTTGGCGTAGATCTTCTCGGCGTCGCCCGAAGTCATGGCCTTGGTCAGCGCCGCATCGACCACCTTCTTGAAGCCCGGGTCGTCCTTCCTCAGCATGCAGCCGTAGGCTTCCTTCGATTGGGGCGTGCCCACCACCACCCAGTCGCCGGGCTTCTTGGCCTTGGCCATCTCGCCGAAGAGCAGCGCGTCGTCCATCATGAAGGCCACCGCCCGGCCGGTTTCCAGGGTGAGGAAGCTCTCCCCGTGGTCCTTGGCGGAGATGATGTTCATGCCCATCTTCTTGTCTTCGTTCATCTTGCGGATGAGCCGCTCGGAGGTGGTGCCGGCGGTGGTGACGACGTTCTTGCCGGCGAGGTCGGGGAAGTCCTTGATGCCGGAGTCCTTCTTGGTCATCAGGCGGGTGCCGATGACGAAGATGGTGGTGGAGAAGCCGACCTGTTTCTGCCGTTCCAGGTTGTTGGTGGTGGAGCCGCATTCGATGTCGACGGTGCCGTTCTGGACCAGGGTGATGCGGTTGGCAGAGGTGACGGGCATCAGCTTGGTGTCGAGCTTGGCGAGCTTCAGTTCGGCCTTGAGGGCGTCGACCACCTTCAGCATCAGCTCCTGGGAATAGCCGATGACCTGCTGCTTGTCGTCGTAGTAGGAGAAGGGGATGGACGATTCCCGGTGGCCCAGGGTGATCGAGCCGGTGTCCTTGATCTTCTTGAGGGTGGGGGACTCCTGGGCGAAGGCCGGAGCGGCGAGGAAGCAGGTGGCGACCAGTGCGGCGATGCGTGCTTTCATGGGCTTCTTCTCCTATAGCAGGTCAGGGACAGTCAATCACCATCAGGGAAATATCGTCGCTGGCGGCACCCGTCCCCAGGTGCCGCGCCAGGGCCGCCTGGATGGCCTCGAAGCGCTGGCCGGGCAGGGTGTTGGCGGCGCCGGCGATGAGACCCTCCTTGCCGAACTGCCGGCCGGCGTCGCCCTCGGCTTCGATGAGGCCGTCGGAGAACAGCACCAGTTGGCTTTCCGTACTCCAGGCAAAGCGGACCGGATCTGCGCCGATGGCGTCGTTGTCGACGATGCCCAGGGGTAATTCCGTAGAGACGAATTCCTGCGCCAAGTTCCCGCCGCGGTCGAAGAGCAGGGCCTCGGGGGTGCCGCCGACCCAGATTTCCCCTTGGGAGCGGCTTTCGTCCAGGCAGACGACGGTGGCGGCGACGAAGCGCCCAAGGGGCATGGATTCCCGCAATTGCTGGTTGAGTTCGAGTACCAGTTCGCGCACCGGGGAATCGTTGGACACCATGCGGTAGAAGACGGTGAGCAGGGGCAGCACGCTGATGGCCGCCGCCAGGCCGTGGCCGGTGGCGTCGGCCAGCAGGGCGTAGAAGCGTCCCTCCGGCGAGCGGGCTGCGGCCACCACGTCACCGCTGAAATGCTGGGCGGGAATGACTTTGTAATGGAGGCGGGGGTCCTGCAGGCCGCGCCGGTGCAACTGCTTCTGCACCAGCTTCATGGCCAGTTGCTGCTCGCCTTCGGTGTGGTCGTAGTAGGCCTGGAGCTGGTCGGCGTTTTCCCGCAGTTTGCGTTCGGCCAGCTTGCGCTCGGAAATGTCGCGCAGAACGCCGATGAAGAGGCGGGTATTGTCCAGGCGCAACTCGGAGACTCCCAGTTCGGCGGGGAACTCGGACCCATCCCGGCGGCGGGCGGTGACCTCCCGCTCGGTGCCGATCACGTGGGAGGGGCCGCCGGCCACGTAGGCGCGCACGTATTCGTCGTGACGTTGATGGTGGGGGGCGGGGATCAGCACGTTTACGTTCTGCCCCACCAGTTCGTCGGGCTGCCAGCCGAAGAGCCGCGCAGTGGCGTGGTTGCAGGCGATGATCCGGGCCTCGGTGTCGATGGTGATGATGGCTTCCATCACCGCGTCGGAGATGGCCTGCATGCGCTTGAAGGACTCCGCCGCCTGTTGCTGCAGGTTGAGGGAGCGCTGCATCGAGCGGATCTTGGCCTCCAGCACGATGAAGTTGATGGGCTTGGTGAGGTAGTCGTCGCCGCCGGCTTCCAGGCCTTCGAGCAGGTTCTCGTCGCGGTTGAGGGCGGAGAGGAAGATGACCGGAACCCAGCGCTCGCTGGAGCGGGCCTTGATCTGGCGGGCCGCCTCGAAGCCGTCCATGACCGGCATCATGATGTCGAGGAGCACCATGTCCGGATGTTCCCTGTCGAAGCGCTGTACGGCTTCCTCGCCGTTCTCCGCCAGGATGACCTCGTGCCCCAGCTTCTTGAGGAAGACCTGCAGGATGTGCAGGTTGGTGCGGTTGTCATCGACCGCCAGGATGCGCAGCCGGGTCAGAGCCGGGGTCACGGTTGCTTCCTCACCCACGGATAGCGGAGTTCAGGAGTGCTTGCGCCTGTCTTGCCCATGGTGATGCCCGCTTGCCTCCTTGGTATTCGTCTTTGGCAGCAGCACGGTGAACGTGGCGCCGCCACGGCGGTTGTTATCGGCCGTAATCGTACCATGATGGGCGCTCACGATCTCCCGGCAGATGGCCAGTCCGAGGCCGGTTCCTCCGGCTCCGGACTTGGTGCGGCTGCTCTGGACGAATTTCTCGAAGATGATCTCCCGCTCCTCGTCCGGAATGCCCACCCCCTCGTCGGCGAAAGCCACGGACAGGCCGGCGTTCAGGCTGCCGTCGCCGGGCAGCGGCGAATCCGCCAGGGTGACGGTGATGCGGCCGTGGGGCGGGGAGAACTTGATGGCATTGGCCAGCAGGTTGTGGATGACGCGCTCGATCAGGATGCCGTCGGCCTCGATGGCCGTGGCGGCGGCCAGGTCGTCGACGATTATCTCCAGGCCCTTGGCCGGCAGCAGCGATTCGAGATGGCTGGTTGCCCGCAGCACCAGTTGCCGGACATCCACCCGGGCGATGGCCAGCGGCCGCTGGTGAGCTTCCAGGCGGGAGAGTTCCAGCAGATCGTTCACCAGGCCGAGGAGCCGCTGGGCGCTCTGGCGGATGCGCTCGAAATACTGGGCAAGCTTGTCCTGGCCGGCAGCGGCGGCACGGTCATGGCCCAGGCCGCTGAAGCTGAGGATGGCATGCATCGGCGTGCGCAGTTCATGGGACATGTTGGCGAGGAACTCGGATTTCGCCTGGCTGGCGGCGCTGGCCGCCTGCAGGGCGTCCTGGAGTTCGGCGGTGCGGGCGTCCACCAGTTCCTGCAGATGATCCCGGTGCTGGCGGAGTTCTTCGTCGGCGCGCCGGCGCTCGGTCACGTCGGTGTAAATGGTGACGAAGCCGCCCTCGGGCAGGGGCGTGCCCCGGACCTCGATAACCTTGCCGTTGGGCCGCGTGCGTTCGAAGAGATGGGGCTGGGGATCGGCGGCCCGGGCGACGACGGCATCGGCCAGGGCTTCCGGGTCTCCGGGCCCGTAGTCGCCCCGGCGGGCGTTGAACAGCGCGACCTCGCGGAAGGTGGGCGTGCGCGGATGGAAGAGGCTCTCCGGGAAGTCGAGGATTTCCCGCAGGCGCTGGTTGGCGGCGATGAAGTTGAGATCCCGGTCGATGAGGGAAACGCCCACCGGCAGGTGGGCAAGGATGTTCTGCAGCGTCGCGTGCTGCCGGTGCAGCGCTTCCTCCATTCGCAGGCGTTCGCTGATGTCCAGGGCGATGCCGAGGAAACCGGCGATCCCGCCTGCTCCATTTCTCTGGGCGGTGACGGTCAGGCTGACCCGCAGTCGCCGCCCATCCCGGCGCCGGTAGCTCCAGTCCCGGGTTTCATGGCCGGTACTGGCGGGCAGGGCGGTGAAAACGGCGAAACCTGCGACGGGGCGCCTCAGTTCCTCGCTGAGCGCCCGGCCCCGGGCCTCGACCTCGTCGCCATCGTGGAAGATCAGGGGCGTCTGGCGGCCGACGACTTCTGCCGCCGAATAACCCAGCATCGCTTCCGCCCCCCGGTTGAAGAGGGTGATGGTGCCTTCGGCGTCGGTGGCGATCACGGCCACCGCGCTCGCCGCATCCAGGATGTCCTGCTTGAACTGGTCCTTGGCCCGGATGGTGGCTTCCGCCTCCCGCAGGCCTTCGGTCACCGCCCGGGCATAGGCCTGCGTTCGCTCGCCCTGGCTGGTCAGGAGGTAGATGCCCAGCGCCAGCAGGCTGCTGATGAGCATGCCGCCCAGGAAGACGAGGGTGGAATCGTCGCCGCCGCCGTAACCGCCGACCGGCTGGTACGTGGTGAAGTCGAGACGCCAGGTGCGCTGGCCGAACTGCACCTGGCGTTCGGCGGCCTGGACCGGCCCCGCGCTCGCCGGGCGGCCGGAGGCGAAGAGGAGGAGCGGCTCGGTTCCCCCGTTGGCGGCCGCCCTGACTTCCAGGCGCCAGTTTTCGCCGAGGCGATTGTGGATGGCGCCGATGAACTCATGGCCCCGGTAGGCAGTGTAGACGACGCCGGCGGCGGCTTCGCGGCGCTCCCGGACGCTGCCGAGCGGCAGTCCCGGCCGGAAGACGGGGCGCAGCATGAGGAATCCCGGGTGCCTCGAATCCCGGTCCAGGATCAGGGTGACGGGGTCGCTCAACACCGTGTCGCCCAGGTCGATGGCCCGCTCGATGGCCTCCCGCCGCGCCCTTTCGGAAAACAGGTCGAAGCCGAGAGTCTTGTCCACTGTTGTCGACGCCGGCGCGGCGATGATGACCGGGAAGGCATCCGCCGGGCCAGCGGGACGCGGGTAGACGGTGTATTCCGGCATGCCCTGCCGGCGCACGCCGCCTTCCCAGGTTGCCAAGCCGGCTGCCGGTACCCGCGGCGCATAGCCGAAGGCGACGATGCCGGGGAGCTTGCGCACGCCTTCGGTATAGGCCGCGAAGCGGCGCCAGGCCGGGAGCCCCGCCTCCTGGTGGGTGGCGAAATAGGCGCCGAAGGTGCGCAGGAACTGCTCGTGCAGCTGGAGATGATCCTCCAGTTCGGAAACCGTCAGTGCCGTGCGGGCGGCAAAGGCCTCCGCCTGGATCGTGCGGCGGGCTTCGGCATGGCGCACGGTGAAGTAGGCGGTCGCCGCCGACAGCAGCAAAAAGACGCACAGCGGCCACAGCCAGGAAGGCCGCGGCCGGGTTCCCTCCGGGACGGGGGAGGACAAGGGAGGCATGGCATCGGCAGGTTGTTTTTTCTGGTCAGTATATTACTTTTGGGATATCTGGGGCGCGGCGTCTTCCTGCTGTTGCAACGCCCAGAGGCGGGCGTAGGCCCCGTCGGCCGCCAGCAGCGCTCCGTGGCTTCCCCGCTCGATGATGCGCCCGTCCTGCATCACCAGGATTTCGTCGGCGTTCATGACCGTAGACAGGCGATGGGCGATGACCAGGGTGGTACGGCCCCGGGCCGCCAGTTCCAGTTGGGCCTGGATGGCCTTCTCCGTCTTGGAATCCAGCGCCGAGGTCGCCTCGTCGAAAATCAGGATGGGGGGATTCTTGAGCAGGGTGCGGGCGATCGCCACCCGCTGCTTCTCCCCGCCGGAAAGCTTCAGCCCCCGTTCGCCGACCCGGGACTCGTACTTCTGGGGCAGGGATTCGATGAAATCGTGCAACTGGGCGGCGCGGGCGGCGGCGTAGACCTCCTCGCGGCTGGCCTCGGGGCGACCGTACTGGATGTTGTAGAAAATGCTGTCGTTGAACAGCACCGTGTCCTGGGGAACGATGCCGATGGCCGCGCGCAGGCTGGCCTGGCGGAGGTGCCGCAGATCGTGGCCGTTGATGCGGATGGCGCCGCCGCTGACATCGTAGAAGCGGTAGAGCAGCCGGGCCAGGGTGGATTTGCCGGCGCCCGAATGGCCCACCACGGCGACGGTACGCCCCGGGGCGATGGCGAAATCGACGCCGTCGAGGATCTGCCGCTCCTTCTCGTAGGCGAAGCGGACGCCCTCGAAATTCACCTGCAGCGGCCCGGCGGGCAGGTCGCGGGCATCGGGGGCGTCGGCGATTTCGCGGTGCTCCTGCAGCAGCTTGAACATGCGTTCGATGTCGGTGAGGGCCTGGCGTATCTCCCGGTACACCACCCCCAGGAAATTGAGCGGGATGTAGAGCTGGATGAGGAAGGCGTTCACCAGCACCAGGTCGCCGATGGTCATGGTGCCGGCGACCACGCCGCTTGCCGCCCGCCACATCATGGCGGTGACGCCGAGGGCGATGATGGCCTGCTGGCCCAGGTTGAGGAGGGAGAGGGTGGTCTGGCTGCGGGTAGCGGCGTCCTCCCAGTGGCGCAGCTGCTCGTCGTAACGGCGGGCCTCGTACTCCTCGTTGTTGAAGTACTTCACCGTCTCGTAGTTGAGCAGGCTGTCGACGGCCCGGGTGTTGGCCGCCGAATCGGTTTCGTTCACCGTGCGCCGGATGTCGATGCGCCAGTTGCTCACCTTCACCGTGAACACGATGTAGGCGCCCAGCGACAGCGCCGTGATGATGACGAAACCCGCGTCGTAGCGGACGAACAGGATGCCCAGCACCAGGGAGATTTCCACCAGGGTGGGCAGGATGGAGTAAAGGGTGTAGCTGATCAGGCTGGAGATCGAGCGCGTGCCCCGCTCGATGTCGCGGGAGACGCCGCCGGTCTGCCGTTCCAGGTGGAAGCGGAGCGACAGCGCATGCAGGTGGCGGAAGACCTCCAGAGCCACCTGCCGCACCGCCTGCTGGGTGACGCGGGCGAAGAGGATTTCCCGCAGCTCGGTGAACAGGGCCGTGGAAAAGCGCAGCGCGCCGTAGAGAAGGAGCAGCAGGATCGGCAGGGCGAGCAACTGCCGGGGTCCGGCGAGATCGTCGATCATCTCCTTGAAGACCATGGGCACGGCCACGTTGGCCACTTTGGCGCCGACCAGGCAGGACAGGGCGAAGACGACCCGCAGCCGGTAATGCCAGAGGTAGGGGAAGAGGGTGCGGACGGTCAGCCAGGCGTGGGTCTGGGGCAGGGGCATGCCGGCCGGCGGCTTGGGGAGGGCGGAAGAGCGGCGCATGGGGGGAAGGGTTGGAGGGAGCGCTGCCAGTATATGAAAAAGCGCGCCATTCCGCGAAAATCCGAGTTTTGTCTACCAGAGGATCGTCATGGCCGAAGAACCCGTCTCCCTCCCCGATGGTCCGCCCTCCCTGCGGGTGGTGCCCATGCCGGCGGATTCCAACCAGTTCGGCGACGTCTTCGGCGGCTGGGTCATGGCCCAGGTGGACGTGGCCGGCGCCATCCCCGCCATGCGCCGCGCCCGGGGGCGGGTGGCCACGGTGTCGGTCAACTCCTTCCTCTTCAAGCAGCCCATCTCCGTCGGCGACGTGGTCAGCTTCTACTCCGAGGTCGTTCAGGTCGGCCGCACTTCCATCACCGTCAATGTCGAGGTCTATGCCGAACGCAACTACGCGGCGCCGATCACGGTGAAAGTGACGGAAGCGCAACTGACCTACGTCGCCATCGATGCCAGCGGCAAAAAGCGGGACGTGCCGCCGGAAAGTGCGTAGAATCCGCAAGTTAAGACCATTACTTCGCGTGCTCGGGAATAAACGATGAAAACCATGTCCATGCGTGTCCTGCCGGCCCTTCTGCTGGCCGCCTTTTCCGGCGGCGCCTCCGCCGCCGCCTTCCAGTTGTGGGAACAGAACGCCAGCGGCATCGGCACCGCCTACGCCGGTTCCGCCGCGGTGGCCGACAACGCCAGCACCATCTTCTTCAACCCGGCCGGCATGACCCAGCTGACCGGCCTGCGCCTGTCTGCGGGCGTGGCCGGCGTCAATGCCAACTTCAAGTTCAAGAACGAGGGCTCCACCCCCGTCGGCGGCGGCAACGGCGGCGACGCCGGCGGCGACTGGCAGGCCATTCCCAACGTCTACGTTTCCTGGCAGGTTTCCCCGCAATGGTTCGTCGGCCTGGGCATTTCGTCGCCCTTCGGCCTGTCCACCGAATACGATTCCAGCTGGATCGGCCGCTTCCACGCCATCGAATCCGAAATCCGGACCATCAACGTCAACCCCTCGGTGGCCTACCAACTCAACGACAAGGTCTCCCTGGGCTTCGGTCTCAATTACCAGAGCATCGACGCTAAGATGACCATGTTGGTGCCGTTAGGGCCGGTGCTCTACCGCCTTGAGGGAGATGCAGCATCATGGGGATGGAATGCTGGCGCCCTGGTCACCCTCTCTCCTTCGATGCGGGTGGGGGTTTCCTACCGCTCCGGTGTGGAGCACAAGTTGGATGTGGAGCGCGACATTTCCGGATTTGCTTCACTAGATGGCAGCGCCAAGCTCAAGTTGCCGGGTACCTTCATCCTGTCCGTCTGGCAGCAGGTGTCCGACCGCTGGGAAGCCATGGGCGACCTCTCCTACACCGACTGGAGCACCGTCGATAAATTGAAGTTCAAGCACTTTGGTGGCGCCGACGTGGCTACTTTCAACTACAAAGATTCCTGGCGTTTCGCCTGGGGCGCTGCCTACAAGGCCAGCGACGCCTGGAAGGTCAAGTTCGGCATCGCCTACGACCGCACCCCCACCACCGATGGCAACCGCTCGCCCCGGGTGCCCGACAACAGCCGCATCTGGCTGTCCGTGGGCGGCCAATGGCGCCCGGCCAAGGAAACCACCGTCGACTTCGGCTACGCCTACCTCTACCTGCGGGATCCGGCCATCAGCCACACCAATGCGGCCGGCACCCTGCGCGGGCACTACAACGACAGCGGCCACGTCCTGGGCATCCAGTACTCCCAGGGCTTCTGACGGGTCGCTCCGGAGCGGGGGAGCGTGGGAGGGGAACTGGGCGGCATCGTGATCGGCTGGCGCGAGCTTGTGCTGGCGGTCATCGCCGCCGTCGTCGCCTACATGCTGGTGGTCGTGCTGCGCATGCGCCGCCTGCGCCAGCCGCCCCCCGTCGTTGGAGAGCCGGCGGCCGGCCAGCCACCAGCCGCAGAATTTTCCGCTCCACCCGAGGTGCCGCCGCTGGCGGAAGGGGCCGAGGAAGCGCCGGCGCCTGCGCCGGCCTTCGTCCAGGGCGTCGAGGCTGAAGTGCTGCAATTGCGCGAGGAGGTCGATGCCCTGCGCGGCGAAGTGGCCGCCCTGCGCGACGAATTGCACAACGAACTCGCCCACCTGCGGGCCACCCAGACGGTGTCACCCCTGTACACGGATGCCATGCAGATGGCGACCCTGGGCCATGACGCGGCCACCATCGCCGAGCGCTGCGGCATTTCCCGGGCAGAGGCCGAACTGATGGTGGCGCTGGTCAAGAATCAGGAGCAGTGAGGAAACCATGGCGGAAAACAATGGCAACGCAAAAGACGCTGAACTGCAGGGGGAGCTGAAGAAAAAGCTGGTCAAGCGCCTGGCGGTGGCGGCGGTCCTGGTGGCGGTGCTCCTCGCCGTCCTCGCCTTCTTCGACTACCTGGCGACGCCGGAAGAACCAGAAGAGCCGGCCACCTTCAATCGTCCCGTCCCGGTGCCGCCCCAGAAGGAGCTGACCCAGCCGGTCAAGCCGGCGGAAAGCGCCGGGGAGCCGCCCAAGGCCGAAGCGCCTGCGGCAGAACCCCCGCCGCCGCCGGTAGCGCCGGCCCCGGCCGAAACGACGCCGCCCGCGGTGGCCGCCCAGCCGGCCGTGCCGGCCAAGGAAGGGGCCCCGGCGCCGCGGATTGCGCCGTCGCGTCCAGCCCCAACCGCACCCGCCCGGGAAACGGCGCCAGCCGCCGTGCCCGAGCGCACCGAAGCGCCGGCGCCGGCAGCGGTGCCTTCCGTTCCCGACGAGGCGGCAGTTGCCGCCAAGCCGCCGGCCAGGATCACCGACCTGGCGCCCCGCCCCGCCGCCACCCTGCCGCGCCCGGCGACGGGTTACGTCCTGCAGGCGGGGGTCTTCGCCAGCGCCCAGCGGGCCGAGGAACTCCACGCCAAGCTGACCCTGAACGGCATCCCCTCCACCCTGGAGGCCCGCGTCCAGGTGGGGCCCTTCAAATCCCGCCAGGAGGCGGAAGCCGCCCGGGAAAAGATGAAGACCCTGGGCATCGAGGCGGTGCTCATCCCCCCCGCCGGCAAGCGCTAAAGCGGCTCGGCGAGTTTCTTCTCCAGGCGCTTGCGGAAGACGCCCATTTCCTTGGCCGCCTGTACGTCCCCCTTGCCGGTGGCCACCTCGATGCCCATCTCGTAGGCGGCCAGGGCCGCCCGGAGGTCGCCGGCTTCGGTCAGTGCCTTGCCCAGCAGCTTCCAGGCGGCCGAATACTGCGGATCGCGGGCCACGGCTTCGCGCAGGTAGGCCGCGGCCCGGGCGCCATCCCCGGCCTTGAGGTATTCGTTGCCGATGGAGTAGCGCAGCAAGGGGCCGTCGCGGGGGCCGCCGAGCAGTTTTTCCAGGGTGGCGATGGCGGGCGTGCTCATTTAACATTCCTCCGTATTCTTCTTCCTGAGACCCTACCATGAGCAAAACGATCATTTCCACGCCCAACGCCCCCGCCGCCATCGGCACCTATTCCCAGGCCGTGCGGGTGTGCAATACCGTCTACATGTCCGGCCAGATCGGGCTGGACCCCGCCACCATGCAGATGGTGGACGGCATCGACGCCCAGATCGTGCGCGTCTTCGAGAACCTCAAGGCGGTGGCCGAGGCGGCCGGCGGCTCGCTGGCCGACGTGGTCAAGCTCAACGTCTTCCTCACCGACCTGGCCAATTTTGCCAAGGTGAACGAGACCATGGCCCGGTATTTCAGCGAGCCCTTCCCGGCCCGCGCCGCCGTGGGCGTCAAGGAACTGCCGCGGGGCGCCCTGGTGGAAGCCGACGCGGTAATGCACTTAGTGTAGTGCTGCACACTATTCGGCACATAAAACCGCGCCTTTGCCCCCGTGGCGGCGTTGCAAATCCTCGCGATACCAAATGGGTATCGCTGCGGTTTGTGCCTTGCCACAAGGGCAAATGCATCGGTTTTATTAAGTGCCTCATAGCGTGCAGCACTACACTAGCCACATGACGGCAGCGGGGGCGCCCGCTCCCATCCCGGCCTCGGAGGCCCTGCGCAGGAAGCTCGCCAAGCTGGGGCTGCATACGGTGGATGACCTGGTCGTCCATCTGCCCCTGCGCTACGAGGACGAAACCCGCATCGTGCCGGTGGCCGAAGCGCCCTGGGGTGAGCCGGTGCAGGTTGAGGTCACGGTGCTGTCCAGCGAGGTGCAGTTCCGGCCCCGCCGCCAGCTCGTGGTGCGCGCCCGGGACGCCAGCGGCGAAATCTGGCTGCGCTTCTTCAGCTTCTACCCCAACCAGAAGGCGATGCTGGCCGAGGGGGCACGCATCCGCGCCTTCGGCGAAGTGCGCAGCGGCTTCTTCGGCGCCGAGATGGTCCATCCTCGCTTCCACGCCGCCGGCGAAGGCGAGCCCCTGCCGGAAGGACTGACCCCCATCTACCCGACCACTGCGGGCGTCGGCCCGGCCACCCTGCGCAAGCTCATCGGCCAAGCCCTGGCTGCCGCCGATCTGGCTGACACGGTGGATGAAGCGGCCCGCCACCGCCTGCACCTGCCGGGTTTCGCCCGCAGCCTCAGGTTCCTGCATGCCCCGCCGCCGGGCACGGCCCTCAACGCCCTGCTTTCCCGCAATCACCCGGCCTGGTTGCGGGTGAAGTTCGACGAAGTCCTGGCCCAGCAGCTTTCCCTGCGCCGAGCCTACCGGGCCCGGCGGGAGCAGGGGGCGCCGTCCCTGGTGCCGGCGGACGATCTCGCCGGCCGCCTGCGGGCGGCGCTGCCCTTTGGCCTGACGGACGCACAGCACCGGGCCGTGGCCGAGATCGCCGCCGACCTGGCGCGGCCCTATCCCATGCAGCGCCTCCTGCAGGGCGATGTCGGCAGCGGCAAGACCATCGTCGCCGCCCTGGCCGCCTGCCAGGCCATCGCCGCCGGCTGGCAGGCTGCCTTCATGGCCCCCACCGAAATCCTCGCCGAGCAGCACTACCTGAAACTCAAGGCCTGGCTTGAACCGCTGGGCGTTCAGGTGGCCTGGCTCTCCGGCAGCCTCAAGGCGGCGGCCAAGCGGACCCAGCAGGCCAGGGCGGCGGCGGGCGCCCAACTGGTGGTGGGCACCCACGCCCTCATCCAGGACACCGTCGATTTCGCCCGCCTGGGCCTGGCCATCGTGGACGAGCAGCACCGCTTCGGCGTTGCCCAGCGCCTGGCCCTGCGCAAGAAGGGCGGCAACCCGCACCAGCTCATGATGTCGGCGACGCCCATCCCGCGCACCCTGGCCATGAGCTATTACGCGGACCTCGACGTCACTGTCCTCGACGAGTTGCCGCCCGGGCGCACCCCGGTCAAGACCCGCCTGGTGGCCGACAGCCGCCGGGACGACGTGGTGGGCTTCGTCGACAAGCATGTGGCCGAGGGCCGCCAAGCCTACTGGGTATGCCCCCTGATCGAAGAGTCGGAGGCCCTGCAGCTGCAGACCGCCCAGGACACCTACGCTCACCTGCAGGAAGACTTGCCCGGGCTGGCCATCGGTCTCGTCCATGGCCGCCTGAAGGCCGACGAGAAGCAGGCCACCATGGCCGCCTTCGCCGCCGGCGCCATTGACGTGCTGGTGGCGACGACGGTGATCGAAGTGGGGGTGGACGTGCCCAACGCTAGCCTCATGGTCATCGAGCATGCCGAGCGCTTCGGCCTTTCCCAGTTGCACCAGTTGCGGGGGCGGGTGGGGCGCGGGGCGCACGAATCGACCTGCGTCCTGCTCTACGCCCAGCCCCTGTCGGAGACGGCGCGGCAGCGCCTCAAGATCATCTTCGAGAACACCGACGGCTTCGAGATCGCCCGCCAGGACCTGCAATTGCGGGGGCCGGGGGAATTCGTCGGCAGCCGCCAGAGCGGCGTGCCCCTGCTGCGCTACGCCGATCTGGAACTGGACGCCGACCTGGTTTCCGCCGCCCGGGAGGTGGCGGAAACCATGCTCGACCAGGCGCCGGAACAGGCCGAACGCCACCTGCAGCGCTGGCTCGGCTCCCGCCAGGAACTCCTCAAGTCCTGAAGAAATCCTCGATCAGCCGTGCGGTGGCTTCCGGCTGGTCGTGGTGCAGCATGTGGCCGGCATCGTCGATCCAGCATTCCTCGACCTGGGCGAAGCAGGCCCGGCGGGCTTCCCAGTCGCCGGGGCGGGCGGCGAATTCCCTGACCACCCAGGATTCCCGCCCGGCCACCCAGCGTACCGGGCAGGTGACGCGGCGCCAGACGGCCATGGATTCATCGAGCTGGAAGAGGTAGGGGCCCGGGGCCTTGTGCCAGGGGTCGCCGTTCCACACCACGCCGCCGTCGGCCTCCCGCGCCAGGTGCTCGGCCAGGAAGGAGGCCCGCTCCGCGGTCAGAAAACGGTCGTCGCGCAGCAAGCGGGCGGCGAAGGCGGCGCGATCGGCATAGACGTGCATGCGGGGCGGCGACGGCAGTGCCGCCAGCCACTTGCGGAAGCGTTCCGGGGCCATGTCGGGTGTCGACGGGGCAATGCCGAAACCTTCCAGACTGACGACGCCCGCCACCCGGTCCGGGCGGATGCCGCCATAGAGGCAGGCAACGATGCCGCCCATGCTGTGCCCGGCCAGGCGGGCTGGCTCCTGGGGGGAGTAGTGGTGCAGCAGGCCGTCCAGGTCGGCCACATGGTCTGCGAAGTAGTAGGGCCGGTGCAGCCATTGGGACAGGCCGAAGCCCCGCCAGTCGGGGGCGATGACATTCCACTTTCGGGCCAGGGCATCCACGGTGAATTGGAAGGAAGCGGAAACATCCATCCAGCCGTGCAGCAGGAAGAGGGCGGGGGCGGCCGGATCGCCCCAGTGCCGGACGTGCAGGCGGATGAAGGGCAGATCGAGGAATTCGGAACGGGAAGCGGCGGGCATGGGGAGGCGGGAGGGGGCTCGGCAATAACGATAGCACCGCCCCGGCAAGTTTTCCCGGCCCTGAAAAGGCGGAAGCCCCGGATTGGGGGAACCCGGGGCTTCCATGGCGACCGTTTTTTGGGGGGAGGGGAACGGTCGCCGAGGGGGGAGGTTACAGGCCGAAATGCTTGCGGGACGCGGCGAGGAATGCTTCGATCACTTGCTCGTCCAGGTCTGCGGGGCCTGTGTTGTTCGGCATGGGTAGAAGATAAGGGCGGGGCGCGCCAGGTTCAAGTAACGGTTTGCAACAGCGTGTAGCAGGCGGTAAGCGGGGCCGCCCGCGCCGCATTTCCCCGGCTTCGTGATAGCCTAACGGCCTTCGTTCCATCCATTTGATCATGACTTCTCCCGACCAGAAACCTGCCTCCTCCCCGTCGGCCCGGACCTTCCTCAAGACGCTCCATGAACAGTACCCGGTACTGCGCGACCACCTGCCCCTGGCCATCGGCATCGACAAGCAAATCCTGGCGCAGCAGCCTGACATCGACCGCAAGATGCTGCGCCAGGCCATGCGCTTCCACACCAGCTCCACCCGCTACCTCAAGGAAATGCAGGTAGCGACGGTCCGCCACGGCCTGGATGGCCAGCCGGCCGACCCGGTGACCGACGAACAGCGTCAGCATGCTGCCGAACTGCTGCGGGAGCGTTTCAAGAAGGTTGCCGAACAGCGTCGCGCCGAGGAAGCGGCAAAGAAAGCCGAGGCAGCCGCCCAGCAGGCCGAGGCACGGCGCCAGGAGAAACTGGGACAGTTGGCTGCCAAGTTCGGCCGGCGCGCCTGATCGTTTCCCGGAGAAACTGTGCGGGCGATGCGAAAGGCATTTCCCGGCCGGCATAAAAACACTACAATCGGTACGGTTTATTGCTTCCCGGGAGGTTGGCGATCATGGGCATGCTGGACCGTCTGACGCAGACACTGCGGGCGCAGGGAGCCTTCCCTGGCAGGCACCGCTGTCTTGACCTGGTGCGCGATACCCTCGGCCCGGCGCTGGCCTCGGCGCCGGAATTCGAAACCATTCTCGGTCCGGCCCTGGACTTCGCGCTGGAATATTTCGAGGGCCAGATCGAAGCGATTCCCGGTCCCTTCCCCATCGCCACCGCCGCTCACGCCGGCGATCCTTTCCTGGCGGCGCTCTTCCCCGCGCGGGAGGACATCATGGCTGCCTTCGGCCGCAGCGTCGAAGTCAAGAACTTCCTGCCGACGCTGGCGCGGGACGGGCACGCCTGCGTCCACGCCCTGCTCGGCGTGCGCCGCAGGGCGGACGGTGAGCGGCAGCTTTTCGCCGACCATACCCTCCGCAACCTGGCGCCGACCCATCGTTTCGCCCGGGAGAGCCTCGCCCGCTCGGCCCTGGCGCGCCTCCTCAACGGGTTCCGCGACCATGTGGACCGTCGCCGGCAACAGGACAAGCTGTCGCGGATCGAATGGGACATGGGCAACCTCATCCCCGCCGCCGCCGCGCCGGCGGTTGCCCGGGAGTTCGCGGCGGGCGGGGACGATCTGGCACCGGCCCGGCTGGTCCGGGATCTGGCGGCATGGCTGCACGATCCGGCATGCGTCCTGCAGATTGGGGAGGGCGTGGCCGTTGCCGCCGGCGAAGGCAATGTCCGCCGGCTGCCCGCCCTGCGCTGCGCCGATCGCCGGCAGTGGATCGTCTGCCACGTTGAACTGAGCGTGGCCGAGGCGCTGCACGCCATCGCCGCGGAGTCCAGGGTGCATCGTTACATCTTCATCTGAGTTGCCATCTCCCTTGGGCGTGGGCACTTGACAACTCATGTCGATATAACTACGATTATCGACATGAAGTCCGACTACAGCCGCGCCCTCCCTGCCGAATGGAAACCCATGTCCAAGGTGTTCACCGCCCTGGGCGACGAGCATCGGCAGCGCATCCTGCTACTTTTCGAGGCTGGGGAGCGGCTCAACGTCGGGCAGATCGCCGAGGTGTCCACCCTTACCCGCTCCACCGTCTCCCACCACCTCAAGATCCTGCGCGAGGCCGAGGTGCTGGCTTCCGAGAAGATCGGCAAGGAGGTCTGGTTCTGGATCAACCGGTCCTATCTGGAGGAAGTGCTGGGCAACGTGCTGGACTACGTGCGGGAAAGCGCCTGAAATTTTTTTTTGTTCAAATATATCGAAATACGTATGTATATCGTTACTTATGTGGAATGCTTCGTTTATAGTGCCGACGGGAGGGAATTGACCGTATGCGTTCGCTGATCAAACCGTTGTTGCGCGGCCTGTGCCGCCTTTTGTTCCGGGTCCGGGTCGAGGGCCTGACCCGGGAATTCGCCGCCGACCGCCTGTTGGTGGTGGCCAATCACGAATCCTTTCTCGATGGCCTGCTGCTCGGGCTCTTCCTGCCCATCGACCCGGTCTTCGTGGTCCATACCGGGGTGGCCAACGACTGGCTCTTCCGCCTGCTGCTCTCGCAGGTGGATTACCTGGCGGTGGACCCCACCAGCCCCATGGCCATGAAGAAGGTCATCCGCCTGCTGGAAACCGGCCGGCCGGTGGTCATCTTCCCGGAAGGGCGCATCACTACCACGGGCAGCCTGATGAAGGTCTACGACGGCCCCGCCTTCGTCGCCGCCAAGACCGGCGCCACGGTGCTGCCGGTGCGCCTGGACGGGCCTTCCCGCAGCTACTTCTCGCGGGTCTCGGGCAAGCATCCCCGGGTATTCTTCCCCAAGGTGCGGCTCAGCGTGCTGCCGGCGACCACCATCCCCATGCCGGAAGCGCCCACCGCCAAGCTGCGCCGGCGCAAGGCCGGCGAGGCCATGCGCCGGCTGATGCAGGAGATGATCTTCGCCTCCCGCCCGCAGCAGACGCTGTTCAGCGCCCTGTGCGACGCCGCCGATGTTTTCGGCAGGCAGCGCCGGGTGCTGGAGGACATGAAGCAGATCGAGTATTCCTACAACGACCTGCTCAAGATGGCCCTCATGCTCACCCGCCTGGTGGAGCGCCACACTGCGGCCAGCGAGCGGGTCGGCCTGCTGCTGCCCAACCTGGCCCCCACCCTGGGGCTGCTCATCGGCCTTACCGCCCGCCGCCGGGTGCCGGCCATGCTCAACTACACCGCCGGCGTCGACGCCATGCAGGCGGCGTGCACGGCGGCGGAAATCCGCACCATCGTCACCTCCCGGGCCTTTGTCGAGCAGGCCAAGCTGGGCGACAAGCTGGCGGCCCTCGCCGGCATCCAGTTCCTCTACCTGGAAGACCTGCGCGAGGCCATCGGCCTCGGCGACAAGCTCTGGCTGATGGCCTGGGCCATCCACCGGCCGCGGGCCTTCGAGCTGCCCACCTCGCCGGAGGAAGCCGCCGTGGTGCTGTTCACCTCCGGCTCCGAGGGCAAGCCCAAGGGCGTGGTGCTGCCGCACCGGGCCATCCTCGCCAACATCGCCCAGGTGCGGGCGGTGATCGACTTCTCGGTGGACGACAAGGTCTTGAACGCCCTGCCGGTCTTCCACTCCTTCGGCCTCACCGCCGGGGCGCTGCTGCCGGTGCTCACCGGCGCCAGCCTCTTCCTCTACCCGACGCCGCTGCACTACCGCATCATCCCCGAGCTGGCCTACGACCGGAACTGCACGGTGCTCTTCGGCACCTCCACCTTCCTCGGCAACTACGCCAAGTTCGCCCACCCCTACGACTTCTACCGCCTGCGCTACGTGGTGGCCGGCGCCGAGAAGCTCTCCGAGGCCGTGCGCAACACCTGGTTCGAGAAATTCGGCATCCGCATCTTCGAGGGTTACGGCGCCACCGAGACCGCCCCCGTGCTGGCGGTGAACACTCCCATGGCCTACCGCACCGGCACCGTCGGCAACCTGCTGCCGGGCATCGCGGCCAGGCTGCTGCCGGTGCCCGGCATCGAGCGCGGCGGCATCCTCCACGTGCGCGGCCCCAACGTCATGGCCGGCTACCTCAAGGCCGACGCCCCGGGTCTGCTGCAACCGCCGGTCTCCGAGGCGGGCGAGGGCTGGTACGAGACGGGCGACGTGGTGGAGCTCGACGACGAGGGCTTCGTCAAGATCGTCGGTCGCGTCAAGCGCTTCGCCAAGATCGCCGGTGAGATGGTCAGCCTGGAAGTGGTGGAAAAGCTGGCCGTCGCCTCCTCCCCGGCCCAGGCCCACGCCGCGTCGAGCCAGCCCGACGCCGCCAAGGGCGAGGCCCTGGTGCTGTTCACCACCGACGGCGGGCTGTCCCGCGAACTGCTGGCGGCCAAGGCGCGGGAGCTGGGCATCCCGGAACTGGCGGTGCCGCGCAAGATCCACAAGGTCGATTCCCTGCCGCTGCTGGGCACCGGCAAGGTGGATTATCTGACCCTGAAGCGCCTGGCCGAGGGCGTCTGACGCCATGGACTCCCGCAGGGCTCCCCCTTCTCCCCGCCGGCGCCGTTTCTTGGGCATGCTCGCCGGCACCGCCGCCGGCTGGGCGGCAGCGCGGCCCTTGCTGGTCAATCCCTGCCGCGCCGCCCTGCCGCCGGAGTTCGCCGCCAGCCCCTGGCTCGCCCGGGCGTGGGCGGGGCTCGACCCGGCCCAGGTCTGGGACTGCCACGTCCATGTCGCCGGCACCGGCGACGGCGGCAGCGGCATCGAAATCGGCCCCCAGCTCTCCTCCTGGCTCTACCCGGTGCAATACACCCAGCGCCTCTTCTACATGAACGCCGGCTGCGCCCACGACGCCCCGGGCCGGGTGGACGCCAGCTATGCCGCCCGCCTGCGCAACCTGGTGGAGGGCATGCCCGCCGGCTTCAAGGCGCTGCTCTTCGCCTTCGAGCGCTTCCACGACGAAGCCGGCCGGCCGGTGCCCGAGCACATGGCCTTCCATGTCCCCGACGCCTACGCCCGCTGGCTGGCTGCGGAATTCCCGGCGGGTTTCGAATGGGCGGCCTCCATCCACCCCTACCGGCCGGATGCCGTGGATGCCCTGCAGGCGGCCATCGCCGGCGGTGCCCGCGCCGTCAAGTGGCTGCCGGCGGCCATGGGCATGGACCCGGCTTCGCCCAAGTGCGACGCCTTCTACCGGGTGCTGGCCGAGGCCCGGCTGTCCCTCATCGTCCATTGCGGCGAAGAAAAGGCGGTCAAGGGCGGCGATACCCAGCACCTGGGCAACCCCCTCCTGCTGCGCCGCGCCCTCGACGCCGGCGTCAAGGTCGTAGTCGCCCATTGCGCCACCATCGGCGAGGACATCGACCTCGACGCCGGTAGCGCCGGGCCGCGGCGGGCGAGCTTCGACCTCTTCGCCCGCCTGATGGCCGAACCCCGCGCCAAGGACCGGCTCTACGGCGACATTTCCGCCATCGTCCTGCGCAACCGCGACAGCGAGCGTATCAAGGCGCTCCTGCAACGCGGCGAGTGGCACCCGCGCCTGCTCAACGGCTCCGATTACCCGCTCCCCGGCATCCTGCCCATCGTCTCGCCGGCCGCGCTGGCCCGGGCCGGGCTGCTGCCCGCCGAGGCGGTTGCCGACCTCGAAGGCATCCGCGAGCACAACCCCCTGCTCTTCGACCTGGCGGTCAAGCGCCTACTGGCCTGGGAAGGGCAGTCCTTCCCGACGGCGGTGTTCGAGACGCGGCGGGTGTTCCAGGTTTGAACTGCAACCACTTTCTATATTCATCGGGAAAAACAATGAACAACATCCTGTCCGCATCGCGTCTGGCCCGTTTCTTCATCACCGTGGCGGGTGCCTGGGCGGTGGCGCCGGCCAGCCTTTCCGCCGCGACCATCGAGAGCGCCGTGGCTACCGGCAATCTCGGCTTGTTTGGCGCGGCCGATTTTCGCCTGGCGACGGGCCGCTGTACCGACTGCCCCGCTGAAAAGCAGGCCATGTGGTATTTCGGGGACGATACGGTGGCGGTCCCCAAGGCCGGGGCAGGGGGATTCTCGCCCCGGCTCAGGGCGCAGGAGGACGTCCGTGAGTGGCAGGTACGACGGAGTGGCCGGGAGGGGGCGGAGCGGCCATCTCCGGTGTGGATCGGTTCGCCGGAGAAAGCCGCTGGCTGGACCCTGGCCGATGACGGCGCCAGTATGCTCGGCCGGGATGGCAGTGCCCGCCCGTTTGCCCTGGTTCCCAAGATCGAGGCGAATCGCTCCTATTTCGATGCCGCCAGCCGAAGCTATTTCGCCGGCCGTCCCCTGATCCTGCGGGGCCGCACGGAGGGCGGTCGCTTTGTGGCCCGAACGCTATGGCCGGAGGATTTTGCCCTGGACAACCCGCCGGCGGCGCCCCTCGGCGCCGGTGAAACGCTGGCCGGCCTGGTACGGGCGGAGGACGGCGGCGCACGGGCCCCCCTTGCCGCCCGGGTACTCTGGCAAAAGGACGGGGGCAAGCCGGTGGCGCTTGCCGGAAAGCCGGTCCTCACCTTCATGCTCAACGGTGCCCAGGGCGACGACGACGAAGCCCACGGCGGCCACTTCGCCATCGCCACCGGGCGCTTCGGCCCCCACGGGGAGTGGGGCGACTGGCTGGTGAACAACTTCTACGGTCTCGATTCCTACAGCGAAAAGGGCATCGTGGCGTCCATGCTGCCCATGGATGCCTACATGGGCGACCTGAACTCAGGACAGTCCTGGTACCGTCCCTCCCACATGCTGGTGGCGGTGCTCAAGGATGAACGGGCGGCGCGGGAGTACCAGGGGGCCATTGCCCGGGTTTTCACCCATTTCTACCGTCATGACTTCGTCTATCGCCACGCCACCGCCAATTGCGCCGGCATCAGCCTGGAAACCCTGCGCACCCTGGGCTGGAACATTCCCAAGGAGGGCGCGACCAATCGCCTGAAGGCTGTCGTGGCGCTGCCCTACATGGCCATCAAGGAGGGCAGCCTGGAGAGCGGCAAGAAAGCCTACGACTACCTGTCCGCGGAAGTGACCGATCTTTATCCCTTCGTCGCCTTCGACGCCATCGGCCGCGACCTGCTGGGCCGCGTCACCCGGGGTGGCGCCCATGGGGGGCTGGAGCAATGGCTGGCCGAGGATGTGGAGGCGCTGGTTTTCGTGCGCATTCCCCAGTTTCCCTCGTCCCGGGCTTTCGGCCGGGCGCCGGTGGCGTCCTTTGACGAATACATGAGCCGCGTCCCCGAGGACCGGGAGAAATGGCAGGTAGTGCCGGTACCGCCGCGGCCCTTCCCGCCGGAGATGAAGGATGCCGCTGCGCCCGCCGACGAATGGGAGCCGTCCTCCTACGCTGTCGCCGCCTATGGCGGATTCTTCGGCCTGGCGTCGGTGGCCGTGGTCCGCCGGCGCAAGGCGAAGGCCGGCAAGGGGAAAGGAGGCCGGAAATGAGCAGCCAGTTCCAGTTGCTGCAGGAGCGCCGCTTCCGGCCCTTCTTCTTCACCCAGTTCCTGGGGGCCTTCAACGACAACGTCTTCAAGACCGCCCTGATCACCCTGGTGACCTTTCGTGCCGGGCAACTGACCGACATCGACGGCAAGACCCTGGCAACCTTGCTGCCGGGGCTCTTCATCCTGCCCTTCTTCCTCTTTTCCGCCACCAGCGGACAGATCGCCGACAAATTCGAAAAATCCGCCGTCGCCCGGGCGGTCAAGGTCTTCGAGATCGGCATCATGTTGCTCGCCGCCTGGGGTTTCCTCAACAACAGCCTGTGGCCCCTGGTGGGCGCCCTGTTCCTGATGGGCGTACATTCGACCCTGTTCGGGCCGGTGAAATACTCCTACCTGCCCCAGCACCTCAGGGAAGAGGAACTGGTCGGCGGCAACGGCATGATCGAGATGGGAACCTTCGTCGCCATCCTGGTGGGGGAGATCCTCGGCGCCTGGCTGGCCACCTCAAGCTTCGGCCCCGGCCTTACCGCCGCCGTGGTGGTGGGGGTGGCGGTGGCAGGCTACTGGGTGAGCCGGAGCATTCCCCTGTCGCCCGCCGCCGACCCGGGCCTGAAGATCAACTGGAACCCGGTCACGGAAACCTGGAACAACCTGCGCTTTGCCCATGGCAACCGGACCGTGTGGCTTTCCCTCCTGGGCATCTCCTGGTTCTGGTTCTACGGGGCTACGGTGCTGGCCCAGTTCCCCACCTACGCCAAGGAGGTACTCCATGGCGACGAGAGCGTTTTCATCCTCCTGCTGGCGGTATTCTCCTTCGGCATCGGCGCCGGTTCGCTCCTCTGCGAAAAGCTCTCCGGGCACAAGGTGGAGATCGGCCTGGTTCCCTTCGGCGCCATCGGCCTCACGGTCTTCGGCGTCGAACTCTACTTCGCCACGCCGGGAGGCCTGGCGCCGACGGAGCAGTGGAACTGGTCGGCCTTCCTCGGCCAGGCAGCACACTGGCGCGTGCTTGCCGACGTGGTCCTGCTCGGGCTCTTCGGCGGCTTCTACATCGTTCCCCTCTATGCCCTGATCCAGACCCGCAGCGAGAAGAGCCACCAGTCCCGGGTCATCGCCGCCAACAACATCCTCAACGCCTTGTTCATGGTGGTCTCGGCCCTGGTGTCGATGGTGCTGTTCCAGCTTGGGCTGACCATTCCGCAGCTATTCCTGGCGACGGCGCTGTTCAACGCGGTGGTGGCGATCTACATCTATTCGCTGGTGCCGGAATTTCTCCTGCGCTTCATCGTCTGGATGCTGATCCATACCATCTACCGCCTCGACTGCCGTGGCGTCGAGGAACAGGTGCCGGACCAGGGCGGCGCCCTTATCGTCTGCAACCACGTGAGCTTCGTCGACGCCCTGGTGATCGCCGCCGCCTGCCGTCGTCCGATCCGCTTCATCACCGACCACAATGTCTTCCGGCTGCCGATCCTGAACTTCGTATTCCGGGAATCCCGGGCCATTCCCATCGCTTCCGCCAAGGAAGACCCGGCGATGATGGAGCGGGCCTTCGACGAAGCCGCCCGCGCCCTGGCGGCGGGCGAGCTGGTCGGTATCTTTCCCGAGGGGAAGGTGAGCGAGGACGGGGATATCCACACCTTCCGCCCGGGGTTTCGCCGTATCCTGGAGCGCAGTCCGGCGCCGGTGGTGCCCCTGGCCCTGCGCGGCCTGTGGGGGAGCTTCTTTTCCCGGGTGGAGGGCAGCGCCATGAAGCGGCCGTTCCGCCGGGGGATGTTCTCGCGCATCGCCCTGGTGGCGGGGACGCCCATTCCGCCGGCGGAGGCATCGCCGGAGCGCCTGCAGGCGGCGGTGACGGCCCTGCGGGGCGAGCAACGCTAAGGAGGAATCATGGTGAACGCCCTGGTCGTCATCCTCAAGGTGCTGGTGCTGGCCCTCGGACTGGGTCTGCTGTTCGGGGGTGGGGCGTGCCTGGCTTTCCTGGTGCCGGAAGCCCTGCGCGCCGGCAACGGGGGCGACATCGCGCCCTTCCTGCTGATTTCCCTGGTGGTGGCGGGGGTGGGGCTGCTCCTGGTGCTGGCGATGATCCGGGCCCTGCGCCGACGCGACAAGGCGCCGGCATCCGGGGTCTCCGGGGGTGATTCCTGGCCGGACGGCCGATAAGGGGGAAAGGGGAAAACCATGTGGCTGGTCGGCATGATCGTGGGGCTGGTGCTGGGGGCGCCCTTCGGCAGCGAAGCGGCGGTGGGCGGGGCGCTCATGGGCCTGCTGGCGGGCGTGGTTGCCGGATCGCTGCGCAAGCCGCAGGAAGGCGAGACCACGGCGGCCACGGCGCAGCGCCTGCAGTTGCTGGAGCAGCAGGTGGCCTGGCTGCATCGGGAAACCCAGCGCCTGCGGGGCGAACTGGCGGCGTTGCGGGGAGGCGAGGCGCCTGCCGGGGCCACGTCGCCCCCGGCGGAGGTGCCGCCAGAGGCTATGCCCGAAACGCCCCCGGCCGTTGCCGAAGCGCCGGCCGTCTTCATCGACGAGACGCCGACCCGGCCGGGCATCGATCTGCCGGCCGCCGAGCCGGCGCCAGCGGTGCGGCCCGGGCCGGCCCCGGTGCCACCGGAGCCGACCCTCTGGCAGCGGCTCATGGCCGGCAACCCCCTGGCCAAGATCGGCGTCGTCCTGCTCTTCTTCGGCGTCGCCTCAGCCCTGCGGCTGGCGGCGGACTACGGCTTCCTGCCGGTACCGTTGCGCCTGCTGCTGGGAGCGGTGGCGGGGACGGCGATGATCGCCTTCGGCTGGCACAAGGTGCGCCAGGGCGGCCACTTCGCCTTCGCCATCGCCCTCCAGGGGGGCGGCTTCGCCATCCTCTACCTGATCGTCTACTTCATGCTGGCCCGCTACGGCCTGCTCGGGCCGACGCCGTCCTTCGCCCTCTTCGCCATTCTCGGTGTGGTCTGCGTGCTCCTGGCCGCCGCCCAGGATGGCGTGGTGCTGGCGGTGTTCGGCCTGGCCGGCGCCTTCGCCGCGCCGGTGCTGGCCTCCACCGGCAGTGGCGAGCCCCTGGGCCTCTTCGGTTACTTCGTCCTGCTCAACGCCTTCATCGTCGGCGTCTCCTGGTTCAAGGCCTGGCGGCCGCTCAACGTCACCGGCTTCTTCTTCACCCTCGGCGTCGGCGTGGCCTGGGCCATGCAGCATTACCACGCCGGCCACCACGACGTGTGCCAGGGCTTCCTCATCTTCTTCTGGGCGCTCTACGCCGTGACGCCAGTGGCCATGGCCCTCTTCCGGGCGCCGGGCTGGGCGGGGTGGAGCGACGCCACCCTGGTCTTCGGCACGCCCCTGGTGGGCTTCGCCCTGCAATCGCAACTGGCGGCGGACCGCTACGAACTGGCCTGGGCGGCCTTCGCCGCGGCGCTCGCCTATGGCGCCCTGTGGGGCCTGCTCTTCCGCCGGGGCGAAGAAGAAAGCCGCCTGCTGGAGCGCTGCCAGCTCGGCCTGGCCATCGCCTTCGCCACCCTGGCGGTGCCGCTTGCCTTCGGCGTCCAGGTGACGGCAGCCTTCTGGGCCCTGGAGGGCGTCGCCGTACTGTGGTTCGGCGTGGCGCAAGCCCGGCGCCTGGCCATGGCCACCGGCGCCCTGCTGCAGGGGGCGGCCGGCGCCTATTTCCTCTACGGCCTGGAGCGGATGCACACCGCCCTGCCGGTGATCAACGACGTCTGCCTGGGGGCCGTGCTCCTGGCCGGGGCCGGCTTCGCCAGTGCCCGCCTGTTGCGCCGCTTCGCCGAGGGGCCGGCGGCGGGGGCGCTGCTGTGGGCCTTCGCCTGGTGGTGCTTCGCCGGCGGCTTCGAGCTCGACCGCCTTGCCTCCCCATCCCTCGGCGTGCCGCTCATGCTCGCCTACGTCGCCGGCTCCCTGGCGGCCCTGGAAATCCTCGGCCGGAGCGAGGGCTGGCGGGCGGCCCGCCACCTATCGTTGCTGCTCCTGCCCGCTCTCTGGCTGGCGGCGGCCTCCACCTTCGATCACGACCACCATTTCCTGGCCGGCCTGATGGTCATCGTCCTGCCCCTGGCCCTGGGGCTTCATTACTGGGTACTCGCCCGGCAGGAGGCGGACGAAGCGGCCCTGTGGCCGACGCTGCGCCACGTGGGCGGCTTCTGGCTCGCCATGGCGCTGGTTACCGTGGAACTGGCCTGGCTGGGCGACCGCCTGGCGCCGGGGGTACGGCTGTGGCCGCTGCTCGCCGCCGCCGTCGGCCCGGCCCTGGGCCTCTGGGCGGCGCTCGCCGGCGAGCGCCGGCAACTACCGCCGGTGGCCGGCCACGGCTTCGCCTACCTGGGCTTCGGGGCGCTGCTGCCGGCGGTGTTCCTGGCCGGCTGGTCCGTCTTCGCCAACTTCGACCATGCCGGGGGCGGTTCTGGCCTGCCCTACGTGCCTATCCTCAATCCCTTCGACCTGGTGCAACTGGCCGCCATGGGCGCGCTTTTCGCCTGGTTGTGCAAACTTGACGAAGAACCCATGGCCGGCATGCCGGTGCCGCGACCCGCCTGGGTGGGCGTCCTCGCCTTCATCTGGGTGAGCTGCCTCGCCGCCCGCATTGCTCACCATTGGGGCGGCGTTCCCTTCACCGGCCATCACCTGTGGCAGTCCACCCTGCTGCAGGCGCTGCTGACGCTCTTGTGGACAGCGCTCGCCATCGCCGCCATGATCGCCGCCACCCGGGTCGGGGTGCGCCGCCTTTGGCAGGGGGGCTTCGCCCTGCTGGCGGTGGTGGGGGCCAAGCTGATGCTGGTCGATCTGGCCAACGCCGGTACCCTGGTGTGGACCGGCTCCCTCATCGGCGTCGCCCTGCTGGTGTTGGCCGCCGGCTACTTCGCCCCGGCGCCGCCGGCGGCCGACAAGGAGAAAACGACATGAACGAATTGCTCAGAGTGCTCTGGATCGTTGCCAAGGGCATCTTACTGCTCGTCGGCGTCGCCGCCATCCTGGCCGGCGGCATCTGCGGCGCCATCCTGACCCCCGGCGCCCTCGGCCACGACAGCATGGCGCGGGAGTTCCTGATGATTGCCGGCATCGTCTTCGTCGTCGGCCTGGCCATCGCCATTCCCGCCTGGAAGAGCCTGCGCCGCGACCACCGGGAGGCGCGGGCCAGGCTGGACGCGGAGCTGGAGGCGATCCGGCGGCGAGGGGACGGATCGGGCCCCGGCGACGGAGGTGGGCAATAAATGGATTTCCTCAAGTTCCTCTTCAAGGCCTGTGTCCTGATCCTGGGGCTGTTGCTCATCGCCGGCGGCGGCCTGGTGAGTCTGTGCGGGGTGCTGGTCCACGACGGCTCCGTCCTGCTCCTCGGATTCTTGCCGCTTGCACTCGGCATCCTTGGTCTGGTGTTTGTTTTCCGGGGTAAGCCGACGCAGGATTCCGGGGCCGGGTCGCCCAACAGCCCGGAGAATCTGCCTTGATCGCTCCGCAATACGCAGCCTTTGTACATGGCTGCTTTGAAATGCTGGCCCTGGCCGCCGGGGTCGCCTACTACCGCCGCCTGCGGGCGCGGGCGGGGGGCGGCGATCTGCTGCACGGCGCCGAGTTCGCCGTCGCCGCCGGCTGCATCTTCGGCGCTGCCCTGGGCAACAAGCTGGTCTTCTGGGCCGAGGTGCCCCACCTGCTGCCGCTCTATTGGGACAGGCCGGAAGCCTGGCTGGGTGGGCAGTCCATGGTGGGTGGCCTGCTCGGCGGGCTGATCGGCGTCGAGATCGCCAAGAAGCTCACCGGGGTTGTCCGCTCCACCGGCGATGCCTTCGTCTTCCCCGTCCTCCTCGGGCTGATGATCGGCCGCGTCGGCTGCTTCCTTGCCGGGCTGGCCGACGGTACCTATGGTCTGCCGACGGGGCTGCCCTGGGGAGTGGATTTCGGCGACGGTATTCGCCGGCATCCGACCCAGCTCTACGAAATCGCTTTCGCCGGGGTGATGTGGCTTGCCTTGCGGTATTTGCAACCGTCCCTTGCCGGGCAACCCGGCTTGCTCTTCAAGACAATGCTCTGCGCCTATCTCGTCTGGCGGCTGGCGATCGATTCCCTCAAGCCCGTGCCCTTTGCTTATCCCTTCGGGGCTTCCGGCATCCAGTGGGTTTGCCTGGTTGCCCTGGTCGCCTATCTTCCGCTGGCCTGGCGGCAATGGCAGCGGCTCAGGCACTTGGCCACTGCCTGAAACCATGCAAATCACGGAATCGGATTCCACGATTACAAGGATGTTCGAGTGCCATCCATCTCCCTGAGAAACCCAAAATGACCCGCAAAAACCGCCCCTGGCTCTTTTACGACACCACCGCCTCCGTCTGCACCACCTGCCTGCGCCAGGTGGAGGCCAAGGTGGTCATCAAGGGGGACGAGGTCTTCCTCGACAAGTGGTGCCCGGCCCACGGCAGCGAGCGGGTGCTGATCGCCGACGATGCCGATTACTACCGCCTGGGCCGCGAGGTGTACGTCAAGGCGCCGGAAATGCCGGAGCGCTTCAACACGGAAATGCGCCACGGTTGCCCTTACGACTGCGGCCTTTGCCCGGACCACATGCAGCATTCCTGCCTCTCGGTGGTGGAGATCACCGAGCACTGCAACCTGCGCTGCCCGGTGTGCTACGCGGAATCGGGGCCGGAGCGGCAGGCCCATCGGTCGCTGGCGGAGGTGGAGGCCATGCTCGACACCGTCGTCGCCAACGAGGGGGAGCCGGATGTCGTGCAGCTTTCCGGCGGCGAGCCGACCCTGCACCCGGACTTCTTCGCCATCCTCGACGCCGCCAAGGCCCGGCCCATCCGCCATCTGATGATCAATACCAACGGCCTGCGGCTGGCCAGGGAGCCGGACTTCGTCGCCCGCCTGGCGGCCTACAGGCCGGGGATCGAGATCTATCTGCAGTTCGATTCCCTGCGGGACGAGGTTCTGCAACAGTTGCGGGGCGCCGATCTGGCCGAGATCCACGAGCGGGCCCTGGCCAACCTGGAAGCCCACGGCATCTCGACCACCCTCGTCATGACCGTCAAGCGCGGGGTGAACGATGGCGAGATCGGCGCCGTCATCCGCCACGGCCTCAAATACCGCTGCGTGCGCGGCGTCACCCTGCAGCCGGTGTCCGACGCCGGCCGCAACCTGGATTTCGACGCTCGCCGCCATCGCCTGACGGTGAGCGAGGTGCGCCGCCGCGTCGCCGAGCAGTCGGCGTTGTTCAGCCTCGACGACATCGTTCCCGTTCCCTGCAACCCGGACACCCTGGCCATGGGCTACGCCGTCAAGCTGGGCGGCGAGGTGCTGCCCCTGACCCGCCACCTGGGGCCGGAAGCCCTGCTGGCCGGGCCGCGCAACACCATCGTCTTCGAGCGCGATCCGGCGATGAAGGAGGCCGTGTTCAAGCTCTTCTCCACCAACCACTCGCCGGAGACGCAAGCCAACTGCCTGTCGGCGCTCCTCTGTTGCCTGCCGACGGTGGCGGCGCCGGAGCTGAGCTACGAAAACGTCTTCCGCGTCCTCATCGTCCAGTTCATGGACGCCGCCAACCTGGACCTGCGGGCGTTGAAGAAATCCTGCGTCCATTTCGCCCAGCCCGACGGGCGCCTTATCCCCTTCGAGGCCTACAATCTTTTCTACCGGGGCGAACGGGCGGCGAAGACGGCGGAGATCCAGGCGGAAATCCGCGAGGCGGCCATGCGGCGCCGCTGAGCCTGGGTTTTTCCCGATTCCGGTGGGGGAACCTTTGCGCGAAGCTGTAGCCTGACACACTTCCCAGCTTTTGCCGCGCCACCCGATGACTGACAACAAGCCCGCCTCCCTCGCTCCCGTCCTCCTCTTCGCCGCCGGCATCGTCTGCGTGGCCATGGGCATTCGCCACACCTTCGGCCTCTTCCTGGCGCCGATGACCACGGATCACCAGTGGGGGCGGGAGGTGTTCTCCTTCGCCATCGCCCTGCAGAACCTGGCCTGGGGCGCCGCCCAGCCCTTCGCCGGGCTGCTCGCCGACCGCTACGGCGCCAAGCGGGTGTTGTGGGGCGGCGGCGTACTCTATGCCCTGGGCCTTGCCGGCATGGCCTGGGCCAGCAACGCCACCGGCTTTGCCGCCACCGCCGGCCTGCTCATCGGCCTGGCCCAGAGCGGCACCACCTACAGCGTCGTCTTCTCGGCCCTCGGCAAGCTGGTGCCGGCCAACCGCCAGAGCTGGGCCATGGGCCTGGTGGCGGCGGCGGGTTCCTTCGGCCAGTTCCTCATGGTGCCGGTGGGCTCCGGCCTCATCGGCGGCCTGGGCTGGTTCGGCACCCTGCTGGTCTTCGCCGGGGCGGCGCTGCTCATCCTGCCCCTCGGTTCGGCCCTGGCCAGGGGCCTGGCCCCGGGTGCCGCCAGCGCCGGCCAGACGGCGGGGGAGGCGATCCGCGAAGCGGTGCGGGAGAAGAGCTTCGTCTTCCTCATGGTCAGCTACTTCGTCTGCGGCTTCCAGGTGGTGTTCATCGGCGTGCACCTGCCCACCTACCTGCTGGACAAGGGGCTGTCGGGCAACGTGGGCATGACGGCCCTGGCCCTCATCGGCCTCTTCAACATCGCCGGCACCTATGCCGTGGGGCAACTGGGCACCCGCTTTCCCAAGCGCTACCTGCTGGCCGGCATCTACAGCCTGCGGAGCGTGGTCATCTCGGCCTTCCTGCTGCTGCCGCTGACGCCGTGGTCGGTCTATGTCTTCGCCGCCTGCATCGGCCTCCTCTGGCTGTCCACGGTGCCGCCGACCAACGCCATCGTCGCCCAGATCTTCGGCGTCCGCTTCCTCGGCATGCTTTCCGGCCTGGTTTTCTTCAGCCACCAGATCGGCAGCTTCCTGGGGGTCTGGCTGGGCGGGCGCCTGTTCGACGCCACCGGCTCCTACGACCTGGTGTGGGGCATCTGCATCGCCCTGGGCGTGCTGGCGGCGCTTTTCAATCTGCCCATCGACGAGCGCAGCCTGGCAAGCCGGCGGGCGGCCAGTACCGCTTGAAGTCGTCATGGCCCGCCATGGCCGGTAAAATGCCGGCCATGAACTGGAAAGCGATCAAGGAACGCCTCGACCTCTACGAATGCCTGATGCGGCTGGACAAGCCCATCGGCATCCTGCTCCTCCTCTGGCCCACCCTGTGGGGCCTGTGGCTGTCCGCCCTGGGGCGGCCCGACTGGGTGGTGGTGTGGATCTTCTGCCTGGGTACCGTGCTCATGCGCTCGGCGGGCTGCGTCATCAACGATTTCGCCGACCGGGATTTCGACCGCCACGTGGAGCGGACCAGGGAGCGCCCGCTCACCGCCGGCAAGGTCAGCGCCAAGGAGGCCCTCGTCCTCTTCGCCCTGCTTTCGCTGTCGGCCTTCGCCCTGGTGCTGCTCATGGGCAATTCGCTGGTCATCTGGCTGTCGGTGCCGGCCCTCTTTCTCGCCGCCAGCTACCCCTTCACCAAGCGCTTCTTCGCCATTCCCCAGGCCTACCTGGGCATCGCCTTCGGCTTCGGTATCCCCATGGCCTATGCCGCCCACCTCGGCGAGGTGCTGCCGGAAGCCTGGTGGCTGCTGCTGGCCAACGTCTTCTGGGCCATCGCCTACGATACCGAGTACGCAATGGTGGACCGGGAAGACGACCTCAAGATCGGCATCAAGACTTCGGCGTTGACCTTCGGCCGCTACGACGTGGCCGCCGTCATGGCCTGCTACGCCGCGGCGCTGGCGCTCATTGCCTGGGTGGGCCACGGCCTCGACATGGGCTGGGCCTTCTACGCCGGCCTGGGTGTGGCGGCTGGCATCATGGGTTGGCACTACACCCTGATCCGGGGGCGCGAGCGCATGGCCTGCTTCCGGGCGTTTCTCAACAACAACTACGTCGGGGCGGCCATCTTCGGCGGTATCGTTCTCGATTTCCTGGTCTCGGGGAGGGCTTCCTGATGCGTGGTTCAATCGTCGCCGGCTTGGTCATGCTGGCCGTTCCCCTGTCGCTCATGGCCGAGGATGCCCGGCAGCTGGCCAAGCTGCCCGACCCCGCCCGCGCTGCGCTGCGGGAGGAGATGGTGGGCAACCTCGTTGCCCTCAACGAGGTGCTGGCCCTGCTGGCGGTCGGCCAGACCCGGGAAGCCGGCGAGGCGGCGGAAAGGAACCTGGGGGTCTCGGCCATGGGCCGGCATCGGGACAAGCCCTTCGAGGCCCGGCCGGGGCCCCACATGCCGCCGGCGATGCACGCCCTGGGCATGGAAGGGCACAAGGCCGCCAGCGAATTCGCCCGGCTGGCCCAGGCCGGCGACCGCGACGCGGCGCTGGCGGCGCTGCCTAAGCTGACAGGGGCCTGCGTGGCGTGCCACGCTTCCTGGCGGGTTCGCTGAGGGCCGGTTCCGGCCGGTGGCTCCGCCACCAGGCGATGAACGCATCGACGGCCATCGGGCGGGCGTAGAGGAAACCCTGGGCGCGGTCGCCGCCGAGGCGGGCAATGACCGCCGCGACCGCGGCGGTTTCGACACCTTCGGCGATGACGCTCATCTTCAGGCGGTGGGCAAGCTTGACGATGGCGGCGATGATTTCGCGATCCTTCTTCGACTCCCCGGCGTTGCTCACGAAGCTGCGGTCGATCTTGACCTCCTGTACCGGCAGGCGCTGCAGGTAGCTCATGCCGGCGTAGCCGGTGCCGAAATCGTCCAGGGAGAGGCGCAGCCCGGCGGTGCGCAAGCGTTCCAACACATCGACCACCTGCTGCGTTTCCTCCACCATGGCGGTTTCCGTTAACTCCAGCAACAGGCGCTCCGGGGGGATTTCCCAGGTGGCGAGGCTCTGGCTGACGAGATCGGGCAGTTCGGTGTCGAGCAGGTCGCTGGCCGAGAGATTGACGGACAAGGTGATGGCGACGCCGGCCTCATCGAGGCGGGTCAGCAGTTGCATGGCCTGCTGCAGCAGCCAGCGGGTGAAGGCGGAGCGCAGGCCGAGGCGTTCGACGATGGCCAGGGTGCGTTGGGGCGGCACCCATTCGCCGTTGTCCCGCTGCCAGCGCAGCAGCGCCTCGCACCCCACGCAGGTGCCATCGGCCAGGCCCACCTGGGGTTGCAGGTGCAGGCCAAGCCCGCGGCCGCTGCCCAGGGCCAGGGCCAGTTCCGCGTGCAGGGCTTGCTGGCCGGCGTCGTTGTGTTCCATGCCGGGGTCGTAGAGGGCCTGGCCCGCGCCGTCGCGGCTGGCCGCCAGGCGGGCGATGCGGGCGGACTGGACGAGGTGCAGGGCATCTTCGCCGTGGTCCGGCCACAGGGCGCCACCGCAGGATACCTGCAGGGCCACGGGGCCGGCGGGGGTGGAAACCGGGTCGGCGAAGAGGTGGGCCAGCTTGAGCATGGCCAGGGGCAGAGGGGCGCTGCTCGGCAGGTCAGGCAGGACTGCCAGCCATTCCCAGTGGCTGATGGTGTAGAGCCGGTCCTTCTCCTTGAGCAATTCGGCGATCCGGCGGCTGACGTCGGCGCGCAGGGCCTGGGCCGTCTCCGGCGTCAGACGGTAGAGGGCGGCATCGGGAAGGATGGCGAAGGCGATGACGCCCAGGGCGCGGTCGGCTTCCTGCCGGCGGGCCAGGTGGGGTATCTCCACCAGGGCCGAGGCGTAGCGGGGCAGGCCGGTGACATGGTCGGTCAGGTCGCTGTGCAGTTGGGCGAACGCGCTGATGGCCATGTCAATCCAGGTAGAAGTCGGCGGGGTTGATGCCGTAGGCGTTGTTGGGCAGCGAATGGACGATGCGGTAGGCCTCGCCGGTGCCGAAGGTGGGCTCCATGAGCAGGTCGAGGGTGCGTGGCCGCCGCTCGATGGACTTGTCCGGGCCGAGGACGACCAGGACCCGCGGCTTCAGGCGCCGGATCTGGTTCTGCTGGATGACCACCGCCACCTCGCCGCTGTTGAGTTCCACCAGGGTGCCGATGGGGTAGAGGCCGATGCACTGGACGAACTGGTCCACCACCGGTTCGCGGAACTTGCTGCCGCGCATGCGGATGAGATCCTCCAGGGCCTTCTGGCTGGAGATGGCGGGCTGGTAGGAACGTTGCCGGGTCATGGCGCAGTAGCTGTCGATGAGGCCGGCCAGTTCGGACAGCAGACCGAGTTTTTCGCCCTTGAGGCGGCGGGGGTAGCCGCTGCCGTCGGCGCGCTCGTGGTGGCTGGCGACGATGTCCAGGGCCTCCACCGAAAACCCCGGCTGGCCGACCAGGATTTCCAGGGAACTGGCGACGTGGGACTGCACCAGGGCGTATTCTGCGTCGGTCAGCTCCCCGGGTTTGGCGAGGATGTCGCTGGGGATGTCCACCTTGCCCACGTCCTGCATCAGGCCGGCCAGCCCCAGGAGTTCGACCGACGTGGCCGGCAGGCCCAGGAAGCGGCCGAGGACCATGAGGTGCACGGAGACGTCGACGGCGTGGTCGTAGGAATACTGGTCGGCGCTTTTCAGGCGGGCCAGCCAGAGCATGGCGTCCGGGTTGCGCTCGACGGCCCGGGCCATTTCGCCGACCAGGCCGCCGACCTGCTTGATGTTGGCGCTGACGTCGGTGCCCAGGGACTCGCGGATGCTCTTGAGCGTCTTCTTGACGTCTTCGACGATGGGGGCGGAGTAGAGCAGTTCCGGTTCCAGCCGGCTCTGGTTGTCGAAGCCGCGGATGGTGGGAAACTGGGCGTAGCGCCGGCTCTGCGGCTCGACGCGGAGCATGCGGCAGATGGCGGCGAAATCGTCGGCGGCGGCGTCGTCCGCCTGCTGGAAAACGGGGGCGGGCAGGCCCCGCAGGGGCGCGTCCTTTTCCCGGGGGCGACCGGCATAGTGGGCGCCGACGGAGTGGCTGCGGTCGATGGTGACGGTCCGGCACAGGCGCTGCAGCGCGGCGATCTGCTCATCGTCCTCGACCAGGAAGCCCTGCAGGGGGAAAGGTGTCTCCAGCCACGGGCGATCCAGTTCCACCACGAACATGCCGCGCCGAATTTCGCTCGTGGGGATGACGGACTTCACCTGGCGTTTCCTTGTAGTGGATCAGATGCAATTGTAATGGCGACGGGGCGACCCTCCTGCGGCAATATTACCGGGTTTGCTTTTCCTGCGGCTTTTGGGCATCGTTGCCCCGTTTCCTTAGTATAGCCGGGCCATGAAATACCACGATTTGCGCGACTTCCTGTCGCAACTGGAGCAGCGCGGCCAATTGAAGCGGGTCGGCGCCGAGGTGGATACCTATCTCGAAATGACCGAGATCTGCGACCGTGTCCTGCGCGCCGCCGGGCCGGCCATCCTCTTCGAGAATCCCAGGGGCCACGCCATGCCGGTGCTGGCCAACCTCTTCGGCACCCCGGAGCGGGTGGCCCTGGGCATGGGCGAAGAGGGCGACTGGCGGCAGGCCCTGCGCGAGGTGGGCAAGCTGCTCGCGTACCTCAAGGAGCCGGAGCCGCCCAAGGGCCTGAAGGACGCCTGGGACAAGCTGCCCATCCTCAAGCAGGTGCTCAACATGGCGCCGAAAAAGGTGTCCTCGGCCCCCTGCCAGGAGATCGTCTGGGAAGGCAAGGACGTCGATCTCTCCCGCCTGCCCATCCAGCACTGCTGGCCCGGCGACGTGGCGCCGCTGATCACCTGGGGCCTGGTGGTCACCCGCGGTCCCCACAAGAACCGCCAGAACCTGGGCATCTACCGCCAGCAGGTGCTGGGACCGAACAAGGTGATCATGCGCTGGCTGGCCCACCGCGGCGGGGCCCTGGATTTTCGCGACCATCAGCTGGCCAGGCCCGGGGAGCCCTTCCCGGTGGCGGTGGTGCTCGGCTGCGACCCAGCCACCATCCTCGGCGCCGTGACGCCGGTGCCCGACACCCTCTCCGAATACCAGTTCGCCGGGCTGCTCCGCGGCGGCAAGACGGAACTCACCCAGTGCCTGGGTTCCGAACTGCAGGTGCCGGCCTCCGCCGAGATCGTGCTGGAAGGCGCCATCCATCCCGGCGAGACGGCCCTCGAAGGCCCCTACGGCGACCACACCGGCTACTACAACGAGCAGGCGGAGTTCCCGGTGTTCACCATCGAGCGCATCACCATGCGCAGGAATCCCATCTACCACAGCACCTACACCGGCAAACCGCCCGACGAGCCGGCCATCCTCGGGGTCGCCCTGAACGAGGTGTTTGTGCCGCTGTTGCAGAAGCAGTACCCGGAAATCGTCGATTTCTACCTGCCGCCGGAGGGCTGTTCCTACCGCATGGCCATCGTGTCCATCAAGAAGCAGTACCCCGGCCACGCCAAGCGCATCATGTTCGGCATCTGGTCCTTCCTGCGCCAGTTCATGTACACCAAGACCATCATCGTGGTGGACGACGACGTGAACATCCGCGACTGGAAGGAGGTGGTCTGGGCCATCACCACCCGCATGGACGCCAGCCGCGACACCACCCTCGTCGACAACACCCCCATCGACTACCTCGACTTTGCCAGCCCGGTGGCCGGTCTTGGCTCCAAGATGGGGCTCGACGCCACCAACAAGTGGCCCGGCGAGACCAGCCGCGAATGGGGGCGGCCCATCGTCATGGACGACGCGGTGAAGCGGCGGGTGGACGGCATGTGGGCGGAGCTGGGGCTGTGATGGCCCGGGCCGTCGCCGTGACGGCGGTGGATCTGGGCGATCCGGGCCAGGCGGCCGCCTTCATCGACCTCCTCGACCACTACGCCCGCGACCCCATGGGCGGCGGCAGCGGCCTCTCCCCCCATGCCCGCCAGCACCTCGTCGCCGAGCTGCGCCGCCTGCCCCATTTTCATGGCGCCCTGGCCTGGCTGGGGGGGCGGGCCGTCGGCCTCGTCAATTGCTTCGCCGGCTTTTCCACCTTCGCCGCCCGGCCGCTCCTCAACATCCACGACATCGTCGTCCATGGCGACGTGCGCGGCACCGGCATCGGCCAGGCCCTGCTGGCCTGGGCCGAGGGACGGGCGCGGGAACTGGGGTGCTGCAAGCTGACCCTGGAGGTCCTGGCCAACAACCGGAGGGCCCTGCTCGCCTACGAGCGGGCCGGCTTCGCCCCCTACGTGCTGGACCCCGCCGCCGGTCAGGCCCTCTTCCTGCAAAAGCTCCTCTGATGCGCCTGCCGCCCCTGACCGAAGGCCGCCTGGTGGTGCGCCGCAACCGCTTCGTCGCCGAGGTGGATATCGGCGGCACCGTGGTCGACGCCCACTGCCCCAACACCGGCTCCATGCTCGGCTGCAAGGCGCCGGGCAGCCGGGTCTGGCTGTCGCCGGCGGAGAATCCCGAGCGCAAGCTCGCCTGGACCTGGGAGATCGTCGAGGCGCTGCCCGGCGTGCTGGTGGGGCTCCATACCGGCCGGCCCAACGGCCTGGTGGAAGAGGCCCTGCGGGCCGGCCGGGTGCCGGAACTGGCGGGCTACACGGGCTACCGCCGCGAGGTCCGCTACGGGCGGGAAAACAGCCGCATCGACCTGCTCCTGGAAGGCGACGGCCTGCCGCCCTGCTACGTCGAGGTGAAGAACGTCACGGCGGCGGTGGAAGGCGGCAGCGGCTTCTTTCCCGATGCCGTCACCGAGCGCGGCGCCAAGCACCTGCGGGAAATGATGGCGGTGGTGCGGGACGGCGCCCGGGCGGCGCTGGTCTTCTGCGTGCAGCGGGGCGACGTGGCCGAGGTGCGTCCGGCCGACCACATCGA
This sequence comes from Rhodocyclaceae bacterium, assembly GCA_036732025.1. Classification (GTDB taxonomy): domain Bacteria; phylum Pseudomonadota; class Gammaproteobacteria; order Burkholderiales; family Rhodocyclaceae; genus SSSZ01. The sequence goes on from DAINDE010000009.1 coordinate 53,331, forward strand.
TCCGGTCTACGGCCGCACCCTGCGTGCGGCCCTGGCCGCCGGGGTCGAGGCGTACGCCCTGGGGGCCGTGGTCAGGCCGGAGGAAATCGTCCTCGACCGCCGCCTGCCGGTGGTCACTGGATGACCCCCAGGCGGCCGTTGTGGCTGCCCATGTACCAGTAGCGGCCGGCGGCATCGATGATCGCCTTGCGGATGCCCACCTGGCGTGACGGCAGGGGGATCACCCGGAAGCGCTCCGCGGCCGGGTCGAAAACGGCCACCGTGTCGGTGGCGATCTCGTTGGCCCAGACCCGCCCGGCGCCATCCACCGTCACCGCGTAGGGCCCGCCGTCGGCCCCCGCCGGCATGGGGTAGGCGGCCACGATCCGGGCGGCAGCTGGGTCAATCTTGAGCAGCCGCCCGTCGCCGTAAGCGGTGACCCACAGTGTGCCGTCGGGGCCGAGGGCCATCCGCCGCGGCCGGCTGCCCTTGCCCGTCGGCACCTCCGTGATGACGCCGGTGGCCGGGTCCAGGCGGCCCAGGCCGTCGCCCTGGAAGCGGCAGAACCACACCATGCCCTGGCGGTCGACGGCGATGCCGTAAGGATTGCCCGAGGTGCGGTACTCGACGATGCGGCCGCTGCGGCGGTCCAGGCGGCCGATGCGCTGGCCGCCCTGGACGGTGAACCAGATCGTCCCGCCGGCGTCGAGCACCAGGGTATGGGGATCGCCGCCGGAAGGCGCGCGGTATTCGGTGACCCTGCCGGTGGCCGGATCGAGGCGGCCGATGGTGCCGTTGCCGTTGCCGGTGTACCAGACGATGCCCTCGGGATCGACCAGCAGGCCGTGGGGGCGGGCGCCCCGGGGCAGCTCCCACTCGCGGAAGGTCTCGCTGGCGGGGTCGAAACGGGCGATGCGGTTGCCGGCCATGACAGCGATGAAGATGCTGCCGTCGGGCGCCGGGGCCGGATCGCGGGCGAATTCCGGGGTCGGCACCGGCCATTCGCGGATCTGGCCGGCGATCTGCGGCAAGGCGCCGGGAACGACGCCGTAGTTGGAGCCGCCGGCTGCCGCGGCGGCGGCCGCCAGCGCCAGGGCAAGGGCGAACCAGGGGCGAAGGGACGGCATGGCGACCTCCGGGAGGCGACGGTCATCCCCTCTGGACCGATGCGTCGGCGATTGGTTCTCGGCCGCCCCGGCCTGGCGGAGCGTCCGCGTCAATCCCCTTCCAGCAGGGGCAGACCTTCCCCGCTCTGGCGCTGGGCCACCCACAGGAGCAGGGCGTCGATGGCCGGGCCGCCGGCCTGGGCCTTGGGGTGGTTGATGAGAAAGGTGACGGCGTAGCGCCGGCCCTGGCTGTCGAGGGCGTAGCCGGCGGCGGTCTTGACCCCGTCCAGGGTGCCGGTCTTGATGTGGGCGCGGCCGCTGGCGGTGCTTTCCTTGAGCCGCTTCTTCATGGTGCCGTCGATGCCGACGATGGGCAGGGAGGACGCCAGCTCCGGCATCACCGGGCTCTTCCAGGCGTCCAGCAGGAGGCGGTTGAGGCTGCCGGCGCTGATGCGCTCCTGGCGGGAAAGGCCGGAGCCGTTCTCCAGCACGAGCTCCGGGAATTTGAGGCCACGCCCGGCCAGCCAGTCGATGACGCGCTGGCGGGCCCGCTCGGGGGTGGACGGCACCCCGTCGTTGCCCAGCGTCAGGAAGAGCTGGCGGGCCATGACGTTGTTGGAAAACTTGTTGATGTCGCGTACCACGTCGGCCAGGGGTGGCGATTCCTGCACGGCCACGGGGCGGGCGTTCGCCGGTACGGTGCCGGCCCGCACCCGGCCGCCGAGACTGCCGCCCAGTTCCTTCCACAGGGCCAGGAAAAGGCCCTCCACCTGGGCTTCCGCCGCCAGGGGCGACAGGTTGAGACTCTTTTCGCCGCACTGGGCGCTGAAACTGCCGGCGAACTCCAGGCGCTGGCCGCCGTTGTGGGGCAACAGACGGACGCTCACGGCGTCCTTCCAGTCGCTGCCGCAGGCGCCGGCGGACAATTGCAGCCGGTTGTCCACCGCCAGGCCCTCGCTGGGGGTCTCCTGCAGGACGCGCACCTTGCCGCCTTCGGCCAGCAGCGTGAAGCGGAGCGCCCGGAAATTGACCAGCAGTCCATCCGGGCCGACGTTGTAGGGGCGCATGGGCTTGTCGTCGAAGGCGCCCGGGTCGATGGCGGGCACGGCGAAGGCGCTGCGGTCGAGCACCACGTCGCCGACGATGTGCTCGATGCCCCGCACCCGCAACTGGCGCAGCAGCACCCAGAAGTGCTCGAGGGCGAACTTGGGGTCGCCGCTGCCCTTGAGGTAGAGGTTGCCGCCCAGCTTGCCGTCCACCGGCTCGGCCTCGGCGTAGGCGGCGGTTTTCCAGGTCCAGGCGGGGCCCAGCAGGTCGAGGCCGGCGTAGGTGGTGACCAGTTTCATCACCGAGGCCGGGTTCATGGCCTGGCGGGCGTTGTGGGAAACCAGGGCGAAGCGCGAATCCACCGGCTGCACGACCACGGCGACGCTGGCGGCCGGGATCTGGGCCGCCTTGAGGGCCTGGGCGACGGGGGGCGGCAGGGGCTCGGCGCAGGCCAGGCCGGCGGCCAGGCAGACGAGGGGCAGGAAGCGTTTCATGGCCGAGATGATACCCGAGGGGCCGGCCCGGCAGGCCCGCCGCGGCGGGCCTGCGGCGCATCAGCGCCGGCCGTACAGTTCGAAGCGGCCGATCAGGGAGTCGAGCTGGCGGGCGGTGGCCAGCAATTCGTCGGCGGCGCTGCGGGCGGCGGTGGCCGCCCCGGTGTTGCGCTCGATGAGGTCGGTGATGCGCTGCATGCTGTTGGCCACTTCCTCGCTGGCGACGCCCTGCTGGCGGGCAGCTTCCGAAATGTGCCCGGCCATGGCGGCAACCTGCTGGCTGCTGGCGGTGATGCTGTCCAGGCCGGCAACGCTGTCGCGCAGGGAGCCGACGCCGGTTTCCACTTCCCGCGCCGCCACGTCCATGCCGCTCACCGCCTGCTGCGTCACCGCCTCGATCTCGCCGACGGTGGCCGCGATGTCGGCGGTGGAGGCGGTGGTGCGTTCGGCGAGCTTCCTCACTTCGTCGGCCACCACCGCGAAGCCCCGGCCCTGCTCTCCGGCCCGGGCCGCCTCGATGGCGGCGTTGAGGGCGAGGAGGTTGGTCTGGCTGGCGATTTCGGCGATGACCCGGGTGATGTCGCCGATCTTCTGGATGGAACGGCTCAGCGCGTCGATGGTGCCGCTGGAGCCCTGGACCGCTTCCACCACCCGGCCGGTGGCGTCCATGCTCTGCCGGATCTTGCCGTTGCTTTCCGCCACCAGGTCCTGGGCGTTGCGCGCCGCCAGCGCCGTTTCCTGGGCGTTGGCCGCGACTTCCTGCACCGACTGGCTGAATTCTTCGGTGGCGGCGGCGACGCCCTCGACGCTGGCCTGCTGCTCGCCCGACTGGGCGGCGACCGCCTGCATCTGCGCTTCGAGCTGGCGGCTGCGCTCGTCGATGGCGCGGGAGGCGCTGCCGATTTCGTCGAGCATGGCCTTGAGGGTGCCCTGCATGATGGCCAGGTTGCCCAGCAGTTGCCCCGTTTCGTCGCGCCCGGAAATGTCGATGTCGTCGGTGAGGCGGCCTTCGGCGATGCGCTCGAAGTGGCCGATGGCGCGCCGGATGGGGCGTCCGATGGCGGCCGCCAGGAGGCCGCCGCCGACGGCGGCGAAGAGGAGCGCGAGGGCGGTGAGGGTGACGGACAGGTTGCGCAGGGTGCCGTAGCGGCCTTCCGCCGCCTGGAAGTCCCGTTCGGCGCCGGCGGCGAATTCCTGGACGAGGGCCTCGGCGTCCTTGCGCATGGCAGCGTAAAGCGGGTTGATGTGCAGCAGCAGGGTCTCGTTGGCCTTCAGGAACTGCCCGGCCTTGAGCTGCTCGCGGGCGACGTTCACGCCCTCCCGGGAGAAGCGCTCCCGGGTTTCCCCGAACTGGGCGAGGAGGGCCGCTTCCTTTTCCGTCAGGGGCAGCTTGCGCAGTTCCTCGAGGAGGCTGTTGATCTCCTGGCGGTTCTTCAGGGTGTTCTCGATGTGCAGGTCGAGGGCGTGGTCGTGCAGCCGGGCGTTGGGGTGGGTGGGGTCGTGCTGGAGGCCGAGCATGATCTGGGCGCGGTTGTCGCCGAGCAGGAAGCTGATGCGGCCGACGAGGTCGGAGGGAATCAGCTTCTGCCGGTACATGCTTTCCAGTTGCCGGTTGCTTTCCGTCAGGCCGGCGAGGTTGGCGGCCGCCAGGATCGCCATGACCATGGCCAGGGCGCCGGTCACGGCCCACAGGCGGGCGCGCAGGGAAAGGGGGGCGAGGAAGCCGCGGCCGCCGGGGAGCTTGCCGTTGCCCTGGCGCAGACGGGCGTACAGGGCCTCGGCGTCGGCTACCTGGCTACGCTCCGGCGGGGTGCGCACCGACATGTAGCCGGTGACCACGCCGTCCTTCTTGAGCGGCACCACCAGGGCCTGGACCCAGTAGAAATCGCCGTTCTTGCAGCGGTTCTTGACCAGCCCCCGCCAGGGCATGCCGGCCTTGACCGTCCGCCAGAGGTCGGCGAAGGCGGCCGGCGGCATGTCCGGATGGCGCACGATGTTGTGGTTCTGGCCCAGGAGTTCCTCCCGGGAAAAGCCGCTGATGGCGATGAAGGCATCGTTGGCGTAGGTTATCGCCCCCTTGAGGTCGGTTTTCGAGACGAGGTAGCAGTTGGGCGGGAAGAGGGCTTCGTGTTGGGTGACGGGTTGGTTGTTTTTCATCGGGTTGGGGGGGGCTATCTGTTATTGGAATGTGTGTATATGGTGTCCATTCCTGCACTGACACCAGGGTTATTATGACGAAAGACCTAATTTGTGCAACTGCGGAAATCGCCCGGGCCGCCGCGCTGATCGGCGAAGCGGACGGTCTGCTCGTCACCGCCGGCGCCGGAATGGGTGTCGATTCCGGCCTGCCCGACTTTCGTGGGCGGGAGGGCTTCTGGCGGGCCTACCCGGCCCTGGCCCGGGCCCGCATCGACTTCGAGGAGGCGGCCTGCCCCGCCACCTTCCGCCGCGACGCCCGCCTCGCCTGGGGTTTCTATGGCCATCGCCTGGCCCTCTACCGGCGCACCGTGCCCCATGCGGGCTTCGCCATCCTGCGGCGCTGGGCCGAGGGCCGTCCCCGGGGGGGCTTCGTGTTCACCAGCAACGTCGATGGCCAGTTCGGCCGGGCTGGCTTCGACCCCCGGCGCCTTTGCGAGATCCACGGCTCCATTCATCACCTGCAGTGCCTAGAACCGTGCAGTGACCGCATCTGGGGCGCCGACGACATCCAGCCGGAGGTGGACGACGAGAACTGCCGTCTGCTGTCCGACTTGCCCCACTGCCCCCGCTGCGGCGGGCTGGCGCGGCCCAACATCCTCATGTTCGGCGACGGCGGCTGGGTGGCGGAACGGACCCGCCGCCAGCAGGCCCGGCTGGAGGCCTGGCTGCGGGAGACGGAAAACCCGGTGGTGGTGGAGCTGGGAGCCGGCACCCAGGTGCCGACGGTACGCTGGTTCGGCGAAAGCCTGGGGGCGCCGCTGGTCCGCATCAACCCCGACGAGCCGGCAGTCGCCAGTGCCCGCAGCGTGGGCATCCGGGCCGGGGCGCTGGCGGCGCTGGGGGCCATCGACCAGGCCCTCGGCGGGCCGCTTCCGGTCGCGCCTCAGGCCTGATGCGTCGATCAGAAACAGCGCGTTGGCGGCCCGGGGAATTCCCCCTACTCCGCCATGGCGTGAAGGCGTAGGATGCTATTCGCTTGTCAATCAGCGGGTATTCATGTTCTCCCATTTGCGTAGCCGGCTGTGGCTGCTCATCGCCATCTCCATCCTGCCCCTGGCGCTGTACTCGCTGTACAGCTACCAGGAGCAGCGGGTTGCCGCCATCGCCGAGATGGAGAGGGATCTCCGCCAGTTCATCCGCACCGTGCGGCTGGAGGAAGGCCACCTGGTCAGCGATACCCGCAACCTGCTGCGCATCATGGCCAACGCCAACGATCTGCAGCACCTCGATCCTGCCGAATGTTCGGGGCTGGCGGCCCGGCTGGCGGCGACCCAGAGGAATTACGCCAATTTCGGCGCCGCGCTGCCCGACGGCAAGCTGTTCTGCTCCGCCGTTTCCATGCCGGATCCGGTCGATGTCGGCGACCGGGTCTGGTTCCGGGAGGCCGTGGCCAGCGGCGACTTCACCACCGGCGGCTTCATTGTCGGCCGCGTTTCCGGTGCGCCCGCCCTGGCCTTCAGCCTGCCCATGCGCGACGCCGACGGGCAGATCCGGGCGGTGCTGTTCGCCTCCACCGGGTTCGCCTGGCTGGAAACCCTGGTGCGGGCCATCGAGTTGCCGGCTCAGGGGCACGTCTACATCGCCGACAAGGCGGGGCGGGTCTATGCCCGCTTCCCCGCCGACGGTTCCGTCGTCGGCGCGCCCCTGCCGGACACAGCGTTGGGTGACCATGTCCGGGGCGGGCCCGGCGAAGGCCTGATCTCCCTGCCCGGTTGTGGGGGCGAATGTCTGTATAGCGTCTCGCCGCTCCAGTCCAGCCGCGGCGACCTCTACCTGGTGGTGGGCACCCCCCGCGACCTGGTCCTGGCGGATGTGAACCGCCGCTTCACCCTCCAGCTTTTCGTCCTGGCGCTGGTGGCGGCGCTTTCCTTCCTGGGGGCGCGCTGGCTGGTGCAGCGAAGCCTGGTCAACTGGGCCGAGCGCCTGGTGGCGACCACCCGCCGCTTCGGCGACGGCCTGTTCGGGGAACGGGTGGCGGAGCCCAGTTCCATCCAGGAATTGAAGGAAATCGACGACAGCTTCAACGCCATGGCCGACAGCCTGGTCAGCGCCGACGCCGTGCTGCGCAAGGCCAAGGATCGTTTCGAGGCGATGGCGACGACGGTGCCCGGGGTGCTCTACGAGTATGTCCCCCATGCCGAGGGCGGGGGCACCTTCCGCTACATCAGCCCCCGCTGCCAGGAGATGTTCGGCTATTCCGCCGAAGCCATCGAGTCCGATCCGGGGCTCCTCTGGCGCCGGGTCCACCCCGAGGATGTGGACGCCCTGCGCCGCGAGGAGCGCGAGGCCATCCGTCTGGGGCGGCCCTTCCAGGCTCTGGCGCGCATGCTGACCGCCGAGGGGGAAGTGAAGTGGATCCAGATGCAGTCATGCCGCGGCGAGCAGAGCCAGGGCGGGGTGCCGGTGTGGTACGGCATCCTCCTCGACGTCACCGCCCGCCAACAGGCCGAAGCCCAGTTGCGCAAGCTGTCGCTGGCCGTCGAACAGAGCCCCTTGAGCATCGTCGTGACCGACGCCGACGCCAACATCGAGTACGTCAATGAAGCCTTCGTCGCCTGCTCCGGCTACGGCCGGGACGAGGCGATCGGCCGCAACCCGCGCTTCCTCGCCTCCGGCCGCACGCCCCGGGAAACCTACGCGGCCCTGTGGCGCACCCTGGCGGCCGGGCAGGCGTGGAAGGGGGAATTCATCAACCGGCGCAAGGACGGCTCCGAATACGACGAGCTGGTGAAGATCGCACCGGTGCGGGGGCCGGACGGGCGGGTCACCCACTTCGTCTCCATCCAGGAAGACATCACCGTGCGCAAGGCGCTGGCCGCCGAACTGGACATGCATCGCCACCACCTGCAGGACCTGGTGGACGAGCGCACCCGCCAATTGCAGGAGGCCAACGCCCAACTGGCGGTCAAGGCCCGGGAGGTGGCCGAGCTCAACGCCGCCCTGCGGGAGCGGGCCGACGAGGCGGAGGCGGCGACCCAGGCCAAGAGCGCCTTCCTGGCCAACATGAGCCACGAGATCCGGACGCCCATGAACGCCATCGTCGGCCTCGTCCACATGCTCCGGCGCAGCCCCCTCTCCGCCGAGCAGGCGGAACGCCTGGACAAGATCGGCGACGCTTCCGACCACCTGCTGGCGGTCATCAACGACATCCTCGACCTCTCCAAGATCGAGGCCGGGAAGCTGTCGCTGGAAGCGGCCCCCTTCGATCTGGCCGGCGTGCTGGAGCGGGTGGCCGGCCTGGTCGGCGAGCGGGCGCGGGCCAAGGGCCTGGAATTCCGCCTGGAAACCGAGGGACTGCCCCGCCGGGTCGTCGGCGACGCCACGCGGTTGGCGCAACTGCTCCTCAATTACGTGGGCAACGCCATCAAATTCACCGAGCGGGGCCAGGTAGTGCTCTCGGGGCGGGTGGAGGCCGAGGGGGGACACGATGTGCGGCTGCGCTTCGAAGTGGCCGATACCGGTATCGGCCTGACGCCGGAGCAGGTGGAGCGGTTGTTCGCCCCCTTCGAGCAGGGGGACTCGTCCACCACGCGCCGCTACGGCGGAACCGGCCTGGGGCTGGCCATCAACCGGCATCTGGCCCGCCTCATGGGCGGCGACGTGGGAGCGCGCGGCGAGCCCGGCCGGGGCAGCGTCTTCTGGGCGACGGTGCGCCTGGGGCGGGAGGCCGGCGAGGTGCCGGCGCTGCCTCCTGCCGCCGAGCAGCCGCCGCCGGCCGCGGTTGGCCACTGTCGCGGCCGCCGCCTGCTGCTGGTGGAAGACAATGCCATCAACCGTGAAGTGGCGCTGGAGCTGTTGAGCGACCTCGGCTGCGCCATCGACGTGGCGGAAAACGGCCGCGAAGCGGTGGAGCGTGCCGCGGCGACGGCCTACGACCTCATTCTCATGGACGTGCAGATGCCGGTGATGGACGGGCTGGAGGCCACCCGGCGCATCCGCGCCCTGCCCGGCCGCGAAGCCACGCCCATCCTGGCCATGACCGCCAACGCCTTCGGCGAGGATCGGGCCCAGTGCCTGGCGGCGGGCATGAACGACCACGTGGCCAAGCCGGTGGATCCGGAGCGGCTCTGCGCCACGGTGGCCCGCTGGCTAGGCCAGGCGGGCGGCGTGGGTGCGCAGCAGGCCGACGAAGTCCGTCCGCGATAGCGGGTGGCAGAAGCGGTAGCCCTGCATGACGGTGCATCCCGAGCGCTGCAGGTAGCGTAGCTGGGCGTCGGTCTCGACGCCCTCGGCGACCAGGTGGAGGCCGAGGCCGCGGGCGATGGAAATGATTGCCAGGACCACCGGGTAATGCCCCTTCTCGCTGGCGATCTCGCGCACGAAGGACTGGTCGATCTTGATGGTATTGACCGGGAAGCGGTGCAGGTAGGCCAGGGACGAGTAGCCGGTGCCGAAATCGTCGATGGCGGTGCTGACGCCCAGGCCGTGCAGGCGGTTGAGCTGCTCGATGGCGTGCTGGGGGTTGCGGATGCAGATGTTCTCGGTGATCTCGATTTCCAGGCGCTCCGGGGCGATCTGGTGCCGGCGCAGGGTTTCCTGCATGCGCTCCACGAACTCGCCCCGGTCGAGATACTGGGGCGAGGTGTTCAGCGCCAGGCGCAGCTTGCCGGCGCCGGCGGCCTCCCATTCCCGCAGATCGCGGCAGGCGGCCTCCAGCATCCAGTCGCTGATGGGCAGGATGAGGCCGGATTCCTCGGCGAAGGGCAGGAACTCGCCGGCGCTGAGCAGGCCGCGCTCCGGATGGTGCCAGCGCATCAGCCCCTCGGCGCCCACCACCTTGCCGGTGGCGACATCGACCTGGGGCTGGTAATACATCTCCAGTTCGTCGTTCTCGATGGCCTTGCGCAGGCGCTTGTCGAGGGAAACCTTCTGGTGGACGTCCTCCAGCATGGCCGGGTCGAAGAAGCGCAGCCCGTCCTTGCCCTCGCCCTTGACCCGGTACATGGCGATGTCGGCGTGGCGCACCAGTTGTTCGCCGTCGTCGCCGTGGTGGGGATAGATGGCGATGCCGATGCTGGCCGAGACGAAGACCTCCTGCTGGTCCAGGGCAAAGGGCTGGCGCAGGGCTTCGAGGATCTTGCGGGCCACCAGCTCGGCGTCGTCCCGGTCCCGCAGTTCCGGCAGTACCAGGGTGAATTCGTCGCCGCCGTGGCGGGCCAGGGTGTCCCCCCGCCGCAGGCAGAGCTTCAGGCGCGCCGCCACCTGCTGCAGCAACTGGTCGCCATTGATGTGGCCGAGGGAGTCGTTGACGATCTTGAAACGGTCAAGGTCCACGAACATCACCGCCAGTTCGGCGTTGTTGCGCTTGGCCTGGATGATGGCGAGCCCCAGGCGGTCCTGGAAGAGGATGCGGTTGGGCAGGTCGGTGAGGATGTCGTGGTAGGCCTGGTAGGACATCTGCTCCTCGGCCCGCTTGCGGTCGGTGACATCCCGGGCGACGCCGTAGGTGCCGAAGTACTCCCGGCGTTGCGGGCCATTGTCGGTGGAATAGATGCCCACCGAGTTGAAGGAGACGGTCATCAGGGTCGTCTCGAAGCAGCGGCTGTCCTCGCGGCCGTTGACGCACTTCAGGCGCAGCTCGACGTTGCGGGTGGCGCGGTCCCCCGAGCGGCGCTCGTGGAAGACGTAGTGGGCGCGCTCCAGGTCTTCCTCGTGGACGATCAGGGAGTAGTGCTTGCCGATCAGGTCCGCCTTGGCGTAGCCCAGCAGTTGGCCGACCCGCTCGTTGATGAAGGTGAACTGCCCGTCGTGGTTGAGGGTGTAGATGATGTCCGGGGAGCTGTCGACCAGGTAGCGATAGAGTTTTTCCGACGACTCCAGTTGCGCCGCGATGCGCTGGTTTTCCAGCGCCAGGCTGCGTTCCTGCAGGGCGTGCTCGATGGTGTTGAGCAGTTCCTCGCGGGGGTAGGGCTTGCGCAGGAAGTCGTAGGCGCCCCGCTTGAGGGCGCCGATGGCGGCCTCGATCTCGACGTCGCCGCTGAGGACGATGACGCGGGTGTCGATGCTGGTGGCCTTGATGAAATCCATGACGCCGTGGCCGCTGATGTCCGGCAGGCGCAGGTCGAGGAGGACCAGGTCGAAGCGGAGGCGGGCCAGCTGGGCGATGGCCTCCTCGCCGGTGGTGGCCGTCACCAGTTCCCAGCCGCGGTCGGCCAGCAGGTCGTGGAGGCTCTGCAGCAGGCGGGGCTCGTCGTCCACCAGGAGCAGGCGGGGGCGGAAGGCCGGCAGGCTGGCCGCCACTTCCCCGCAAAGCGCCTGTTTCAGTGCTGCCGCATCGTTGTCAGCCAAGCGATTCATGCCTCACCTTTCCCGATTTCCCTCGGGGGCGGCGCCTCGCCATTGCGGGCAGGGCCGCGGGTCGGCAGGAGTATGGCGAACTCCGTCCCCTCGCGGCCGCTCCGGCAGGTCACCTCGCCCCCCAGCTTGCCGGCCAGTTCGCCGACAATGCACAGCCCCAACCCCTGGTGATCGCCCCCCTTGCCGCTCTTGACCTCGGTAAACAGGTTGGCGAGCATCTCCCTGGGAATTCCCGGCCCATTGTCCCGCACATTGAGCTCGACATAAAGCTGCCCGCCCCGGTTCGCCAACCCCTGGACGCCGACGTGGATCTCCCCGCCCTGGGGCAGCGCCTCGACGGCGTTCTTGATCAGGTTGATCAGCATCTGGCGGACGGCGTTCGCGTCGCCGGCGACGGTCATCGCCTCGTCGTGCAGGTGGGCGTTGATGCGGATGTCCGGTGGCACGAACTCGGTTTCCTGGAAGAGGCGCACCACGTCGCGCACGATGCGGTTGGCGTCGAGGACGCCGGCCATGCTCTCCGGCTTGATCTGGGCGAAGGACTTGACGATGCGGCTGACCCGGTCGATTTCCTCGTTGAGGATGGAAACCTCGCCGGAGACCGGCTCCTCCCGGCTGAGCTTGGTGTCCAGAACGCTCAGGTAGTTCTTGATGATGGACAGGGGGTTGTTGACCTCATGCACGATGCGCTGTGCCGCACCGCGGTAATCCTCGACGACGCTGCTGACACGCTGGGAGGCCTCGGTCCGCTCCTGCAGGGCGGCGATCATGGCGGCGGCGCCCTGGGCGGCGAAGGCCTGCAGGAAACCGCTCTTCTGCTGCAGCCCTTCGAGCTGCCATGGCTGCACGGCGCCGACCAGGGCGCCTACCGTCTGCTGGGCGGTGGCCAGGGGCAGGCAGACGGCGGCGTCGGTGCCGAGGACGCGCATCAACTGGTCCTCGGCCACGCTGACGGGCAGGGTGCGGCGGTTGATGAAGGCCGGCGTCTTCTTGAGCACCGCCTCCGCCATGCGCTGGCCGGCCACCAGGGGCAGCGAGAATTCCGCCAGCCGCTGGCGGTGCTTGCCGAGGGGCACGCCTACCAGGGAACGGTTGCCGTGGCTGACCAGGAGCACCAGGGCGTCATCCAGGTCGAAAAGCAGCCGGGCCGAGCGGGTCAGCGCCTCCAGCAACTGGAGGTCGCCGCGCTGGCGGGCGAGGCTGCGGGTGGCCTCGCTGGTCAGCACCAGTTGCCGGACTTCCTCGGCCAGTTGGGCGTGGCAGTCCGCCTCCTGGGGTGCCGGGTCGGCCAGTTCGATGCCCAGTTGCTCCGCCGCCAGCTTCACCTGGCTGGCGGCATTGTCGTTGATGGCCTGGAGTTCCCGCGGGCTGACGCCGCACACCGTGCATGCTTCCGCCACGGCCGGGCTATCCGGGCCGCCCACCGAGAGGCGGTTGGCGAGGAGGACGATGCGCACCAGCGGATGGGCCGCCTCCAGCTGGCGGGCCGGCTCGTGGTGGTAGAGGATGCTGTCGGCGAGGAAGGAGTCCAGCCGCCAGCGCTCGATCATCCAGGCGCCGGCTTCGGCATGGGTGATCTGCAGGCTGGATTTTTCCGCCTCGCACAGGCTGTCGTCATCGACGGCGAGAAAATGGGGAGCGTACTCCTTGGGGGCCGTGCCGAGCAGGGCCAGGCGCCCGACGTCGTGGAGCAGGCCGGCCAGGTAGGCCTCCTCGGCGTGGGCGTAGGACAGCCGGGAGGCCAGTTCCCGGGCCATGACGGCAGTGGTCAGGGAGTGCCGCCAGAAATCGCTGAGATCGGTGGCGCACCGGCGGGTAAAGGCGTTGAATACCTGGGCCACCGATTCGCCGATGACCAGCGACTTGATGGTGTCGACGCCGAGGACCATGAGCGACTGCTCCAGGCCGATGCGCTGGCTGCTGCGCTGGTAGGCGGCGCTGTTGGCAACGCCGAGGATGCGCCCGGCCATGCCGGCGTCCTTGCCCACCAGCTCGGCGTATTCGCCGATGGCGGCGGAATCGCTGCGGCACAGGGCCAGGAGTTTCAGCAGCACCTGGGGCATGGCCGGCAGGCGCGCTGCCAGCAGGCGGTCGCGGATATCGCCGCTCAAGGTCGGCGCTCCCGGCCGGGCGGCACAGGGAGCAGCAAAGGCGCGCACAGCATGTCATCGCGGAACGCCGCGTCGAACCACTGGCCAGCCTTTCCCACAGTCCCTCCCCGTTCTGACGTTGGTAATATGACTATACGGATAGGATGTTACAGGAAAAGTCAAGGCGTTGACGGGGCGCGCCGGCCATTTCGCGGCCGTCGTGAAAAAATTCCGTTCGCGTCGGCGGCGCGCGGCGGGCACAAAAAACCCGGCCGAAAGTCGGCCGGGTGCGGGGGCTGGGCGACGGGGTTCAGGCGTGGCGGCCGCCACGGCGCTGGCGATCGCCGGGGCGCTCGTTGTCGCCGCCGCGGGGACGTTCGCCGGCTTCGCGGGCGATCAGCATGGTCCCGTCGAGGGCGCCGACCTTTTCCCGCTTTTCGGGCTTCTGGGGCTTTTCGGGACGTTCCGCCCGGGCGATGCCTTCGCCCAAGGCTGGCTGGCTGGCGGCGACGGCGGGCAGGGACGGCAGGACGATGGCGGCAATCACGGTCAGGGTGGTCAGGGTCGTTCTCATGGTGGGGCTCCTTGTGCGGATGATGGATGGGCCTGGGGAACCGCGCTGCCAGCAGCGCCTTCCCGCACTGGCTACATCGCAACCGCCATGCCAGGAGCGTAGCGGAAGGCAAGGCACTGATTTGTATGTGGAAAATATTCCCGCGTTGCGGCCTTGCATCGGCCCGGGCGGGGCATCGGGTGAAATCACCTGACCAGGCGGGGCATTTCCCCCACTGCCCTCAACCGCGCCGCGACAGGCCGTGCTTTTCGATGCGGTAGCGCAGGGTGTCGCGGGAGACGCCGAGGAACCTGGCCGCCTGGGTGACATTGCCGGCGGCCCGGTCCAGGGCCTGGACCAGCAGTTCCCGTTCGACCCGTTCGAGGGAGAGGCTGCCGGCCTCCCCGGGGGATGCCGGCCTTTCGGCGTCCGGACGGGGGTTGCCCAGTACCGCGCAGAAGGGCAGTTGCGCCGCCTCGATGTCGGGGGCGGTGGCGAGGAGGACGGTCTGTTCGATGACGTTGCGCAATTCGCGCACGTTGCCGGGCCAGCCGTAGGCCAGCATGGCCTGCTCGGCGTCTTCGCCCAGCCGCAGCCCGGGCTTGTTGTAGCGTCGGCGCTGGGTTTCGAGAAAGTGGCGGGCGAGGAGCAGGATGTCCGGCCCCCGTTCCCGCAGCGGGGGCAGGGCGAGCTGCACGATGCGCAGCCGGAAGAACAGGTCGGAGCGGAATCGGCCCTCGCTCACCAGCTTTTCCAGGGGCTGGTTGGTGGCGGCGACGATGCGCGCGTTGACCGGCTGGTCGCGCACACTGCCCAGGCGGCGCACGGTGCGCTCTTCGAGCAGCTTGAGGATTTTCACCTGCAAGGACATTTCCATGTCGCCGATTTCGTCGAGAAAGAGGGTGCCGCCGTCGGCGGCTTCCGCCAGCCCCAGCTTGCGCTCCTTGGCGTCGGTGAAGGCGCCGCGCTCGTGGCCGAAAAGTTCGGCTTCGAGGAGCTGGGCGGGAATGGCGCCGCAGTTGAGGGCGATGAAGGGGCCGTTGCGGCGGGGGCCGCCATGATGGATGGCGCGGGCGAGGACCTCCTTGCCGGTGCCGGTCTCGCCGGTGATGAGGACGGCCGGCGGCCGGTCGTCGCCAAGGGCGGCCTCGGCGTCGAGGAGGCGCTGCACCATGGCCTTGAGCTGCCGCATCGGCGCCGAATCGCCGAGGAGGCGTCCCAGCCCGTCCTCGAGTCCGTCGCGTTGGCGGTAGTAGGAAAGGGTCTTTTCGGCCCGTTCGGCACCCAGCACCTTTTCGATGACCAGCCTGAGCTTGCCCAGCACCACCGGTTTGGTCAGAAAATCGGCGGCGCCCAGTTTCATGGCGGTCACAGCCATTTCCACGCTGGCCTGGCCGGTAAGCATGATGACGGGAATGCCGGGGGCCTCCTCCTGCAGCCAGGCGAGGAATTCCAGGCCATTCTGGCCGGGGAGCTGGTAGTCGAGCAGCACGACGTCGGGGTGGAAGTCGCGGATTCGCTCCCGGGCCGCCTCGGCGTCTCCTTCGGCGCGGACGTCGTAGCCGGCCCGTTCCAGGTAGAGGCGCATGTTCTTGGCCAGAATGGCTTCGTCTTCGACGATGAGGACGCCGTGGGCCATGGGGTTCAGTTCCAGGTGGGCAGTGCGAGGCGGATGGTGGTGCCGGCCCGGGGCTGGCTGTCGAGTTCGACGGAACCGCCGAGTCTTTCGACCACCCGCCTGACCAGGGGCAGGCCCAGGCCAATGCCGCGCGGCTTGTTGGTGAAGAAGGGCTTGAAGATGCGCCCCATGTCCGCCGCGCTGATGCCGGGGCCGTCGTCGCCGACTTCGGCGACGACGCTGCCGCCCGCGCCGCGGCCGCTGGCCAGCGTCAGCCGGCCGCCCTCGGGCATGGCCTCGATGGCGTTGGTGACGAGATTGCCGATCAGCTGCCGCAGCATCATGGCATCGGCGCGCACCGGCGGCAGGTCGTCGGCCAGATTCCAGGCGACGTCGATGCGATGCCGTTCCAGGTCCCGCCGATAATCGGAGGCGGTGTCCTTGAGGACGGTGTTGATATCCACCGGCCCCAGGGTGGCATGGGCGGGTTTGGCGTAGGTGAGCAACTGCCGGACCCAGCCCTCCAGCCGGTCCACCTGGCCGATGATGTCGCTGGCGTATTCCCGGGCTTCCGCCGGCAAGTCGCTGTCGAGGGCCAGTTCGGCCGACGAGCGGATGGCGGCGAGGGGGTTGCGCAGCCCGTGGGCGACGGCGGAGCCCATTTCGCCGACCATGGCCAGGGATTCCGACTCCAGGATGCGGTCGCCCTGGCTGTCGATGATGCGGTGGGCCCGCCGCACGATCCAGAACAGGGTGGTGAAGAGAAAGATGCCGGCCAGGGCGGCGGCGATCCATATGAGGCGGATGCCCGACTCGATGGCCTCGAACAGTTCCTCGGGCACCACGTACAGTTCGACCACCCCCACCACCCGCCGGTCATGGACGTCGAAGATGGGGATGTAGCTTTCCACGAAGCGCCGGCTGGCCGATCCCAGGTGCTGGTGCTCCGACTTGGGCAGGTGCGCCGGGTCGATGATGCCGCTGTGCACCACCAGGTCGGCCCGCAGCGCCTCCTCCAGTTCGTCGTTGCGATCGAAGCGCTGGCCGATGAGGGCCGGGTCGCTGGACCAGACCACCTTGCGCTCGGCGGAATAGACGTTGGTGCGCAGGACCCCGGGCATGCGGGTGATGTGGTCGAGAAAGTTCTGCAGTTGTTCGGTGGCGGGGGCGGAGCTGCCGTCGAAATAGGCGTAGGCGTTCTCGGTGGCGACGATGCTGCGCACGAAGCCGGCCGTCACTTCGGCCTCCTGGCGGATCATGCGTTCGGCCAGGAAATGGGAGAAGAACCAGGCGGCCGTGGCGCTGACCAGTGCGATGGAGGCGAAGGCGGCCAGCGAAAACCAGCGCATGAGGTTGAAGGGCCGAGGCTGTCGTGCCGAACTGGATATGTGCATGGTTTGCCCCCCTCGCCGAGTTCCTCGGAGTGATCTTGCCCTGGTTTGCAACCGCATTCTGCCATGACGGACAGGAATGGCACTTGCTAGAGGTATACGTCCATAACCTCGGAGTTATTCCCGCCCGCCATGAGCCGCCGCCTTCCTCTGCGCCACCTGATGGCGACGCTATCCGCCATCGTCGCCGGGCCCGCCGCTGCCCAGACCTCGGTCAGCCTCAACCTCGATTATGCCGAGGGCCGTTATGGCGAGCCGGGCAAATCCACCGCCTGGACCCTGCCGCTGATCGTCAAGCACCGCCAGGGCGACTTCGTCTTCAAGGCCTCCCTGCCTTACGTGCGGACGACGGGAACGGCGGTGGCGGGCGGGGATCGCTTCGCCGCCACCCGCCAGGTCCAGGAAGGATTCGGCGACCTTGCCGCCAGCGTCGCCTATGGCCTGATAGGGGAGGACGCCGCCGACGTGGCGGTCGACGTCGGCGTCAAGGCCAAGTTCGCCACCGCTGACCGCCGGCTCGATCTCATCACCACCGGCCGCAACGACTATTCCCTGTTTGTGGACGTCCTGCGCCGTTTCGGCGGCACCTCGGCGTTCGGCACCCTCGGCAGGACGCGCAAGGGCGACCCCGCCGGCGTCGACTACCGCGATCCCTGGTTCGCCACGGCCGGACTCAGCCATGGCGTCGGCGGCGGACTCTCGGTGGGGGCGCTCTACGACGCCCGCGAGAAGGTGACGGCCGATGGCGACCCGGTGCGCGAAGCCAGCGTCTTTCTCGAGTGGAACCGGGTCGGGTCGGGCAAGGTGCTGTTCTACCTGGTTCGCGGCTTTTCCCGGGCGAGTCCCGATGTCGGGGCCGGTGCGACCTTCACCGTGCGCTTCTGAAAGTCGGCGGGTACGGTAGTTGCTCTCTTGATTCCGGGAATGGGCGGCGTTGCCAGTGGCCATGGGTTTCCGGCGCTGGTGGCGGATGAATGTGCGCCCGACGTTTCCCGGAATCGGGAAGGCAAGCCGGCCGGCCGGCGGCCGGCGGGAGAGCGGTGGTTCGTCTGACGAGGTGCGGGGTCATGAAAATCTGGGTTCGACTGGTGCTGTCGATTCTCCTGTCGGTGATCGTTTCGGGAGCCGGCCTGATCTACTGGGCCACCCTCGAACAGCGCCGGATCGCCGTCGACCAGGCCCGGGAGTTCGCCAACAGCGTGCACCAGATGACCCTGGCCGGACTCACCGGCATGATGATCACCGGCACTGTACCCTTGCGACCCCTGTTCCTTGACCAGATCAAGGAAATGAACCAGATCGAGTCCCTCAAGGTCATCCGCGGCGACGCGGTGGTTGGGCAGTTCGGCCCGGGGCTGGAAAGGGAGACCGAAGCCGACCCGGTGGAGCGCACCGTCCTCGATGCCGGGGGGGCCGTCTATCAACTCATTCCCGGCCGCGACGGCCACGACCGGCTGCGGGCGGTCCTGCCCGCCGTCGCCCAGGAGAATTACCTGGGCAAGAACTGCCTGAACTGCCACGAAGTGGCGCCGGGGACGGTTCTCGGCGCCGTCAGCATGGAAATATCCCTGGCCCAGGCCGGCGAGGCGACCCGCCAGTTCAGCCGCAACGCCACCCTGGCGGCGGCCGTCCTGTGCCTGCCGCTGGGGTTGTTCGTCTGGTTCTTCATCTCCCGCATCGTTTCGCGGCCGCTGGCCCGGATGACCGAAGGCCTGGACCGCATCGCCGCCGGCGACATCGACGAGGCCATGCCGCTGCCGGTGGGGCGGAGCGACGAGGTCGGCGCCGCCACCGCCGCCTTCAACCGGGTGCTGGCCGGGGCGCGGGACCTGATCCAGCAACAACGGCTGTCGCAACTGGTGTTCGAGAATTCCCTCGAAGGCATTACCGTCACCGACGCCGACGCCCGCATCCAGATGGTCAACAAGGCCTTCACCGACACCACCGGCTACTCGGCGGCGGAGGCGATCGGGCAAACCCCTGCCCTCCTCAAGTCGGGCCGGCAGGGGGACGACTTCTACGCCGAATTCTGGGCGATCCTGCGGGAAAAGGGCGAATGGCGGGGCGAGATCTGGAACCGGCGCAAGAACGGTTCCGTCTATGCCGAGTGGCTCAATGTCAGCGCCGTGCGCAACCGGCGCGGCGAGGTGGAGCACTACGTGGCGATTTTCTCCGACATCACCGAGCGCAAGGAGCGGGAGGAGCTGATCACCCACCAGGCTTTCCACGACGCCCTGACCGGATTGCCCAATCGCCTGCTCTTCCGCGATCGCCTCGACCAGGCCCTGAGCCAGGCGCGGCGCAATCGGGAGCGGGCGCCGGCCATCATGTTCCTGGACCTCGACCGTTTCAAGCAGATCAACGATACCCTCGGGCACGACGCCGGCGACCTGCTGCTGAAGGAAGTGGCCAACCGCCTGCGGCGCTGCGTGCGGGCGGCGGACACCGTGGCCCGGCTGGCGGGCGACGAATTCACCATCCTGCTTCCCGAAAGCCGCGGCGAGGACGACGCCCGGGCGGTGGCGGAAAAGGTTCTGGCGGCCATGGGCGAACCGGTGAATCTTGGCAGCGAGTCCCGGGTCGTCACCACCAGCATCGGCATCAGCATGTTCCCCCGGGACGGGAGGGACGCCGAAACCCTCATCAAGCACGCCGATACCGCCATGTATCACGTCAAGGCCGGCGGGCGGGCGGGGATGTGCTTCTTCGTCGAATCCCTGCTGGGCCAGCCCACCCGCCGGGTGGAGATGGAGGAGCGCCTGCAGCGGGCCCTGGCCGCCCGGGAGTTCGAACTCGAATTCCAGCCCATCATCGACCTGCACAGCGGAACCGTCCATGGCCGCGAGGCCCTGCTGCGCTGGCGGCAGGAAGACGGCACCCGGGTCGTCGCCGAGGATTTCATCGGCCTGGCCGAGGAACTGGGCCTGATGACCCGCATCGGCGAATGGGTGCTCCAGTCGGCCTGCGTCCAGGCCCGGGCCTGGCAGGCCGGCGGCGCCCCGGTGACGGTGGCGGTCAATCTCTCGGCCAGCGAGTTCCGCCGGCCGGGCATCGTCGAAACCATCCGCGACATCCTGCGGGAAACGGGGCTCAGTCCCGGCCTGCTGGAAATCGAGATTTCCGAAATGCTGGCGATGCAGGACGCCGAATACACCCAGCGCGTTCTCTCGGAACTGGCGGAACTGGGGATCGGGGCCGCCATCGACGACTTCGGCACCGGCTACTCCAACCTCTCGGTTCTGCGCCACCTGCCCATCCATACCATCAAGATCGACCGCAGCCTGATCCGCGACGAAGCCCGTTCCCTGGAAGAGCCCTCCCTGCTGGCGGCAATCTTCGGCCTGGCCGGGGCGCTGGGCCTCAAGACCGTGGCCGAAGGCGTGGAAACCCACAGCGAACTGGACCGGGTCCGGCAACTGGCCGCCCACCGGGTCCAGGGCCGGCTGCTGGCGGCTCCCGCTCCTTGAGCTTCAGGGTCTGTTCCCCGTCTGGGGGACGCTGTGGCAGCGGTTGCAGGAGAAGAAGGTGATGAAGGCCACCCGGTCGTGGCACATGCCGCAGTATTTGCCGCGGAAGATGTCGGCCATGCGGATGGAGGTGCTGCCCGCCCGGGCCGGGAAGGGGTCCGGATGGCAGTTGGCGCAGGCCAGCCAGAGCGTGTGCGACCGGTGGGGAAAGCGCACGTGGGGCATTTCCCGGGTGTTCTTCATGATGATATCGAGATCGAGAACCTCCATGTCCCCCTTGCCGGCCAGGTCGCTGCGGGGCGCGATGAGCCCCTCCCGCAGGGCGCGCATCCAGTCCGGGAAGCCGTTGGCGTCGTAGGGCAGGTGGCGGGTCGCCTCCTCGATGCGCTGCAGGCGGGCTACATCGGGATTGGCCGGATCCAGGTAGCTGCTGCTGTCGATCGCCCGCCGCGCTTCATGGGCGGCCGCCGGCGCCGCGGCGGGGGGAGGCGCCTCGGGGGCCGCCACCGCAGATTTCGGCGTCGCCCGCAGGAAGGCCCGGGCCTCGTCAGCGTGCGGAAGCAGGAGGGCTGCCATCACTGTCAGCGCCACGGCGGCCTGGCACGGCCGCAGAAACCGGCGGCTCACCGGGCCCCCGGCCGGAACGCGGGGTGCGGCCGCCCGTCTACCTGACGGAGAAGCCGTCCGGCGCCCCGCGTGGCGGCGAGAAGATGGATTTCCCGAATGTGGGAACGGATTCCTGCCGACGGGAAAGAGTCGGCTGGGGGCCATCCGTCTCCTGCTGCGCACACTGCGGTCGGGTCAGGGGCGGGGGCCGGATCGGGGCGGGCGATAGCGAGGATTGCCATGGCGGACATGATGAGGACAGGGATTGGCCGTTCGACGACGGTAAGCCTTCCTTGCACGGCTTGTGCCACCCGATTGTGAAATTATTACTTAGGTAATAATATGGTTCCCCGGATACTCGTTCCTGTTGTCGGAAAGTACGAGCGATCCGGGGGGACAAGGAGGCGGGCATGGTGGCATGGGCTAGCGGGAAGCGCGGCAGGTACATCGGGGTGGCGAGCCTCGTCGGCCTGCTGCTGGGGCTGACCATCGGCTACGAGGCGCTGGAGCTGCGCCAGGAAATGAAGCGCTCGGCGGCCCGCGGGGTCGCCTACGCC
Organism: Rhodocyclaceae bacterium; assembly: GCA_036732025.1. Taxonomy (GTDB): domain Bacteria; phylum Pseudomonadota; class Gammaproteobacteria; order Burkholderiales; family Rhodocyclaceae; genus SSSZ01. The sequence continues at coordinate 74,735 of DAINDE010000009.1, forward strand.
AGCGCCCTGCGGCTGAGCCAGCGGGTGCAGGAGGCGGTGGGGCCGGCCTACATGCTGGCCGCCCTGGTGCAGCGCGGCAACGGACAGGTGGACCAGTTCGAGGCCGTGGCGACGGATCTGCTGCAACAGTTCCCCATGGCTCGGGCCGTCGAGCTGGCCCCAGGGGGCGTCATCACCCAGGTCTATCCGCTACCCGGCAACGAGGGCATCATCGGCCACGACCTGCTGCGGGACAAGGCGCGCAACCGCGAGGCCCATCTTGCCGTGGCCCGCAAACAACTCACCCTGGCCGGCCCCTTCGAACTCAAGCAGGGGGGGCTGGGGGCCGTCGGCCGCTTTCCGGTGTTCCAGTACACGCCGGACGGCCGCCAGGAATTCTGGGGCTTCACCATCGTCCTGCTGCGGGTACCCGAGCTGCTGGCGGCGGCGGGCTTCGTCCAGCTTACCGGTGAGGGGTACGGCTTCGAGCTGTGCCGCGTTCCCCCCGACGAAGAGCAATGCACGCCCTTCTACCGCCAGGGAAGCGGCACCCTCGACGACCCCGTGCGGGTGACGGTGGACGTGCCCAACGGGCGCTGGACCCTGTCGCTGGCCCCGGATGGGGGATGGTCCTCGCCCTGGGACTGGAGCGGGGTGCTGCTCCATGGCGTCGGCCTGGCGGCCCTGCTCGGGGCCTTGCAGGCCCTCCTGCTGCGCAGCCTCTTTCCCCGCCGCCGGGCGGCGGACCACCGGGAGGAGAGAGCGGGAAGCGAGGTCGGTCCCCTCAGCCGCTAAGCCCCGCCGGGGCGGCGGGAGGTTGTCCGGCCGACCGCCGCCAACTGCAGGGCGGGCGCTTCCGCCTGGGGCAGGGGGAACTGGCCGAGACCGGTGACCAGCCGGAGGAATTCCTGGCCGGGGACGGGGCGGGAAAAGTGGTAACCCTGCAGCACATCGACCGTGGCGTCCCGCAGGAAGGCCACTTGGTCGCAATCTTCCACGCCTTCGGCGACGATCTCGAGCTGCAGGGAATGGCCGAGGGCGACCACCGCCCGGACGATGGAGGCTGCCCCGGCGTGCCCCGGCGTGTCCATCACGAAGGAACGGTCGATCTTCAGGGTGTCCAGCGGCAGTTGCCGCAGGTAGCCCAGGCTGGAATAGCCGGTGCCGAAGTCGTCGATGGACAGGCTCACGCCCAGGCCCTTGAGCTCCTGCAGGGTGCGCAGTCCGGCGGCGGCGTCCCGCATGACGGCGCTTTCCGTCAGCTCGATCTCCAGGAGGGCGGGGGGGAAATCCAGATCGGCGAGGATGGCGGCGATCTTGCCGACCAGGTGGTCGTCGGCGAGTTGATGGGCAGACAGGTTGACCGCCACGAACAGGTTGCCGGCGCTTTCGGCGCGCCAGCGGCGGTTTTCGGCGCAGGCGGTACGCAGCACCCACTCCCCCACCGGGACGATCAGCCCCGTTTCTTCCAGCAGCGGAATGAACGTCGACGGCGGCACTTGCCCGCCGAGTTCCTCGTTGCGCCAGCGCAGCAGGGCTTCGGCGCCGACGATGCGGCCGTTCTTGGCGGACACGAGGGGCTGGTAGAAGACTTCGAATTCGCGGCGGTCGAGGGCCGAGTGCAGGCGGCTTTCGAGCCGCATGCGGTCGGCCGCATGGTGGTTCATGTCCTGGCGGAAGAAGCGATAGGTGTTGCCGCCGTCGCCGATGGCGGCGTACATCGCCGTGTCGGCGCCGCCGGCGAGTTCTTCGAAGGTGCTGCCGTCCTCGGGGTAGAGGCTGATGCCCTGGCTGACGGAGAGATGGATTTCATGCCCTTCCATGACCGTGCTGCGGCGCAGGGCGCGCTGGATGGCGCGGGCGGCGCCAGCCGCGGCCTCGGGGCCGTCCAGGCTGTCGAGGAGGATGGCGAACTCGTCGCCCCCCAGGCGGCAGACACAGGCGGCGTCGGGAACGGCGGCCACCAGCCGCTCGGCCACCGAGAGCAGGATGCGGTCGCCGCACTGCTGCCCCATGGAATCGTTGAACAGCTTGAAGCGGTCGATGTCCAGCACCAGGAGGCCGAGGCGCTTCGTCCCCGGCCGGGCCAGGGCCTGCTGCACCCGTTCCCGTAGCTGGGCGCGGTTGGGGAGCGAGGTGAGGGGGTCGAAGTAGGCCAGGAAATCCAGGCGGGCCTCGATTTCCTTGTGGTGGGTCAGGTCGGAGAAGACGGCGACGTAGTTGGAGATTTCGCCGGTCTCGTTGCGGACTACGCTGATGTTGAGCCACTCTGGATAAATCTCGCCGTTGCTGCGCCGGTTCTCGATTTCGCCACGCCATTCGCCATGCCGCTGCAGGGTTTCCCACATGCGGGCATAAAAGTCCGGGGACTGGCGGCCGGAGCTGAGCAGGCGGGGGTTGCGGCCGATGACCTCGGCGGCCTGGTAGCCGGTGACCACGGTGAAGGCCTTGTTCACCATTAGGATGCGGTTCTCGGCGTCGGTGATGACGATGCCCTCGGTGCTGTTGTCGAACACCCGGGCCGAGAGGTCCAGCTTTTCCTGGACGGCCCGCCGTGCGGCGGCTTCCTCCAGGGCCTTGAGGGCGAAGGAGATGTTGTCGGCAAGGTCCGAAAGCATGCGTTGCTCGTCGCTGCCGAGGTCGTTGGCGGCGCTCGCCAGGATGCCGATGGCGCCGAAGGGCGCCCCGTCGGCGGCCAGGCGCAACCGGACGAGGGCGTGCAGGCCGAGCCGGCCCAGCTCCGCCGCCAGGGCGTTGCCCAGGGTGGCGACGGGGTGGACGCAGATGGTCTTGCCGCTCCCCGGGTCCGGGCAGCAGCCGGCCTGGGCGGCCAGGCGCTCGACCAGGTCGCGGTTGGCGGGCTGGCAGGTATGGATGAAGTTCCGGCCGCCGCCGTCGAGCTGGACCCAGGCGACGGGGAAGCCGCCGTGCTCCTCGATGAGACGGGCGATGATGTGCAGCAGGCGATCCCGGTCGTGGATGCGGACGATGGCCTGGCTGGTCTCGCTCAATACCGTCAGGATACGGTTCAACTGGCTGACGCGCGTTTCCGCCTGCTTGCGCTCGGTGATGTCGAGGATGATGCCGACGATGCCCCCGGCCCGCCCGCTGGTCGCCCGGAAGATGGCCTTGTGGAACATCACCTCCCGGGTGACGCCATCGGCGGCGACGACCGAGGATTCGTAGATCTGGTTGCCACCGGCCTGGATCAGTTCGTTGTCGGCCCGCTGGTACTGGTAGGCGAGCTGCGGCGGGCAGAAGTCGAAGACGGTCTTCCCCGCCAGGGCTCCCCGGGACTTGCCGAGGAAGCGCTCGAAGGCCGAGTTGACGCTGATGTAGCGCCCTTCGACGTCCTTGAAGAAAAGGGGCGCGGGGATGGCCTCGAGAAGCTGTTCCAGGAAATTGAGATGTTCCCGCAGGCGCCGGTCGAGCAGCTCCCGCTCCGTCTCGTCCTCGCCGAATTCGAGGACGTATTCCGGATCGCCGTGGCGGTCGAACAGCGCCACCTTGCGGAAGCGGACCCAGCGCTCGCTTTCGCCGGGCATGGAAACCTGCTGCAGGGGCAGTTCGACCACCCGCCGCTCGGCCATGGCCTGGTAGTCGGTGCGGGTGAGCAGCACGGCCAGTTCCGGCGCATGGATCTCCTCGCTGTTGCGGCCCACCAGCAGGTCGCGGCTGCGGCCGAGGATGGCTTCGCCGGAGCGGTTGATGCGGGAAATGCGCAGGTCGCTGGCACGCTTGATGACCACCATCCCGGGCAAATGCTCGAACATGGCGTCCAGCACCCGGTGCGAGCGCTCCAGCAGGCGCTCGGCGTGAATGCGGTTGTCGATCTCCAGTTGCAGGGCGGCCTTCTCGTCCTCCCCCGCCCGCAGGCGGTCGGCCTGCTGCGCCGCCTCGCCGGGGCGGCGGACGCGCAGGTGGAGCACCAGGCCGTAGATCGGCAGCAGCACCAACAGGCAGGCCAGCCAGCCGAGGGCCGCGGCCAGGGGCGACAGGGCGGGCGGCGCCTCGACGTCCAGCACCAGCTGCCCGTTGCGGGGCAGGGGCAGGGAGCGGGAGACGGCGCCGGCCGATTCGCCGCCGCGGGTGTCCAGCAGCACCGTCGGAGCCTGGGTCGAGTCGCCGACATGCCGGAGATAGGCGCCGTGCCCCGCCGCCGTTTCACCCAGGCCGCCTGCCTCGGCCAGGGCCGCGAAGGAGAGGGTGGTGCTGGCGTAGCCCCAGAAGCGGAGCCGTTTCCCGGAACGGTCGTCGGCGAACAGGGCGTGGCTGACCACCAGTTCCCCGGGACGGACGGTCCAGATGGCGTCGCCCATGGGCACCAGGGCCGCCCCCTCCGGCAGCGGGGGCAGGACGATGGGCGTCTTCGGCGCCTTGCCGCCTTCCAGGCGGACCTTGCCGGTACCGTCGCCGGCGGTGATCTCATAGCTGGCGGTGAGGCCGCTGGCCGCCGCCAGTCGGGCCAGGACGCGGGGCAGTTCGCCCGCCGGCGTGCCCTGGAGCGCCAGGGGCAGGGCGGCGGTGGCGGCCCCGATCCGTTCGACGGCGGTGCTCAGCAGCGCCCCGTGGAGCTCGGCCCGGGCGGCGGCCTCCCGGGCCAGGCGCTCTTCCTGGGTGCGATGGCTGCTGGCGATGTGGTAGGCAAGGGGGAGCCAGAGCAGGAGGCCGATGGCGGCGGCGGCGAGGTGGTCGCGAATTCGTGCCGCCTGCAGTATCGGCTCCCGGTTTTCCATGCATTCCCTCTGGCTTGCACCGCCGGTGGCGGCGGTGGGTTGTCGCCCGTCCCCTGGCGGCCCGGCTGGTCGCGGAACGGACTTTATGGGGGGTGAAAACGCAAGAACGGTGCCAGTGCCGCCGGTCAGAAGACCGGCAGGCCCATCGCCTGCAGCGCCCGGTTCAACTGGCCGACGGCCTGCTCCATGAGGGCGACGGCGTCGCGGTGGCGGCCGGCGTGGGCCAGTTGCTCCGCCTCGCCGCGCAGCCGCCGGCCTTCCGCCCGCAGGGCCTCGACCGGGGCGCGCCGGTCGCCGTCGGCCTTGCCGTCGCGGATCATCATGGCGACCAGGATTTCGTTGCTTTCAAAGCGGCGGATTTCGTAGGCGAATTCCTCGGCGGGGGAGGCGAAGCTCAGGCTGAGGACCACTTCCTCGCCGGCCCGCAGGCGGGACAGCTCGCTGACGGCGAGCTGGTAGGCCTCGCCGAGGGAACGGTTGGCGGCCTCCAGGTTGCCGGCGGCGGCGAGGCGGCGGGCGTCGGCGCTCTTGCCATCGAGCCGGGCGAGGAGTTCCCGGGCGGCGCGGCCGCTCCGCGGGTGGGCGGCCAGGTCTTCCACCGAAGCGCGGTAGGTCGCCACCTGTTCGACCAGATTCTGGTAGCTGTTCCGCCGGGCGTCCTCGGAGAGGCCGGCCGGCGTGGCCCCTGCCGAGGCCGAGGCGCTGGAACGCAGCGCGGTGTCCAGGATCTGCCCGGCCTCTTCGAGGCGGTCGGCGGCGAGGGCCTGGCGTGCCTGGATGAGGGCGGCCCCGGACCTTTCCAGGCGCTCCGAGGGCGGCGTCCCCGCCGACTGGGCCTTGGCCGCCTGGCTGCTGACCAGCATTTCCAGGAGCTTCACCTTCTGCTCGATGAGGCGCCGGCCGCCATCGGCGGACGGCGCCTGGGCCAGGGCCAGGCCGGCGGCGAGAAGCCAGGGAACGGCCAGCAGGCGGCGGCTCACGGGTCGGCTCCGGGCCGCCGGGCTCAGGGGGCGGCGGCCGGCTTCGCCGGGAATCCCGCCAGGGGCCGGGGAGGCGCTGGCGGCGAATCGTCGGCGAGGGGGTGGAACACCCGGGCGATGTAGGCGACCACGGCGGCGATGTCCTTTTCCGCCAGGACGTCGCGCCAGGCCGGCATGGAGGTGCCGGGCAGGCCCTCCCGTATGGCGTGGGCGATGCGCTGCCGCGAGGCGCCGGCCATGAAGGCCGGGTCCCGCAGGTTGCGCGGGTGGGGTTCGAGGAACTGGCCGATCCAGTTCTTGCCGGTGCCGTCGGCGCCATGGCAGAAGGCGCAGTTGTTCTGGAACAGCCGTTCGCCCCGCCGCTCCCGGGGAGTCAGCCGCCCAGCCTTGGGCGGGATGTCGTGGAGGGCGTAGGGGCTGGCGCTGGCCATGGCGTCCACCGGGGGCGCCGGTGCCGCCAGCGAGAAGTTGTTGCGGGGGAAGGAGAGGGGCCGGGAATCCCAGGCCACCTCGTCGCCGCCGGGTGCCCCCCGGTCATGGCAACTGACGCAGCTCGACAGGTAGAGGCGTTTGCCGGCGGCCTGCTCCGGGCTAAGGCTTTCCCAGGTTCGGGAAAGGGGAATCTCACCGGTGGCAAAGGGGAAGGCGGCACGGTAGCGATCGTGGTCCGGCCAGCCGTTGTCGGCCGTGTGGTAGCGGGTGTTGGTCGCCTGGCGGCGGACGAATTCGTCCACGATGAAGGCAGCCACGGCCGCCATGTCCCCTTCGCCGATGATGCCGGCGAAGGATTTCATGGCGGTGCCGGGACGGCCCTGGCGCAGGACCTCGACGATCTTCCCGCTGTCGAGGGGGGCGGGGCGCGGGGCGCGGAAGCTGGCCGGGGGCGGGGTCAGGTAGGTGGCGGCCAGGGTGCGGGCGTCCCCCGAATAGCCATGGCAGAAATAGCAGCGGTAGTTATAGACCGCCCGGCCCCGTTCCAGCACCGGGTCGGCCGCCGGCGCCGCTGTCGGCAGGGCCAGGGCGGCCAGCAGGGCGAGGAGGGCGGCAGGCTTCACCGCCCCGCCCCGCGCGGCGGACGGACGAAGCGCTGGAAGACGAATTCGCTGACGTCGGCGATCTGCTGGGGCTCGAGAACCTTGCTCCAGGCCGGCATTTCGGCGCCCAGCCGGCCTTCGGAAACGGCGGTGAAGATGGCGGGGCGGTTGAAGGCTGAACGGAAGGCCGGGTCCACGAAGTTGCGCGGCTTGGGGTTGATGAAGTAGGCCCGCGGCCCCTTGCCGTCGCCCTTGGCGCCATGGCAGGTGGCGCAGTTGGCCATGTAGGTCTTCTCGCCGCGGGCGGCGTTGCCCTGCAGGCCGTTCTGGAAGGGCTGGGCGAGGGTGTCCTCGGCCGTGGCCGGGCCGGCCCGGCCGGCGTGGGCGTTGGTGCCGGAGATGGCGCTGGAGGCGGGCAGCATCAGCGAGGTGCGGACGTAATCCACCACCGCTTCGATGTCCTGGGCCGGCAGGCGGCCGGCGAAGGCCGCCATGGCAGTGTTGGCGCGGCCGCGGGTGACGGAGTTGATCATCCGTTCCCGGGTCAGCTCCACCCGGGCCTGGGGCGTGGTGAAGTCCCGGGGCGGGATCAGGCCGGCGGCGCCGCTGGCGCCCTGGCCGCGGTCGCCGTGGCAGACCATGCAGTTCTGGGCGTAGAGGCTGCGCCCGCGCTGGAGGCGGGGGTCGAGGGCAACCTGCATGAAGGTTTTGCGGATGTAGTCCACCACCGCCTCGATTTCCTTCGCTTCGAGCTGGGTGGTCCACCCGGTCATGGCCGTCCCGGGCTTGCCATGGGTGACGATGGTGACCATCGTCTCGCGGGTGAGTTCGGAGGCGCGGGTGAAGTCCCGCGGCGGCGGCACCAGGCTGTTGCGCGCCCGGCTGTTGCCGTCGCCCCGGTCGCCGTGGCAGACCGAGCAGTAGTTGTGGTACAGGACGTCCGGCTTGATCGGTCCGCCCTTGGCGGGGCGCTCTCCCCCCCAGGCCGCCGCAGCGGCCAGCGCCAGCAGGCAGGCGGCCAGCGGGCGCCAGCCCGGGATGGTTGGCGTGGGCAGGAATTTGGACAAACGGGCGCGCATGGCGGCGATCCTCATGGAAGGTGGTCGCCCCGGTTCAGCAAGAAGCGGGCCACGATTTCCCGTTTTCAGGAAGTGGCACAGGTGTTGCTAAGTTCCCTTGCCGTCGTGACCGGCGGGAATCCCAGGGCCATGCCATCGATTATTTCCCATCTCTCCGCGCTGCTTTCCGTGTCCGTGTTCGCCATGCCTTCCTTTGCCGATGGCGGCGGGTTTAGCGGCGCCGAGGTATATGCCCAGAGCTGCGCCATGTGCCACGCCAAGGGAGTGGGCGGGGCGCCGCGGCCCGGGCGGCTGGACGAGTGGCGTCCCCGCCTGGCGCCCGGCCGGGCCAACCTGCTGCGTTCGGTGCTGCGGGGCAAGGGGGCGATGCCGCCGAAGGGGGGCAACGCCTCGCTGACCGTCGTCGAGGCGAACGCCGCGCTCGATTTCATGCTTTCCAGCGGCGCGAGGGAATGAGGGATTGGCTTGATTACTTTTTTCCGACGGGCTGCCGGCGTGGTGAATCATCGCACCACCTCCCCGAATCCGGCCGGCAGCCATTTTTCCGCGGCCCGAGGGTTCGGGCCGCGGATTTTTTCCCTGGCGCTCCTGATGGCCTGGACCAATTTCCTGGCGGCGGCGGACATCCGCTCGACGCCGCACAATCTCACCCGCAAGGGGCCCGCCGTGGAAGCCGAGGAAGTCTGCGTCTTCTGCCATACGCCCCAGCAGACGGGCCTGCCCAGCCGCACCGGCGTCGCTGCCCAGCCGGCCTGGCAACCATCGCTGCCGGCAGCTCACGCCTTCGTCATGTTCGACGACATCGGCCGCCTGCAGTTCGGGGACAAGCCGGCGGTGGGCTCCCAGTCCATCGCCTGCCTGTCGTGCCACGACGCCAACCAGGCCTTCTCGGTCATGGCCGCCGAGTCCGATCACCCTTTCGGCATTCCCTACCGGGGATTTTCCCGGGGACGGGAACGGCTGCCCCTGGAAGAGAACACCACCGACGAGGCGCCCTCCCGGGCCGCCAGGTACCTGAAGTCCCTGGACGAATTCCGCATTCCCAGCCGCGGGCAGGTGGACAACCGCAGCGTCTGGTGGGTGTCCGCCGGCGGCGTCAGCGCCTGGCGGGGGCGCGCCGACCTGCCGCTCTACGCCCGGCCGGGAGCCGGGGGCGAGGTGCCCTATGTCGAATGCAGCAGCTGCCACGACCCGCACCTGCCTTCCCGGCTGTTCCTCCGGGTCAGCAACGAGGGCAGCCGCCTCTGTCTGACCTGCCACGACAAATGAAGCAAAACGTTTTCCACCGGGGAGTACGCCATGATCGATGACACCGGTTTCCGCGGCGCCGCCGGGCGCTGGTCCGCCCTGGCGGCGCTGCTGGCCGTCCTGGCAGGCTGCGCTCCCATGCAGGAGGCCCAGAAGCAGGATGCCCGCCGGGAGCAACTGGTCTACCCGGCGCCGCCGGACCCGGCGCGCTTCGTCTACGAGCGCACCATCTACGGCAGCGGCGACATCGCCGCTCCCCGCAGCGACGGCGTGTTCAAGCGCCTGGTGACGGGGGAGAGCGAGCGCTCGGAGGGGCTCGTCAAGCCCTATGCCGTGGCGGTCCATCGCGGCCGCATTTTCGTCAGCGATTCCGCCGACCGCTTCGTCAAGGTCTTCGACATCCCGGAAGGCCGCTATTTCAAGATCGGCGACGACGAGCAGGGGCCGCTGGTCAAGCCCCTGGGTATCGACGTCGACGCCGCCGGCAACCTCTACGTGGCCGATGCCACCCACCGGGCGGTCATGGTCTACACCCGGGACGGCAAATTCCTGCGCAAGATCGGCGGGCCCAAGATGTTCGAACGCCTCTCCAGCGTCACCGTCGATGCCGGCGGACAGAAAGTGCTGGTGGTGGACATCGGCGGGGTGTCGTCGGACATGCACAAGGTGCGGGTGTTCGACGGCGTTTCCGGCAACCATCTCTTCGACATCGGCAAGCGGGGCATCGGCGCCGGCGAATTCAACCTGCCGCGGGATGCGGCCATCGGCAGGAACGGCCAGATCTACGTGGTGGATGGCGGCAACTTCCGGGTCCAGGTGTTCGACCGCAACGGCAAGTACCTGCACAGCTTCGGCTCGGTGGGCAAGCAACTTGGCAACTTCGCCCGGCCCAAGGAAATCGCGGCGGACCAGGAGGGCAACGTCTATGTCGTCGACGCCGCCTTCGGCAACTTCCAGATCTTCAACGCCGACGGCGATCTCCTGATGTACATCGGCGAGCGTTCGGAAAAGGACGGCGCCGCCCGCTACATGCTGCCTTCGGGCATCTATGTCGACGAGGACGGCCGCGTCTACATGGTCGACCAGTGGTTCAAGAAGGTCGATGTCTTCCGCCCCTACGCCTTGCCGGCCGATGCCGGATTCCTGGGGATCAAGCCGAAGCCCGTGGCTTCCCGCTGACCCCGCCGCCGCTTCCCGCGGCTGGGAAAGACGTGTTCCTGAGCTTGGGAAATCCCCTCTTCCGGGAAGGGGAAATATGCCGTCGGCCAGGCCCGGCCAGGGTCGGGCCTGGCGGCGAAGATCCTCACCCAATGGGCGGTCTGGCCGATCTTCCCGGCCCCGTTCCGGCCCTTGGCATGGTTGCTGCGTAGGGCTCCCGGGGCGAGGAGCTCGTACTTGATCAACTTTAGGGATCGGGAGTCATTTATGGATATCAACTTCACCAAGGGGCGGTCGGCCGGGCGTCTGGCCAGGCTGTTCGCCGCGGCGGCGATCATGCTGGGGGCCATGGCCGGCCAGCAGGCGCTGGCGGGCATCGCCGACACCAAGCACAACCTGGGCGCTTCCAACGGCAACAACACCAACTTCATGACCAGCGGCACGACGGAAATCTGCGTCTTCTGCCATACGCCGCACGCGTCCAACACCAACGTCAAGGCGCCGTTGTGGAACAAGCCCACCAACGGCGGCGCGTACACCACCTACAGCACCGCCACGTCGTCCACCATCGATGGCTCGGTGGACATGTCGGGCGTGTCGCTGGCCTGCCTCTCCTGCCATGACGGCACCCAGGCCATGGACACCATGATCAACAAGCCCGGCTCCGGCGGCTACAACGCCTCCGGCTCCACCCTGGGCGGTACCTGGACCGGCGCCAACCAGGACGGCACCGGCAAGATGATCGGCCTGGCCAACCTCGGTACCGACCTCACCAACGACCACCCGGTGGGCATCCAGTACTGTGGCGGCGGCGTCAGCACCGGCAGCGCCTCCACCTCGGCCGCGAGCACCGGTTCCTGCCGCGATGGCGATTTCTTCGCCCCGGCCAACGGCACCATCGCCGGCACGCGGGTGTGGTGGGTGGACTCCAACGGCGGCACCACCGGTACCCGGGAAAAGACGGACATGATCCTCTACGCCCGCGCCCCGACCCTTTCCGGGGATTCGACCTCCGGCTTCTTCCAGCCCTTCGTCGAGTGCGCCAGCTGCCACGATCCGCACTCCAGCAACACCACCTTCCTGCGTATCCAGAATACGCAGAGCGCGGTGTGCCTGACCTGCCACAACAAGTAAGGCATCCGCGCAATCCCCGAAACTCCACGCTCAACCAGGCGGGCCGGGCCAACCAGTGCCCGGCCCGCCTTTCTTTTGAGGATCCGATCGTGCATAGCCCATCGCATTCCCTTCGCCGCCACGCCGGGGTCCGCCTCCTGGCCTTCCTGATGGCCCTGCCGCTGGGGGCGCTCGCCGAGGACAGCCAGGCGGCGCCGGCGCCCTCCCCGGCCCGGGAGGCGCCGACGGCCGATTCCCATTCGCGGACCTTCGCCATCGTCAATGGCCGTTCCATTCCGACCCAGGAGTACGAAACCGCCTTCGCCAGCCTGGTCCGGCAAAAGTTCTACCACGGCCAGGTGCCCGAGGCGGAGCTGGCCGCCGCCCGGGAAGAGGTGAAGAGCCGCCTGGTGCAGCGCATCGTCCTCCTGGACGAAGCGAGCCGGCGGGGCATCGCCCCGGACAGCGGCCAGGTGGACAAGACCATTGCCGGCTACGAAGCGCGCTATGCCGGCAGCGCCGCCTGGCGGGAGAACCGGGAGCGCCTGCTGCCCGGGCTGCGGCAGCAGCTCGAGGAGCAGAGCCTGGTATCCCAGCTGGAGGGCCAGGTGCGGGCGCTTCCCGAACCCGGCGACGAGGAGGTGCGCGCCTTCTTCGCCGCCCGGCCCGAACTGTTCACCGAGCCGGAGAAGCTGCGCCTGTCCGTCATCCTCCTCACGGTGGACCCGTCCTCGCCGGCGACGGCATGGGAGGCGACCCGGGCCGAGGCCCAGGCCATCCACCAGCGTCTCCTGGCCGGCGCCGACTTTGCCGAAACCGTCCGCCTCCATTCCGGCGCCTACGTCGAAACCGGCGGCGACATGGGCTACCTCCATCGCGGCATGCTGCCCGAGCAGCTGCATGAGCGCATCGACAAGTACGAGCTGGGCAAGGTCAACGCGCCGGTGGAAACCCTGCAGGGCATGGCCATCTTCCGCCTCGACGAGCGCGTGCCGGCCAAGAAGCGGGAATTCGCCGACGTCGCCGCCCGCGCACGGGACTTGCTAATCCGTGAACGTCAGGACGCCGCCTGGAAAGGCCTCGTAGACAGGCTCGTGGCGGCGGCGGACGTCAGGTTCTTTCACGGAGTGACTGGGGGAGCAGGCGAGGGCGCCGGAAAATAGCGCCCGCCTCGCCGGGCGTGCATGGTGGGTAGACAGAGAGCAATCGTCGGCAGCAACGCCTCCGCGCGGCTGGTCAGCAGTTTCGCGGGGGTTGCCTTCTTTGCCCTGTCCCCCCCGGCCCTGGCGGTGCAGGAGGCCTTCGCCGGCGAGACGGCAGTGGCGGAGGAGGCCGCCGACGAATCCCCGCCCCTGCGGCTGGCCCAGGCCCTGGGCGAGGTAGGGCCGCCCGGCGGCAGTCCGGCCGGGGGCATTCTCCCGGACACCCCCCTCGGCCTGCAGCCGGCCCGCGGCCTGCGCATGCCCGGTGCCGCCGGCGGTGGCCGCCCTTCCGGCACCGCCGCCGCCGTCCTGCCCCCGGCCTCGCCGCCGGCGGCCGCAGCCGGGGCCCAAGCCCAAGCCGGCGGCGGCCAGGCCGGGGCCGGGGGGTACCAAAAAGGAGAAAA
>DAINDE010000010.1:0-85145 GCA_036732025.1 Rhodocyclaceae bacterium
CGGCGCCGGGGCCGCAGCGGGCGCAGCGGCCTTGGGCGCCTCGGCCTTGGCGGCAGGCGCCGCAGCGCCGGCCTTGGCTTCGGTGTCGATCTTGGCAATGACTTCGCCGGAGGTCACGGTCTCGCCGTCACCCTTGACGATTTCGACCAGGACGCCGGCATCCGGCGCCGGCACTTCGAGGACGACCTTGTCGGTTTCGATGTCGATGACGATCTCGTCGCGGGCAACGGCCTCGCCGACCTTCTTCTTCCAGGACGCCAGCGTGCCTTCGGCGACGGACTCGGAGAGCTGGGGAACTTTGACTTCGATAATGCTCATAGTGGCTCCACTCTTGCAGTGTTATTAGTAGTCGATCTTGCCGAGGGCGGACTCGACCAGGGCCTTTTGTTGCTCGTTGTGCTTGGCCAGGTAGCCGACCGCCGGCGACGAGGATGCCGGCCGGGAGACCAGCAGCAGCTTCTGCTTGGCGCCCAACTGGGTATCCAGGTGATGGCGGGAGGCGAACCAGTACCAGGCGCCCTGGTTGCGCGGCTCTTCCTGGCACCAGACGATTTCCGTCGCCTTGGGGTACTTGGCCAGTTCCTTCGCCAGGGAATCCTGCGGGAAGGGGTAGAGCTGCTCCAGGCGGACGATGGCGATGTTGTTCAGCTTCTTCTCGCGACGGGCCGCCACCAGGTCGTAATACACCTTGCCGCAGCAGAGGATGACGCGGGTGACCTTCTTCGGATCGATCTTGTCCACTTCGCCGATGACGCGCTGGAACTCGCCGTTGGCCAGGTCTTCCAGGGGAGAGCAGGCGTCCTTGTGGCGCAGCAGGGACTTCGGCGACATGACGATCAGCGGCTTCCTCTGCATGCGCACCGCCTGGCGGCGCAGCATGTGGAAGACCTGGGCAGCGGTGGTGGGCACGCAGACTTCCATGTTCATCTCGGCGCAGGCCTGCATGTAGCGCTCCAGGCGGGCGGAGGAGTGCTCCGGACCCTGGCCTTCGTAGCCGTGGGGCAGCAGCATGACCAGGCCGCAGGCCCGGCCCCACTTGGCTTCGCCGGAGGAGATGAACTGGTCGATGACCACCTGGGCGCCGTTGGCAAAGTCGCCGAACTGGCCTTCCCAGATCACCAGTTCGTAGGGGTTGGCGGAGGCGTAGCCGTAGTCGAAGGCCAGGACAGCCTCTTCGGACAGTACGGAGTCGTAGCACTGGAAGCCGGCCTGCTTCTCCTGCAGATGCTGCAGGGGGTAGTAGGTGCCTTCGTTCCAGTTTTCGCGGTTCTGGTCGTGGAAGGCGGCGTGGCGGTGGAAGAAGGTGCCGCGGCCGACGTCCTCACCGGAGATGCGCACGCCGTAACCGGAAACCAGCAGGGAGGCATAAGCCAGATTCTCGGCCATGCCCCAGTCCACCGGCAGCTTGCCCTCGCCCATGGCGGCCCGGTCCTCGGCGATCTTCTTGACCCGGGAATGGAGGGTGAAGCCTGCGGGGAAGGTGGTCAGACGCTCGGACAGGCGCTTGAGATCCTTGACCGGCACCCGCGTGTCGCAGGTCTCGATGTAGTTCTTGGCGAGATAGGGCGTCCAGTCGATGGTGTTGGGGTGCTTGTAGCCCGCCAGCACCGGGTTGTAGAGCAGCTCGCCCTTGTCCAGGTGCTCGCGGTACTGGGCGATCATCTGGTCGGGACCGTCGGCCGGCAGCACGCCCTCGGCGATCAGCTTGTCGCCGTAGAGCTTGCGGGTGCCCGGGTGCTGGGCGATCTTCTTGTACATCAGCGGCTGGGTGACCATCGGCTCGTCCTGCTCGTTGTGGCCAAGCTTGCGGAAGCAGATGATGTCCACCACCACGTCCTTCTTGAACTGCTGGCGGAATTCCATGGCCACCTGGGTGACCAGGGCCACCGCTTCCGGATCGTCGCCATTGACGTGGAAGATGGGGGCGTCGGCCATCTTGAAGATGTCCGTGCAGTAAAGCGACGAGCGATAGTCGCGGGGGTCGCTGGTGGTGAAGCCGATCTGGTTGTTCACCACGATGTGCAGGGTGCCGCCGACACCATAGCCACGGGTCTGGGCGAAGTTGAGCATTTCCTGGTTGACGCCCTGGCCGGCCACGGCGGCGTCGCCGTGCACCAGGATGGGCAGGACCTTGGTCTTGCCGTCGGCGCCGCGGCGGACCTGGCGGGCATAGACGGAACCTTCCACCACCGGGTTGACGATTTCCAGGTGGGAGGGGTTGAAGGCCAGGGTCAGGTGGCAGGGGCCGCCCGGGGTATGGACGTCGGAGGAATAACCCAGGTGGTACTTGACGTCGCCGGCAGACAGGTCGCTCTTCTTCTTGCCTTCGAATTCGGCGAAAAGCATGGAGGGAGCCTTGCCCAGGGTATTGACCAGGACGTTGAGACGGCCGCGGTGAGCCATGCCGATGACTACTTCGTCAACGCCAAGCCGGCCGCCGGTGCGGATGGCCTCGTCCATGGAGACGATGAGGGATTCGCCGCCTTCCAGGGAGAAGCGCTTCTGGCCGACGTACTTGGTGTGCAGGTAGCGTTCCAGGGTTTCCGCCGCCGTCAGGCGCTCCAGCAGGCGCTTCTTCTGCTCGGGATTGTAGGCGCCGCGGGAGCGGATGGTTTCCAGGCGCTCCTGGAGCCAGCGCTTCTCGGCGTACTCGCTCATGTACATGTATTCGACGCCGACGGAGCCGCAGTAGGTCTCCTTGAGGGCCTCGACGATGTCGCGGAGCTTGGCGTTTTCCGAAGTACCCTTGAAGGAACCGGCGTTGAAGGTCTGGTTCAGGTCGGCGTCGGAAAAACCGTAGAAGGACAGTTCCAGCTCCTGGATCTGCGGGCGGGGCATGCGCTTGAGCGGATCCAGGTCGGCCCAGCGGGTACCCAGGAAACGGTAGGCATTGATCAGTTGCAGGACGGAAACCTGCTTCTTGCCATCGGCGGCGGCAGCCGGGGCCACCGGGCGGAACCCGCCGTCCTTGGCCAACTCGGCGAAGGCGGCAATGACCGGGGCGTGGGGCACGTCGCGGGCGACGAAGCCGGGCATCTGCGCCAGACGATCGAAGTAATCCCGCCATTCCTCGGGAACGGAAGCGGGATTGTCCAGGTAGTTTTCGTAAAGCTCTTCGACGAACGGCGCGTTGCCGCCGAAGTACATGGAGCTGTCGAACAGTTGCGTCATCGTAGTCATAGGCATCCCCTAGTGGGTGTTTTATTTCTCTGTAGCTCTCGGGGTGCGATACCCATGCGGGCATCGCGGGTAAAAAAAGGGCGGCCCCGGGCCGCCCTTCTCTTTCTTTAGCCGCGCTGGGCCAGCGGTACCACGTCCCGCTTGGCGGCGCCAATGTAGAGCTGGCGCGGGCGACCGATCTTGTATTCCGGATCGGTGATCATTTCCTCCCACTGGGTCATCCAGCCGACGGTACGGGCCAGGGCGAAGATGCAGGTGAACATCTCGGTCGGGATGCCGATGGCCTTCTGGACGATGCCGGAGTAGAAGTCCACGTTCGGATAGAGCTTCTTCTCGACGAAGTACGGATCTTCCAGGGCGATCTTCTCGAGTTCCATGGCCAGCTTGAAGAGGCGGTCGTTCTGCAGGCCGAGTTCCTGGAGAACCTCGCCGCAGACCTTGCGCATGAGCTTGGCGCGGGGGTCGAAGTTCTTGTAGACGCGGTGGCCGAAGCCCATCAGCTTGAAGGAATCGTTCTTGTCCTTGGCGCGGTTGATGTACTCGCCGACGCGGGAAACGTCGCCGATTTCTTCCAGCATCTGCAGGCAGGCCTCGTTGGCGCCCCCGTGGGCCGGACCCCACAGGCAGGCGATGCCGGCGGCGATACAGGCGAAGGGGTTGGCGCCGGAGGAGCCTGCCAGACGCACCGTGGAGGTGGAGGCGTTCTGCTCGTGGTCGGCGTGCAGGGTGAAAATGACGTCGAGGGCGCGGACCAGCACCGGGTTCGGCACGTACTTCTCGCAGGGGTTGCCGAACATCATGCGCATGAAGTTGGCGGTGTAGTCCAGCTCGTTGTCCGGATACATGAAGGGCATGCCGGTGCTGTACTTGTAGGCCATGGCGACGATGGTCGGCATCTTGGCCACGAGGCGGTTGAAGCTGACGTTGCGATGGTCGGCATCGGAGAAGTCCATCGCGTCGTGGTAGAAGGCGGACAGTGCACCGACCACGCCGGTCATGACAGCCATCGGGTGGGCGTCACGGCGGAAGCCGGAGTAGAACTTGGTGAGCTGTTCGTGGACCATGGTGTGATTCTTGATGGTCTTCTCGAACTGGGTCTTCTGGGTGGCGTTGGGCAGCTCGCCGTTTTTCAGCAGGTAGGTGACTTCCAGGAAGTTGCAGTTTTCGGCCAGCTGCTCGATGGGGTATCCCCGGTACAGCAGCTCGCCCTTGTCACCGTCGATGAAGGTGATCTTGGACTTGCAGCTGGCGGTGGAGAGGAAACCCGAGTCATAGGTGAAGAGGCCGGTCTTGCCGCCGAGGGTACGGATATCGACACAGTCGTTGCCGTGGGTCGGGGACATGATCGGGAATTCGACGGGAGCCTGTCCGTCGATACTCAGGGTTGCCTTGCGTTCGGTCGTCATGGTGTCTTCCCTTTACAGGTGTAGGTGGTCACTGCACTGCAAAAAAACGGCAAGCGCCAGAATTTAGGACACTTACCTTACTTAACTCTTACGCAACATGGCCACGATCGGGGCCAAACGAGGATCATCGCACTCGGACTGACCGCTGATCAAGTACCAGAGGTCGTGATCCTCCATGTCCGCCAGTTCCGCGAACGCCTGTTTCTGCTCTTCGCTGAGGGCCTCGAAGCCGTCGTCGAGAAAGCGCGTCAGCGTGATATCCAGTTCGAGCAGGGCCCGGCGGATACAACGCCAACGCAGGCGTTCGTAGTCGGCGCGTTCCATCACACTGCGCGGCGGACCATCATGTCCTTGATCTTGCCGATGGCCTGGGTCGGGTTGAGGCCCTTCGGACAGACATCGACGCAGTTCATGATGGTGTGGCAGCGGAACAGGCGGTACGGATCCTCGAGGTTGTCGAGGCGCTCGTTGGTGGCCTGGTCGCGGGTGTCGGCGATGAAGCGGTAGGCTGCCAAGAGGCCGGCCGGGCCGACGAACTTGTCCGGGTTCCACCAGAACGACGGGCAGGAGGTCGAGCAGCAGGCGCACAGGATGCACTCGTAGAGGCCGTTCAGCTCCTCGCGGTCTTCCGGGGACTGCAGGCGCTCGCGCTCCGGCGGCGGATCGTTGTTGATCAGGTAGGGCTTGATCGAGTGGTACTGCTTGAAGAACTGGGTCATGTCCACGATCAGGTCGCGGATGACCGGCAGGCCGGGCAGCGGACGCAGGACGATGGGCTGCTTCAGTTCGTCGATGTCGGTCAAGCAGGCCAGGCCGTTCTTGCCGTTGATGTTCATGGCGTCGGAACCGCAGACGCCTTCGCGGCAGGAGCGGCGATAGGACAGGGTGTCGTCCTTCGCCTTCAGCTTGGTCAGGGCGTCGAGCAGCTTGCGGTCGGTCGGCTCGAGTTCGACCGAGATATCCTGCATGTAGGGCGCGTCGTCCTTGTCCGGATCGTAGCGGTAGATGCTGAATTGAACCGTACGTTTGCTCATGGTCTTCTCCGATTAGTACGAACGCGTCTTCAGCGCGATGGGCTCGACGGTCAGCGGCTGCATGTTGACCGGCTTGTAGGTGATCGTGTTGTCGACCGGGTTGAACAGCGTATGCTTCAGCCATTCCTTGTCGTTGCGGCCGTTCGGGAATTCCGGGGTATCCGGCGCGTCGTCGCGGACGTGGGCGCCGCGGGATTCCTTGCGGGCCTCGGCAGAGATCATGGTGGCCTTGGCGACCTCGATCAGGTTCTCCATTTCCAGGGCTTCGGTCCGGGCCGTGTTCCAGGCCATGGACTTGTCCTTGATCTCGAGCTGGCGGGCGGCCTTTTCGATTTCCAGGATCTTGTCGACGCCGCTCTTGAGCAGGTCGCCAAAGCGGAAGACGCCGGCATGGTTCTGCATGGTGCGCTGCATGGCCAGGCGGGTTTCATGCACGTTGGCGCCACCCTTGCGGCTGTCGATGGCGGCGACGCGGGCCAGGGACTTCTCGGCAGCGTCCTTGGGCAGTTCGCGGTGGGCCTTGCCGGCCTTGAGGTCTTCCACGGCGGAATCGCCGGCGGACTTGCCAAAGACCAGGAGATCGAGGAGCGAGTTGGTGCCCAGGCGGTTGGCGCCGTGCACCGAGGCGCAGGCGCATTCGCCGGCAGCGTAGAAGCCCGGAACGATGGTGTTGTAGTCGCCGTTCTGCGGCACCACGACACGACCGGAGTAATGGGTCGGGATGCCGCCCATCTGGTAGTGGCAGGTCGGCACCACCGGCAGCGGTTCCTTGATGCAATCGACACCGGCGAACTGCAGGCCGATTTCGCGGATACCCGGCAGACGCTTCATGATGGTGTTGGGGTCGAGGTGGGTGATGTCGAGCAGGACGTAGTCCTTGTTGACGCCACAGCCGCGGCCTTCGTTGATTTCGGTGGTCATGGCGCGGGAAACCACGTCGCGCGACGCCAGATCCTTGGCGTTCGGCGCGTAGCGCTCCATGAAGCGTTCCTTGTTGGCGTTGCGCAGAATGCCGCCTTCGCCACGCACGCCTTCGGTGATCAGCACGCCGGCACCGGCGACGCCGGTCGGGTGGAATTGCCAGAACTCCATGTCCTCCAGCGGGATGCCGGCGCGTGCCGCCATGCCCAGGCCGTCACCGGTGTTGATGAAGGCGTTGGTGGAAGAGTAGAAGATACGACCGGCACCGCCGGTCGCGAAGATGGTGGCGCGGGTATGGAAGATGACGATCTGGCCGGTTTCCATTTCCATCGCGGTGACGCCGAGGACATGACCTTCGCTGTCGCGGATCAGGTCGAGGGCCATCCATTCGACGAAGAACTGGGTATTGGCCTTGACGTTGCGCTGGTACATGGCGTGCAGCATGGCGTGACCGGTACGGTCAGCCGCGGCGCAGGAGCGACGCACCGGCTTTTCGCCGAAGTTCGACATGTGGCCGCCGAACGGGCGCTGGTAGATCTTGCCGTTGTCGGTCCGGTCGAACGGCATGCCGTAGTGTTCGAGCTCGACGACGCACTCGTTGGCCTTCTTCACCATGAATTCGATCGCGTCCTGGTCGCCTAGCCAGTCGGAACCCTTGACGGTGTCGTACATGTGCCAGTGCCAGTGATCTTCCTCGGAGTTGCCGAGCGACGCGGCGACGCCGCCCTGGGCGGCGACGGTATGGGAACGTGTCGGGAAGACCTTGGAAAGGACGGCCGTCTTCAGGCCGGCTTCGGACAATTGGATGGCGGAACGCAGACCGGCGCCACCGGCACCGACGATGACCGCATCGAACTTCAGAACGGGAATACTCACGCTTACAGCCTCCAGAGAATCGCAGCAGCCCACGCGGTGTAGCCCACCAACGCGGCAATGGTCAGGACGTGCAGGGTCAGGCGGACGCCCGTCGGCTTCACGTAGTCCATCCAGATGTCACGCACGCCAATCCAGGCGTGGTAGAACAGGCTGAGGAAGAAGAGGAAGGTCACGAACTTGATGAAGCCGTTGGCGAAGACGCCCTGCCAGGCTTCGAAGGTGCTCGGACGCACGATGAGGAGTACGGCAGCCATGAGGACCGAGTACACCGCCATGATGACGGCGGTGGCGCGCTGGGCGATCCAGTCCTTGAGGCCGTAGTGGGCGCCGACGACGTTGCGATTGATCACAGCAGAATCCCCCACAGAACCAGGGTGAGCGGGATGCTCACGGCGAAGACGACGGCGGCCGACTTGCGGGCTGCCTCCTTCTCGATGCCCACGTGGAGATCGAGCAGCAGGAAGCGGATGCCGGCGCAGAAGTGGTGCGCATAAGCCCAGATCAGGCCCGCCAGGACGACCTTGGCCGGCAGCGAGGAAGCGACGGACTTGAAGGTGGCGAAGGTGTCGGCGGACGTCAGGCTCGCCCCGAACAGCCAGAGCAGGACGGGAAGGCAGAGAAAGAGGCCGGCCCCGCTGACCCGGTGCAGAATGGAAACTTTGCCCGGCAAAGGCAGCCTTATTGTCGTCAAGTCCAAGTTCTTTGGACGCTTCTTGATGGTCATTTCTGCCATGAACGTCATCCCTCGCGAAAGAGTGCGGTTATCCGCTTGTACGTGGTTGAAAAGGTCCGTAATTATACATTCAAAATCAGGCGAGACACAGACACATCCTCGCTTCCGGGGCTAGTTCCTTGGCCCTAACCCGGCTCATCCCAGTTCGTTGGCGTAGTGGTGGCAGCGGGTGCAATAGAGGCCGCGCCGCCATTCCACCGGCTTGTTGCCATAGGTAAATGCCGTCCGCTCCACCAGCAGCAAAGGGTCTCCAGGCTTCAGCCCGAGGAGCCCGGCGCAGTGCGCATCCGCAGCGATGGCCCGCAGGCGTTCCTCGGCCCGGATCATGCGCACGCCGTATTCGCCCTCGAACAGGCTGTAGAGCGAGCGATCCCAGCCGCGCAGACGCTCCAGGGAAAGACCGGGGAACATTTCGCCAACCAGGTAGATCTGGTCCAGCACCACCGGCTCGCCATCGAAGCGCAACAGGCGCTCCATGAATACCACCGGATCCTTCTCGGCGATGTTGAGGGCCAACGCCACCTCGGCGGAGGCCGGCTCGACGCGACAGGAGAGCGGCTCGCTGGAGGAATGCCCGGCCTCGCCGGAATCGGGGACGAGACGGAGAAAGCGATAGAAGGAACGGGGGTCGTCGTGGGTGGCCACGAAGGTGCCCTTGCCCTGGCGGCGCACCAGCATGTTCTCCGCCGCCATCTCGTCGATGGCCTTGCGTACGGTGCCCTGGCTGACGTTGAAACGGGCAGCGAGTTCCGCTTCGCTCGGAATGGCGTCGCCCGGCCCCCACTCGCCGGCTTCCAGGCTCTTGATCATGAACTCCTTGATCTGGCGGTAAAGCGGGCTGAAGGTAGGCGACGGGGAGCGCATGATCGAGCGGGAAGCTTCGCGATTCATGGACGGCAATTTCAGCACAATTTCGATTTAACGTCTATCAAAAGTTGTCTTATATAAGACAGATGACGAATTGACATACCCCTTCCGAAAATCTAAGATTCGGCGTCTCCTGCGCCCGCATGCACCCGATACGCATTCCTTGCCGGACGCCCGAGCAGAACACCGAAAACCTATCCATCATTCAGGAGCGACATATGTCCAAAGCCCCCATGCGCGTTGCCGTCACCGGCGCCGCCGGCCAGATCGGTTATAGCCTGCTGTTCCGCATCGCCTCCGGCGAAATGCTCGGCAAAGACCAGCCGGTCATCCTCCAGTTGCTCGACCTGCCCCAGGCCCAGCAGGCCGTCAAGGGCGTGATGATGGAGCTCGAAGACTGCGCCTTCCCGCTGCTGGCCGGCATGGTCGCCACCGACGACCCCAACGTCGCCTTCAAGGACGCGGACGTCTGCCTGCTGGTCGGTGCCCGTCCCCGCACCAAGGGCATGGAGCGTGCCGACCTGTTGACCGCCAACGGCGCCATCTTCACCGTCCAGGGCAAGGCCATCGCCGAAAACGCCAAGGAAGACGTCAAGGTCCTGGTCGTTGGCAACCCCTGCAACACCAACGCCTACATCGCCGCCGCCGCCGCCAAGAAGGTTGGCCGCACCAACCCCAACAACTACCACGGCATGCTGCGCCTGGATCACAACCGTGCCCTGTCGCAACTGGCCGCCAAGACCGGCCGCCCCGTTTCTTCCCTGAAGCAACTGGTCGTCTGGGGCAACCATTCCCCCACGATGTACGCCGACTACCGCTACACCACCTCCAACGGTGACAGCGTCAAGGCCCTCATCAACGACCACGCCTGGAACAACGACGTGTTCCTGCCCACCGTCGGCAAGCGCGGCGCCGCCATCATCGAAGCCCGCGGCCTCTCCTCCGCCGCTTCCGCCGCCAACGCCGCCATCGACCACGTCCGCGACTGGGTCCTCGGCTCCGACGAATGGGTCACCATGGGCGTTCCCTCCGACGGTTCCTACGGCATCCCCGCCGGCATCGTCTTCGGCTTCCCCTGCGAGTGCAAGGGCGGCTCCTTCAAGATCATCCAGGGTCTCGAGATCGACGCCTACAGCCAGGAAAAGATCAACCTGACGCTGAAGGAACTGACCGACGAAGCCGACGCCGTCAAGGACATGCTGTAATCCCCGGCGGCTTCCGCTGCAAAGAAGGCCACGGCAACCGCCGTGGCCTTTTTTCTTTTCCCCCTTACCAGCCAACCCGGGCGAGTTCCCGGGTCCGCGCCACGAGTCGGCGCAGCAACTCGTCGGCAGCCCGCCGGCCCGGGGACGACCGCCCCGCCCACGGAACGCGATAAGACAGCATGACCACCCGGGGATTGGCCGTCGTCGCGTACACGACGATCGACATTGGGCAAAGGGCGACCTGGGCCGGCGCCTCCTCCACCAATTGCCAGGCGATGCGCGCGCTGCAGAACTGCACCACCCGGGCATCGGCGAGGGGCGAAGCCTTCTTGCCGAGATCGCCGGCGGTACGCGCCAGCATGTCGTTGAAGGGAATGACGGCGGTCACCACCAGGCCGGCGGCTTCGATGGCCTCCACCAAAGCCTCCTGCACCCGGATCACGTCCGAGCCACCGCTGGCCACGCTATGCACGTCACCGGCCGCCCACCCCCGGCCGGAAAAGACGAGCAGCGCCGAGAGAAAAAAAATGGGCGCCCATCTGGACGCCCGAATCAGCCACGAGGAAGACACCCGACACCCCTGTGGAAAACGCAGACCGGTCGCCGACGCCTGGGCAGCCCCCAATGCCGCCTCGCGCGCGAATGATCGGCGCCGGTCCCGGCAGGCAGCGGATCGGCCCCCATTGCAGTATGCAAAACCCGACCGCCGCCATGCTCCCCCATAAAGTGCGAGAGCCATGCCATGTTCGAAAGCAACCCCATGGATTTTCCTAACCAGTTGTTAATAAACGATTAATCGCCATACCCGGGCTACCGCGACGGCGCCGGCAACGTTCATTATCTGGACAACTGCTCCATGTGTCAGCAGCAACAAGGAGCGATCCTGTCGCTCCTTGTCGCTGTCGATCAGAAGGTATAGCGGGCGCTGGCTCCGAGCAGCCAGGTACTCCCCGGAGCAGCTTCGTAGTAACGGCCATTGGTGTCGCCAACGATGACCGAACCGACATAGCGCTTGTCAAAGACGTTGTCGAAGCGCAGGAAGCCCTTCAGGGCCCAAGGCCCCGCCTTGTGATCGACGCCAAATCTTACATTGGCGATGGCGTAACCAGGCGCCGCCTTTTGTACGTTGAGGTCTTCGACGTACACCTTGTCCCGGGCGATCACCTCGACCGCCGTGTGGAATCCGGAAGCGACATGGCGCCACGCAACCTCACCGAACAGCGTATTGGCGGCCACGCCCGGAATGCGGTTGCCGGCCTTCACCGTACCGCTGGAAGAGGTGAAATCCTCGTCATAAATGGCGCGCAGCCCGGTATAGGCTAAGCGGCTGGTGAAACCACCCGACCAGACAGAATCCAGGCTCACCTCAATGCCGTGCCGCAGGGTGCGCCCGGCATTCTGGTAGCTCGTTCTGCCGCCGCTGGCGGATGCAACGACCAGTTCGTCCTCGGTGCGCACCTCGAACAGGGCGACGTCGAGGCGGCTCGAGGCACCGACAAAGGCCTTCATGCCCGCTTCGAGGTGCCGGCTGGTGGACGGCTTCAGATCGAAACTGAAGGTGCCGTTGGGGCCCGAATAGAACAGTTCGTTGAATGTCGGTGCCTCGAAACCCCGGGCGGCGCTGACGTAGAGATTGACTGAAGGAGTCACCTTGTAGGTAGCCGCTACGAGGGGAGTGGCCCGATGGTATGAAACGGTGCCGCTATCGTCCCCGTTGTTGGTGGCGAAATAGTGATCCTGGACCTTGAAGCGCACCGTCGTGTAGCGCAGGCCAGCGGTAAACCCCCAACGTTCCCCCTGCCACTCGGACTGGATGTAGGGATCGGTGGTGGAAACCTTGTCGGTTTCATCACGCCGCAAGTTGCCGATGACACCGCAAACGGTACCACCTGTCCCGCAGGTCAGTGCCGAGTTTGCGCTCACATTGTCGGTAACCCGGAAGTTCTCGTAGCCCTTGCGCTGGTCCGTCGACACCTCATGGTCTAATCCAAAGGTCGTCGTCAACTTGCCGCCCCAGGCATCGCGGCGCATGATCCAGCGGGCGCCCAGACCGGAAAAATCCCGGTCGAAATCGATCACCCCGCCGGAATGCTTACGCACCGCCGCTGTTGCCGAGGTAGCCGTCCGAATCCGCTGCACAGAAAACGGTATCGACTGGAACTGGGTGACAGAGCGCTGTCCGGCAAAAGCCGAAAGCTGCAACATGTCTTCCCCAAAGCGCCGCTCGTAATTCACGCCGCCCTGGACATGTTGGATGCTCTTGCGGGTGTTGTAGATCAAGGCGTTGGGGGTAACCGAACGTGGATCGGCCTTGTATTGCTCCCATTCGCGCCCCAGGGGATCCTGAGCATCCGGCTGGTCGAAGTAATTCGCCACCGCCACCAAGCGACTGTCGGCATCCGGCCTGAAGGACAACTTGGCCATGTACTGGTCGCGGGTCACCGAGCTGTGATCGCGATAGCCCTCGGTATGAAAACGTGACGCGTCAACCACATAGCCGACTCCGTCCACCTCGCCCTGGCTGGCGACATCAGCCTTCCAGGTACCGTAGCTGCCGCCGCTGAAGTTCCCTTCGACGGTGGGCCGGCCCTTGCCGTCCGGGGTGAACATCTGGATCACGCCACCGGCGTGATTGCCGTACACCGCCGACATGGGGCCGCGCATGACCTCGATGCGCTCGGCGCGGTCGAGGTTGAAGGTCGCCGCCTGACCCTGGCCGTCCGGCATGGAAGCGGGGATGCCGTCGCTCACCAGGCGGATGCCCCGCACACCGAAGGCGGAGCGGGCGCCGAAGCCGCGGGAGGAAATCTGCAGGTCCTGGGCGTAATTCTGGCGGTTCTGGACGGTGATGCCGGGCACCGCGGCCAGGGCTTCCGAGGCATTGACCTTGGCCTGGTCGGCGCCAATGCGGGCAGCGTCGACCACGTCCACCGCCGCCGGCAGGTCGAAGGTATTGTGCTCGACGCGGCTGCCGGTGACGACGACGGTATTGAGTTCGATGGACGGCGAATCCGCCAGGGCGACCAGCGGAAAGGCGGAAGCCAGGGCCGCGGCAATGCGCGTCCTGGCCGACAGATGACGGCGGCTGAGACTCATATTATTTTTCCTGGAATGAAAAAGAAGCGCGGCCGCCCCCCGGCAGCCGCCTGCTTAATTTTGCAGCCAACCCTTGTCGCGGGCAACGGCCAGGAAACTGGCGGTGCCCTGGGCGATGGCTTCCTGGTCCCCTGGGAACGCCAGGGCCAGGTCGGCGACGATCTCATCCACCGTGCGCTTGCCGTCACAGCGTTTGAGGATCTCGCCGGCGGACTGGTTGAGTTTGATCAACCCTTCCGGGTAGAGCAGGATGTAGGCACCCTGGCTCTCCTCCCACCGGAACACGAAGCGGGAGTTCAGTTGCGGACAACTATTGATGGTTTGCATACTTGACCTGCAAGGGCGGGACAGCGGCCGAAGCCGCCGTCGCCCGCTCGGTTAGCGCACGTAAACGTAGGCGGTAACTTCGAAGCCGAGGCGGATTTCGCAGTAAGCGGGGGTTTGCCAGTTCATGGGATTGTCTCCTTTGAGTTTGCGGAGCGGCACCATGCCACTCCTGACTTGATTATTCGGCGGCGACGGCCGGGCTGCACCCGGCCATTCGCCAAAAGCGCCTCATGAAAATCATGAGGCGGCCACGACGTCCTGCATGGTGCGGTAGGGGCCCCAGCCCTCGATCTGCACCGGGCAGTAGGCGAGCAGCATGGCGTCGAGCATGGACCACAAGAGGTCGAGCTTGAACTGGAGGATTTTCAGCGCCCGCTCCTGCATTTCCCGGGTGTTGAAGTGGCCGAGGGTGATATTGAGGCCATTGACCACGTCCCGGGGCGCTTCGAACAGGCGGCGCTTGAAATAGGCATAGCCTTCGGGCTCGATCCAGGGATAGAGGGTCGGCCAGAGATCAAGGCGGGACTGGTGGATGGTAGGCGCGAACAACTCGGTGAGGGATGAAGCGGCCGCTTCCTGCCAGGGGGCGCTGCGGGCGAAATTGACGTAGGCGTCCACCGCGAAACGCACCCCCGGCAGCACGTGGCGCTGGGAGACGACGTCCTCGCGGGTGAGGCCTACGGCCTCGCCCAGGCGGATCCATTTCTCGATGCCGCCGACCTCGCCCTCGTAGCCGTCATGGTCCAGCACCCGCTGGATCCAGTGCCGCCGCACGTCCCGGTCGGGGCAGTTGGCCAGGATGTTGGCATCCTTGATGGGAATCATGATCTGGTAGTAGTAGCGGTTGGCCACCCAGCCCTGCATCTGCTCCTGGGTGCACTTACCCTCGTTCATCATCGCCTGGAAGGGATGATAGATATGGTAGCGGTTGCCCATGGCGCGCAGCTTCGCCTCGAACTCTTCCGGGGTCCAGGCCTTCAGTTCGTCCATTTTCACGATTTGTCTCCGTATTGAATGCGCATCCCGTCGTAGGAAACCTCGATGCCCGCTCGTTCAAGCTCGGCGCGCTCGGGGGAATCCTCATCGAGGATGGGATTGGTGTTGTTGATGTGGATGAGGATCTTGCGCGGTTTCGGGTAGCGGCCCAGCAGTTCGATCATGCCCCCCGGCCCGGACTGGGGCAGGTGGCCGATCTCCCGGGAGGTCTTGTTGGCGATGCCCAGGCGGATCATCTCGTCGTCGGTCCAGAAGGTACCGTCGACCATGACGCAATCGGAATCGGCCAGGAACGGCTCGAGGTGGGGTTCCATGGCCCCGAACCCGGGGGCGTAGAAGACCCGCTGGCCGGTGGCCTCGTCTTCGATAAGCACGCCGATGTTGTCGCCGGGATGGGGATCGTTGCGATGCGGCGAATAAGGCGGCGCCTTGCTGGACAGCGGCACGGGGGTGAAGCGCAGTCCCGCTGCCCCGGGAATGGAGAAGGGCAGCGGGGGCGTCACCTGGACCGGTTGCCAGCGGGCCGTGCAGAAATGGGAAAGGACGTTGAAGATCGGATTGCCGGAGGTGAGGTCTTCATGCACCTGGGCCGTACACCAGATGGACAATGGCTTGCCCTCGCGGAGCATGAAGAGGCCGGTGGTATGGTCGATCTGTGCGTCGATCAGCACCACGCCGACAATCCCCGTATCGCGCAGGCCCCGCCCGGGCTGCAACGAAGGGTTGGCCCGGATCTGGGCCAGCAGATCCGGCGAAGCATTGAACAACACCCAGTCCGTGCCGTTGCCGCTGACGGCGATGGACGATTGGGTGCGGACCCGGGTGCGGACGCTGCCGTCGCGCACCCCGGCGCAGTTGCGGCAGTTGCAGTTCCACTGGGGGAAGCCGCCGCCGGCGGAAGAACCGAGGACAAGGATTTCCATGGCGGCCAGTATCCGCCGCCGCCCCCTGCCGGGCGTGCAGGGAATGGCGAACATGGCCTCATGGTTTTCTGGAGCGCGGGATAGCCACCTGCAACTGCTCCACGTTGGCGCAACCTGTCTCGAAAATGGACGTTTCTCAGCTTATTCCTTTCGCCATAGGGGTTGGTACGCAACTTGCGCCGTTGCCGATGCAGGACAGATAACTATTGGCCGGGCGAGTCCCGGTCCCACACCGTTGAAGGAGGATAGACAACTCATGAAATCCGAGGATTTGCTCAGCCAGGCGCTGGCCATCGAGGCTCCCTGGCAAATCGTCCGTGTCCGCGATGACCTGGGCAAGCGCCAGATCGACGTCTGGGTCGCCCCCGCCGGCCAGCGCAGCGGCTGGTTCTTCGGCTCCCGTCCTACCGTGGACGCCAGCCGGGAACAGATCTGGCGCCACATCAACCTGGGCAACTCCCGTTGCCTGATCCATGCCGTACCGCCCGCCGCGGCGCTGGGCGAACCGCCCTCCTGGTGCGGCGAGGGGGAACTGCCCTTCACCCGCGCCATGGCCCGCCAGATCGCTTCCATGCTGCGGGAGGGCGTGAAGCTGCAAAGCGTATGCACCCTGCTCGACGTCACCATCGCCGACCTGTGGAAGTTCAAGCACAACCTCGACAGCGGCAAGGCCGGCCTGACAGCCCCCAGCGTGGCGCCGGCCGAGGCCGCCTCCAGCGTCCCGGAAGCCGACGACCCGATCTGGGAAAAACTCCTCGACGGTTCCCTCAATATCGATATCCGCATGCTCAGCTTAAAATTGCTCCTTTCCAAGCTGCGGGAGCAGATGCGCGTCATCACCGACCCCGAGGTCCGGGTGCTCAAGTCTTACGAAATCCAGCGCTATTTCGTACGCTACGAACAAACCCTCGGCCATGAACTGGGCCAGTTGACCCAACGCTGACTGCGACAACCCGATATCGAAAAAGGAAGACATAGTGAAACCAAATGCTGGACTGATGCGCATTGGCGAGGCAGCGGAACTGATCAAGGCGGGCAAGGCCCTCACCATCGCCGGGGACGAGCAGGCCCTGCGCCAGTTGCCCCAGGGCACCTGGATCGGCGGCACCATCCCCTACTTCATGGCGGCTGCCGGCGGCGTCGTCACCCGGGACCAGGTGTTCGTCAACGAAATCGAGGTCGGCTCCGAGCCGCCCACTCTGCGCCTCTACGACGTGGATAACCTGCCCCAGATCTGCCGCAACGCACCGGACAACGGCTACACCATCGTCATCGTCCCGGCCTTCAGCGAATGCCATGCCACCTTCGCCAAGAACGCACCCAATTACGAAGACATGTTCATGAAGCCCCTCCTGGGCTGGGTCGCCGGCGTCCACCTGGACGACCTGGGCAAGACGACCCCCAAGGTCGTCCTCGGCACCACCGGGGAATTCTCGGACCAGATGGCGGTGGCCATGGACGTGCCCCTGCCCCCCAGCAAGTTTGCCCAGATCGACATCGTCAATCTGTTCAAGCCCGGTGCCGGCGACGACATCACCTTCGCCGACGGCGGCTTTGCTGCCGGCGATTGCCAGATCAACGGCAAGCCCGCCAACCTGGCGGAGTACATGGTGGCCAACAACATCGACACACGCCTGCCCCTGGTGGCGGACTACTGCGGCGCCATGGTCAACGTCAGCGTCAAGGGGGTGGACGCCCAGGCCCGCAAGGTGGAGTTCTACGCCCCGGTCTTCCCCGGCCTCACCTACCGCTTCGCCGCCCCGGTGACCGACTACCTGGGCGCCTTCCAGGCCGCGATGCCGAAGACGGCGGCGCCGATCTCGTTCTCCTGCAACTGCATCCTCAACTACCTGTACTCCGGGCTCGAGGGCAAGCGCACGGCGGGCATCGTCGGCCCCATCACCTTTGGTGAAATCGGCTACCAGCTCCTCAACCAGACGCTGGTCTACCTGACCGTCCAGGGCTGAACATCCCCGAGCAGGGCGGCCAGGCAGGCCGCCCCCCGCTCGGCGAACAAGCGGTGCACCTGCACCCCCGCCGCCCCGCCGTTGCGGGCGGCGGCAACATCGGCGGCGCTGCGGATGCCGCCCACCGCCACCACCGTTCCACGCCCCTCCAGCCAAGCGACGAATTGCGCCAAGCGATCCAGGCGGGGCGGCCCGTCGCCGGGCAGCACCGCCGTCACTTGGTCGCAACCGGCAGCCAGGGCCAGGCGCGCCCCCTCGGGGAACGCACCCTCCCCCCCCACGGGCATCTTCACCGCCAACCAGAGGCGACGCCCGGCCCCGGCCATCCGGCCCCGGACTGCCGCCGCCGCGGCAAAGGCGGCAGCCAGATGCTCCCGGTACGCTTCGGCCAGGAAGCGGCGGTTGGCCTGGGCGCTGAGATTGAGGCTGACATAGTCGGCCACCGGCGCCGCCAGCGCGATTCCCCGAACCCACGCTTCGGCCAGGCCTTCCCCCGGAATGTCCGGCGGCAGGCCGAGCCCGATGCCGATGGCCGCGCTTCCCGGACCGTCACCCAGCGCCGCCAGGGTTCTGACCAAGGCGCCGACGCCGCCGTTGCTTCCCTGCAGCGGATCGGCGGTCACCGATCCGAATTCGACGCTGCCGAAGCCGCTCGCAAGCAGTTCGGCAGCCCGCCCGCCATCCTTGTCGAGGCCGCCGGCCAGTCCGGGGAGAGCCAACCAGGGAGGAGGCAGCGGCTTCATCCCCGCCGCCGGCAGTAATCGGCCAGAAAGTCGGCCAAAGCCACCGCCCCGGCCTCGGGCATGGCGTTGTACAGGCTGGCGCGCAGCCCGCCCAGACGGGGGTGCCCGCGCAGGTGATGGAGGCCGGCGGCTTCCGCCGCCGCCACGAAATCGTCGGTCAGAGCTTCGTCGTGGAGATGGAAGCGGATGTTGACCGGCGAGCGGTGGCCCGGCTCCACCGGCGCCCGGTAGAAACCGCCGCTCGCCTCGATGGCGCCATAGACCCGGGCCGCCTTGCGCGCGTTGGCCGCCTCCATGGCGGCCAACCCGCCCTCGGCCGCAATCCAGTCGAAAACCAGGCCGGCCACGTGGATGGCGGCCATGGGCGGGGTGTAGACGCGGCTGCCGGCCTCAGCCTGGCGGCGGTAGGAAAAGGGAGCCGGCAGACTCTCCGGAGAACGCTCCAGGAGGTCTTCACGGACGATGACCACCGCCAGCCCGGCAATCCCCACGTTCTTCTGGGCGCTGGCGTAGAGGAGGCCGAAGCGCTCGACCGGCAGAGGTGCCGTCAGGAAGGAGGAAGTGCAATCCGCCACCAGGGGCACCGGGCCGGTGTCTGGCAGTTCCGGGTAGGCGATGCCGTCTACCGTTTCGTTGGGGGTGATGTGACAGTAGGCACACTCCGGCGGCAGTTCCCAGCAGCCGCCCGACGGCGCCGCCAAAGGCGTCTCACCGGGATGGCGGGCGGCCAGGCGTACGTCGACCAGACGTCCGCCCTCCTCAATGGCCCGCTTGGACCAGTAGCCGGAATCGGCATAGGCCGCCACGTCACCAGGGACCGCCAGGTTCATGGGCACCAGGGCGAACTGCTGCATGGCGCCGCCGGCGAGGAAGAGGACGCGGTATTGGGGCGGCAGGGCGAGCAGTTCGGCAAGCCGCCGGCCGGCACCCTCCATCGCCGCCCGGAAGCCGTCGCCGGTGAACGGGCGTTCCAGGGGCGCGGCGCCGTCCGCGCCCCGGCGGAACAGGGTTTCCCCGGCCGCTGCCAGCACGGCGTCCGGCAGGCGGGCGGGACCGGCGGCGAAACTGTAGGGCAAGCGCTCAGCCGACCAGGAAGCCGCCGTGGCTCCCTGCCGCCATGCAGAACAGCAGCGGGATGGACAGCATGGTGTTGGTGCGGGACGACAGGTGGGTGATGCGCGAACAGCGCAGGCGCTCGGCCACCGACGCCGGCTTCAGACCCAGCACCTTCTTCTGGTGGGGCCAGAGCACGAACCAGACGTTGAGCATCATGGCCGTGCCAATGTAGGTGCCGATGCCGATGGGCGCCAGGGTGCCTTCCAGGCGCAGGGCGCCGGGCAGCCAGCCGCGGCTCCACAGCATGTAGATGCCGGCGCACCAGGCCACCACGGCGGCCCAGCGGAAGGTGCCGTGTTCTCGGTTGATGACCGCCTGCAGCTTGGGACTGTCCGGGTCGCTCAGATCGCTGGCTGCCAGGGGCCGCCAGGTGGGCCGCTGGACCACGCTGGCGTAGTTGTGGCCGACCCAGATGATGCCGGCGAGGAAATGCACCCAGCGGGCGACGAGATCGAAAAGCGCCGCGTCCATGGCCCTCACCCGCCCAGGTGGCGAAGCACCACCACCAGGGCCACGGTCAGCAGCAGGCCCAGGGCGATGGTGCCCAGGGCGGTGTCGTAGGGGTGAGGCAGGGGTTTCGCGGCGCACTGCGCCGTGCCTGCCGAACGGGCCGGCTGTGCAAAGCCGGCCCGCCGGCGCACCCAACCTTTGGATTCCTTCATTTCAGTGCTCCATGAACTCGGTGGACACGGCGCGGGCGGTACGCAAGACCAGGGGCTTCTTGAAGCGCAGGGGGCGGGTGACCACGGCCACCGCCTCCTTGATGCGCTCGTGCAGAGGTGCGCGGCTGCAGGCCGGATCGGTGTTGCCGGCGTCGCCGGTGAGCAGGAAGGCCTGGCAGCGGCAGCCGCCGAAATCCTTCTCCTTCTCGGAGCAGGAACTGCAGGGTTCCGGCAGCCAGTCGAGCCCGCGGTACTTGCGGAACAGGGGCGACTCGTGCCACAGCCAGGAGAGGGACTTGTCCCGCACCGACTCGAACTCCAGGCCGGGGATCACCCGCGCCTCCTGGCAGGGCATGGCTGCGCCGTCGGGGGCGACGGTGAGGTGGATGGCGCCCCAGCCGTTCATGCAGGCCTTGGGCCGGCCTTCGTAGTAGTCTGGGATGACGAAGTAGACGGTCATGTCCTTGCCCAGCTTTTCCCGGGCCTTGATGACCACCTGCTCGGCTTCCCGCACCTGTTCCAGGGTGGGCATCAGCTCGTCCCGGTTCATCAGCGCCCAGTTGTAGTACTGGATGTTGGCGAACTCGATGTATTCGATGCCCAGGCCGGCGGCCCAGTCGATCATTTCGCCGATGAGGCCGATGTTCTGCTTGAACACCGGCATATTGAGCACCATGGGGAAGCCGTGGGCCTTGATGAGCCGGGCGGCCTCCATCTTGAGGGCATGGGCCCGGGCCCCCACCAGCGCGTCGGTCATCTCGGCCTTGGTGGACTGGACCGAAAGCTGGATCTGCTTCAGGCCGGCGGCCTTGAGG
Source organism: Rhodocyclaceae bacterium (assembly GCA_036732025.1). Lineage (GTDB taxonomy): Bacteria > Pseudomonadota > Gammaproteobacteria > Burkholderiales > Rhodocyclaceae > SSSZ01. Next base: position 20,868 of record DAINDE010000010.1, read on the forward strand.
GCCAACAGGCGCTCCTCGGTGAGGCCGATGCCGGAGGTGATGAGATTGGTGTAGAAGCCGAGGCTGTCGGCGTAGGCCACCAGTTCCTCCAGGTCGTCACGCAGGAGGGGCTCGCCGCCGGTGAAGCCGAGCTGCAGGGAGCCGAGTTCGCGGGCTTCGCGCAGGACGCGCTTCCACTCCTCGGTGGAGAGTTCCTTCTCGCCGTAATCCTCGAAATCCAGGGGGTTGTTGCACCAGGAGCACTTGAGGGGGCAGCGATAGGTGATTTCCAGGGAGAGCCAGAGGGGCTTGCCCTGCCCATCCAGAGAGAGGCCTTGATCTTCCTTGGGCATGGCGTTCCTTTCCGCGAGTTGTCTGCAAATGCGCCATTGTTGGCGCCCATCGCCACGCCGGCGACCGCCAAATCCTGAATCGGCGCTCCAGAATTTCACGAGAGGGGGACTAGTTCTTTCGGCATGCGGCCAATCCCTGCGCCGCCCATGACATGCTGCCCTGGGGTATGCTTGCCCCCTCCGACAACCAAACGGTCCCAATGAGCGACTATCGCGAAGACGCCCCCACGCGGGCCGAGATCGATGCCCGCCCCGGCCCGCTGCTCCTGGAATTCGGCACCGACTGGTGCGGCCACTGCCGGGCCGCCGCCCCCCGGGTGGCCGAAGCCCTGGCGGCGCGGCCGGGGGTTCCCCGCCTGCGGGTGGCGGACGGCCCCGGCCGGCCCCTGGGGCGCTCCTTTCGCGTCAAGCTCTGGCCGACCCTCGTTTTCCTGCGCGATGGCCGGGAGGTGGCCCGTCTGGTCCGGCCCACCGAAACCGCCGCCATTGCCGAGGCCCTGGCCACGATCGCCGACGATGCCGGTCACCCCTGATTTCCCGGCGCTGGCGGCCGCCGGCCTCGACCTGCAGGCGGTCTTCGACCTGGCCGCGCTGCCGGACGACCTTGCCGCACCCCTGCTGGAAGCCGCCGGCGGGGCGGGCGCCTGGCGGCAACTGATTCTCCTCGGCCACGGCGGGCGCACCCTGTGGCAACGGGTACAGGCCGCGGGGCTCGACTCGCCCCACCCCATCGACGACTACAGCCGCGCCGTCTTCGTCGCCTGGATGGCCGCCGAGTTGCCGGAAGCCACCTATCGCCTGCTCTACCCGGGAGACGCCCCCATCGGCCTGCAACGCCTGGGCGCCCTGGCCGGCTGGCATCACCCCTCGCCCCTGGCCGTCGGCATCAACGAGCGTTGGGGCACCTGGTTCGCCTACCGTCTGGCCGCCCTCGCCGACACCGCCCTGGTGCCGACGCCGCCCGCTGCCTGGGCTTCCCCCTGCCTCGCCTGCGACGGCCGGCCCTGCATCGCCGCCTGCCCGGCGGGCGCGCTGGACGGCGGCATCCTCGCCCTCGCCCCCTGCCTGGCCTACCGGCGGCGGGGCGATTCCCCGTGTCGGGAAACCTGCCTCGCCCGCACCGCCTGCCCGGCAGGCGCCGGGCACCGCTACGAGGCCGCCCAGTTGCGGCACACCTACCGGCGCTCCCTGGCCATGATCGAAGGCGGGGATATTTCTGGATGACCAGGCCGTCAGGCCATGCTGGAAAGGGCGTTGGCCAGGTCGGAGTCCATGCCGCCGCCGACGCCGCTGACGCCGCCGGCGAGGCTTTCGATGGAAACCTGGTAACCGAGGGAGTGCAGGCGCTCGGCCCACGCTTCCGCTTCGGCCCGGCTGCCATGCCAGGGCCCATGCTCGACACGGACCTTGCCCTTCTGGTCTCTGTATTGGGTGGTGACGCGGTACATCGGAAACTACCGTAAAACCTTGAACGCTTTCTTCCTATTATCGGGGCGGGCGGGCGGCATTCAAGGGTTCTGGCCGGCGACCTCGTCCGCCAGTGCGCCAAGGGCAGCCATGCAGGCGGCGGCGATGGGGGGCGTCAGGCCGCCATGGGCGCCGCCGGGCACCGGCAGCCAGCGGGCCTCCGGCCAGGCACGGCGCAGCCGCTCGGCATGCTGCGGCGGGCAGACGGGATCGGCAAGCCCCTGCACGATGGCGGCCGGCACGTGGCGGATGCGGTCCACGCCGGCCAGCAGGCTCCCGGCCTCGATGAAGCAGTCCCGCGCCAGGTAGTGGAGCTGGATGCGTGCCTTGGCGCGTTGGGCCGGGGTCAGCGGCCCGTCGATCGGCGGTTCGTCCATGAAGGCCCGCTCGTAGTCGAGCCAGGCCCGGGCGGCCTCGTCAGCCGTCGGCACCCGCGCGGCCAGGGCGGCCAACAGCCCTCCTTCCCCCGCCCCGGCGGCGGCCTCCAGGCGGTCCCGGGCGGCGGGGACGCCGCTTTCCAGGTAGGCAGCAACTTCCTCCCGGCTGGCGAGGAAAATGCCCCGCAGCAGGAGCGCCCGCACGCTGCGCGGATGCGCCTGGGCGTAGGCCAGGGCAAGGGCACTCCCCCAGGAACCGCCGAAGACGATCCAGGCGGGAATGCCGAGGGCGCCGCGCAGCGCCTCCAGGTCGGCCACCAGCCGGCCGGTCGTATTGTCGTCCAGGCCGCCCAGGGGCAGGCTGCGGCCGCAGCCCCGCTGGTCGGTGAGGACGGCGCGGTAGCGCCGCGGGTCGAAGAGCCGCCGCTGGGCGGCATTGCAGCCGCTGCCCGGACCGCCATGGAGGAAGAGCACCGGCACCCCGTCGGCCCGCCCGCATTCCTCGAAATAGATGCGGTGGCCGCCGGATACCTCCAGATGGCCGGTCCGATAGGGTTCGGCCGGGGGAAACAGCGGGTCGGCGTCCACCCTCAGGATTCGATGAGGCCGTTGCGCATGGCCACCAGGGCCAGCTCGGCGGCGTTCTGGACGTTGAGCTTCTGCTTAATGTGGTAGAGATGGGTGCCGACGGTACTGGGGCTGAGGCAGAAATCCTCGGCCACCTGATTCACCGTCCGGCCCTGGGCGAGCTGCAGGAAGACCGCCAGTTCCTTCTCGGTCAGGGCCTCCACGGGATTGGCCGAATTGGACAGCTGGGCCAGGGCCACCGCCGGCGCCAGTTCCGGGTCCAGGTAGCGCTGGTCGGCCGCCACCTTGCCCACCGCCCGCAGGAATTCGTCGGGGGCCGCCCGCTTGCACAGGTAGCCGCGGGCGCCGATGCGCAGGGCGCGCACCGGGACGATGTCGTCATTATGGGCCGAGAGCATGAGCACCCGGGCCCGGGGCTCGCTGGCCATTAGGCGCTCCAGGGCTGCGAGGCCGCCGATCCCGGGCATCGAGACATCCATGACCATGACGTCGGGCGTGAGGTCGACGTAGAGCCGCACGGCACTCTCGCCGTTTTCCGCCTCGCCCACCACCGTCGCCCCGGCCCCTTCCAGGAGCAAGCGAAAGCCAAGACGGACGACGGCGTGGTCGTCGGCCAGTATGACGCGGGTACCGTGCAGGGATGCGCTCATTTTCCTTCCTCTGGAGCAGACTGGGGAACGCCCTCGGGCAGGCGGGCAACGAGCCGCAGGCCGCCCTCGCTCAGGGTGTCGATGTGCAAATGCCCGCCCAGCAGGGCGATGCGCTCGCCCATGCCGGCGAGGCCGAGGCCGCTGCCGGGGTTGGCCGAAGGCTGGCCGTCCAGGCCGCGGCCGTTGTCGGTGAGGCTGACGGTAAGCCAGCCGTCCCGCCGGCCGACGACCAGTTCCGCCCGGTCGGCGCCGGCGTGGCGAACGATGTTGGTCAGCCCCTCCTGGACGACCCGCAATACCGCCTGGGCCACCTCGTCGGCCAGCGGGGTGTCGCCGAGGGCCAGGGTGCTGGACAGGACAATGCCCGGATGCTGCCCCTGCCAGTTGGCCAAGGTGCGTTCGAGGACGGCTCCCAGGTCGTCGCCCAGGTTGCTGCGCAAACGGTGGAGGATGGCGCGCACGCCATCCTGCATCTCGCCGGTGACGGCCAGGATGCTCTGGGCCGGGCTGTGCAGCGACGGCTGCTCCTTGGTGCGCTGGACGATGGCGCCGGCCAGGGCGCGCACGGCGGTGACGCTCTGGGCCAGTTCGTCGTGCAGTTCCCGGGCGATGGCCCGGCGCTCGTCCTCCAACCGGGCCTGCATGCGCCGGGCCACCTCCCGCTCGCTCTCCAGGCGCACGTTCTGGTCCACCGCCTCGGCCAGGCGGTCGGCCATGCCGTTGAAGGCCTGGGAGAGCCGCCCCAGCTCCCGCACCGGGAAGGGCGGCAATCGGGTGTCGAATCGCCCATGGCCGGTGCGATCCAGGGCCGACATGACCTGTTCCAGCGGACGCAGGGCCCGGTCGAGAGCGTAGCGGCTGAGGACGAAAAGCAGGACGAGCATGGCCACGGCCCAGCCGGTCAGGCCCCGCACGTCGTCCCAGGCGTCGATCACCGCCCGCGAGGGATCGGGCGTCAGCACCAGTTCCAGGTCGCCAACGATGACGCGGCGGACGGCGAAATAAGGCGTGACCAGATCGGTGAACCAGGCCGGCGGCGCCACCTGGTCGGCCTTGTAGGTGGGCGGCGGCGACTGGTAGAGCCGCTGCCCGTCGGCGGCGAAGACCTCCAGGGCATTGGCGCGGATGCGCCCCACCGGCCGGACGATGGCCAGCACCCGCGCCGGCAGGGCCTGGGGCGGGACATCCCGCAGTTCGTCGGAGAGGACCGTCAGCCACTGCACGGAAACCCGCGTCGCCGCTTCCACTTCCTCGTGGATGCCGGCGCGCACGCCCTGCAGCCAGAAGCCGGCCAGCACCAGCAGCAGGGTGCCGGTGAACAGGGTCAGCACGATGCTGACCCGGGTGTGCAGGCTGCGAGGCGCTGGAAATCTCATGTCGGCTTTTTCAGCTTGTAGTGGAAGGGCACCACGATCTGGACCTCATTGCCGTCGATGCCGTCGGGCAGGGGCGGCAGCGCCGGCAAGCGCTCCAGCACCGAGATGGCGTGCTGGTCGAGCACTTCGAAACCACTGGAGCGGTCGACGTTGATGCCCAGGAGATTGCCCTTGCGGGCCACCCGCAGGCGGACCCGGACCTCCCCCTCCCAGCCGCGCATGGCGGCGATGCGGGGGTAGTCCTGCTGGCGGGCGAAAAGATCGGCAAGATGACGGCTGTAAGCGTCGAGCAGGTTGGACTGGCTGGGTTGCGGCCGAGGGGGCGGCTCCGCGGCGGCCACCGTCGCCGCGGCGACGGGCGGCGGCAGGGGAACCGGGGCGACGGATTCCGCAGGCGCCGCCGGCATCTGCGGAGAAACCGCCCGCGAGGCGAGGACGGGGTGGCGCTCCGCTACCGGCGCCTTGCGCATCTCCGGCGGCGCTGGCCGGGGCGGCGGCTCGGCCACGGCCGGCGCCGCCACCGGTTCCTGGGGCGCCATCATGCGCAAGGTGGCGGTCAGCATCTCCACCGCCGCCTGCCGCTCCTCCGGCGGCCCCTTCACCCAGGCGAGAACACCGCCATGGAGCGCCGCCGAGACCACGAGCATGGCCAGGAACCGGCGATCGCGCCGCGGCGGCGGGAAGTCAATGGCGGTGGCCATGTTCCAGTACATCCTGCTCGATCGCCGGGAACAGGTGGCCGACGGAACGGCGGTATTCGCTGGCTGCCACCGGCAACGCGGCGAATTCAGGCGGCAGCGGCCGCGCCAGCACCTCGTTCATGTCGAGGCCCGCCGCCGCGGCCTGGCGCAGCGAGCCACTCAACCACTTGAGCCAAGCCCGGGTCTGGCGGATGGGAGCGGCATCGGTCGCCACCGGGCCGTGGCCCGGCACCAGCAGCCGGAACCCGGGCTCCCGGGTCACGGCCTCGAGGCGATCCAGGGCCTCCAGCCAACGTTCCAGGCGAGCGTGGGGGGTGGTCGGCGCACGGCCGTTGAAGACCAGATCGCCGGCGAAGAGCACGCCGCTGGTTTCGTCGAAGACTGCCAGGTCGGCGCCGGTGTGGCCGTCGAGGGCGAATACCCGCAGTGCCCGGCCGGCGACCTCCAGCTTGCCGGCCTCGATGCTGCGAGATGGCGCCACCACCTCCGTGCCCAGCATCCAGTCGCCAGTCAGGCGGAAGAGGTTTTCGGCGAAGGCGTTGCCGTCGCCGGCGATGCCCTGGCGGGTTTCCGGCAGGGCCGCGATGGGCGTATCGGCGTAGGCCTGGTTGCCTAGGAAATGATCGGGATGGTGGTGGGTGTTGATGGTCAGCGCGACCGGCCGGGACGACACGCGGGCCACGGCCTCCCGCATCTGCCGCCCATAACGCAGGGAAGGGCCGGTATCGATGACGACGACACCGTCGCGGCCGACGATGAAGCCGGTGTTGACGATATTGCCGCCGTTGGCCGGGGAAAAATCCTCGCTGCGGCCAACGAAGACATAGACATCCGGGGCGACCGCCTTGGGCACCAGGCCGTAGTCGAAATCCGCCCCGGTGGCAACGCCGGCCACCAGCGCCAGGGCGAGGGCAAATCGGCGCATCATGGCTCTATGCGGGCGGAGAAGGTGTTGCCGTTGTTGTCGCGGCCGGTGGCCACGACGGTGCCGGGCACCGTCCCGCGATGGAGGGTGAAGACCGGGTTCTCGCTCACCGGCTCGTAGGTTTGAAGGCGCATCAGGCGCTCGCCGGCGGCGTTCTTGAACTCGATTTCCTCGAGATGGAAGGCGGGGATGCCGGCCACCAGGCCGGTATCCATGGGGTGGACGATGCGCATGCGCAGGCGGCCGGACTGCTGGCCTTCGCTCCACTGGCGGCCGCTGACCTCGTTGAGGCGCTGCTGCCACTCCTTCGACCCCGAAGCTGCCGAAGGGGCCGTGCATCCGCCGCCGACGGTGTTGACCCAGGTCCCGCCCACATGCCAGACGCCGTCCCCGGTCCGGGCCGCTGCGCGCACCGGTGACGACTGCTGCAGCTTGGCGCGGAAGCCGAGGTAGGCCCCCGCCCCTTCGGGATAGAAGCGCAATATCTGGAGGATGGGATTGAAGTCGGCGAAGACGAGCACTTCGCGGACATCGGGGAGCGCCGTGGCGTCCACCGTGACCGGCACCTGCATGGGGTTCTCGGCAGTCGAGGGAGCCACCACCTTGACCCGGGGATCGAATAGTACCGGCCCGTCTGACAGGAAAGCCCGTCGCATGTCGCCCCAGCGGGCGGAGGCCAGGGGATCCCCGCCTTCCTGCACGGCAAAGGCATCGCCGGGGGGCATCAGCGCCATCAGGGCAATCGCCGCCGCCGCCAACGGTAATTTCATGGTGTCTCCTCATGTCGCCCTACGGCGCTCTAGTTTATGGTTTCGCTGCAAGCAACGTGCCATATTCTACTTGATACACACTGGACCACCCGGCGGACGAGCGGTTCCGTGCGTGGCGACTACCGCCCCGCCCCCATGCCCATGGCGCACAGTCCGGATGTGCAACTTTGGAGCACCTGGTGACATTTGAAACAGCAAAGCCGGCACGGCCCGGGCGTCTTCCGCCGAAAAGCCCCGCAATTCCTTGAATACAGCCCCCCCTTGCCGGCCAGCCAAGAGCCCATGGCCTGTTGGCATAGCTCTTGCGAACAGTAGGCCCTGCCGGGCGGCTGGCTCAGGGAATGGAGAAAATGCCGGCCCGGTGTATCATCCCCGCACGGTTGCCTCCGCAGCCAGGAGTAAGCAACCGGACGTGGAACCGATGGACAACCAAGGAGACAATCCATGCAAAGTCACACTTTCACCCGGCGCAGCTCCGTCACTCTCGCCCTCCTCGTCGCCGCCGCTTTTTCCGGCGCCCCGGCAGTGGCCAAGGGCGTGAGCGACGCTGACATCCTCAACGACGCCAAGACCACCAACGATGTGGTTTCCTTTGGCCTCGGCACGCAAGGCCAGCGCCACAGCCCCTCCACCCAGATCAATGCCAACACCGTCAAGAACCTGGTCCCCGCCTGGTCCATGTCCTTCGGTGGTGAAAAGCAGCGCGGCCAGGAATCCCAGCCCGTCATCGCCAACGGCAAGATGTTCGTGACCGCTTCCTACAGCCGCCTCTTCGCCGTCGACGCCAAGACCGGCAAGAAGCTGTGGAAGTACGAGCACCGCCTGCCGGACGGCATCATGCCCTGCTGTGACGTGATCAACCGCGGCGCTGCCCTTTACGACAACCTGGTCATCTTCGCCACCCTGGACGCTCAACTGGTCGCCCTCGATCAGGATACCGGCAAGGTCGTCTGGAAGGAAAAGCTGGAAGACTACGCCGCCGGCTACTCCGCTTCCGCCGCTCCGATCATCGCCAAGGGCAAGCTGATCACCGGCGTCTCCGGCGGTGAATTCGGCATCGTCGGCCGCATCGACGCCCGCGATCCCAAGACCGGCAAGCTGGTGTGGACCCGTCCCACCGTGGAAGGCCACATGGGCTACACCTTCGACAAGGATGGCAACAAGAAGGAAAACGGCATTTCCGGCACCACCAACGCCACCTGGCCTGGCGACATGTGGAAGACCGGCGGCGCCGCCACCTGGAACGGTGCCACCTACGACCCCGAGACCAACCTGATCTTCGCGGGCACCGGCAACCCGGCTCCCTGGAACAGCCACACCCGCCCCGGTGACAACCTGTTCTCCTCGTCTACCGTGGCCATCGACGCCGACACCGGCAAGATCGCCTGGCACTACCAGAACACCCCGCACGACGGCTGGGACTTCGACGGTGTCAACGAATTCGTTTCCTTCGACTTCAAGGATCCGAAGACCGGCAAGGTCATCAAGGCTGGCGGCAAGGCCGACCGTAACGGCTTCTTCTTCGTCAATGACCGTACCAACGGCAAGCTGCTGAACGCCTTCCCGTTCGTCAAGCAGATTTCCTGGGCCAAGGGCATCGACCTGAAGACCGGCCGCCCCATCTACAACATGGATAACTACCCGGGCGATCCTTCCAAGGGCGCCGACGGCAAGAAGGGTGAAACCGTCTTCGCCGCCCCGTCCTTCCTGGGCGGCAAGAACCAGATGCAGATGGCCTACAGCCCGAAGACCGGCTACTTCTATGTGCCTTCCAACGAATGGGGCATGGACATCTGGAACGAGCCCGTCTCCTACAAGAAAGGTGCTGCTTACCTGGGTGCCGGCTTCACCATCAAGGCCCTTCATGACGACTACATCGGCGCCATGCGCGCCGTCGATCCCGCCACCGGCAAGATCGTCTGGGAAAACAAGAACTTCGCTCCCCTGTGGGGCGGCGTCCTGACCACCGCCGGCGGCCTGGTGTTCTACGGTACCCCCGAAGGCTACCTGAAGGCGGTCGACGACAAGACCGGCAAGGAACTGTGGTCCTTCAACGTCGGCACCGGCATCGTCGCTCCCCCGGTCACCTGGGAACAGGACGGTGAGCAGATGATCGCCGTGACGGCGGGCTGGGGCGGCGCTGTTCCCCTGTGGGGCGGCGACGTGGCCAAGCGCGTGAACTACCTGGAACAGGGTGGTTCCGTGTGGGTCTTCAAGCTGCACAAGTAATCGCCTAGTTTCCCCCTGTTGGAAGGCCCTTCGGGGCCGATAGCAGGTTGAGGCACGAGCGCTCCGGCTTCGGCGCTCGTGCCTTGTTCTTTTTGGGGCCTGCCCTGTGCGATTCCCGGCAACCGCCTGGCCGCCGCGCATCGGAAGAAGTACCCCACTTGTGTTCATCGCTGTACCGGTGAGTCTACGTAGGATTTCAGTGCCCACACCAGCTCCTGCGAGAGAATACCTTGCCAGGCCGGCATGTGCAGGACGCCTACCTTGGTTCGTCCCCGCAGGACTGCCTTTAGGAAATAGGCATCGTTATCCTGGAAGCACGCGCGCTGCATATCGGCATCCGTAATACGCTTGCAGTAGGCACTCAGGCGCCGTAAATTGGGGGCGGGCCCTCTACCCAACGCGTCTGGCCCATGACAGCGCTGACAAGCCTGATCAAAGGCTTGACGACCGACGGCAATGGCGGTTGGATCGTTGCGATACGGATTTTCTTCGCGCCAATCGGCCCCCAGTCCCTGCAAACCAGAGAAATCCACGGCAGGCGCTTCAACACGCTCCGTTGGGCTGGTCGATTCCGCAACGACCACCGTTGCCACCGCCAACCCAACGATGCCAATTGCAATTGCGCGCCATTGAGGCACCACCCTCCGACTCATGGCCACTCCTTGGGATCTGGGCATCCTTTGCAGCCCTCGAAGGAAGAGTCAGGGAATATCGTGTACTTCAAATAGCTGCCTTCCAGATTGGCATCCCGTAGATTCACCGCGACAAATTTGGTTTCTTGGAGATTGGCATTGGTCAGCCTAGCACCCGCAAACCAGGCAAAATTGAGGCGCGCCATTTCAAGATTGGCGGCAGTAAGATCCGCCCCCGAAAGATCGCTGTGCATCAGACGGGCAAACTCCAGATCTACGGCGATCAGTTTGGCATTACGAAAAGTCGCGCCGGGCGCATTCACCTTGCTCATCTTGGCACCCGTCAAATTGGCGCCGTCGAGGATTGCACCGGCAAGATTGGTGACGCGCAAATCCGCACGACTAAGGTCGGCTCCTGTTAGATCAACGCCGGCCAAATCTCTGGCCGAAAGGTCAGCATGCCGCAAATCCGCACCACGACAGCGCGCGTAAGGCCACAACTTGCAACCGTTGATGACCAGTGGCTCCACCGGTCCCTTGCTGGGTTCAGCGTTTGCGGGTTCCATCAACACGGCGCCAGCCATGGACAAGAGCAGCACAAGACCAGCTCTCAATCGTTGAGCTCTGAGGGGGTTCAAGATTTTTTCTTCATTGGCCATGGGAAACCGACAAAGGGGCCGCACCTGCGGCCCCTTCCGTCATCACCGGCTAGACTTCGGCAGCTTGAAGACCCACATGGACGAACCTTGGGTCACCTGCTTGGTCAGGTCGGCCATATCGCCGCCCCACAGGGGAACCGCGCCACCGTAGCCGGAACTGATGCCGATGTACTGCTCACCATCCAGCTCCCAGGTAATGGGCACGGAGACCACACCGGAACCCGTCTGGAACTTCCACAGTTCCTTACCGCTCTTGGCGTCGAAAGCCTTGACGAAGCCATCGGAGGTACCGGTAAAGAGCAGGCCACCAGCGGTAGTCAACGTACCGGCCCAGAGCGGGAAGGCTTCCTTATGCTCCCAGACGATCTTGCCGGACTTGGGATCGATGGCGCGCAAGATGCCGACGTGGTCATCATAGAGCTTCTTGATGCGGAACCCCTGGCCGAGGTAGGCTGAACCCGCCTTGTAGGTCAGCTTTTCGGTCCAGTAGTCCATGGCCCAGTGGTTGGCCGGGATGTAGAACAACTCTGTCTGGGGGCTGTAACTCATGGGCATCCAGTTGGTACCACCCAGGAACGGAGGGGAGACGAAGATGGAATCGCCCTTGTCGGCACCATCCTTGGGTTTCGGCGGATGCTGGCCCTCGACAATGTTCGGCTTGCCGGTCTTCAGATCCCAGCTCTTTGCCCAGGTAATGCCATCAACGAAAGGCCACGCCCCGACCAGGGAAGTCGGCTTGTTCGGATAGCCGGCGCCGGAAGAAAGTTTTTCGCGGTCGGTCACGAAGAAGAAGCCGTTGCGGTCGGCATGGGCAGAGGCCTTGACCAGCTTGCCGGTCTTGGGATCCTTGTACTCGAAGAGCACCACGGAGTTGTTGCCGGAGAAGTCCCAGGCATCGTTGGGGGTATGCTGGAAGAAGCCCTTCAGCTCGCCGGTACTGGCGTCCACGTAGGCCTGACCGGAGGTGAAGAGGCTGTCCCAGTTGCGGGGGTCGTCCCCTTCCTTGGTCCGGTGCCAGGTGTTCCACGGTGCCGGGTTGCCGGTGCCGATGACCACCATGTTCTTTTCCACGTCGAAGCTGGCAGTCTGCCAGGGGGCGCCACCACCGTGGTTCCAGGCGTCCACCAGCTTGCCATCCTTATCCCGCGGCCACGAGGGTGCCTTGGCGTCCCCGGTCGGCGTGCTGTCCTTGCCGTTCAGGCGGCCCATGTGGCCTTCGACCATGGGGCGGGCCCAGACTTCTTCGCCAGTCTCGGTGTCACGGGCGAAGAGGTAGCCCACCACGCCGAATTCGTCCCCGGAAGATCCGTGCACCAGCAGCACACGGCCGCTCTTCTGATCCTTGACGATGAAGGGGGCGCCGGTCATGGTGTAGCCGATCTTGTGGTCGCCCCACTTCTTGCTCCAGGCCACCTTGCCTGTGTCCTTGTTGAGGGCGACGATGCCGGCATCCAGGGTGCCGAAATAAACCTTGTCACCGTAAATGGCGAGGCCGCGGTTGACCACGTCGCAGCAGGGACGGATGTCCTCCGGCAGGCGGTGCTGGTATTCCCACAGGCGCTTGCCGGTCTTGGCATCGATGGCGAACATACGGGAATACGAAGCGGTGATGTAGATCACCCCGTCGTGCACCAGGGCCTGCCCTTCCTGGCCCCGCTGCTTTTCGCCGCCAAAGGAGAAACTCCAGGCAGGAACGAGATTGGCGACGTTGCCTGTGTTGATCTTGGCGAGCGGACTGTGGCGCTGTGCCTTCAGACCCAGGCCGTAGCTTAGAACGTCGGTGCCGGTCTTGTCGTCGTTGAGAATATCCTCCCAGGTCACCTTTGCGCCGGCGGCGTAAGCCGGAACGCTGAAGGCGGTTGCCAGGACGGCGGCGAGCAGGGTCTTGCGAGGACCGAAGCGGCTTGATTCCATGTTCTTGTATGTCTCCTTGGTTGCGGTAATTGCGATCCCGGGCGACCGGGCCGATCCATCCACCCTGGAATGGCAGGGCGAGTATAGGAATGGCCCGGAACCGTTGTCTCGGGAGGCGCTCCTGCGCATTTCGGGAATTCTTCCCGGGAAAGGCAGAGCCTCCCGCCGGTACGATTCCTGCTGATGGCACCGCTCCACCGCACCCACCGAACATGGACCATGGATCTTCGCCGACGACTCGTGACATTCCTGGGAATCCTCCTCGCCGGCTTGGTGATGGTGGCCATGGGCATTCACGTCCACTCGCTGCATGGCGACATAGCCGAAGAAATCCGGGCATCCGAACAACTGGCCCATACCCTTCTGGCGGTCGGCCGCATCGACCCCGCCGTGCCGCCAGAGGAGGCTGCCCGGCAGTTGCGCGCCATCCTCGGGAGCGCGCCCCTGCGCCACCTGCACATCACTCTCGACGGGCAGCCCCCGGCTCCGTCCACCGGCACCGCCGCCAGGCTCGCCGGGTGGTTCGGCATCGCCACGCAACCCACCAGCGGTGAGCTCGTCCGCGTCGGCATCCATGCTTTGCGCATCGCCCCGAACCCGGTCTCGGAAATCGAAGAACGGCTGGGGGACGGCATCCGCCTCTTCCTTACCCTGCTGCTCTTTTCTGGAGCAACCCTGGTCGTTGCCTGGTACTCGGCTCATTTTGCCCTTTCCCCGGTGCGCGAACTGGAAGCAGGCCTGCACCGGCTGGCGAATGGCGCAACCCACGCCGAACTGCCGGGTTTTCGCTTGCTGGAATTCCGGCGGATCGCCGGTGCCATAGATTTCCTTGCCCGGGCGCTGAGCGAGTCGCGGGCCGCCCAGCGGCAACTATCCCGCCAGCTCATGACAGTTCAGGAGGATGAACGGCGACAACTGGCAAGGGAATTGCATGATGAAATGGGACAATCCTTGACCGCCATCGGTGTGACCGCAGCCTATCTCGAACGTAATGCCGGAATTCTGGACGCCCAGCGCATCACCCAATGTGCGGCGGACCTGCGCCAGGCCGTTCGTTCCAGCCATGCGCAGTTACGCGGCCTGCTCCGGCAGCTGCGCCCCCACGGCTTGGACAGCCAAGGCCTGGCAGCGGCCCTCGACGAACTGGTCGGGAGCTGGCAACAGCGGGAAGCCGGCATCGACTTCCGCCTCGATATGCCCATGCCCCTTCCCGAGGTCGACGAATCCATTGCCCTGCCCCTCTATCGCATCGTCCAAGAAGCGCTGACCAACGTCGTGCGCCACAGTGGCGCGCGCCACTGCCGGGTTCGCATCACCCATGCGCACGGGGTTCTGACTCTTTTTATCGAGGATGACGGCACAGGAATCCCGGATGATGCCCAGCCCCCCCGTGGCGGGCTCTGCGGCATTGCCGAACGTGTGGACATGGTCGGCGGCCGCCTGGAGATTCGCCGCGCCGAGACGGGCGGCGTGCATCTTCGGGTGGAACTACCGCTCACCTCCGCGGGAGTGGACAACCAATGATCCGCATCATGCTGGTGGACGATCACGCCGTAGTCCGCGGCGGATACCGACGTCTGCTCGATGCCGAACCCGGCATGACCGTGGTCGGCGAGGCTGCCAGTGCCGACGAAGCAAACGCAATGGTACTGCGTACGAACCCGGACGTGGCGGTTACGGACCTCAGCCTCAAGGGCAGCAGCGGCATCGAGGCGATTCGGGGCATGCTCGCGCGCTGCCCCGGTTTGAAGATTCTGGTCCTTTCCATGCACGAGGGTGCCGGTTTTGCACTCCAGGCGCTGCGCAGTGGCGCCTTGGGGTATTTCACCAAGCATAGCGAACCGGAAGTCGTGATCGACGGCATTCGCCGCGTTGCTACCGGCAAAAAGGCGCTGGCGCCGGATATCTCGGAAGCCCTTGCCTGCCAGGCGGTGAGCGGAGATGATGCCCTGGAAAACCTGACCCCACGGGAGTTTGAAGTACTGCGCATGCTGGTTCAAGGGGAAACCGCTGCGCAAATCGCCAGTTCCATGCATCTCTCGCCCAAGACCATTCTCAACTACGTTTCGCTCATTCGCCAGAAACTCGGTGTGGAAAACGATTTCAAGCTCCTGCAGATAGCCGCCCGGCACGGCGTGACTCCCCAGCCCCCCCTGAGTCCTGGCAATGACTATCGCCTTCCCCCACAACATCCACCATAATGCCCTGCAACAGGTTCCCCCGCGGATCGCCCCGCCTTGCACGTCTTCAACAACTTTTTTCAGGAGGTAAATATGACCCACCCCAAGTTCGTCGCAGCCCTGCTCGCCTGCAGCCTGGTCAGCCCCTTCGCCCTGGCCGATGCCAAGAAGGACTCCCAGATGCTCAAGCTCGCCACCGATAGCGGTTGCATGACCTGCCACAGCATCGAACCCGGCAAGTCCGGCCCGGACGGCCTCAAGCCCATCGGCCCCGCCTGGCAGGATGTGGCCAAGCAGTACAAGGGCAAGCCAGGTGCCAGCGAGTTCCTCACCCGTGTGGTTCTGGAAGGTTCCAACCCCTACAACAGCCACTGGAAGGACAAGGTCAGCGGCCTCTCCATGCCGCCCAACGCCGTCGCCATCACCGAAGGCAACGCACGCAAGCTGGTCAACTGGATTCTTGCCCTGCACTGATAGGAACAAGCGCCCCGATCGACAGGCCGGCCTTAGGGCCGGCCTTTCTTTTTGCATCCCGTCAGACCGGGATTTCCTGCTGCTTGGCGCGCGTCCCAAGCAGGCGGTAAAGCGTCGTCCGGGTGATGCCGAGCTCCCGCGCTGCCGCCGAGATGTTGCCGCCGTGGCGATCGACACTTTCCCGGGCCAGGCGCGCCTGCACGTCCCGCAGCCCCGTCGCCGGGCCGTGGCCTTCGGCGATGCGCACCTCGGAGGGCAGATGTACCGGAAGCAGCGTCCGGTCGTCACCGAGCAGGGCGATGCTCAGCCTAAGGACGTTGCGCAATTGCCGCAGGTTCCCGGGCCAACTGTAGCGGCGCAGGATGGCGAACGCCTCGGCGTCGATGCGCACCGCCCGCTCCGCACTCTCTTCCGCCACGATGCGGCGGACCACGGCGTCGAAATCGCTTCGCTCACGCAGGGGCGGCAGGACGATGGTCATGCCGGACAAACGGAAGAACAGATCGGCCCGGAATGCCCCCTGGCCGACCAGATCGCGCAGTGGCTGGTGGCTGGCGCAGACCAGGCGGATGTTGACGGGCTCGTCGCTGTCGCCACCCAGGGGAGTGACCCGGCGGGTTTCCAGAACGCGCAACAGAACCGCCTGCAGGGCCAGGGGCATGTCACCGATCTCATCGAGGAAGAGGGTGCCGCCATCCGCTTCCCGGATCTTGCCCCGGGCGCCATAGCGACGGGCACCGGTAAAGGCGCCCTCGCCGTAGCCGAACAGCTCGGCTTCGATCAGGGTCGCCGGTATCGCGGCGCAGTTGACCGCCACGAACGGGCCACTGCGGCGGCTTCCCGAATGGTGGAAGGCCTGGGCGAACCATTCCTTGCCGCTCCCCGTCTCCCCCTGGATCAGGAGGGGAATGTCGCACTCTACGATCCGCATCGCCTTGCGCATGGCCTCGGCAATGCGCGGGTCGTCGCTCCCCAGGCTGGCGAGATCCCTCCCGCCGCTGCTGGCCGGCTCCGGCCGTCGTTCCAGGTGGAGTTCAACCCGGGCGTACAGCGTCTGGCCAAGGACCGTCTGCAACGCCAGGGGCTTGCCCCCTGGCGTTTCGCCCGACTTGAGCACCTCGGCCCAATCGGTAGCGAAGCCCCGCGTGAATCGCGCTCCCGGTTCCAGGGCCGGCGGTACCAGGCTCGACGAGCGCTAGTTGCGTCCAAGCAAGCGTCCGTCTTCGGAAAAACGCAGCCAGCCGCATAGCGGCGAACCGAGCAGTTCCTCCACCGGATGAAGCAGCAATTCGACGCCGCCAGGCGGCTGCATCGCCCGCAGCCGCTCCTCGATGAAGCCGGCGTGCATTTCGACCATGGCCAGCGCATGGGTACGCGGAAAGTGGGCGGGGCCGAACAGGGCCAGCACCCCCGCCACATCCCCCCAGGGGCCGGGGACGAAGATCGGTACCGCCACTCCCGCCAGGAAGGCCAGTTGCTCGAGGAAATGATCGGTTCCCGAAACCTCCAGGGCCGACGCTTCCACGAGGCAGGTGCCGATGGCGTTGGTGCCGCAAACCGATTCCGCCCAGTTGGCGCCTGGTTGCACACCCACCGGCGCGGCAATCGCCGCGAAACCCTCGTCGCCGCATGTCGCCAGGATCAGCCCGCCGGCGTCAGCCAGCACGACCACGGTCGGCGTTCCGGCGATCTGCCCGGCCAGCGCCTCCATCACCGGGCGCCCGATCGCCTCCAGGGCCGGAATCGTATCCACCGTCGCCGCCATGGCGTGGCCCGCCGGTCCGCCGCCCTCCGTAAGGCCGGCAGCGCGGGAACGCTCCCAGGAACGCGACAGCAATTCCCGGTAACGCAGGACAGGATGTTCGATATTCACGACGACCGCAAAGGCATGTTTCATGCCGACCGATTTGGCCGCCGCCAGCGCGGTGCATCCCCTTTCTGCTGTTGCAGCGGTGAGCAATTGCTTCAGATTTGATCAGCGCAATACAGCAACCCACCCGTTACGCTGGACAAGAAATCACGCTTAACAATTGATTAACAAGAACTTTGACAAACACCCCGACTCTGGCACGTGCTGTGCGCTAGGAAACTCCGGACATCGTCGGACGTACCCAGCCCGTTTCATCCCTACCCTAGCGGAGGCCAGGCTCAGGATGCCACCGAAACATCATGGAAACTGACGGGCCAGGGAAAATCTGACGAACTGATCTTTGCTCCTCCACTCGCCTTTGCTACGTCACGAAGTGCGAGCATCTCCTTGGGGGCGGGCGACCGCCCCCCTTTTTTTGCTGGAGAAAACCAGAAAATCTGGCAATCATGTCATCGCCCAGCGCGATGGAACGTTTTTTCCGAGAGGTCTCCGGAGAGAGTTCTCGGCCCCGCTCCCGCCCCTTCGCCGGCGCGAAGCAACCCGCATTAGAAGACGCCAGCCGCGTCTAGTTTCAACACCAACCAAAGGAGAGCCATAGTGTTCCGCAAATTCCTTCTGCCGCTCATCGCTGCGGCGCTAACCGTCACCACCGCCCATGCCTCCGAAGCCATCGTCAAGAAGGCCCGTTGCGTCTCCTGTCACGCTGTCGACAAGAAGATGGTCGGCCCGGCCTACAAGGACGTGGCCGCCAAGTATCGCGGCGATGCCGGTGCGCCGGCCCGTCTGGCGAAAAAGGTCCGCGACGGCGGCGCCGGTGCCTGGGGCGACATCCCCATGCTGCCCCACCCTGCCGACAAGATCAGCGACGCCGACCTGGCGGCAGCCATCGACTGGATTCTCAGCCTGCAATAAACAGCCGGCCATTCAGGAAAAAGGCCGCGGATTCGCTCCGCGGCTTTTTATCGCCCGGACATGCTCAATAATGCAGCATGTCCGATACAACTGTTCAACGATTGGACACAAAAAAAGGTAGCATGCGGCCCAGCACCCCGTTGGGGCCCAGACCATGACGAAGGGCACCGACGACATGGAGCCCGATGATGCCGGCCCCGATCCAGACAGCCCCCTTGTGGAACAGTTTGAAGGCGGTGTTCAAGGCCTCGTCCGGCGCTGCCAGGCGCGGCAGTTCCAGACCGAAGAACTTCACCGCGTAAGGCGTGTAGGCCGAGGCGAGATAGCCGGCCAAAGGTGCCGCCACCATGAAGAAATAGAGCAGGCCGTGCACCACTGCCACCAGGCGGACTTCACCCGGACTCATGACCAGCGGTGGCGGCGGGTTGCGCCGGCGCCAGGCCAAGCGGACCACGACCAGGAGCAGGGCCAGCAGGCCCAGGGATTTATGCAGGCCATAGGCGGCGCTGCGCTCAGCCCCCTTGGGCAGGTCGATCATGGTCCAGCCCAACCACAGAAGCCACAGGATCAGGAAGGCCTGCACCCAATGCAGGAAAATCGCCGGAAGGCTGTATCGCGCCGTATCGCTCATTGCATCGTCCCTGGCTAAGCGAAAAAGGAAGCCGGCGGCAAGTTTTCACCTACCGCGACGTTCGGCTCCACAACAAGATTTGGGGGCCATCAACGGCCCCCGAGGATTCTACCGGCAATCTGTGCAGGCTTCGTAAAGCCCCGCTAGGCCGGCTGATGGGTGATGCCATGGCGCTTGAAGATCGCCGCGACGGTACCATCGCTCCGCAATTCAGCCAGCGCCTTGGCGATGGCTTCCGCCAATTCGTCCTCGTCGGCCTTGACGGCCATGCCCAGGGGCCAGTTGTCAACGCGAAGTTCGGCGAGCTTGACCGGTTCGACGACAACCCGCGTCTGCCCCCGCAGGGCGTCTTCCAGTTCGGCACGGGTGGCCAGGACCGCCGCAAGTTGCCCATCGGCCAGTGCCTTGGCCGCCTCGGCAACCGTCTTGAAGTGGACGACGTTATCGCGCAGGCGCCCGTTGAGGGCACTCAGGAGAAAGGAATCGGCAAGGGTCGCCGTCTCAACACCAACCTTTTCCCGAGTGAAGACTTCCAGGGCGACTGCCGCCGAGCCCGCCAGTTGCTGCACGCGGGCGGGATCCCGGGCAACGGCCACCGACTCGCGATGGTAGGGACCGAATATGCGCACCTTGTCGTTGGCTCGGGCAAGGTGTTCGTCCACCGGCACATGCATCATCACATCAGCGGGCTGTGTGCCGAGGTAGTGCCCTTTCCAGACCATGTTGCGCAGGTCGTCGTTCATGTCCTCATCGGCATTGAAGCCGACCACTTCCGGCACCAGGCCAAGCTTCTCGGCGATGGCCCGTCCCAGATCGACATCGATACCCTTGACACCGCCAGTGGCGTAGGGCGAGAAGTTGTTGTAGACAGCGATCCGCAGGCGCCCGCGCTTGCGGATCGCGTCAAGATCGCCGGCCACCGCCGGCAGTCCCTGCGCCAGGGCCGCAGCTCCGAGCGCCTTCAACCAC
Organism: Rhodocyclaceae bacterium; assembly: GCA_036732025.1. Classification (GTDB taxonomy): domain Bacteria; phylum Pseudomonadota; class Gammaproteobacteria; order Burkholderiales; family Rhodocyclaceae; genus SSSZ01. The sequence goes on from DAINDE010000010.1 coordinate 40,524, forward strand.
AGGCGACGGTCACTCCACATGAACGGTTTCCAGGTAGGCACGGATGGTCCACATGGCTTCCTGGCTGAAGATGCCTTCGAACGGAGGCATGTAGACACGGCCGTCGCGGACGGAACCCTTGCGGATGCGCTGCATGAAGATTTCGTCGCCTTCGTCGCCCAGGGGCAGATAGCGCAGGTCGGGGGCGATACCGCCGGAGATGGCTTCCAGGCCATGGCAGCGGGCGCAATTCTGATTGTAGGCAGAGGTACCGATGCGGATGGCTTCCTTGTCCTTGCGGTAGGGATTGCTCGTCCGCCATTCGGGGCCCAGGGACTTGAGGCTGGAGACATCGACGGCCTGGGGCACGACGTCACCGTGGGCGAAAACCTGCTGGGCAGCAACGCCGATGAAGAGGGCCGCCGAGGCTGCCAGAAGGTTGCGGAAGGAATGTTTCACGTTGGCTCCTTTATTGGTTGGGATTGCTACCTTTAAAGCAGGGCGGCTATTGCAAGGCCCGTGCCAGCAATCCGGCCGTCGGGGGTTGGGGGGGTGATACGATCTATTACGTTAGTTTGGCAAAAAAATGACCGCCAGTCCAAAATTGGCACACCAATTGCAATACACTGCCCCCGTGTGCTCGCCACATTGCTACTAAAATGGGCAGGTGCTACATTATTCAGCAACTCCAAGACAATAACGACGGCAGGGAGACTCTGGAGGACAGATGGGACAACTAGAAGCAATGGCGGACACCCATGCCCGCCGTCTCCGGCAGGCGAGAGAGCTGTTTTTCGACCGTGGCGACATGCCGGCAGGTCTGGTCGACCCGTTGGTCATCCGCTCGTGGGAGCGTTGCCGGCGTTTCGGGCTGACGGAGACGGGCGGCACCCCGGTGGTGGAATCCCTTGACCGGATCGCCCTGAAAACGGAGCAGGAGCGCAACCACCATCTCCTGTTCCAGGGCCGGCCGATCATGGAGCACGTGTACGAGCAGATCCGCGAATCGGGCAGCATGGTGATTCTCGCCGACGCCAACGGATTGCTCCTGGATACTGTCGGCGACCCCGATTTCCTCGACCGCGCCCGCCGCGTCTATCTGTCGGCCGGCGCCTCCTGGGACGAAACCCGTTGCGGCACCAACGCCATCGGCACCGCCCTGGCCGAGGAAACGCCGACCGAAATCATCGGCGCGGAACACTTCCTCGAACACAACGGCTTCCTCACCTGCTCGGCCAGCCCCATCTTCGGCCCGGACGGGCGCCTCGTGGGCGTCCTCGACATTTCCGGGGACTACCGCGGCCACCAGCGGCACACCATGGGCCTGGTCCGGCTCTCCTCCCAACTGGTCGAAAAGCGGCTTTTCGAATCGGTCCACTCCCGGGACATCCTGGTCTGCTTCCACCATCGCCCCGACTACCTGGGCAGCCCCAAGGAAGGCCTCGCCGCCGTCTCTCCGGATGGCCAGGTGCTGGCCATCAACCGCAGCGGCCTGGAGATACTGCGCATCCGCCAGGTAGACGCCGTGCGCCGGGATTTCGCCATGGTCTTCGAGAACAACCTCTCGTCCCTGGTCGATCGCCTGCGTCTGGACCCCCAGTCCACCTGCGAGATTTCCGTCGGCAGCCACCGCTTGCACGTACAGTTGCGCGGCCAGTTGCCCCCCCTGGCGGTGGCCGGCCGGGTCTACGACGAAACACCGACCCAGCGCCCTGCCCGCCGCGTGGAAACACCGGGGCAGCCTGCCCTCACCCTGGACACACTCAATACCGGCGACCAGCAGTTGCAGAGCGCCATCGACCGGGCCCGGCGCATCCTCGGGCGGGACATCCCCATTCTCATCCAGGGCGAATCCGGCGCAGGCAAGGAAATGTTCGCCAAGGCCTTCCACAATTCCGGCCCCCGCCAGGGCGGCCCTTTCGTCGCCCTCAACTGCGCGGCGATCCCGGAAACCCTGATCGAGTCGGAACTCTTCGGCTACCAGGGCGGCGCGTTCACCGGTGCCCGCAAGGAGGGCGCTCCCGGCAAGATCCAGCAGGCCCACGGCGGCACTCTTTTCCTGGACGAAATCGGGGACATGCCGCTCAACCTCCAGGCCCGGCTGCTGCGCGTGTTGCAGGAGCGCAGCATCACGCCCCTGGGTAGCACGCGTACCATCCAGGTGGACATTTCCCTGGTCTGCGCCACCCACCGCCGGCTGCGCGAGGAAGTTTCCCGCGGCACTTTCCGGGAGGATCTCTACTACCGCCTCAACGGCCTGTGCGTGACCCTTCCCGCCCTGCGGGAACGGACGGACATCCGGGAACTGGTCACCAAGCTGGCCAACGAGGAGGCCCGCAACCGCCCGCTCGTGGGCTTCTCGGAAACCGCCCTCGCCGCGATGGCGCGCTATTCCTGGCCCGGCAACATCCGCCAGCTCTATAACGTCATCCGCGTGGCCATCGCCCTGCTGGACGAAAACGAAACGGTCATCACCGAACACCACCTGCCGGAAGAACTGTTCGAAGGTCCGGCCGGTGCAGCGGAGCCCTTCGAAGCGGCCCGGGACAGCCTGGCCTGGCAGCCGGCCCCCCTCGACAGCGGAACGGGAGGGAGCCTCGAGGAAATCGGGCGTCAGGCCGCCCTGCGCGCCCTCGATGCGGCCGGGGGCAACATTTCGGCGGCCGCCCGGCAGTTGGGTATCAGCCGGAATACGCTGTACCGCAAACTCGGGCGGCTGTAGGTTAGTTTCCGCCGGCGAGCCGGCCACAGGGGAAAAGAGGCCGCGTAAAATCGGCCTCCTTCCGATTCTTCGCACATCGATACCATGCGCCATCCTGCCGAAGTCCTGTTCGCGGGCGAGAAGCCCTTTCCCGCCCTGCCTGCCGTCGACCACTACGCCGGCTCGGAAAAGCTGATGCGCAAGGCCCTGGCCCTGCAAAAGGAACTGGGCCCCATCTTCGACGTCACCTGCGACTGCGAGGATGGCGCCCATGCCGGAGCGGAGCGGGAACACGCGGAAATGGCCGCAGCGCTCATCATGAGCGAGGACAACGCCTTCGGTCGGGTGGGCGCCCGCATCCATGACGTGACCCATCCCCACTGGCGGGAAGACATTGCCATCCTCGTTTCCCGCGCCGGCTCCCGGCTGCCCTTCCTGACGCTGCCCAAACCACGCAGCGCCGACGACGTGCGCATCCAGATCGAGGCCCTGCGGGAATGCGAGCAGGACCACGGCATCGATCGCCGCATCCCGGTCCATGTCCTCATCGAAACCCACGGCGCGCTGCACGAGGTCTGGGAAATCGCCGCCCTGCCCGGGGTCGAGAGCCTGGATTTTGGCCTCATGGACTTCGTCTCCGGCCACCACGGGGCGATACCGGGCAGCGCCATGAAAAGCCCGGGCCAGTTCGACCATCCCCTGGTGGCGCGGGCCAAGGCGGAGATCGCCGCGGCAGCGCTGGCCAACGGCGTGGTTCCCTCCCACAACGTCACCACCGAGCTGAAGGACGTCGAGGTCATCGGCAACGACGCCCGGCGGGCGCGCTGCGAATTCGGCTACCTGCGCATGTGGAGCATCCATCCCAACCAGATCCTGCCCATCGTCGCCGCCATGCGCCCGGATTTTTCCGAGGTGGCCGCCGCCGGGGAAATCCTCGCGGCTGCCCAGGATTGCGGCTGGGGGCCGATCCAGCACGAGGGCAGATTGCATGACCGCGCTTCCTACCGCTATTACTGGGAGCTTCTCCAGCGTGCGCGGCTGACCGGCATGGATATTCCCGCCCCGGTCGCCGAACGCTTTTTCCGGCGGTGAGCGCCGATCGGGAAACCCTCCCCATCCTCTATCGGGACGAGTGGATGGTCGCCGTGCACAAGCCCGCCGGGCTGCTCGTCCATCGCACCGGACTGGACCGCCACGAAACCCGTTTCGCCGTACAGATGCTGCGGGACCAGCTGGGGCGCCGGGTCTGGCCGGCCCACCGGCTCGACAAGGGTACCTCGGGGGTGCTCCTCTTCGCCTTCGATGCCGGCGTCGCCGGCGCCCTCGGCGGCCAGTTCGCCGCCGGTGCGGTGGCAAAGCGCTACCTGGCGGTGGTGCGAGGCCATCCGGCGCCTGAAGGCAGCATCGACCATCCGTTGACGCGGCAACGGGACGACTATGAATTCATTGCCGGGGAGGACTGCAGCAACGAGCCCCAACCGGCGTCGACACGTTTCCGCCGCCTGGCGACGACGGAACTGCCCCATGCCGTGGACCGCTACCCCACCAGCCGCTACGCCCTCCTCGAGCTGGAACCCCTGACCGGCCGCAAACACCAGTTGCGACGCCACCTCAAGCACATTGCCCATCCCATCATCGGCGACGCCACCTACGGCAAGGGCGCCCACAACCGGCTCTTCACCCGGCTGTTCGGCTCCCGCCGGCTGCTGCTGGCTTGCACCGGCCTCGGCTTGCGGCACCCGGGCGATAACAGGGAAATCGCCATCACCGCACCCCCGGCCGACGATTTCGCCGCCGTCCTCGGCCACCTGGGCTGGGAAACCCCGCCCGATCCGCGTTTTGGGCCAGCCGGGCCGGGGAACGCTCAGTAGCCGATGGAGCCTTCCAGCTCTTCCCGCCGGCGGATATCCCGTTCCAGGTCCACGATGTCCTGGCCCAGGGCATCCCGAGCCGACACCATGCCCAGGGGGCATCCGTCGTCGTCCACCACCGGCACGTGGCGGAAGCCCCCCTCGGCCATGAGGTGAAGGGCATAGGCCAGGGGCTTGTCGGCGCGAATGGTCTGCAGGTCGGCGACCATCACGTCGGCGATGCGGGTGGAGTCCGGGTCCAGGCCGGCAGCGAGAACCTTGTTAAGCGCGTCCCGTTCGGTGAAGATGCCCGCCATGCGGCCCTTCTCGACCACCAGCAGGGCGCCGATCCGTTTCTCGGCCATGAGTTTGCAGGCGGCGCGGACAGTAGTGTCCTTGCCGGTCGTGAACAGGTTGCGTCCCTCGATCACGTCGCTAATGAGTCTTTTTGCCATGGTGTGTCTCCTTGTCGTTATCTCTGAATGTTGGCCGACTTCGCCAGGGGATGCAAGCCTCGCCCCCATGCGACTGTAGGCCGCCGTTCATTGCGAGCGGATGACGATCACCGCGATGACGATGAAGGTAATGACCATGCCGATCAGTTCGATGTTCATTCGTCGGGATACCTCGGTGGGCGTCCTTCCCGCCTCGCGGCAAGGGCTTCCTGCAGATCGTCGGAAAGGAGCATGGCAGCATTCCAGGCGGCCACCTGGCGGAGGCCGTCGGCCAGCGTGTGGTCGCGGGCGTAATTCATGGCTTCCTTGACACCGCGAATGGCCAGGGGCGACTTGGCGGCGATGGCGGCGGCGAGTTCGCGGACGCCTTCCCACAGTGACTCGGCGGTCGGGAAGCCCCGGTTAACCAGGCCCAGCCGTTCCGCTTCGACAGCATCCACCGAGCGCCCGGTATAGGCCAGCTCCCGGGCCATGCCCTCGCCGACCAGACGGGGCAGGCGTTGCAGGGTGCCGACGTCGGCAACCATGGCCAGATCGATTTCCCGAACCGAAAACACCGCGTCGGCCGCGGCATAACGCATGTCGCACCAGGTGGCGAGATCCAGCCCTCCCCCCACGCAGGCGCCGTGGATGGCCGCCAGGACCGGCTTGCGGCAGCGCTCTATCGCCGCGAGGCAGTCCTGCAGGTCGAGGATGATCCGCCGCAGGCGCTCGCGGCTACGCGCGCCGTCGGCATGGGCCACCTCGCCGGCCACCTGGCCGAGCATGGCCAGATCGATACCTGCGCAGAAATTGCGTCCGGCGCCGGCGAGCACCACGGCCCGGACCGCCGGCGCTCCGTCGAGCCAGCGGAAGCAGTTGCGCAAGTCCTGCCAGAGTTCGGCGTTCATGGCGTTGGCGCATTCCGGGCGATTGAGGCGGACCTCCGCCACCGCCCCGGCAACGGCAACATGGAGGGTGTTCAACTGGGGCCCCTGGCTTGCCATGGCGAGCTCCTGTTCGAAAAGGCGGGTGGATTCGACTGCCTCCCGATTATGCCACCGGCGCTCCCGGGCGCCGCGGAAGTTATTGACGTATGCGCGAAAACTGACATTATTGAAGCCATTGAGGGAAGCGACGACGCCATGGCAATCTCCACCGACACCGAAACCTGCTCCACCCGCGACGCCGCGAAACTCCTCGGCATCAGCGTCCGCACCGCCCAGATGTGGGTGGAAGAGGGCCGCCTGCGCGCCTGGAAGACCCCCGGCGGCCACCGGCGCATCCTGCGCGAATCCGTGGATGCCATCCTCCAGCGGCGCCAGCAGGAAACCGCCGGAGTTCCCGACGATTTCGACATCCTCGTGGTCGAGGACGACCGCGTCCAGCGCCAGATCCTGGAAAGCAAGCTCGCTGCGCTGCGCCCCGGGCTGTCGGTACGCGTCGCCTACAACGGCATGGAAGGCCTCATCAAGATCGGCGAGCGCCAGCCCCAGCTCCTCATCACCGACCTGGCCATGCCCGGCATCGACGGCTTCCGCATGCTGGCCACCCTCACCTCCACGCCCCTGCTCCGGCCCATGCAGATCATCGCCGTCACCGGCCTGTCGGAGGAGGAAATCTCGGCCAGCGGCGGCCTTCCCGCCGGCGTCGCCGTCTTTCACAAGCCGCTCAGCCTGCCGGCCCTGCTCAACCTGGTCCTCGCCTACCACGACCTGTGGTCCCTGGGACGCCAGAGCGCCCGCTGAATCCCGCAGGCCGGCGCGTTAAGTAGTTCACTATGCCGGACGCAAGCCGACCCTATAATCAGGGGGCTCGCCTCCCGGCGAGGCCATTGCGCCTGCCTCCCAACCCAACCGCCCAAGCCATGCGCCTCCAAGTACGCTCCGCCCTCATCGCCGGCATCCTGGCCCTCGTGCCGCTGCTCGCCGCCGCCGCCGATCCCAAGGCCGCCCGCTACTACGAAGACGCCCTGGGGCGTTACGAGAAGAAGGACATGGCCGGCGCCGTCATCCAGCTCAAGAATGCCCTGCAGATCGACCGCAGCATGCTGGCGGCCCATGTCCTCCTCGGCAAGGCGCTCCAGTCCAACGGCGACCTGCCGGCCGCCGAGGCGGCGTTCGAGGAGGCGCTCCGCCTCGGCGTCAACCGCGGCGAAGTCATTGTGCCCCTGGGCCAGATCTACCTGCTGCAGGGCAAGTACGAAACCCTGCTCGAACGCATCACCACCGCCGGCCTTGCCGCGCCCCTGCAGGCGGAAGTGCTCGTGCTGCGCGCCAATGCCCTCAACGAGCGGGGCGACAAGAACGCCGCCAGCCGCGCCCTCGACGAGGCCCGCCAGGCCGACCCCGCTTCCCTGAGCGTCCGCCTCGCCCAGATCGCCCTGTTCCTGCGCAACGGCGATCTGGCCCGGGCCGCCAGCCTGTCGGAAGACGTGATCGCCCAGGCCCCGGGGGACGCGTCGGCCTGGAACGCCCGCGGCTCCATCCTGCACATGCGGGGCGATGCCGCCGGTGCCCTGGCCGCCTACGGAAAAGCCATCGCCCTCGGCGAAAAGTACTTCGACCCCCGCATCGCCCGCGCCGGACTCCTCATCGACCAGGGACGCTGGACCGAGGCCGAGGCCGACGTGACGGAACTCCAGCGCCTGGCCGGCGAAGATCCCCGGGTCGCCTACCTGCGCTCCCTGGTCGCCGCCCGGCGGGGCGATGCCGCCACCGTCAACAAGGCCCTGGCCGACATCACCAAGGCCCTCGACCAGGCACCCGCCGCCCTGCTCAACGCCAACCGCCAGATGCTCTTCCTGGCCGGCCTGGCCCATTACGGCCTGCGCAACCACGAAAAGGCCGTTGACCACCTCTCCAACTACCTGCGCCAGTACCCGGGCGAACCCGGCCCCACCAAGCTGCTCGCCAGCCTGTATCTCGAACGGGGCGACAGCACGCGGGTCATCGCCCTCCTCTCCCCCCTGCTGCGCACCTATCCCAACGACGGCCGGGCGCTCGCCCTCCTCGCCAACGCACACATGCTGGAACGCAACTACCGGCAGGCGACGGCCCTGCTCGACCAGGCGGTGAAGGCCTCCGGCGGCGCCAGCGACATCCGCACCGACTTCGGCCTGAGCCTGGTGGTCACCGGCAACAACGACAAAGGCATCGAGCAGTTGCAGCAGGTGTTCGCCAAGGATGCCCGGCAGACCCGGGCCGGCCTGGCCCTGGCCATGCTCCAGATGCGCAACGGCCAGCCCAAGCGCGCCCTGGAAGTCGTGGAAAGCATGGTCAAGGCCGACCCGGCCAATCTCACCGCCCTCAACATGGCCGGCGCCGTCCGTCTGGCGACTGGCGACGCCGGCGGCGCCCGCAAGGCCTACGAGCAGGTGCTGGCCCAGGATCCCGGCTATCAGGCCGCCATCCTCAATCTGGCCCGCCTCGACGTCCGCGAAGGCAAGATCGAGGCGGCGCGCCAGCGGCTTGCCCAGATACTCAAGTCCGACATCGTCAATGTCGATGCCATGATCGAACTGGCGGCGGTCGAAGAAAGGGCCGGCCGCGTCTCCGAAGCGGTCCGCTGGCTCGAAAAGGCCCGCTCGGAAAGCAAGGGCACCGTGCGCGGCGGCAGCCTGCTCGCCGAACTGCACCTGCGCACGGGCAATCTCGACCAGGCCCTGGCCGTCGCCAAGGACACCGCCGCAAGGCTACCGGAAAGCCTCTCGGCCCTGGGCATCCTGGCGCGAACCCAACTGGCCTCCCGGGACAACCGGGGCGCCCGCCAGACCCTGGCGGACATGACCCGCTACGCCAACTACGACCCCGACGCCCAACTGGAGATCGCCCGGCTGCAAATGGCCGCCGGCAACGATTCCGGCGCCACCTACAGTCTCGAGAAGGCCCTCGGCACCCGCCCCGACTGGCTGCCCGCGCTCGTCATGTACGCCGAAGTGAATATCGCCCAGCGCGACTACGCCAAGGCCGAACAGCGCATCCGCGGCATTGCCGAGAAATACCCGGGCAACGCCGTCATCAGCCGCCTGCAGGGAGACCTGGCGCTGGCCCGCGGCCAGCACGCCGCGGCCGTCGCCAGCTACACGGCCGGACTGAAGAAGGACTCAGCCCCCGACCTCCCCCTTCGCATCTTCCAGGCCCACCTCGGTGCCGGCGAGTTGAACAAGGGGCTGGCTTTCCTCGAGAAATGGCAAAAGGAGCACCCGGGCAATGCCACCGTGCTGCGCACCCTCGGCGACGCCAACCTGCGCGCCGGCAACCTGCAGGGCGCTCGCAGCGCCTACGAGCAACTGTTGAAGATCAGTCCGGACGATGCCGATGCCCTGAACAACCTGGCCCAGGCAGCCCTGAAGCAAAACGACAAGGCGGCCGTCGGTTTCGCCGAAAGGGCCTTCGCCCTACGCCCCAGCGACGCCGGCATCATCGATACGCTGGGCTGGATACTGGTCCGCCAGGGCCAGCTCGACCGCGGCCTGGCCCACCTGCGTGACGCCCGGCTGCGCAACCCGGACAATCCGGAAATCCGCTACCACCTGGCTGCGGCTCTCAGTCTCGCCGGCCGCAAGAACGAAGCCCGGGAAGAGCTCACCCAATCCCTCAAGACCGGCATCGCCTTCCATGGCATCGACGACGCCCGCAAGCTCCAGGCCGAGCTCGCCCGATAGACGCATCCACCGGCGCCCCCGGCCGATGCCATGTCGGAAGACTTTACACCCCTCCGTCGCCGGGGCCGATATTTGCACACATCACATTGATTTAACACATAAAAATGTTTTTGGCGCAGAAATTGCTACCTGCTCATCATCAACAGGTGCATGCCCGACCGCAATAGAGAGCCCGCCATGAAAACCAAGACCTCATTCCTCGCTTCCGCCTTCGCCGCCCTCCTGGCGCTGGCTTCCGATGCGGCCCTGGCAACGACGAGCTGGTCCGCCACCGGCGCCGACCTATACGCCTCCACGGATGCGACGGCCTATGCGAACAACGGCACCGGCGGCACCCTCAAAGAAGGCAACAAGGCGCTCTGGGGCGACAACTTGGGCATATCTCCGAATGGCGTGAGCGAAACGAGCCCTCAGCACGCGGTGGACAACAGCGGCTATACCGAGTCCCTGCTCCTCAACTTCAGCTCCATGGGCACCGCCGTGCTCAACGCCATCACCATCGGCTGGAAATACAACGACGCCGACGTGTCCATCCTGGCCTACACCGGCAATAACGTCGCCGCCGACAACCCCAGCGACGTCAGCGGCAAAACCTACTCCGGTCTGCTCGGCAGCGGCTGGGAGATCGTTTCCAACCAGGGAAATCTCAGCACCGGCGTCACCCGCAGCTTCAACACCGGGCCGGACGCGGTTTCCTCCAGCTACTGGCTGATCGCCGCCTACAACACCGCCTTCAGCAGCCTCGCCTGCAGCGGCGGCGCCTGTGGCGGCGGCAACGACTATTTCAAGATTTCCGCCCTGGGCGGTTCCGTCACCCCCCCGGACAACAAGGTTCCCGAGCCCTCTCCCATGGCCCTGCTGGGTGCTACCCTGCTTGGCGCCCTGGCCCTGCGTCGTCGCCAGAAATCCGACGCTAGCTGACCAGTCAGGAAGAGACACCCGCGAAACGGCCTGCCATGCAGGCCGTTTTTTTGTGCCCGCCTCAGCAGGGTTTGCCTGCCTTGCACCCCTTGAGAATCCACAGCGAGATGACCCCGGCGGCCTCGTGGGCCATGGCTTTGCGGGCCATGGAGGTGGGGTCGCGGCCGGCGTTGGTCTTGGCCATGGGGTCGGCCCCCGCTTCGAGTAGCAGCTGGGCGTGCCGGGCGTTCTGGGTATAGGCGGCCATGTGGAGCGGCGTCGCCCCCTCGTTGTCCCGGGCGTTGGGGTCGGCACCGGCGGCGATCAATACCTTGAGGGCCGACAGGTCCGGATTGGTGGCGGCCAGGTGAAGAGGTGTCGAACCCGCCGGCGTCCGGGCATCCCTGGCGGCGGGATTGGCTTTCAACAGCCGTTCGACGTCGGCGCCCCGGCCGATCCGGGCGGCGTCGTGGATGGCCAGATCGCCGGCACCGAGCGTCGCCCCCCCTTCCTCCGCTGTGGCGCCGGATCCGGCGAGCAGTGCCGCCAATACTGTGCAAGCAATGACAAATATCTTCAAGGCGATTCTCCTGGCTTTGGCAAGCGGGAAAGGAGTCTAACGGAACTTCGACAGTGCCGGCTTTGACTTATATCCCCTCCGCGCCGATGGCGGATAGGCGGCAGCAGGAGATGATTTGCCTCAAGGCCCGGCGCCCACTTAGGTTGCTATCCTTCGCCCATCCTGCAGCGGGCCGCGCCATGGGCCATGGCCGCCACTTTCCCCAACGCGCTCTCCCCGCGCCAACAACCTCTCGACCGTCGATGCCGCTTCGTTCCCACCCCTTGTGGCTGGTTGGCTTCCGCCCCTTTTTTGCCCTTGCCTGTCTGGCCGGGATGAGCCTCCCCGTCCTCTGGACACTGGTGTTCTCCGGCACCGTTACCCTCCCGGGGTCCCTGCCCGCCCTTCGCTGGCACGCCCACGAGATGTTCTACGGCTTCGGCTGGGCGGTCCTCGGCGGCTTCCTTCTCACCGCCACCAAGAACTGGGTCCAGGTTCGCGGCTACCATGGTCCCGCGCTCCAGTTGCTGGTTGCCGCGTGGCTGCTGGAACGCATCACCCTGTGGTGGGGCAGTGGCTGGCCGCCCGCCCTGTTCCTGGCCGGGGCCAATCTGTTTCTCGGCCTGATCGTGGCCATGCTGGCGGCTACCCTGATACGCCATCGCCGGCGCGATAGCTACCGCGACAACTATTTCTTCCTACTCGTCCTGCCGGCCTTCATCGTCGCCAAGAACCTGCTGCTGACGGAGGCCGGCTTTGCCCTGGGCTGGAGCATGACCCTCGGCCTCTTCCGGATGGCGTTCCTGGTAATGCTGGAGCGTACCCTCACGCCCTTCATGAAGGGTGCCTTCCAGGTCGACCTCCTCCGTTACCGGCCCCTGGACATGTCCATCAAATTCCTCGGCCTTGCCCTCGTCCTCGAAGCGGCGATGCCGACGACGGCGGCCGCAGCCATTGCATTGCTGCTTGCCGCACTGATGGCCGCCAGGCTGTGCTGGTGGCATCCCCACCGCGCCCTGCGCCGGCTCGACATCGGCATCATGTACCTAGGCTACCTGGCCCTGGTCGGCCAACTCCTCCTGGACGCCTGGGAAAAACTGGCCGGCACCCCCTGGGTCGGCACCCTGCCGCTGCACGTCTTCACCTTCGGCGCCATGGGACTGGTCATCCCGGCCATGATCCTGCGCATCGCCAAGGGGCATACCGGCCGCAAGGTGGTGTTCGCGCCGGGCGACAAGGCGGTGTTGTGGATCATGATCGCCGCCTTCGCCATCCGTACGGCCGCACCCCAACTCTGGCCGGCGGCCTATCTGAGGTGGATCGAACTGGCGGCCGTCGCATGGTTCGCCGCCTTCGCCCTCCTTGCCTGGCGCACGCTGCCTTTCCTGCTGCAACCGCGGGTGGACGGCAAGGAACACTGACCGACCTGCTGGGACGACCCGCCGGCCCTACAACACCGTTTCGAACAGTTCCAGGTGGGGTGGCCCCAGGTAGAAATCCCGGGGCGAGTTGCCGGCGGCCACATGGGCCTTGCGAAAGGCCTCGGACTGGGTCCAGTCGGCGAAGGCCGCCTCCGACGCCCACATGGAATGGGAGGCGAAGAGGGTGAACTCGTCGTTGCTCTCGCCCCGCAACAGGTGGAAGCCGAGAAATCCGGGCACCTCGTCCAGGTAGCTGTTGCGGTTGCGCCAGTGCTCGACAAAGGCATCCTCCTTGCCACGGGCGATGCGAAAACGGTTCATGGCGAGAAACATGGGGAACTCCTTTCCAATTTCGATATCCACAAATTTTATGTGGCTTTTTCAGCCCTTCCACTTACCATCGGCTCTCCCCAACCGACAGAAGACAAATCATGACGCTATTGGACAACGAAGACGCTCTCGACTTCGGCCCTTTGCCACCCGCCATCGACGCCTTGCTGCAGGCCGGCGTCGCAGCCCACTTCACCGACCCCGAGCAGGCCGAGGCCCGCTTCCGGGAGGCAATCGCGCTGGCCCCCGACATCCTGCCCGCCCACCGCTGCCTGTTCAAGCACTACAACCGGCGCCGCCAGTTCGCCGCGGCCCACGCGGCGGCCGGCGCCTGGCTCGCCGCGGCATCGCGCCAGGCCGGCCTGGCGGACGACTGGCGTGGCTGGACTGACGCCCCGGGCTACGCCCTGGCGGCCCTCAAGGGCCTCGCCTTCATCCTCCTGCGCCTCGGCCGCCGTGACGAGGCCGCCGCCGCCCTGGACGTGCTGCTGCGGCTAGACCCCGAGGACGGCGTTGGCGGTTCGGTGGTGGCTGCCCTCCTGCCGGAGGCCGAGGCAACCTAGCCGGGAAGTTCCCCCAGATCCATGCCGCGGAACACGGAGCAACGCCGGAACACCTCCGGCGTCGGCGGCACTGCTTTCTGGTTGCAGTACTTGGCCACCAGCTTGGCCAGCCCCTTGATGTCGCGGCCCGTTGCCGCCGGGAAGGTATCGGCCAGGTGGTCGATGGTTTCCGGCGCCACGGGCAGGGCGAACTGCTCGGTCATGACCTGCCAGATCTTGCGCCGATCCTCCCGGCCTGGCGGGTGGAACTTGATCATGGCGATACAGCGGGAAACGATGGCCTCGTCGATGTCGTCCACCCGGTTGGTAGTGAGGAAGAGCAAGCCGTTGAAATACTCCAGGACGCGCAGGAACACCCCGACCACGGCGTTCATGGTGATGTTGTCGTCCCGCCGCTTGATATAAACGTCGGCCTCGTCGATGAGCATGACCGCCCCCCAGCGCTGGGCGCGGGTGAGCACCTCCTTCAAGGCCGTCTCCATGGCCGCCACGTTGAGCCCCAGTTGGCCGGAATGGACACGGTAGAGAGGCCGCTGGATGATCTCCGAATAGACTTCCGCCGTCAGGGTCTTGCCCACCCCGGCCGGGCCGGCGCAGAGCACGGTGGTGCCGCCGGATTTGCCGGCAACCACGTCGTCCATGAGCACGTCCATCTCGGCGGTGAGGATGTCGATGAGATCGGTCTGCTCCGGCGGCAGCACGAGCTTCTGCTTCAGTGCCGGCTGGTAGGCGTAGGGCGCCATGTCATCCACATGGACCCAGACGTAGTGGTGCAGCTCCAGATGGAACATGAGGATATAGAAATGCACCGGCAATTCGGTGAAAAGACCCTTGGGGATGGCCGCCTGGCTCTCTTCCACGGCGCTTTCCTCGGCGCCGCTCAGGCGGGCGGTGCGGGTCACACGGCGCAGGTACTTGCTGAGGATGTCGCCGGTGGCGTCCAGGGCCAGGGGCCGCTCGCTGAGGATGCCCTCGTCGTTGACCAGCCGTGCCGGCGTGCCGGAAGACGAAAGGATGATCACGTCCTTGCGGGCATAGTCGGTATCCCGGTGGGTCGCCGTCGGGTTATCGGCGAAATAGCCGACCCCCCGGCCGGAAAACTGGGCGCCGTAGCGGGCCCGCCAGTCGAAGTAGCGGCTCGCCGCCTCGTCGTACGCCTGCAGGAGTTCCGGCGTCTCCTTGACGAAACCCTTGGCGGCGAGGATTTCCGCCACCGTCCGGCCGGCGATGTCGGGGCCGGCGATGCGGATGGTGGCCGTGGCCAGCCGGGCCTTGGCGTTGGCCTTCATCTCGATGAAGACCTTGCCCGTCTCCTCCTCCGACGGCGGAGTGAAATCGAGGCGGGTCACCACGTAGGCCAGGGGCTTGCCAGTGACATGGGCGGAAAACAGCCAGCCCCGGGCCGAACCTTCGGCCAGGTAGCGGGCCAGCGCCGGCACCAGGGCCTCCAGGTCCTCGGCGGCGAAGCGGGCCCCTTCCTCCCGCAAGGCCTTCCGCAGGGTGGCGATCTGGGCCGCCCGTGCCCGCAGTTCCGGCCCGCCAGCCGCATAAAGGCCGGCCAGCATCGACAGTTCGTCCTCCTGCAACTGGTTGAAGGCGACTTCGACGCGGTTGCCGAAACGCAGTTGTTCCCGCAAATCCGCCAGGCGGGGAAACCTGGCGATCATGGCTTCGATGTGGGATCGCTCGATATGCAGCTTCATGACACGCTCCGGAAGGTTACCAACCCTATCGAGCGATTAGCGTGCCATGGCGAGCGTTTCAAAAAACGCAAAAAACAACCAATTATTCAGTATGTTATATGGACATCCAGCGGCAACCCCCTGTCGCGGATGCGACAATAAGCCCGGCACCGGGCCGGGCTTGGGGACGCGAACAAGGGATCAGGCCGCCTGGATTTCCGGCAGGGAGACCTGGTCGTCCTTGCTGAACTGATAGTCCTTGAAAATATGCTCGGCGGTCAGGATCTGATAGCTGCCGTCGGCGTGGCGCCGGGTGGTGTCCTTGAGGCGCCAGGTGAGCTGGCCGCAGGTCCAGATGTCGAAATTGCGCATATGGGTGCATAGGCAGGTCTTGTCCCACACCCGCACCTTGCGGGCTTCGGGATGGGCTGCCACTTCCCGGTTGTAGGAAGTGATGTAGGCGCACTTGCCGTTGGCGTCGAGGAGGTAGCCGTAGGCCTCGCAATTGGGCCGGATGCCGTCGCCGATGCCGGGGCTCTTCTTGATCATGCGCATCGGGTAGCCGGTAGGGGAAATCTGGTTGACCTCGATGTCGTCCTCGTTGGCCTTGAAGTATTCCTGCTTGACGTCGGTGGGCAGGCCGCATTCCTCGGAAACCGTGAAGCGGGTCGCCACCTGCACGCCGCCGGCGCCGGCCTCGAGGAAGCGTGTGGCGTCGGAGCCGG
This sequence comes from Rhodocyclaceae bacterium, assembly GCA_036732025.1. Classification (GTDB taxonomy): domain Bacteria; phylum Pseudomonadota; class Gammaproteobacteria; order Burkholderiales; family Rhodocyclaceae; genus SSSZ01. The sequence goes on from DAINDE010000010.1 coordinate 56,334, forward strand.
TGAAGATGCCGCCGGCGGGAATGACGGGAATGTCCAGGTGCTCGTCCCGCAGGTACTGGAGTACCTCGGCGACGATGGTGGCCAGGTCGTATTCGGCCCAGTCCATGCCAAAGCCCAGGTGGCCGCCCGCCAGCGGCCCTTCGACGACCACGTAGTCGGGCAGGCGGTTGGTGCGGGCGCTCTTCTTGAGGAAGAGCTGCAGGGCGCGCACCGAGGAAACGATGATGCCCAGCTTGGCGTCGCGGAACCGGGGGTGGTCTTCGATCAGGGCGAAGGAGCCCAGATGCAGGCCGGCGGCCAGGGTGATGCCGTCGATGCCGGCGTCGAGGGCCGCCGACATGCGGACCTTGAGCGTCTCCCGGGGGGCGTTCATGGTCAGCTTTTCCATGCAGTTGATCAGCACCAGGCCGGACCCCTGCTTGCGCGCCATGGTGGCCTCCACGTGCAGCCGCGTGGCCTCTTCCAGCCGGCCGAGGTCGAACTTGACCGGCGACTTGTCCTCGTTATGGACGTTGTACTTGTAGAGGGCGAGCTTTTCCTTGACGTGCTTGGTGTCGTAGCGGCGATCGGCGACGGTGTTGATCATCGCGTCCGAGATGTGGCCGACGCCTCCCAGGCGGGCGGCCTCCAGCGCCAGATCGGCGGTCGAGATATCGACGCCCATGCCCCCGATCATGATCGGCACCAGCTCGTGCTTGCCCAAGCGCAAGCGAAAATCGTCCACGCACTTCATCTTCATCTTTCCGGAAACTTCACCGGCAAACCGCGCCGGCGGTAAAGGCAGAAGTGTACGCGAATGTGACGAAACCCGCTCGTCCGTTCAAATGAACTTGTAAAAAAAATGTGCTGGGGAAGGCCGGAAACCGCCCCTGTGCCCATGCACCGCTCACTGGAAAGCGCCCGGAGCCGGCGAACTGGACAGGGTGACGGGCCGGGTTCCGACGGGAAACACGAATTCGGCCCGCGGGGACAGATCCTCGCCGCGCGCGCTGCCGGGCGGGCGAATCGTGCCGCGCAGGGGATGGAGGTTGGTCAGCCGCAGGGGGATGCCGCCGACGGCGGCCAGCTCCGCCCGACTCGCCAGGCTCTGGTTCCCTTCGAACCGCCCCCGGGCCGGGGGAAATAGGTTGCCTTGCCCCACCGTCAGGTTGTTGAGAACCCAGATCTCCGCATCGGCGGGAACCTTGTCCTGCCACACCTTGAGAAAATCGCCGTGGTGGCCGTCGTTGGTGAGGGTGTTGTGGACCAGGTAGAGGCCGTTCTCCGGCCAGCGCACCCCTTCCGTCCCGTAGGCGACGAGCACCGGATCGCCGGTGGCAGCCGACTGCCCGATGGTGTTGCCCACGACGAAGGCGAGGCCCCCCCGGGGAAACTCCAGTTCGTAGGCGGCCCGGCCCTCCGGGCCGTCGAGCAACATGTTGTGGTAAATGCGGCTGACGCGGGCACCGGTCCGCACCAGCGCCCCCCGGTTGCCGCCGTAGAGCCGGCTGCCCGTCAGGCTGAAGCTGCCGATCTCGCCGACCAGGAGGAGATGGCGGGCCGGTCCCGGGTGGGCCGGGGCCGAGCCGAATTCGCTGTCGGCGACCTCCAGGGCTGTTTCCGGCGAATCGCCGGCGACGAGCCCCGTTTCGTCGTCGAAGAAGGCGCAGCGGCGGACGGTGAGCTGGCCCTTTTCAAGACGGATCCCCGCCCCGCCCCCGGCCGGTGCCCGGGCACCGCGGAACTCGATGTTCTCGATGCGTACCTTGCCACCGCGGACCACCCAGATGCCCTTGCCCTCGGCACCGGCACCGGCACCGTCGCCGATCATCACCGGCCGCTGTCCGCCACCGCGGATGACCAGGTTGTCCTGGGTCCACACCGCGGGCTGGCGGCGATAATCCCCCGGCCGGATCTCGATGACCTCGCCATCCCTGGCCAGCCGCGCGGCCTCGGTAATGGTGGCGATCCGTTCGCCGGGGCCGACCACCATGGTAGCCCGGGCACGGACCTCCCCGGCGGAGGCGGCGGCGCCCTGTACCTGGGCGGGCACCACCATCAGCCTCCCGTCGGCCCCGCGGCGGATTTCGCCCCGGTAGTCGGGCGATGGGGGCAGGTCCTGCCCGACCTGCCCCCAGGCGCCCACGGCGACGGCTGCCAGCCAGAGGCCCGGCAGAATTCCCCAGAAACGATTCTCCGCCATCGCAATCCAACCCTCCCCGGTGCCCATGTCCCCATCATGGTACCCCACCGGGCCCGGAGCGAGGGTTTCGTTTCATCGCCCCCCATCGGTTATCCTGGCGCCCTTCGTCACACACCGCTCCGTGAGAAACCATGTCCACCATCCCCGCCTGCCCCCAGTGCACCCTGGAAAACACCTACCCTGACGGCACCAACTACGTCTGCGCCGACTGTGGTTTCGAATGGCCCCAGGCCGAGGCTGCAGCGGACGAAGGCGGTGAGCGCATCGTCAAGGACGCCAACGGCAACGTCCTGCAGAGCGGCGACACCGTCGTCCTGATCAAGGACCTCAAGGTCAAGGGCAGTTCAACCACCTTGAAGCAGGGCAGCAAGATCAAGGGTATCCGCATCGTGGACGGCGACCACGAGGTCGACTGCAAGACCGACGCCGGCCCCATGCTGCTCAAGGCCTGCTACCTACGCAAGGCCTGACCGCCCCAGGGGACGAAAAAAACCCCGCCGGATCGCTCCGGCGGGGTTTTTTCCAGCGACGCTGCCGCTTAGGCGTCGACGGTCTCGGCAACTTCAACGAAGGCCGGGATCTGGTCGAAGTTCATGTAGCGGTAGATGTCGGCGGCCTTGGCATTCACCACCTGGATGTACTGCATGTACTCTTCCTTGGTCGGAATCTTGCCCAGCAGGGCGCACATCGCGGCCAGTTCGGCGGAGCCGAGGTAGACGCGGGTGTCGATGCCCAGGCGGTTGGGGAAGTTGCGGGTCGAGGTCGACATCGCCGTGGAACCCTTGCGAATCTGCGCCTGGTTGCCCATGCACAGCGAGCAGCCCGGCATTTCCATGCGGGCGCCGGCCTTGCCGAGGACGCTGTAGTAGCCTTCTTCGGTCAGGATCAGGGCGTCCATCTTGGTCGGCGGGGCGATCCACAGGCGGGCCGGGATGTCGCTCTTGCCGTCCAGCACCTTGCCGGCGGCCCGGAAGTGGCCGATGTTGGTCATGCAGGAACCGATGAATACTTCATCGATCTTGTCGCCGGCGACTTCGGACAGGACCTTGACGTCGTCCGGATCGTTCGGGCAGGCGACGATGGGCTCGGTAATCTCGGCCAGGTCGATCTCGATGACCGCCGCGTACTGGGCGTTGGCGTCGGCCTTGAGCAGTTCACCCTTGGCGATCCATTCTTCCATGGCGGTAATGCGGCGCTTCAGGGTGCGGGCGTCCTGGTAGCCTTCGGCGATCATCCACTTCATCAGGGTGATGTTGGAGCGCATGTACTCGACGATCGGCGCCTTGTTGAGGGCGATGGCACAGGCAGCGGCAGAACGCTCGGCGGCGGCGTCGGACAGCTCGAAAGCCTGTTCGACCTTGAGGTCCGGCAACCCTTCGATTTCGAGGATGCGGCCGGAGAAGACGTTCTTCTTGCCCTTCTTCTCGACGGTCAAGAGGCCCTGCTTGATGGCCCACAGCGGAATGGCGTTAACCAGGTCGCGCAGGGTGATGCCATCCTGCATCTTGCCCTTGAAGCGGACCAGCACGGATTCCGGCATGTCCAGCGGCATGACGCCGGTGGCGGCGGCGAAGGCGACCAGGCCGGAGCCGGCCGGGAAGGAGATGCCGATGGGGAAGCGGGTGTGGGAATCACCGCCGGTACCGACGGTATCCGGCAGCAGCAGGCGGTTCAGCCAGGAGTGGATGACGCCGTCGCCCGGACGCAGCGCGACGCCGCCGCGGGTGCTGATGAAGGACGGCAGTTCGCGGTGCATCTTGACGTCGACCAGCTTCGGATAGGCGGCGGTGTGGCAGAAGGACTGCATCACCATGTCGGCGGAGAAGCCGAGGCAGGCCAGATCCTTCAGCTCGTCGCGGGTCATCGGGCCGGTGGTGTCCTGGGAGCCGACGGTGGTCATCTTCGGTTCGCAGTAGGTACCCGGCAGGATGCCCTTGCCTTCCGGCAGGCCACAAGCGCGGCCGACCATCTTCTGGGCCAGCGAATAGCCGGTGCCCGGATCGTTCGGCTGCTGCGGCAGACGGAACAGGGTGGAAGCGGGCAGGCCCAGGGCTTCACGCGCCTTGGCGGTCAGGCCGCGGCCGATGATCAGGGGGATACGGCCGCCAGCGCGGACTTCGTCGAGGATGACCAGGGTCTTGAGCTGGGATTCGGCGATCACGGCACCGTTCTTGGTGGCGGTGACCTTGCCGGTGGCGCCGTCAACCTTCAGTTCGATCTCGTCGCCCATGTCCATCTGACCGGCGTCGATTTCGATCGGCAGGGCGCCGGCATCTTCCATCGTGTTGAAGAAGATCGGAGCGATCTTGGAGCCCAGGCAGACGCCGCCGAAACGCTTGTTCGGGACGAAGGGGATGTCTTCGCCGGTGAACCACAGCACGGAGTTGGTGGCGGACTTGCGGGAAGAACCGGTACCGACCACGTCACCGACGTAGGCGATCAGGTTGCCCTTGGCGGCCAGCTTTTCCAGCTGCTTGATCGGGCCGCGGACGCCGGGCTCGTCGGCTTCGATGCCCGGACGCGGGTTCTTCAGCATGGCCAGCGCGTGCAGCGGGATGTCCGGGCGGGACCAGGCGTCGGGAGCGGGAGAGAGGTCGTCGGTATTGGTTTCGCCGGTGACCTTGAAGACGGTCAGCTTCTGGCTGGCCGGCACTTCCGGACGGGAGGTGAACCACTCGGCGTCGGCCCACGACTGCATGACGGCCTTGGCGTTGGCGTTGCCGCCCTTGGCCAGCTCGGCGACGTCATGGAAGTAGTCGAACACCAGCAGGGTCTTCTTCAGGCCCTCGGCGGCGACGGCGCCGCAGGTGGGGCAAGCCAGCAGGTCGATCAGCGGCTTGACGTTGTAGCCACCCAGCATGGTGCCGAGCAGTTCGGTAGCCTTTTCCTTGGAGATCAAGCCGCAGGACTCTTCACCCTTGGCAACCTTGGCCAGGAACTCGGCCTTGACCTTGGCGGCGTCGTCCACGCCGGCGGGAACACGATAGGTGATGAGCTCGACCAGGAAGGCTTCCTCGCCGGCCGGGGGATTCTTGAGCAGGGCGACGAGGTCGCTGGTCTGCTGCTTGGAAAGGGGGAGCGGGGGGATACCGAGGGCAGCACGTTCGGCGACGTGGGCACGATAGGCTTCAAGCACGGCGACTTCCTTTCGTAGAGGGTGGCTCAGTAAAACAGTCATTTTACGACACTGCGTTCAGCCCTTTGGTTCGTGGCCAGGCCTTCGCAAGTCTTATATATTTTATATGTTAGAAGTTCTGACGGGAAGGGTAGCCGCCACGACGCCCATCCGTGAATTTTTTCACCCCCGACGGCAATGTCGGACGCCGGCGCGTTGCCGCTCCCCACGGCCCGTGGGATCATTGAAATACCATGCTATCCCGCCTGCTTCCCCCTCCCCCGAGCCAGACGCGAGGGCTTCCCAATCTCATGGCCAGCCTGGCCGAAGCCTTCGGTGCCGCCGCCGGTGGCGTCCCCCCTCTGCCGGATCTGCCCAGCGAACTGGGTTCCGCTCGAACGGTCATCCTGCTGGTGATCGACGGCATGGGGGAAGCCCAGCTGCGGCGCCACCTGGGGGACACCTTGCTGGGCAAGAGCCCCCATCTGGCGCTGGACTCCGTCTTTCCCACCACCACGGCCACCGCCATCGGCACTTTCCTTACCGGCCTGGCGCCAGTCGGCCATGGGCTGACCGGCTGGCACCTGTGGAGCGAGGAAGTGGGGGAAACCCTCGCCGTCCTGCCCATGCGCCGGCGCAGTTCGCCGGTTCCGGCACCGGAAGCCGAGCGTTGGGCGGAGCGCATCCTCAACCTCACCCCCTTCGCCGACCGCCTGCCGGTGGCCACCACCCACGTGATGCCGGCGTGGATCGCCCACTCCCCCTTCAACCGTCGCATGGCCGGACACGTCCGCCATCAGCCCTACGGCGCCACGCCCGACCTGTTCACCGCCGTGGAAAGGGCCATGGCCGGCGAGCGGGACCGCCACTTCATCTACGCCTACTGGCCCGACTACGACACCGCCGCCCACGACCACGGCCCCGACGCGCCGCTGGCGGTCGGTCGCCTGCGCGGGCTGGTGGCCGAAATAGAAGCCTTCGTCGCCCGCCGGCAGGGCGCCGACGCGCTACTGCTGGTGACGGCGGACCACGGTTTCATCATGGCGCCGCCGGAGCGTCAGATCGACCTCGCCGATCACCCGGACCTCGCCGACTGCCTTTCCCTCCCCCTTTCCGGCGAACGCCGGGTGGCCTACGCCCACGTCAAGCCCTCGCGCCGGGCCTATTTCGCCGAGACCGTGGTGGAACGCCTGGGGCACGCCCTGTGGCTGGTGGACAGCGCCAGCCTCGTCGACGGCGGCTGGTTCGGCCGTGGCCACCTGCACCGGCACTTCCTCAGCCGCATCGGCGATTTCACCCTGATCCTCAAGGAAGACTGGACCATCCTCGACACCCGCCCCGGCGACCGGCATCACCCGATGCTGGGCATGCACGGCGGCGTCAGCGAGGCGGAAATGCGGGTCCCCCTGTGCTGGATAGCGCTGTAACCCACGCCTGGAACCTTGCCCCCCGGGAAGCCATCGCCCTGCAGCGGGAGTTGGCGCCCCGCGTCGAGCGGAACGACCGTCTCGGCCCGGTCGAATGCGTGGCGGGCATCGACGTCGGCTTCGAGGACGACGGACGCGTCACCCGGGCGGCGGCCGCCCTGCTCTCCTTTCCCGGCCTGCAGCCCCTGGAGCACGCCATCGCCCGGGAACCGACGCGATTTCCTTATATCCCCGGCCTGCTGTCCTTCCGCGAGGTGCCCGCGGCCCTCGCCGCCCTGAGGCTGCTTTCCCGCACACCGGATCTTCTCCTGGTGGACGGCCAGGGCCTCGCCCATCCGCGGCGCCTGGGTGTCGCCTGCCACCTCGGGCTGCTGGCGGACCGGCCCGCCATCGGCGTCGCCAAGACCCGGCTGATCGGCGAGGACTGCGAACCGGGGCCGGAGAAGGGGGACTGGGCGCCGCTTTGCGACAAGGGCGAAACCATCGGCGCCATCCTTCGCACCCGCCGCGGCGTCAAGCCGCTCTACATCTCCATCGGCCACCGGGTTTCCCTGACCACCGCCCTGCAGTTCGTGCTCGCCTGCACGACCCGCTACCGTCTGCCGGAAACCACCCGGGCAGCGCATCGCCTGGCCTCGGGCTGACAGAATTCGCCCATTTTTTGGGCAGAGCGTGAAAAACCCTTGCTGGACGGGCAGTTGGCGGCGTTGTCCAGAACATATCCACAGGGTTGCCCGACCGGAAAGGGGATAACCCTTCCACCCGGGAGCAGCGGCCGAGATATCGAATATGGATCACAGTGTGAAATATTTGGCATAAGCCAGCCCATGGCAAATGCATTGCGACTATTACTTAAGTTAGTATAACGAAAGTATTAATCGTCACTGAGGGTGGGCTTGGCCCGCCCTTTGTTCATTTCACTCTTTTGTGGATGCTCTTTATGAAAGCCAAGAAACTTGCCCATGCCGGCGATTCCGCGCCCGCCCGGCTGCCGGCGCCGGTGGTGGCGGAATGCGAGCAGGTGGCGGACCTCATCGTCGCCTACCTGGAACAGCTCGGTGTCGACTTCGTCTTCGGCGTCCCCGGCGGCGCCATCGAACCCCTCTACAACGCCCTGGCCCGCAGCAGCCGGCGGGGCGGCCCACGCCCGGTGGTAGCCCGGCACGAAGCCGGCGCCGCCTTCATGGCCGACGGCTATACCCGGGAAACCGGCAAGCTGGGCGTCTGCTGCGCCACCTCCGGCCCCGGCGCCACCAACCTCATCACCGGCGTCGCCTGCGCCTACGACAACGGCGTCCCCATGCTGGTGATCACCGGTCAGCCTTCCCTGCCCTCCTTCGGCAAGCGGGCGCTGCAGGAATCGGCCTGCACCGGCATCAACACCCTTGGCATGTTCCGTCACTGCACCCGCTACAACTCCCTGGTTTCCCACCCGGACCAACTGGAATCGAAGTTGATGACGGCGTTGCAGCGGGCGGTCCGCGCCCCCCGCGGCCCGGTCCATCTCAGCATCCCCCTGGACATCCTGAAGAGCCCGAGCCCGGTGCGCCGCCCCTCCTTCCGCCTGGCCGACGCCATCCGCCCCTCTTCCCTGTTCGATCCCCAGGCCACCGACGAGCTGTTCGAACTGCTGGAAACGGCGAAAAACCCCCGCATGCTCATCGGCGGCGCCTGCGGCGAAGCCATCGGCAGCATCCTGCAGCTCGCCCTGCAGCGCAACATCCCCTTCGTGACGACGCCGGACGGCAAGGGCCTGGTCGCGCCCACCCATCCCCTCTTCGACGGCGTCTTCGGCTTCGCCGGCCATGCCGCGGCGGCGGATTCCCTCAACGACGAAACGGTGGACCTGATCGTCGCCGTCGGCACCAGCATGAACGAATGGACCAGCAGCGGCTGGAGCGACGCCCTGCTCAACGACAAGCTGGTGCATGTCGACGAATCGGCGGAACACCTGGCCCGCTCCCCCATGGCCCGCCTGCGCGTGCGCGGGCGCATCCTGACCATCTTCGACCGCCTGTTGAGCCGCCAGCAGGCCCGCCACAAGGAACAGCACCGCTGCCTGCACTTCCCCTCCAACTCCCGGGAATTGCTGGCCGATGCCGAAGCCTTCGTCAGCGACGCCACCCCCATCAAGCCCCAGCGCCTGATGCACGACCTCGGCCGCCTCTTCCCCGCCGGTACGCGCTTCCTGGCCGACGCCGGCAACAGCGTCGCCTGGTCCACCCATTACCTGCAGCCCCGGGACCGCCGGCAGGGCGAGCGCCGCCTTACCAGCCACCGCCGCTTCGACAACGGCCGGCGCAAGAACGACGGCAGCTGGCTGCGGGTCACCATGGACTTTGCCCCCATGGGCTGGGCCATCGGCGGCGCCGTCGGCACCGCCCTGGGCAACCCCGGCGTGCCGGTGGTCTGCATCACCGGCGACGGCAGCCTGCTCATGAACGGCCAGGAAATTTCCGTCGCCGTGGCGGAGGGCCTGACCGTCATCTACGTCGTGCTCAACGACGCCTCCCTGGGCATGGTCAAGCACGGCCAGCGCCTGGCCGGCGCCGAGCGCATCGCCTTCGAACTCCCGCCCACCGACTTCGCCGCCGTGGCCCGGGCCATGGGCGCCCAGGCCCACACCATCCGTTCCCCGGAAGACCTGGCCCGCCTGGACATCGAGTCCATCTGCACCCACCCCGGCCCCACCCTGCTCGACGTCTATATCGACGGCGAGGAAGTCCCCCCCATGAACCTGCGCATGCGGATCCTGGGCACCGACCTGTAAGGAAAAGAACAATGAAACTCCAAGGAAAAACAGCACTCGTCACCGGCGGCACCAGCGGCATCGGGCTCGCCACCGCCCAGCTTCTCCAGCGCGAAGGCGCCCGCGTCGCCGTCACCGGCCGCAGCCCCGAGAACCTTGCCCGGGCCCGGGAAGCCCTCGGCCCCGATGCCCTGGTCATCGAAAGCGACTGCGGCCGTCTGGCCGACATCGGCCATCTCGTCGAAACCGTCGGTTCCGCCTTCCGCCACCTCGACATCCTCGTCCTCAACGCCGGCATCGCCTCGCCGGCGCCGCTGGAAGCCGTGAGCGAAGACGCCTTCGACGCCATGGTTTCCACCAATTTCAAGGGCGTCTTCTTTACCCTGCAGAAGGTCCTTCCCCTGCTGCAGGAAGGCAGTTCCGTCGTCGTCACCACCTCCATCACCAACCGCCTGGGCACCCCGAATTTCAGCGTCTACGGCGCCTGCAAGGCCGCCTTGCGGGCCATGGTCGGCTCCCTGGCCCTGGAACTGATCCCCCGCAAGATCCGCGTCAACGCGGTCAGCCCCGGCCCCATCGCCACCCCCATGTTCGATCGCTTCGGCCTGCCGGCGGAAGTGAGCCAGGCCATCCAGCAGGAAATCCAGAAGAAGTCGCCCATCCAGCGCTTCGGACAGCCCGAAGAACTGGCCCGCGCCATCCTCTTCCTGGCCTCGGAAGATTCCTCCTACATGGTCGGGGAAGAAATCGTCGTCGATGGCGGCATGAGCCTCCTTTGATGCCATGACGCAGGCAACACTGACCAGCCGGCTGTGGGACGAAGAGGCCGAGGCCGACGACCCCTTCGCCGCCCGGACCTGCTATTGCAGCGGCTACGACGTCTACGGGGAAATCCTCGCCCAGGGCAGCTATATTGAATACCTGTTCCTGCTCTTCCGGCGGGAACGGCCGAACCGACAGCAAGCGCGCGCCCTGGACGTCCTGGCCATCGCCCTGGCCAATCCCGGCCCCCGCGACCCGGCGGTCCATGCCGCCATGGGCGCCGGCGTCAGCGGCTCGCCGGCGGCGGCAGCCCTGATGTCGGCGCTGGCCGTCGGCGCCGGTTCCTCCGGCGGCGCCCGGGAAGTGCTGCTGGCCATGGAACGCTGGCGGCGCTGCGGCGCCGACCTAGCCGCCTGGGAGGCAGACCTGCGCGACCCGCCCCGGCCCACCCGCCTGGAAGTCTGGCCTGACTGCGACCATCCTTCCGGCTTCGCCCCCTACGGCAACACGACCGCCCGGCCGGTCGTGCAGACCCTGGCGGCCCTCGCTGCCGCCCTGCCGGACGGAAACGTCGCCTGGCTGGCCGCCCGCCGCGAAGCCCTGGAGGCCGTGGCCGGCCGCCCCCTGGCCCTGATAGGGGTTGCGGCCGCGGCCCTGGCCGATCTCGGCTTCGCTCCGCCGGAAGGCGAGATGCTCACCCTCCTGCTGCGCCTCCCCGGTGCCGCCGCCCATGCCCTGGAGCAGGGCGAGATCGGCTTCCGGCATTTCCCCTTCTTCGCCCTCGACATCGAAAACGATCCCGGCCCCGTGGCCGCTCCCGGAGCCTGACCATGACCGTGGCACATCCCCTGGCATCCTTCGAAGGCCACCTCCGCACCACCATGGGCGGCTGCTTCCCCGGCGAGCGTGCCGTCATGCGCGGCCTCGACATTCATGCCGCCCTGCGGGACGCCGACTGGATGGACATGTACCTCTTCGCCATCACCGGCCGGCGCCATACCCCCGCCCAGTTGCGGGTGCTGCACGCCATCTGGACCAACACCAGCTATCCCGACGCCCGCCTGTGGAACAACCGCGTCGCCGCCCTGGCCGGTAGCACCCGCAGCACTGGCATCCTGGGCATCAGCGCTGCCCTGGCGGTTTCCGAAGCGTCCATCTTCGGCGGCCAGGTGGAACTGGCCGTGGCCGACTTCCTGGTCCGGGCGCGGCAGGCCATGGAATCCGGCAGCGATCTCGCCGACATCGTGACCGAGGAACTGCGCGTCAACCGCGGCATCGGCGGCTACGGCCGGCCAGTGGGAAGGTCGCGGCCCGACGAACGCAACGACGTGGTGGTCGGCATCGCCCGGCAGGAGGGCCTGGCAAACGGCATTTACCTGAAACTGGCCTACGCCGTGGAGGGCATCCTCCTGAGCGGCCGCTGGCGCATGCGCATGAATTACGCCGCCATCGCCACCGCCCTCTCCCTGGATCTCGGCCTGTCGCCCCGCGAATACTACCTGTACATGTTGCCGGCCTTCCTGGCCGGCATGCCGCCCTGCTACATCGAAGCCGCCGAGCGCCCCCAGCAGGCCACCTTCCCCCTGCGCTGCACATCCCTGAGTTACGAAGGCGCGCCACGGCGCTCCTGGGCGGAATCCGCCTCTGGCCACGGTTAGGCGCCAACGACGGCACTCCCCGGCGGGAAAATTCTGGCATTATTGTCGTTGCATCATCGCCGGCCGGGCTTTCGACAAGAACAACAGGCGCCGCCGGCAGAACCATACCAGGGGGATTGTCATGCTGATGAAAACGGGAAGAATCGCCGCCTGCCTCGCCGTTCTCTGGGCGGGCGGGGCGCTCGCCCAGACCGAGCTGGAAGAGGAAGACCTGGCACTGGCCTACGGCGACAAGAACTTCGTCAGCATCGCCACCGGCACCCGGCAACTGGTACGCAAGGCGCCGTCGGTAGCCACCGTCATCACTGCCGAGGACATCGCCGCCATGGGGGCGAAAACCGTGGACGAGGCCCTGGAATCGGTGCCCGGCCTCCACGTCTCCCGGTCGTCGGTGGGCTACACCGTGACCTACGGCCTGCGGGGCATCCTCACCTGGGCCAACCCCCACGTCCTGATGATGGTCAACGGCATTCCCATGACCAGCATCTACCAAGGCAACCGCGGCGACCTGCCGGTGTCCCTGCCGGTGGAAAACGTGGCGCGCATCGAGGTGATCCGCGGCCCCGGCTCCGCTCTCTACGGTGCCGACGCCTTCGCCGGTACCGTCAACGTCATCACCAAGACCGCCCGCGACGTGGACGGCACCTCCTTCGGCCTGCGGGCCGGGTCCTACAACAGTTGGGACACCTGGTTCCAGCACGGGGGCAAAAACGGTGGCCTGGAGATTGCCGCCTTCCTCAAGGTCGGCAGCACCGACGGGCAGAAACGGACCGTCAAGGCTGACGCGCAAACCGCCATCGACGCGCTGGGCTTCGCCCCAGCGGTATCCCTCGCTCCCGGGCCAGTCAGCCTCGGGCACAACGATATCGACGGGCAGTTGGACATCGCCTACGGCAGGTACCGCCTGCGGGCCGGCTATGTGGAACGCGACGATAACGGCGTCGGCGCCGGCATCGCAGGCTCCCTTGATCCCGTGGGGCGCTCCCGGCATCGGCGGGTCACCACCGATCTGTCCTGGAACGACGAGAATTTCGCCCCCGACCTCGCTGTAGGCCTGCAAGCCTCGTACATGCAGACCGCTTACGAAGTCACGACGCCCTTGCTCCTCTTCCCGAAAGGCGCCTTCTTCGGACTCTTCCCCAACGGAATGATCGGCGCCCCGGAAAAATGGGAACGCAATACCCGTCTCGCCGCTTCGGGCATCTACTCTGGTTTTGCCGACCATCGTCTGCGCTTCGGCGCCGGCCACGACGTGATGGACCTGTACAAGACCCGGGAGAGCAAGAATTTCACCCTCTTCGGCGGCCCGTTGCCGACACCGGTTCCCTACGGTCCCTCCAGCGGCGCCAATCTCTTCATGGCCCCCCACAAGCGGCACCTCAGCTACCTCTACCTGCAGGACGAGTGGAGCTTCGCCAAGGACTGGACCCTCACCGCCGGCCTGCGCCACGACCGCTATTCGGATTTCGGCAGCACCACCAACCCGCGCCTGGCCCTGGTCTGGGAAGCCCGCCACGACCTCACCGCCAAGGTGATGTACGGCACCGCCTTCCGGGCGCCCTCCTTCGTCGAGAAGTACGCCACCAGCAACCCGGTGGCCCTGGGCAATTCCGCCCTGCAGCCGGAAAAGATCAAGACCCTGGAAGCCGCCGTCACCTGGCAGGTCCGACCCAATCTGGAGACGACCCTGAGCGTCTTCCACCACGAGATTTCCGACGTCATCGGCATCCCGGTTGCCTCGACCACCTATCGCAACGGCGGCAAGCAGCGGGGCAGCGGCGGCGAGCTGGAGGCGGCCTGGAGCGCCTCCGCCAACCTGCGCCTGTCGGGCCACTACGCCTACCAGAAGAACATCGACGAAACTACCCGCCACGACGCCGGCTATGCGCCCCACCACCATTTCTACGCTCGCGCCGACTGGCGCCTGATCCATGGCTGGCTGCTTTCCGGGCAGGTCAATTACGTGGCCGACCGCAACCGCGCCTGGGGCGACACCCGCGCCCAGATTCCCGACTACACGACGGTGGACCTGACCCTGCGCAGCGAGCGCACCAAGTCGGGCTGGGACTTCTCCGCCAGCATCTACAACCTGTTCGGCGCCGACGTGCGGGAACCCAGCACCCCCGACTCCGGCATCACCTTCGACCTGCCGATGCCGGGGCGGACGATCTGGCTTCAAGGCCGATACAGCCTATAATGCCGTCATGAAAACGGGCTTCCCTCGCCTTCCGTTGCTGCTAGCGCTGGCTTGCCTCGCGGGGAACGCCGCGGGCGCCGGCCCGACCCGTATCGCCGTCATCTACGCCGAGACGGAGGCGGTAGCCGGCGGCGGGGTTGCCAACCTCATCGGCAGCATCGAAAACACCCCCGGCGTCGAAGTCCTGCGCGTCAACCTCGACGCCCCGCGGGACGAGATCGTCAGCCAGTTGCTCCTCGCCGCCGGTCCCGGCGGACCGGTGCGCCTGGCGGCGGCGGGCGGGACCATGGGCCCCATCGCCGTCATCTACCCGGACATCGGCGAACCCTACCGCAGTGTCTTCTCCAAGATCATCGAAGGCATCGAGGATCGCGCCAAGACCCGGGTCGCCGCCTACGCCGTGGGCAACAGCTTCAACGCCCAGGAACTGTCCGGGGAACTGAAGAAGCAGGACATCCGCGTGGTCATCGCCCTCGGCCGCAACGGCCTCAAGGCCGCTTCGACCCTGGACAAGGAGATCGGCGTCGTCGCCAGCGGCGTCATCTCCGTCCCCGAGAACGAGGTCCGCGCCGGCCCCATCCTCAGCCTGGCGCCGGACCCGGCCCTCCTCTTTGCCCGCCTCAAGGCCATTTCCCCGACCACCCGCCGGGTGGTGGTCATCTACGAACCGCGGCAGAACGCCTGGCTCATCCGCCTGGCCAAGGAGGCCGCCCGCAACGCCGGCTACGAACTCGTCGCCCAGGAGGCGGCGGACCTCAAGGCGGCCGTGTTCCTCTACCAGGGCTTTTTCGCCGAGGCCGACGGCAAGCGGGACGCCCTCTGGCTGCTCCAGGACAGCACCACCGCCGACGAGGCCACCATCCTGCCCCTGGTGCTCCAGGAATCCTGGAACCGCATGATCCCGGTATTCTCGAGCTCCGTCTCCCACGTCAAGCGCGGCGCCCTCTTCGCCCTCTACCCCAACAACATCGAACTGGGGCGCAACCTCGCCAACTCGGCTCTCAACATTGCCGGCGGCAACCAGCCCAACCGCGGCGTGCTGCCGCTGCGCGACGTCCTCACCGCCTTCAACACGCGAACCGCCAGCCATCTCGGTCTCGCGCGCGGGTCGTCGCCGCTCCCCGCCTTCGACCTCACCTTCCCGGAGCAATAGTCGCCAAGATGGCGGTCGTCCAGTCCCTCGCCAACCGTTTCCGCCGCTCCACCTTTCGCCGCCAGCTCACCCTGACGGCCGCCCTCGGCATCGTTTGCGTCACCCTCCTCACCGCCCTGCTCAGCGCCTGGCAGGGCAGCCGCCAGATCCGCGCCACCCAGGTCGAGCAAGGCATCCGCCTGGCCCAGAGCCTGGCGGCCCAGAGCCGCCTGGCCCTGCTGGTGAGCGCCCAGGAGAACATGGAGGAGGCGGTGGCGGCGGCCCTGGCCTTCCCCGACGTGGTGGACATCGAGGTCTGGCACGCCGACGGGCGCATCCTTCTCCATCGCAGCCTCACCCGCGCCTCCGGCGGCCCCCGGGGCGGGCCGGCCATCAGCCCGGTGGCCCGGCTCGAGGCCGAAACCGCCGATGCCTGGCGGTTCGTCGCCCCGGTGCTCTCGGTAACCGGCGCCGATTCCCCCTTCGACACCACCGAGGCAAAGTCCACGACCCTCGGCTACGTGCGCGTCACCCAGAGCAAGGTGACCGTCACCCGGCTCGTGGCCGAAGTCTTCTCGGTCAATCTCGCCGTCGGTCTGTTCTGCGCCCTGATCTTTCTCTTCCTGCTCCGCCTCCTGGCCAAGCGGCTGACCCGCCCCCTGGCGGAGCTGGCCGCGACCATGGAGCAGGCGGAAGGCGGGCAGACCGGCCTGCGCGCCCGCCTGGAAGGGCCCCGGGATCTCTATCACATGGCCCACGCCTTCAACAGCATGATGGAGGCCCTGGAAGAGCGTGAATCGGAACTGCGCACCGCCCGCGACAGCGCCCTGCGCTTCGCCAGGCTGAAGGCGGATTTCGCGGCGACGGTGAGCCACGAAATCCGCACCCCCCTCAATGGCGTCATCGGCACCCTGGACATGCTCAAGGCCGGCAACCTGGGTGGCCGCGACCGGGAACTCCTCGACCTGGCCTGGGACTCCTCCCAGTACCTGCTGGAACTGATCAACAACATCCTCGACTTTTCCAAGCTGGAAGCGGGCAAACTGGAGCCGGAGAAGGCCATTTTCGACCTGCACGCCCTGGTCGGCGAAACCGTCCTGCTGTTCCAGCCCCAGGCGGAAAGCCAGCGCCTTACCCTCACCAGCCGCATCGCCGAACAGGTTCCCCGCCTTGTTTCCGGCGACCCGGCCCGCATCCGGCAGCTTCTCACCAACCTGATCGGCAACGCTCTCAAATTCACCGCCACCGGCGGCATCGCCGTCACGGTCGACGCCGATGGCGCCGACCGTGTGCGCATGACCGTCGCCGACACCGGCATCGGCATCGCCAAGGAGGACCAGGCGCGGATCTTCGACTCCTTCACCCAGGCAGACACCTCCACCACCCGCCGCTTCGGCGGCAGCGGGCTGGGCCTGGCCATCTGCAAGCAACTGGTCCGCGTCCTCGGCGGCGAGATCGGCGTCGAGAGCTTCCCCGGCCACGGCAGCCGTTTCTGGTTCGTCATCCCCTGCCCCGTCGCCAAGGCCTTGCCCATCCCGGCCGAGGGACCGGCACCGGCGCCGGTGGGCCACCGCACGGCACCACGCATCCTGGTGGCCGAGGACAACCGCACCAACCAGGTGGTGGCCGAAGGCATGCTGCAGATGCTGGGCTGCCACTGCCAGCTTGCCGCCAACGGCCGCGAGGCGGTCAAGGCCTGGCGCGAAGCCGCCTGGGACCTCGTCCTCATGGACTGCAACATGCCCGACATGGACGGTTTCGAGGCCACGGCGCTGATCCGCAGCGAGGAAGCCCGCGGACAGCGCCTGACCATCATCGCCATGACCGCCAACAGCATGCCCACCGACATCGAGAAGTGCCTGGCGGCGGGCATGGACGGGCATCTCAGCAAACCGCTCACCCTGGAATCCCTGGCCGCCTGTCTGGAGCGCTGGCTGCAGTGGCATGCGCCGGTGCCCCCGGTCCAGGATAACGGCGACAAGGGCAGCGCCCCCCTCGACATGGCCGTCCTGGAACGCTTGCGCGAAGCCCTGGGGCCGGCCGTGGGCGAAGCCATCCGCCCCTTCGTGGAGGACATGCCCACCTATGTGGCCCGGCTGGAGGAAGCGGTCAACACCGGCGACGCCGCCGTCCTTCGGCAGACCGCCCACGCCATCAAGGGCGCCGCCAGCAACCTGGGGGCCGGCCACCTGGCCGCCGTCGCCCGGGAAATGGAGGTCCATGCCGAGGCTGGCGCCCTGGCCGAAGCGGCAGACCTGCTGGTCAGCCTGCGCACCGAATACGCCCTGGTGGAGCCGCTGCTGACCGCCGAGCTCGACCTCCCGGCCGTCATGGAACCGCTCTTCCGCGACGACGACGCCCCCCGTGTCCTCATTGTCGACGACGACCGCAGCACCCGCTCCGCCCTGCGCCACGCCCTGCGCCGCGGTGGCTTCGTGGTGGACGAGGCCCGCGACGGGGTGGAGGTGCTGCTGAAGCTGGAGACCAGCCTGCCCGACGCCATCCTCATGGACGCCCTGATGCCGGAACTGGACGGCTTCGCCACCTGCGCCGAACTGAAGCGCCACGCCCTGTGGAAGGACATTCCCGTCCTCATGATCACCGCCCTCGAGGACCGCCCCTCCATCGAACGGGCCTTCGAGGCCGGCGCCAGCGACTTCATCCCCAAGCCCATCCACCTCTCCGTGGTCAATCGCCGGGTGCGCCGCGTCATCGACGCCAACCGGGCCGAGCGGCAGGTGCGCCACCTGGCCTACAACGACCCGCTCACCGGCCTGGCCAACCGCCGCCTCTTCCTCGAGAACGCCGAACGCTCCATCGAGCGAGCCGAGGCCCACCAGGGGCGCCTGGCAGTCCTCTTCCTCGACCTCGACCGCTTCAAGAACGTCAACGACACCCTCGGCCACGAGTGCGGCGACCAGTTGCTGGCCATCGTCGGCCAGCGCATCAAGGGCTGCGTGCGGGCCGACGACTGTGTGGCCCGCCTGGGCGGCGACGAATTTGCCGTCGTCCTCGACAACCTGCCCAATATCGGCGTCGCCTCCGGCGTGGCCCAGAACATCGCCCGCATGCTTTCCGGCAGCGTCGAACTGGCCGGGCAGGAAATCGTCGCCACCGCCAGCATCGGCATTTCCATCTATCCCGACGACGGGCGCGACGTCAGCACCCTCCTGCGCCACGCCGACACCGCCATGTACCGGGCCAAGCAGGGCGGGCTGGGCGTCGCCTTCTACGAAGCGGCCATGGAAGCTGCCGTGGCCGACCGCCTGCGCCTGGAGAACGCCCTGCGCCGCGCCCTCGAGCGGGACGAGATCGCCGTCTTCTACCAGCCCGTGGTGGCTGCCGACGGCGCCATCAGCAGCGTCGAGGCCCTGGTCCGCTGGCGCCACCCCGAGCGGGGCATCGTCTCCCCGGCCGAATTCATCACCGTCGCCGAGGACACCGGCCTCATCCTCCAGCTCGGCGAACGCGTGCTGCGCATGGCCTGCGCCCAGGCCCGGGCCTGGCTCGACGACGGCCTGCGGGTGCGCATGGCGGTCAACCTCTCGGGCAAACAACTGCAGCAGGCCGAACTGCCCGAAGTGGTGGCCTCGGCCCTGGCCGACAGCGGCCTGCCTGCGGAGCTGCTGGTCCTCGAAATCACCGAATCCGTCCTCATGGAGCGGGCCCACGAACCGGTGGAAATGCTCCACCGCCTGCGCAGCCTGGGCGTGCGGGTGGCCATCGACGATTTCGGCACCGGCTACTCGTCGCTCGCCTACCTCAAGCGTTTCCCCATCGACTACCTCAAGATCGACCGTTCCTTCGTCCAGGACCTGCCCGACGACCCGGACGCCGTGGCCATCGCCACCGGCATCGTCGCCCTGGCCCACAGCCTGCGCCTCAAGGTCATCGCCGAGGGGGTGGAAACCCCCGCCCAGCGCGATCTGCTCACCCAGATCGGCTGCGACTACCAGCAGGGTTACTACTACGCCCGGCCGCTGCCCGCCGACGTGGCCAGCTCCCACCTGCTGGCCCACGCCCAGGAAAGGGCGCCTGCCAAAAAAATGGGCAAAGCGTGAAAAACCCTTGCCGGACGGCCACTTGGCGGGTTTGTCCCGAAGATATCCACAGACTTACCCGACCGAAAAGGGGATAACCTTTCCCCCGCCGCTTCCCCTACAGGGGCGGCAGGCCATGCTGGCGGCGGGCCCGGGCGCAGGCGGCGTGCTCGGTGTCGAATTCGCGGCAGGGTGATGGACGGGCACCGTAGATGGTGCAGGCCACGGCCACGCCGACCTCCCCGGCCAGGGCGGCGCAGCGGGGCGGGGAGCGGTCGGTGCCGGCCATGCGCACCAGGTTGGCGGTCACCGGCACGGTCAGCGCCGCCGGCACCCCTTCCTCCCAGGCAAAGGCGCCGCCGGCCAGCTCGGCCGGATGGAAATCGACGCGGAAGGCGGCGCAGCAGGCGCCGCAGGACTGGCAGGGCGAGGTCGGGACGGACATGGCCGGCAATCTAACCCCCTGCCGCGGCCCCGGCAAGCCCTTGCGCCGCCCCTGGCCTCCTGCCACCATCCCGGGGCATGGCCCGCCCCCTCTTCGCCTTGGCCGGGGCCTTCGACCGGCACAATTTCGGGGATCTGCTCTTTCCCCACATCCTGGACGCCCTGCTGCCGCCCGGCGAACGCCGCTGCGTCGGCCTCGCCGCGCGGGACCTGCGCCCCTGGGGCGGCCACGCGGTCCGCACCGCCGTGCCGCGCCAGCCGGTGCCGGCCGCCGTCATCCACGCCGGCGGCGAGATTCTCGACACCAGCGCATGGGAAGCCGCGGTGATGCTCGCCCCCGACGGTCCTGCCATGGCCGGCCGCCGCGGCCTGCCCGACATCGCCGCTGCCGCCTGGGCGGGCAGCATCCTCGGCATCCCCGACCGGGCACCCTACGTCTTCGGCGAAGACCGCTGCGGTGCCGGTGTGGCACGCGTTTTCAACGCCGTCGGCGGCAGCGGGCTGGCCCACCGCGATCCTGCCTTCGTCGCCGAGGTTACGGCCAAGCTTGCGACCGCCGCCCATGTCGGCGTGCGGGACCGGGTCACCCGGGATTTCCTGGCGGCCCACGGCATCGCCGCCGCCCTGACCCCCGCCCCGGCGGCCATCGTCGCCCGCCTGTTCGGACCCGCCGTCGCCCGCCGACGCCGCCAGGGAGCCGCCGGCGAATTGGGCGGCATCTGGCGGGGAGGCTACCTGGCCCTCCAGTTCAGCGCCGATTACGGCGACGACGCCACCCTCGACGCCCTGGCGGCGGCACTGCGCGCCTGGCCGGCCGACCGCGGCATCGCCCTCTTCCAGGCCGGGGCGGCGCCCTGGCATGACGACCCGGCGGTCTACCGGCGCCTGGCGGCCCGCCTCCCCGCCCGCCGGGCGGTGCTCTTCGAGAGCCTGCATTGGCGCGACATCGTCGCCCTGCTGGCCGGCGCTGCCGCCTTCGCGGGCAGCAGCCTGCACGGGCGCATCGTCGCCACCGCCTTCGGCGTTCCCGCCGTCAGCCTGAGGAGCGAAGGTACGTCCCCCGGCAAAGTGGCCGCCTACCTGGCGACCTGGGAAGACGACGCAGCGCCGGTCACCCCCGCCACCCTCGCCCCGGCCCTGGCGGCCGCCCTGGCGGGGGGCTACCGCCGGCGCGACCTCGCCGAGGCACTGGCCGACGCCTACCTGCGCTATTTCCGGAGCTGGTCGGCGGCGCTTTGGCCGAGGTCGGCCACCAGGCGGTAAAGGGACTGCCCCGAGGCCAGGTACTTCCGTTCGAACGGCGTCAACGGTTCCCCCTTCGGCAGCCACGGTTCGACGCTGACGGCCAGGCCGGCGACCCAGCCGATGGCCAGGGCCAACTCCTCCACGTAGGTCCGCCAGTTGCTCCGGCACTCCAGGATGCCGCCCAGGGCCAGCAGGTCGGGAAAGACGGCATGGCCGTGCCAGCGCCGCGCCAGGTGGCCCACCTTTGGCCAGGGGTTGGGATAAAGCAGGTAGTGACGGGCCAGGCGGACATCCTCGCCCTTGAGGAGGCGCCAGAAATCCACCAGGTCGGCGCGAACGAAGGCGGCGTTGGCGGGCAGCGGCAGGGGCTTGCCGCGGGAGAGGCGATCCAGGGACTGGTCCACGCCGAGGACGAAGTGGTCGGGATAGGCCCCGGCCAGTTGCAGGGTGCTCCAGCCGACGCCGCAACCGGCGTCGAGGATGAGCGGCGAGCGCCCGTTCCAGCCCCGCCAGGCGGCCATGGCCATGGCGAAAGCCCGCCGGTTGTAGTCGAGGACGGGTTTCTGGAAGGGATGCCCGGCGTGGCGCCGCACCAACTTTTCCAGATCCCGGTGGGGGCCGGGCTGGCTGCTGGTGACAAGGCGGGAGTTGCCCTCCGGGCCGGTCATGCCGCCGTGCCTGCCGCCAGTTCGAGGACGCCGCCGACCTCGGCCGGCTGCCGCAGGGCGCGCACGGCCCAGTAGAGGGCGTCGGCCTCCGGCCAGGTGCGCCGCAGGTAGCTGAGGAGCAGCTTCAGGCGCCCGGGCGCGTGGCAGGGCAGCACCCGCTGCGGCACCTTCTCCCAATATTCCCGCAGGCTGGGCAGGAGGCGGCGCCAGTCCTCGGCGGATGGCCTTTCATCGGCCTCGCCCCGGATGCGGCGGGCGAGGAAGGGGTCGGCGACGGCACCGCGGCCGATCATCACGTCGGCGCAGCCGGACACCGCCCGGCAGCGGCGCCAGTCGGCCACCGTCCACACTTCGCCGTTGGCCACCACCGGCACCGCCACGGCGTCGGCGATACGGGCGATCCAGTCCCAGTGGGCGGGGGGGCGGTAGCCATGATCCTTGGTGCGGGCGTGCACCACCAGGGAGGCGGCGCCCCCTTCCGCCAGGGCCCGGGCGCAATCGATGGCCAGGACCGTGTCGGAAATGCCCAGGCGCATCTTGGCCGTCACCGGCACCTCCCCGGGCACCGCCCGGCGCACCGCCGCGACGATGCGGTGAAGCAGGTCGGGGTCGCCCAGCAGCATGGCCCCGCCGCCGTGCCGATTGACGGTCTTGGCCGGACAGCCGAAATTGAGGTCCACGCCATGGGGAGAAAGCTCGGCGGCCCGGGCGGCGTTGGCCGCCATCCATTGGGGGTCGCTGCCCAGGAGCTGCACCACCATCGGCGTGCCGGCCGGGGTACGGCAGCCGGCGGCCACTTCCGGCACCAGGCGCTGGTAGGTGCGGAGCGGCAGGAGGTTGCCGGATACCCGCACGAATTCGGAGACGGCGCCGTCGTAGCCGCCGATGCGGGTCAGCACGTCGCGCAGGACGTAGTCGGCGAGGCCCTCCATGGGGGCGAGGAAAATACGGGACACGGGCGGTGGGGCAAAGGGGCGAGGGGGAATTCTAGCCCGGAAATCCCATGAGCAGCCCTGCCCGCCGCCCCGTCAGGGCGAATAGAAGACCAGGATGCCGCCCCCCAGGTCCGGGCTGGCGGCAGAGAAGCCGGTCACGACGTAGCCCTGCACCTTCCAGGCATCGCCGAAGCGGTGGCTGACGAAGACCGTCGCTTCCCGCACCGGGGCGCCGGTGGCCTGGAGCTTCTCGCGGTAGTCGTAGGTCAGGCCGGCACTGGTGGCCGGGGTCAGGCGCTGGGACCAGCCCAGCGTCCCGTACAGGGGGTTGGCCAGGTCGCTGCCCGCCGGGTCACCCATCCAGCGCTTGCCCAGGGTGCCGAAGATGGTGCCGCTGCCGAGCTTGCGATAGACGTCCACGTACAGCGAATAGTCGTTCTCGCCGGTACTCAGGCCCTGGTCGGCGTCGCCCGTGGCGAATTTGGCCTTGGCGCCGAAATCCACCAGCCAGCCCGCTTCCTGCCAGGCGGTCCAGGCCGCCCCTGCCACTACGTCGCCCGGTCCTTCCGCCTGCCGGTGCCCGCTGTTCCGCCCCTGCAGGGCGATGCGGTCGCCACCGCTGGCCACCACGTTGGCCGGCCCGCGCATGACCACGTAGGGAACGGTGAGGCGCAGGGTCCACGGCTGCGCCTCGTACTTGATGCCCAGGGGAAGGGTCAGTGTCTCGGTATGGCCGGAGTCCCCGTACTTGCCGGAGGAGTGGTCGACGCCGGCGCTGAAGGTCCAGGCGCCCTGCGCCTGGACAAGGGAGGCGAGAGTCAGGCCGGCGCAGGCCAGCAGGCTACGGAAAGGTATGGTCATGGCAGGGGTCAGGGAAGTCGCCGGGGAACGGCTGGCGGCTAGTGGCGTTCCGCTTTCTCGGGTTTTTCGGGTTTTTCTGGTTTTTCCGGCTTCTCGGGTTTTTCCGGCTTCTCGACCTTCTCGACCTTCTCGACCTTCTCGACCTTCTCGACCTTCTCCACCTTCTCCACCTTCTCGACCTTCTCCACCTTCTCCACCTTCTCCACCTTCTCCACCTTCTCCACCTTCTCGGCCTTCTCGACCTTTTCGGCCTTCTCGGTTTTCTCGGCCTTTTCCGTCCGCTCGGTTCTTTCGGCGCGGCCGCCGAGCTCGGTTTCGGTCGCCCTTTCCGTCCTTTCCGTCCGGCGCGACCCACCCTCCCGGGCAAGGTCATCCCCGGCCTTGCCGTTGGTCGCCGCCGGTGGTCTGGCCGGTTTCGTCAGCCCGGGACGGGCCGGTTCCAGGGAGTCGATCCGCTCGGCGTGGAGCACCCGGTCGGCCCCCATGCGGCCGTCCACCACCACGCGGCCGCCCGCCACCCCGGCGCCGGCGGGCAGGCGGGTATCCGCCGTCACCACCGTCCGCACCCCGGCCACCGTCATCTTCCCGTCCCGCAGCCCTTCCTGGACCAGGCCTTCGACCACCACCCGCTCCGCCTTGCCGGCAAAGCGGAGGGTCGGGTCGGTTCGCACCGACTGCACCACCAGGGCCTGCCCGTCCCAGCGGCCCTTGACGATGACGCTGCCGCCGCCTGCCAATCCTGAAACCTCGACGCCGGCAACCTTGCCCGACCGGCCGCCGCCAGCCACCGCCCAGCCGGCGGCGCTCGCTTCCTTGCCCCCGCCGACGGGTTGCAGGCGGGTCGCCACCAGTTGGCCCTGGGCGTCCAGCATGCCGCTCACCCGCACCGTCTGTCCCGGCGCCAGCGACTTGCCGCCGCCGGGCCCGCGGGTGTCGGGGCCGATCAGCACGGTCTGACCCATGACCTGCACGGCCTTGCCATGGCCATGGACCTGGGTGACCGGCCCGACCAGGACGTCGATGATGGCGATGTCCCGGGCGCGCAGGCCTTTCGCCGTCGCCACCGCCTCGATGGACACGGTCTGGCCGACGGCCAGTTGCCCCACCGAGGCCGCCTCGCCGTTTTCGCTGACCGGCACGCGGTTGTCGTAATGCACTTCCAGGCCGTTGACGCAGACCGAGGCGAAGCCGGTGACCGTACCGACGATGCCGACGGTGCTTCCTTCCGCCAGGGGGCTGCCGGTACCGCCGATGCCGCCGCTGCCGTTGGCCGTGGCCCCGGTACCGCCGATGCCGCCGGTGCCCTTGTCGTCGCCCCGGGCCGCCGGCGCGCCAGTGCCACCGATGCCATGGGCGAGGGGCACTTCGACGCCGGGACGTTCCGGATCGACGCAGACCGGCGCCGCCAGGGCACCGGCCGCCCAACCGGCCGCCAGGGCCAGGAACCAGAGAAGCCGGTTCATTGCGACTCTTCCCCGTCCACCGGGGCGCTGTAGAAATACACCCCGCAGGTGAAGCGGCGATCCTTGGCCTGCCCGTCGCCATCGGGCCGGGAAGCCTGCTGGTGCAGATCCTGCAGGAGGGACATGCCCAGGGCCGCCGCCTTTTCGCGGAGGGCATCGACCTCGCCCACGCTCAGTCCCTGGTGGTGGACGCTGCGCTCGAACCAGGGCTTGCCGATCTCCAGGACGTTGTCGGTGGCGGCGGCGATGTGGTCGCCCAGGTTGAGGCCGTAGTAGGCGAGCTTTTCCGCTTCGCCGTGCCGCGGGATGAAAGCCTGCTCCTGCAACTCGACCTCGTCGGCGGCATTGACGGCGACGACTCCCAGCCGGATCCACTCGTCGAGCACCGAACGCGGGCGAATGTCACGGCTGACGCTGGCCACCAGGGATTCGAAGGAACAATCGCCGCCGTTGCTGGCCAGGCGCGGCAGGGGTCGGGGCCGGCCCTGGCCATCCTGCCATTCGGGGCGGGTGGTCCAGGCGGCCACCAGCTGGGCGCCGAGGGAAACCTTTTCCGGCAGCTCGTCCTCGACGCCGGGCAAGGCGCGCAGGCGCCGCACGTCCTTGCGATGGACGCCGGTGAGCAGGCTGATGCGGCTGTCGGTGGCCGTCTTCTCGCCCAGGCGGAAATCCCGCTCGGCGACGTCGACGAACACCCGCTTGAGCAGTTCCACCGCCATGGGCAGGGTAATCCCCCGGGCCAGCATGAGGCGCGCCACGGGGGATAGCAGGCGATGCAACGCTGCCAGCAGGGCCGGACTGATCTGGGAAGTCGGCACGATATCGAGATTGAACTTATTTGATAACAATTCTCACTATACCAGTAACAAATGCCTGCTCGTCATGGTGCGTTAGACCGGGGGGCGCCGGCTACTTGCCGGCCACCAGCTCCAGTTTGAGATCCTGCTGCCCCGGGCGGGCGCGCACCGGAACGCTGGAGAAATCGCCCGGCTGGGGCTTGGCGTCCCCGCTTTTGGACAAGCGCGCCGTGACCACGACCTCGCCGGCGCCGGACAGGGTTCGCCCGGGCACCATGGCCATGGAATCGTCCAGCACGAAACGGATCGGCAGTTCGCCGGCGGTGTAACGCTGCGCCGCCAGCGGCGCCCCGCCGCCTTCGATCCCCTTGGCCACGACAAAGACCGTGTCCCCGGGGGCCACCTTGTCCCGCAGGCGGGCATCCAGGCTGATGACGCCGGCGATGGCCGCGCCGCCGGCCTGCGCCCCGCTGCCGGCTCCCCCCTTCTTGCCCCCCATGGCGGCCGTGGCCTCCTGGATGTTGGCTTCCGCCAGCTTGGCATCCATGGAATCGGCCGGGGCGGCGGCCTGCATGCGCTTCCAGAAACCGATGGCGCTCTTGTGGTCGCCCCGCTCGAAGGCCTCGCTGCCGGCCAGGGCCAGGGCCTTGAGGTGCTTGGGGTCCGCTGCCAGGGCGCGCTTGACGATGTCGCGGGCCGCGTCGTCCCACTTGCGGCCGTGGGCGACCACATGGGCGTCGGCCCAGTCGGCCAGGAGGTTGGCGTCCGGCGGCAGGAGCGCCGCCGCCCGGGCGTAGGCCTTGGCCGCCGCTTCCGGCTGGCGCAGCTCGCCGTAGGTGCGGGCGAGGAGCAGCCAGCCTTCGCCGTTGTTGGGATCCTTCTCCATTTTTTCCGCCAGCCGCTTGACCATGGTGTTGAGATCCCCGGCGTTGGCGGCCTGGCCCTTGGGTTCCATGGGCGATCCCGTCAGGAGTGGCGGCTCGGGCACCGCGGCGGCCGGCACCCCCGCGCCGCCACGCTCGTCCACAAATACGTAAAGGAGCACTGCGGCCACGGCCACCACCGCCGGCACTGCCCACAGGGCGGCACGCCGGCGCCCGGGGGCAGGCGGGGCGGCAAGCAGCGCGGCATGGAGGGCCGCCTGCCGCTGTTCGAACTCCTCGGCGCCGATGCGCCCTTCGGCCCGGGCCAGGAGGAGTTCGCGCAAGGCGGCGGCGGCATCGCCGCCCACCGCCTTGCCGAAGGGGAGCAGTTGGAAGCGCCACAGGACGAAGGCAGCGACCAGGGCGACGAGGATGAGGATCAGGGCAGTCAAGAGAGTTCTCCGTCAGGGCCGGGCCCGGGCGCCGCTCAGCGGAAGTCCCAGCGCAGGCCCATGTACATGTAGTTGCGGGTGACGTGGTCGCGGCTCAGGGCACTGGAGGAACGGGAGGTCTCCTTGCCCATTTCGCCTTCCACGTAGAAGCTGTTGCGCCACTGCCAGGATACCTTCAGGCTGGGCGAGAAGCGCTCCTGGCTGCCGCCGGCGTCGTCCTTCTGGGTGTAGTAGCGCAGGTTGGTGTCGAAGCGCCACTGGTCGCCGACCGGCAACACGTAGCTCAGGGACGAGGCCTGGCCGTCGTAGGTGGGGGCGTAGATCAGGCTCAGGTTGGCGACCCCCACGGCGTTGTTGAAGAAGAGGCTGTTGCCGATGGCCTGGAAGGTGACCACGTGGTTCTGGCCGCTGCCCTGCTGGGAGGCGGTATTGAGGATACAGGTGTTGTTCACCGGATCGATGATCCCGAGGCAGGTGCCGATCACCGCCAGGGGAATGACGGCATTCACCGGCGCCGTGCTGGAGATTTCGGAAAGCCGGTAGTCGACGCCCACCTGCCAGCGTTCCGACAGGGGATGGGTCACCCCCACGGCGAACATGTCCGACATGGCCGTCAGGTGCTTGGCCTCCTGGCGCACCATGTCGAGGCCCTGGGCGTCCACCAGGTCCTTGAGGCTGAGCCCCGGCGCCCCGGGCAGGGCGTTGGTCAGGCTGTAGGACGGCGCCCGCCGGTGGTCGATGACGAAGAAGTAGTTGTTGCCGGCTTCGTCCAGGTAGTTGCCCTGGAGCAGGGCGATATTCACGCCCTTGTAGAGGACGTCGTAGTCGAGCATGCCATAGGCCGTGGCCCGCCCGTCGAAGTAGCGGCCTTCCAGGCCGAAAGCGCGGCGGTTGAGCAGGCCGTCCAGGGTTTGCTCGATGCCGTAGGCGGTGATGCCCGGCTTGCCCGTCACCGGCAGGAGGTCGACGCTGGCGCCGTAAAAGACCTTCTTGAAGGGCGAGTTGAATTCGACGGCCTCGCCATAGACGCCATTCACCCGCCAGTCCGGATTCAGGTTGTAGCCTCCCTGGAGGCCGTCGAAGCGCTCCAGCACGCCCATGCCGCTGGGGTTCTGGCGGCCGGCCCGCACGTAGTAGCCGTTCTTGCGGTCGGTATGCTCGACGTAGGCGGAATAGACGCGGTTGTAGCTGCGGTCCGGGCGCAGGTAGTTGTGGTTGTCGGTATCGCGGAAGACGATGCGGGTGTCGGTGAAGGCGTCCCGCCGGCGGGCGTTGAGGTTCACCGTGGTGATCAGGGCATCCTGGTCCACGGCGGAGAGCGTGTCCCGGTTGAAGGTGAGCAGGCCGGAGGGCGACGGCGTCAGGGTCTCGATCTGGGACTTGCCGGTGTAGTAGTAGGAGGAAATGCTGCCGAAGAAGGTCCATTCCGCCGGCCCGGCCTCCTTGGGCAGCGGCCTGGGGGCACCGGCCCGGGCGGCATCCTTGGGCAGCGCGGCCAGGCGTTCCTTGACGCGGGCGGCCGCCGGCCCGGTGGGGAAGAGCTTGAGGTAGACGTCGTACTCGGCCTTGGCCTTGAGGAATTCGCCGTTCAGCTCCCGGGCTTCGCCGATGAGGGCCTGGGCCGGTTCCGTCTGCTCGTTGCGGGGCAGGCTGAGGATGCGGTTGAGGCGGTTGATGGCGGTGGGCGCGTCCTTGGCCGCCACGGCCCGGCGGGCCTCGTCCATGAAGCCCTTGGCCCGGGCCTCGACCTCGGCAGCGGGCATGGGCTGGGGGGCGGGCGCCTCGGCCAACGCGGCCGGCGGTGCGGCGGCCTCGGGGGTGG